>NZ_JAVDSP010000002.1:0-845871 GCF_031455335.1 Herbaspirillum sp. 1173 | reverse complement strand
AACCTCCAGCTACGGTCCGTCGAGCCTGGCTGGAATCGAATATGATCGACAACCGACTCACTGCCTGACTGGCTACAAATTATCGACGCAGGTCACACTCCAGGAAATCCAAACCTTAGATTTATACACAGCCTGCGCCAATAACCCCAGTAGCAGTTAATTTATGCACAGGCAAAAATCTAACATTCAGGAGCAGGTCAGTCCCCGCCTGATATGCAACAGCAGTCATTCGCCACTCGCGACCCTCTCTCAAAACAACAGACGATAAAAAAGCCGGCAAAGCCGGCTTCTTCATTTTCAGCAGTACAAGCTCAGATCATCAGAACTTGTAAGCCACACGTGCCACGGCAAAGTTCACGCCGCCGTTGGGTTGCTTGATGCCACCGTTGGAGAAGTGTTGCAGGCGGATGCCCAGGTCCAGGCCATTGCTGAACACATAGCCGGCACCGATGTGGTCACCGAACTGGAAGGCGGTCGACAACACCTTGTCGTTGTTGCGGTAGAGCTTGGAGAACAGGTGCACGCCGATACCGGCTTCACCGTAGAAACCCTTGCCGTCGTCGCGCTGGAAACGCAGCACCGGGGTCAGGCCCAGGTCGATCAGGTTGCCGCTGTCATTGGTGTTGTTGTAGTGGTTCATGCGCCAGTTGGCCAGCGACAGATCCCAGTAACCACCGATGTGGGTGCCGTTGGACTGCCAGAAATTCCAGTTCGGACCCCAGTTGAACTGCGCACCGATACGGGCCAGCTGGGTGTTGTTGCCAGTACCGTACTCCAGCGACATGCCGTCGATGGCGTAGCTGGGCGACTGGATGGCAATGGCGGCAACGCCAGCAAAAGCGATCTTGGCGACCAGGCTCTTCAATTTAGTCATGGATTCTCTTTCAGCGCGTAAATGGTTTTGAAGGATCTTTGCTTGTATTCGGCGCGGCGCAAGGGCAGCCGCGGGGACGCGATATTCTCTCATAATCATCACAAATGCATACTCGCGTGAAATATTGTGCCGCGTCCTTACCACAGACGGCGCGCAGCCTCATGGGCGATAGCTGTACTCAAGTCTTCCCGCCACCTCCACGCGAATGGCCAGCACATGTCCAGACAGCGGATATTGGGCAAGCTCCGCCTCGCTGCGGCCATTGCGTCCGGTCGTGATGAAGAGCGTGCGCAGATCCTTGCCCCCAAATGCCACCATCGTCGGACAGCGCGCCGGCACGCGGATCTCCTGCAGGATCTCGCCCTGTGGCGACAGCCGCAACACCCGCCCTCCCTCGAACATCGCACACCAGTACGCACCTTCGCTATCGACCGCGGCACCATCCGGACGTCCGCCGTAATCGGGCGCAGTCTTGTCGCTGTCGAACTGGCGCAGCAGGCGGCAATTGCTGGTCTGGCCGGTAGCCAGATCATAGTCATGGACGTTGATGCGGTGCGCCGGCGTATTGGCGTGATACATCAGGCGCTGGTCCGGGCTGAACGCCACGCCATTGGAAGTGACCACGGCATGATGCGCATCACGCAAGGCATTACGTTCGAAGCAATACAAGGTGCCGCCATCGCGATCACGCGGCTCATAGATGGTGCCGCACCAGAAGCGGCCAGAGGCATCGCAGCGCCCGTCATTGAAGCGGATGCGTGCCATATCGTAGGGCGCTTCCAGCAGCGCCGTCAGCGCCCCATTGCCAGTATTGAGATGGAACATGCCCGACCGCAACGCCACCACCAGCCCGCCTTGGGCATGCTTGACGATACTGCCGGGTTCTTCCGGCATGTCCCAGCGCTGGTGCTGCTGCGTGGCCAGCACACGCTTGTGGACGGCTTTGCCGGGAATGTCGATCCAGTAGAGTGCTGCTTCCTCCGCGTGCCACAGGGGCGATTCGCCCAGCAGCATCGGTTCGGGAGAGACGGTGGTGAAGGTGTCAGCAGTCAATGCGGGAGATGCCTGGGACATGGAGCTTGCCTGTAAGCATGAATGAGTAAGCGCTCATTATGCCGCGCGGATCTGGTTTGATAAACCTGATCCGCAACATCCCTCACACCAGCAGGAGGATCAGCGCGCAGCGCGCCAAAAGAAAAACGGCATGCGCGCAGCATGCCGTCCTGATCTGGCGGACCGTTCGTATCATCCGCATCGTCCTGATGCGAGACCCTCGAACGATCCTCCCATCCCCTGCTTAGTTGGACCACCCACCATCAATCATGTGGATCGATCCGGTAGTGAAGTTCGACTCGTCCGATGCCAGGTACAAGGCCAGTGCCGCCACTTCCTCGGCCTTGCCGATGCGGCCCATGGGCTGGCGTGCCACGAAGGCGGCGCGGACTTCGTCTTCGCTCTTGCCGGTCTCCTTGGCTTGCGTGCTGATGCGCTGGTTCAGCGAAGGCGATTCAATGGTGCCCGGGCAGATCGCATTGCAACGGATGCCCTGCGCCACGAAGTCCGCCGCCACCGACTTGGTCAGCCCCACTACGGCCGCCTTGGAGGCTCCGTAGGCAAAGCGATTGGCCACGCCCTTCACGCTCGATGCGGCCGAGGCGATGTTGACGATGGAGCCGGCCTTCTTGGCCAGCATGCCCGGCAGCACCGCACGGATGGTGTGGAACATGGCCTTGGCATTGAGATTGAAGGAGAAATCCCAGGCCTTGTCATCGCACTCCAGAATGTTGCCGGCTGCCACGTAGCCCGCGCAGTTGAAGAGGACATCGATGGTGCCGACCTTGGCCACCAGTGCCTTGATGGCGTCGTCGTCGGTGACGTCCAGCAGATGTGTCTCCACACCAGCGATGGAGGCGAGCTCCTCCAGATGCGTCTTGCTGATATCGGTAGCGATCACGCGCGCGCCTTCACGCGCAAACAGTTCAGTGGAGGCGCGGCCAATACCTTGGGCCGCAGCAGTGATGAGAACGGTCTTGCCGGCGAGGCGGCCAGTGGATGCGGACATGCTTGTTCCTTTGCGATTAAACGAGTTTGCGATTGGCGAGATTCTTGTACAGCGCGGTGAGCCCGAAAGTCCACGGTGCGGTCTGGTCGCTGAAGTTCACGGTGTTCACCAGCGCACCCAGCTTGGGGGTGGAGATCGTCACGATGTCGGCGACCTGGTGGGTGAAGCCCTGGCCGGGACCAAAACGGTCCTGGGTCGGTGCGAACATGGTCCCCAGGAACAGTACCAGTCCATCCGGATACTGGTGATTGGGACCGATCGCATGCTCCACCAGCTGCAGCGGATCGCGGCTGATCATGGACATCGAGCTGCTGCCCTTGAGCGTGAAGCCTTCCGTACCATCGACCCGCATTGTAAGTTCGGCGCGACGCACATCGTCAATTGAAAAGTTTGCATCGAACAGGCGAATGAAAGGCCCGACTGCGCAGGAAGCATTGTTGTCCTTGGCCTTGCCCAGCAGCAGGGCGCTGCGGCCTTCGAAGTCGCGCAGGTTCACATCATTGCCCAGGGTCGCACCGACCACCTTGCCACGGCTGTTGATGGCCAGCACGATTTCCGGCTCGGGATTGTTCCAGGCCGACTTGGGGTGAATACCGACTTCATCGCCCAGGCCCACCGACGACATCGGCTGTGCCTTGGTGAAGATTTCCGCATCCGGGCCGATGCCCACTTCCAGGTATTGCGACCACACGCCTTGCTCCAGCAGCACTTCCTTCAGGCGCGCAGCTTCCGGCGAGCCCGGCACCACGCTGGAGAGATTGTCGCCAATCACCGCCGTGATCGCCTTGCGCACCGATTCCGCCTTGCCGGCGTCACCGCGCGCCTGTTCCTCGATCACGCGCTCCAGCATGCTGGCCACGAAGGTCACGCCGCTGGCCTTGACGGCCTGCAGATCGATGGGGGCCAGCAGCCAGGGGCGCGAGGTATCACGATGGGCGGCGTCGGCATTGTCGAGCAACTCCTGCAAGGTCGCGAGGCGGGTCATGTTGGTGGCGGCGCGTACGGCGGCGGCCGGGTTGTCGAGTTCCAGCAATTCGCTGGAGGTGGCGGCGATGAGCGTGAGGTCATACGCACCGTCGGCGTCGATCCGCACCAGCACCGGGCCCACGCCGGGTTGCCAGAGGCGGCCGATCAGCGTGGCCTGCGCGTGGTCTTCAGGCAGGTGGGCCTGAAGCGAATAAGTGTGTGCCATGTTCTTGATTCCTTATGTTGGAGGCGGACCCGGATGACTCGGGAAGCGGGCGTCGCCACGATGTCGTGTTCTGCAAGGGGGAAGACTCACTGCGGGCGAAACATCCTCGTCCCCGTGGATGCCCGAAGGCAAGGATGCTTGGCCGGCAGTCCGTATTACGCGACCCGGGCCGGCGTAATACGGATCACCATGATTCACTGCGGGATAACACTAGCCCGGCCGCAGCCGGGCCTTCATGATCTGCATCAGCATCAGGTATAGACACCGATGTGCCAGGGCACGAATTCATCCTGTCCGTAGCCATGCAGCTCGCTCTTGGTCTTCTTGCCCGATGCCGTATCGAGGATCATCTGGAAGAAGCGTTCACCGACCTCCTGCGGGGTGACATTGCTGTCGGCAATCTCGCCGCAGTTGATGTCCATATCTTCTTCCTGGCGTTGCCACAGCGCAGTGTTGGTGGCCAGCTTGAGCGACGGTGCCGGTGCGCAGCCATAGGCCGAACCGCGGCCCGTGGTGAAGCAGATCATGTTGGCCCCTCCGGCGACCTGGCCGGTGGCCGAGATCGGGTCGTAGCCCGGCGTATCCATGAAGACGAAGCCGCGTGCGGTGACCGTCTCCGCATACTTGTAGACATCCACCAGATTGGTGGTGCCGCCCTTGGCGACCGCGCCCAGCGACTTCTCGAGGATGGTGGTCAAGCCACCGGCCTTGTTGCCCGCTGAGGGATTGTTGTTCATCTCGGCATCGTTCTTGGCGCAATACTCCTCCCACCAGGCGATGCGGGCCAGCAGCTTTTCACCGACTTCCGGCGAGACCGCTCGGCGGGTGAGCAGGTGTTCGGCGCCATAGATTTCCGGCGTCTCCGAAAGAATGGCCGTGCCGCCATGCCGCACCAGCAAGTCCACTGCCGCACCCAGCGCCGGATTGGCCGTGATGCCCGAATAGCCATCCGAACCACCGCACTGCAGGCCCAGCGTCAGGTGCTTGGCCGACACCGGCTCGCGCTTGATGTCATTGGCCTTGGGCAGCATCTTCTTGATCTTCTCGATCCCCAGCGCCACGGTCTTGGCGGTGCCGCCGGTGCCCTGGATGGTGAAGGTGTGGAAGTATTCGCCTTCCTTCAGGTTGTGGCTTTCCATCAGGCCCGAGATCTGGTTGGTCTCGCAGCCCAGGCCCACTACCAGCACCGCAGCGAAGTTGGGATGCGTGGCATAACCCGCCAGCGTGCGGCGCAGGATCTGCAGCGGCTCGCCTTGCGAATCCGTGGCGCAACCCTGGCCGTGGGTCAGAGCCACCACGCCATCGATGTTGGGATAGTCGGCCAGCACTTCGGGATGGATGTCGCGGCGGAAGTAATCGGCGATGGCGCGTGCCGCGGTGGCCGAGCAGTTCACCGAGGTCAGTACGCCGATGTAGTTGCGCGTGGCCACGCGGCCATCGGGGCGCACGATGCCCATGAAGGTGGCCGGTTCGGCGACGAAATCGACCGGCTTCACGTCCGCGCCGAAATGGTGTTCACGCGAGAACTCGGCCATGGCCAGGTTGTGCGTGTGCACGTGCTGTCCGGGCGCGATGTCCTGGCTGGCCGTGCCGATGATCTGGCCGTAGCGCTTGACCGGCTCGCCCGCAGAGATGGCGCGGGTCGCCATCTTGTGGCCGGCGGGAATGAGGCCCTGGACTTTGAGGCCGCCTTCGTCCTGCAGCACGGTGCCGGAGATGAGCTGCTGGCGGGCGATGACGACATCATCGACCGGGTTCAGGCGGATGATGGGAGAGTTGGCTTTCATGTTGGTCTCGGAGAACGTGGATGCTGCAGGCTGGCCGCTCGGGCGGCGGGCGCATGCCGCGCTGGCTGGCGCGGCATGCCGGAAACGACGGTCTTACTTGGGCGCGAACTGCGCCAGGTCAGGCATGGGGCTGCCTACCCATTGCTGGTAGATGCCGGGCAGCTTGCCATTCTTGAGGTTGGCGGTGATCCATTCGTTGAGCCACTTTTCCAGTGCCGGCTCGCCCTTGCGCAGGCCGATGGCATAGGGAATGTCCTTGATGGCGAACTTGGTTTCCAGGTTCTTGGACGGGTTCTGCTTGGCAATGGCCGAGGCCAGCGAATTGGGCGTGCACAGTGCATCGACCTGGCCCGAGATGATGGCCGCGGTCACGGTGGCATCGTCATCGAAACGCACGATGTTGGTTCCCTTGGGGGCCAGCGGGGTCAGCAGCGAATCCTGCATGTTGCCGCGAACCACCGCCACGCGCTTGCCGACCAGATCATTGAGGCCCTTGATGTTCTCGCCCTTGGGCGCGGCCACCACGAACTGCGAGGCACCGTAGGGCTGTGTGAAGGCCACCACCTTCTGGCGTTCCGGCGTGATCGAGAAGGACGAGATCACCATGTCGGCCTTGCCGGTCATCAGGAAGGGAATGCGATTGGGGCCGGTGACCTGCACGATCTCCAGTTCCACACCCATGTCCTTGGCCAGCAGGCGCGCGGTTTCCACATCCGAGCCCTGCGGCTCCAGCTTGGCGTTGGTCATGCCGAAAGGCGGCGCGCCGAGGTCGATGGCGATCAGCACCTTCTTGCGCGCCTTGATGTCGGCCAGGGCGTCGGCATGTGCGGCCTGGGCAAAACAAGCCAGGCCCAGCACGACGGCGGCGGCCTTCCTGGTGAAGTTGAACAGTTTTTTCATTGATGTCTCCTGGGTGATTGTAGGGATGCTGCTGACAACAAAATCCATACAAGATGGATATGCGATCTTTTACAGATCGCTTGATACGAACTTCTGCAACTCGGCGGTCTTCGGATTGCTGAAGAGTTCGTCGGGCGGACCGATCTCCCACACCTGGCCCTGGTGCATGAACACCAGCACATCGGCCAGCTTGCGGGCAAAGGCCATCTCGTGCGTGACCAGCACCATGGTCATGCCGCCACGGGCCAGGTCTTCCATGACCTTCAGAACCTCGGCGGTCAGTTCCGGATCCAGCGCCGAGGTCACTTCGTCGAACAGCATCAGTTCCGGCGCCATGGCCAGCGAGCGGGCGATCGCCACGCGCTGCGCCTGGCCACCCGAGAGCTGCTCGGGATAGGCTTCCTTCTTGTTCTCCAGGCCCACCAGCTGCAGGACCTTGTGGGCGATCTTCTTGGCTTCCTCGGTGGACATCTTCTTGATGGTGGTCAGCGCCAGCGTGATGTTGCGCTCCACCGTCAGATGCGGGAACAGGTTGTAGCTCTGGAAGACGATGCCGACCTGCTTGCGCAATTCGCGCAGGTTCAGCTTGTCCGGATGATGAATATCATGTCCGCATACATGGATGTTGCCGCCATCCACTTTCTCCAGACCGTTCAGGCAGCGCAGCAGCGTGCTCTTGCCCGAACCGCTCTTGCCGATGATGGCCACCATCTGGCCCTTCTGCACATCCAGCGAAACACCGTTCAATACCTTGTTGCTGCCGAAGCTCTTGTGCAGATCATTGATCTTAACGATGGCTGACATTCAATTTCCTTTCAAAGTGCTTGGACAGCGCCGACAGCGGGAAGCACAGGCAAAAATAGATGAGTGCGACGCAGCCGAACACGGTGAACGGCTGGAAGGTCGAGTTGTTGATGATCTGGCCGGCGCGCGAGAGATCGACGAAGCCGATCACCGAGGCCAGCGAGGTGTTCTTGACGATCTGCACCATGAAGCCCACGGTGGGTGGCGTGGCGATCTTGACCGCCTGCGGCAGGATCACCTTGGTGAGCTGCTCGAAGCGGTTGAAGCCCAGGCATTCCGAGGCTTCCCACTGGGTCTTGGGGACCGCCTGGATGCAGCCGCGCCAGATCTCGCCGAGGAAGGCAGCGCAGTAGATCGCAAAGGAAATCCCGGCCGCCACCAGCGGGGTGAGCTTGAAGCCGGCGATGGCGAGCCCGAAGTAGGCCACGAACAGGATCACCAGCAGCGGGATGCCCTGCACCACCTGGATGTAGGTACTGGCGATGCCCCGCAGCAGGGCATTGGGCGAGACCCGCCACAAGGCGATCACGAAGCCGGCCACGCCGCCGAAGACGAAGGCCACCAGCGACAGCACCACGGTCCAGACGGCGGCTTGCAGCAGGTATTCCACGTGCAGGAAACTGAATGCGTTCATCGCGCCTCCTTACAGGTTGGTGCCAAGCTTGCGCTTGCGCACGAAGGCCATCTGGCTGATTGCCCAGAATGCGCCACGGAACAGGAAGGACAGGGCGAGATACGCCACCGCGATGACCGCATACACCTCGAAGCTGCGGAAGGTTTCCGACTGCACCAGGTTGGCGGTGGCGGTCAGCTCTTCGGCCGAGATCTGCGAGGTGATGCTGGAGGCCAGCATCAGCAGGATGAACTGGCTGGTCAGCGAGGGATAGACGCGCTCCACCGCCGGCAGCAGCACCACGTGCCAGTACACGTGAAAGCGCGACATGCCCAGGCATTCGGCCGCCTCGATCTGGCCCGGATGAATGGAGTTGATGCCGGCGCGCATGATCTCGGTGGTGTAGGCGCCGACGTTGACGGTGAGCGCAATGACGGCAGCGGTCTCGGCGGTGAGCTTCCAGCCGATGCTGGCCAGGCCGAAGAACACCAGGAACACCTGCACCAGCAGCGGCGTATTGCGGATGATCTCGACATACGCCTGTACCAGGCCGCGCACCAGCGCCAGCCGGCTCTTGCCGGCAATCGCACCGAGCGTGCCGACCACGAAGCCCAGTGCGATGGACAGGGCCGAGAGCTGTATCGTCAGCCAGGCACCCATCAAGAGGCGATCCCAGTTGGCGAACACGCTCATGAAATCGAAGGTGTAATTCATCGACGCTCCGTCCGTGCAGCGTCAGGGAAAGGGGGATACAGCAGCATGAGGGTGGTCTCCTTTTTGATTTTCCTGGGGGCGGCCTCTTGTTGGGTGACCTTGAGGTCGGGGCCTTGGCATGATTGCCGGTACTGCTGCGCCTTGCGGCGCGCCTGGGTCCGGGCGGCGCGGCTACAGCTGCCTGACGCCACCCGGTCGCAAGTTCGATTGCACGTGCTGGATGCCATTGACCAGCGGTGCGCCGAAATCGGGAATGCTGATCTCGATGCTGTCACCATCCTCGGTGCGCACGCTGTAGGCGAACGACAGGTTGGCCGCGCCCATGAAGTGCGCATGCACGTCGCCCGCATGCAGCAGGTGCGCGTACTTGAAGGTGTGGTATTCGAGGTTCTCGATGGAGTGGCACATGTTGTCCGGGCCGGTCAGGAATTCCTGTTCCCAGATCACGCGGCCACGGCGACGGATGCGCGTCATGCCGACCAGGTGCGCCGGGGGCAGGCCCACCAGAAGCTCCGGACCGAAAGCGCAGTGGCGCAGCTTGGAGTGGCCTTGATACAGGTAATTGCGGCGCTCCATCACGTGATCCGAAAACTCGTTGCCGATGGCAAAGCCGAGGCGGCGCGGACAGCCTGCGTCATCGATCAGGTAGAGCCCGACGATCTCCGGTTCTTCGCCGCCATCGAGGGCAAAGTCGGGACGCGGCAAGGGCTGGCCGGGCGCGACGATGCAATGGCCATCGCCCTTGTAGAACCATTCGGGCTGCACGCCCACGGTGCCCGGTGCGGGGCGGCCGCCGGCGATGCCCCATTCGATCATCAGTTGCGTATCGGTCTTGTCGAGCTCATCGCCTTCGATGCGGCGATGCATCTTGTCGCGCGTGGTGGCGCTGCCCAGGTGCGTGGTGCCGGCACCGGAGACGCGGCAGTGGGCCGGGTCGGGATGGTCCAGCGGGGCCAGGATGCGGCCCTCGGCCAGGATCGCGGCATAGTCTTCGGAGCGGTCGGTATTGAGCAACTGGGCCAGGCGTTCCAGCCCGGTATGGCGTTCGATGGCCAGCAAGCCGAGTTCGCGCATGGTGTCGACCTCGCCCAGCACCTGGATGCTGGCGCCATTGACGATGCCGACGCGGCGTTGGCCATGCAGATCGCGATATTGAATCAGCCTCACCAGGTCTCCTTTGCCGTCGTCATCCATATGGCCGCCGGTCAGGGGCGGTCAGGGTCCAGGGGAGCGATGTGCAGAACAGGGGCTGCGATTCGCACGCGGCAGGAAACTGCCGCCAGGCGAAGCCACCTGTGGATCAATCTGCCCGTCGTCTCCTGAGCTTTTTTCACGCATCGCCGTGGGCAGGGGGCAGATGCGCTAGCATTGTGTTTTTTCCGGGACGACTATAAGAGGCTGAACCAAGGATGTCTAATGAGCTTAATTCATCGGGTGATAACCGACTCGGCGAGGAGGGCGCGGCAGGCGATGCACTGCCTTCGGTCGGTTCCATCGTCAGCCGCCTGCGCTTTCGCCAGGTCGCGCTGCTGACGGCGCTCGACGAGCAGGGCTCCCTGCACAAGGCAGCCGAAGTGATGCACATGACCCAGCCGGCCGCCACCAAGGCCTTGCATGAAATGGAAGATGCCCTGGGCGTGACGCTGTTCGACCGCTCACCGCGCGGCATCGAGGCCACCGAGCTGGGCCGCTGCGTGATCCGCTATGCGCGACTGATCCAGAGCGATGTCGCCAACCTGCGCGAAGAATTGCAGAACATGATCAGCGGCCGCGGCGGCCGCTTGTCCATCGGCACCATCATGGGGGCGGCGCCCTTCGTCACGCGTGCGCTGTCGCGCCTGCGCGAGATCCAGCCGGACGTCTCCATCGAGATCAGCGAAGACACCAGTGCCCGCCAGCTGCTGCTGCTGGACCAGGGCCGCATCGACCTGATGATCGGCCGTTCCTCGGTCAGCTCGCAGCCCAACCTCTACCATTACGAAATGCTGCGCGGCGAGCCCATGTGCATCGTCAGCGGCATCGACCATCCGCTGGCCACGGCGCAGAAGGTACGCCTGCAGGAGCTGGCCGATGCCTCGTGGATTCTCTATTCGAGCAACATGCCCATGCGCATCTGGATCGAGCACGAGTTCAAGCTGGAAGGCGTGAAGGTGCCGGGCAACGTCATCGAGACCGCCTCCCCCTTCGTCACCATCACCCTGCTGGCGCAATCGAACATGGTGGCGGTGATGCCGCTGGACATCGCGCATTTCTTTGCCGCGCGCCAGATGCTGGGGATCCTGCCGGTGAACCTCAAGACCCGCATCGAGCATTACGGCATCGTCACGCGCAAGAACAGTACCTTGTCGTCGCTGGCCAAGATGTTCATCCAGATCCTGCGGCAGCAAAATTGAGCCAACCGCCGCGTTGCGTTCCTGACGTTTTTTTTACAGGCTAGGGTTTTTCCGGATGCCGTCAGGCGTGATTTTCCTGTTAGTGTTCGTCTGCGGTCGGGGTGGCCGCAGACTTTCCCTCAGAATCCGCTTTCTCCGGTTGGCCTTCATGAATTTGCGTCTTCCGCGTGTGCGCACGCGCCTTGCTGCTCTTGGTCCTGTTTCCCTTCCTGCCTCTGCCGCACGTGCCGTGCTGGCCGCGCTCTGCGTGACGGGGGCCTTGCTGCTGGCCGGCTGCGCCGCGCAGAAGCCCGCGCCGCCGGACGAGGCCGCCCGGCAAGCCAAACAGGCCAAGCTGGACCAGGCCCTGGCACTGTTCTCGGCCAACCCGCCCGAAGGCTTGCCGACCGGCTGGGAGCCGCTGGTGTTCACCCGCAAGAAGATTCCTACTGAATACCGCCTGGTACAGGACAATGGCCGCAGCGTCCTGCACGCCTTTGCCGACCGCGCCTCATCCGGCTTGCGCCATCCGGTCGACATCGACATCAACAAGAAGCCCTGGCTGACCTGGAGCTGGAAAGCCGCCGGCCTGATTCCCACGGCCGATCTCACCCACCGGGAAACCGATGATTCGCCGGTGCGCATCGTGCTGGCCTTCGATGGCGACCACGACAAGCTCTCGCTGATGGATACCATCCTCTTCGATACGGCCAAGCTGCTGACCGGGCATGAGCTGCCTTATGCCACGCTGATGTATGTGTGGGATCCCAAGGCGCCGGCCGGCACGGTGATCGCCAACGGCCGCACCGGCCGCATCCAGATGCTGGTGGTGGAAAGCGGTGCGGAGCATGTGGGGCAGTGGCGCAATTACCAGCGCAACGTCGCGGAAGACTACGAGCGTGCCTTCGGTGAAAAGCCCGGCCGCCTGATCGGCGTGGGCGTGCTCACCGATACCGACAACACCGTGCAGAAGATGGAAGCCTGGTATGGCGACATCCGCCTGATGCGCGATGCGCAGGCGGTGCCGGCTCCCTGAGCATTGACGTGCCGCGGGCTCAGACCCCGCGCCACCAGGCGGCGACGTGGCCCCAGAAGCCCTTGGGGCCGGTCTCGAAGAGCCAGGGCTTTTCGCGCTTGAGCTTGTCCATCATGTCCTGCTCGGCCTTCTCCGAGACATTTCCATAGGCGCGCCCGAGTTTCAGCAGGGTGCGCAGGGCTCCCAGCTTTTCCCGCGCCACCATGCCCGAGGCATGTTCGATGGCGATATGGGTCTCGCGCAATTCCTGCACCATGGCATGGGCCAGTTGCGAGGCCGGTGTCTTCAGGCGTTCCTGCACTACCGCGATATTCGTGGCGGACGCCTTGATCTGCGAGGCCAGCACGTCGATCTGCGTTTCATCGCCCTTGGCCTGCTTGATGATGGCGCCGGCCCAGGCGCGCGAGGCATTGACCAGTTCCTCGGTGCCCCAGTCGTGGCGCACCGCAATCCAGAACCCGTAATTGGCCGCCTGTTCGATCAGGATCTGCACCACGTCCGGGAATTCCTTGTCCATCGCCCGGCGCGCCCACGCATACTGGCCCGAGAGCATCAGGTGCTGCACCGCCTCTTCGGTGAGGAAGTTGGTGTTCTCGGAGAGCTTGGCCAGCAGGTAGCTGTCGAAGGAAGGTTTGACGAAACCCGAATCGATCTTGGTCGAGAGCCGCACGAAGTTGTGATAATCCCGCTCCAGCGAGTCGTAGATATCGTCCTTGAGGATGAGTTTGATCTGTTTCATGCGGCTTCCCCTCGGACCGTGTCCGATGTTGTTGTTGCGCCGGCAAGGCCATGCGGCGTGCCGGACTGGTTGTGATGACGCGGTGTCAATGCTGATGCTGCCAGGAAACTTGTTATCGGCAGCTGTCGTGCCAAACTTTACGCCGCCCCTGCGGCGCGGACCTCAATAACTGCGCAAGCCATAGCGCTGCCGGGTTTCCCCGTCCGGCAACAATTGGTCGCGGTACAGCGCCCAGGCGGGATCGGCCAGGATGGCGGTGCTGGTCTTGCAGCCCTGGCAGAGCTGGGCATGCACGCCGGCCACCACCGCTTCGAGGCCATTGGGATCGGTCACGTAGAACCAGGACTGCTGCTGGCCCTGGCTGAACGCAGTGCCGGCATAGATGCTGCGGGTCTTCTTGCCGATGGCCGCAGCCATCTGATCGGACAGGGCTTCCAACCGGTCCTGCTCGGCCAGCGCCGGCAAACCATCGGGCGTACCCGGCGCATAGCTCACCCGCGTGACCACCACGTACGGAAATCCGGAAAGCGGAAAGCTGCGCCGCAAGCCCATGTCCAGTTTGACCACCGTGAGGCGATCGCCGCGCTGGGCCTGGTAGTTCCACCACTCGGGCTCAGGATCCTGCGCCAGCCCGTGGCGCGCCAGCAGGAGCAGCAGGGTCAGGAGCAGGGCGCGCTTCATGGTTGGCTCGCCGTATCAGCTGGCCAGCAGGGCCAGCAGCGCCAGCAGGGCGGGCAGACCCTGGATGTAGAGGATGGAGCGCTTGGCGGTGAGTCCACCGTAAATACCGGCCACCAGCACGCAGCTCACGAAGAAGATTTGCACCGCATGGTCGCCCGTGGCCAAGCTCCAGAACAGGCCGGCGGCGAGGAAACCGTTGTAGAGACCCTGGTTGGCGGCCAGCACGCGGGTGGCTTCGGCGGCTTCGCGCGACTGGCGGAAGGTCTTCAGACCCAGCGGCTTGGTCCACAGGAACATTTCCAGGATCAGGATCCAGACATGTTCAAGGGCGACCAGCAGGACCAGGATGGTGGCGAGCGTGTGCAAGGTTTCTCCCTGTTGTCGTTATACGTTCTTGCCGCGCCTTCGCAGCGCGTTGCAGAGTGCGCCGGGCGGCGGGCTTTGGCGATCATGCCTGAAATGCGCCCGCGCGCCAATGCCCTGCACGCCGCTGCGGCGCTTACTTCGCCTGCAGGAATTTCTCGGCCAGCCGCACCCAGTAAGTGGCACCGATGGGCAGCAGGTCGTCGTTGAAATCGTAGCTGGGGTTGTGCAGGTTGCACGGACCCAGGCCATGGCCCTGGTCGCGGTGGCCGCCATCGCCATTGCCGAGGAACACGTAGCAGCCCGGCTTGTGCTGCAGCATGAAGGCGAAATCTTCCGCGCCCATGGTCGGTTCGGTCTTGGCATCCACATGGTCGGCACCGAACTGTTCGGTCAGCACTTCGACGGCGAAGGCAGTTTCCTCGGGATGGTTGATGAGCGGCGGATAGTTGCGGTTGAAGCGGAACTCGACCGTGGCATCGAAGGCTGCGGCGGTATGCTCGGCGATCTCCTGCATGCGGCGCTCGATGAGGTCCAGCACCGGCAGGCTGAAGGTGCGCACGGTGCCGACCATCATGGCTTCGTCGGGGATGACGTTGGTGGCGCTGCCGGTGTGGATCTGGGTGATCGACACCACCGCCGGATCATTCGGATTGACGTTGCGCGCCACGATGCTCTGCCAGGCCTGGGCAATGTGGACCGCCGTCATGACCGGGTCGATGGCCTTGTGCGGCTGCGCCGCGTGCGAACCCTTGCCCTTGACGGTGACGTGGAACTCGTTGCTGGAGGCCATCTGCGGACCCGGCGTCACGCCGAAGTGACCGGCCGGGATGCCGGGCCAGTTGTGCATGCCGAAGACGGCATCCATCGGGTACTTGTCGAACAGGCCATCCTGGATCATGCGCTCGGCGCCACGGCCGCCTTCTTCTGCGGGCTGGAAGATGACATACACGGTGCCATCGAAGTCGCCATGCTGCGCCAGGTAACGGGCCGCTCCCAGCAGCATGGCGGTATGGCCGTCATGGCCGCAGGCGTGCATCTTGCCGGGATGACGCGAGGCATGGTCGAAGGTATTGATTTCGGACATGGGCAGCGCATCCATGTCGGCGCGCAGGCCGATGGCACGCGGGCTGTCGCCCTTCTTGATGATGCCGACCACGCCCGTCACCCCCAGGCCGCGCACGACCGGAATCCCCCACTCGGTCAGCTTTTGCGCCACCACGTCGGCGGTGCGCACTTCTTCGTAACACAGCTCGGGATGGGCGTGGATGTCGCGGCGGATCTTCTGCAGGTCGGCGTGGAACTGGACGATGGGGTCAATGAGTTTCATGGAAGTCTGGTGCGATGGCGTTGGTAACAAGTGTGCCTATCTTACCGCGCCTTGGCGGCGCAGGAGCGCCTGTGCAATTTCGTTCAATACAGCGGCCGCGGGCCTGCCTAGCATGCGCATTTTTAACAGGGGGCGCCGGGCAGGCGTCGACACACATGATGCTTTCTTCCGAATTCTTCCTGCTGGCGGGTGCGCATTTGCTGGCGCTGGCCAGTCCCGGTCCGGATTTCTTCTTGCTGCTGCGGGGCAGCCTGCGCCATGGGCGGGGCTATGGGTTGGCAGCATCGTTCGGGATTGCGCTGGCCAACGGACTCTACATCGCGCTGGCCATCGGCGGCTTCAGCCTCCTGCAGCGCGCACCACTGCTGCTGGCGGCCATGCAGTGGCTGGCGGCGCTCTACCTGGCCTGGCTGGGATGGGTCTTCTGGCGCGCCGGACGGCAACCGGCGGTGTTGCCCGCTGCGGGCGTTTCGCCTGCCAGGGTCGCGCCATGGGCCGCACTGGGAACAGGTTTTCTTTCGGCCGCACTCAATCCCAAGAATGGCGTGTTTTACTTTGGCCTGTTTACCGTCATCGTGTCGGCGCAGACCGGCGCGTCGACCAAGCTCTTCTATGGCGTCTGGATGTTTGGGGCCGTGCTGGCTTGGGATGCGGGGCTGGTGTATTTCATCGCGCAGCAGCGCGTGATGCGGGCGCTCACGCGCGTACTGCCGCTCATCGAGCGCGGCGCGGGCTTGCTGTTGATGCTCGCTGCAGCCGCACTGGTGGCCAGCCGCAGCTAGGCCCGCCGATATTGCAGCGGTGTGGCCGCCACCCGCGACTTGAAGGCGCGATGGAAGTGGCTCTGGTCGGCGAAGCCGGTATCGAGCGCGGCATGGACGGTGCTGGCGCCCTGTTGCAGCAGGGTGCGCGCCTGGCGGATCTTCATGTCCAGCTGCAGGGCATGCGGGGTCAGGCCGAAGCGGCGGCGGAACTGGCGGATCAACTGGTAGCGGCTGGTGCCGGCGAGTTCCGCCAGGGTCGCCAGCGAGACGCGGTCGCGGCAATGCGCCAGCAGGAAATCATGGGCACGCTGCAGGCCGTCGTCATCAGGCGCATCGCTGGCCTGCGCGGGCGGGCAGGCATCGGCGCACGCGCGCATCACGTGCTGCAGGCAACGTATTACCTCGCTCTCCAGATCCGGATGGCCGGTCTCCAGTGCGTGGGTCATGCGGTCCAGCCATTGCAGTGCCTCGGGCGAGCGCACCACCTGCGACGGCATGCCTGCGAGCAACCCGCATGTGGCCGGGGTTTGTGCCAGCAGGGTGGCCAGCCAGTTGCTGTCCAGATGGAACATGCGATAGCTCCAGCGCTGCAGGTCCGCCGGATTGCAGCTGTGCACATCGCCTGCCCGCACGAGGATCACGTCGCCAGGGAAAATGGGCTCGCTGCGATCGGCCAGCGTAAAGACGCTGTGGCCGCCATCGACGACGCCGATGGAAAAACTGTCATGCGTATGCGGCGCATAGCAGGACAGGCTGCCGGTAGCGCGACGGCCTTCGAAGAAGGGCAAGGCGGGAGGACGCCAGAAGTGCGGTGAAGGAGACATGGCGGCACTACGGAAGAGTCGTGACGCGCCATTTTAAGATAAAGTAGCTGCCTGCCTCGCGTGCGCCGAGGGCTTCCCTGTTTTCTTTCCCCGCTTTCTTCTCTGCCATGACCACCACCATCGTCCGTGCCGCCTGTCCCCATGATTGCCCTGATACCTGCGCCCTGCTGGTGACCGTCAAGGACGGCGTCGCCACGGAAGTGCGCGGCGATCCGGAGCACCCGCCGACGGCCGGCGTGCTCTGCACCAAGGTCTCGCGCTATGCCGAGCGCACCTATCACCAGGACCGCCTGCTGCATCCCATGCGCCGCGTGGGCAAGAAGGGCGAGGGCAAGTTCGAGCGCATCAGCTGGGACGAGGCCATCGCCACCATCGCACAGCGCCTGGGCCAGATCGCCTTGCGCGATCCGCAAGCCATCCTGCCCTACAGCTACGCCGGGACCATGGGTCAGGTACAGGGCGAATCGATGGCCGGCCGTTTCTTCAATCGTCTCGGTGCGTCGCAGCTGGACCGCACCATCTGTGCCTCCGCCGGTGGCGCAGGCTATCGCTACACCATTGGTGCGCGCATCGGTACCGATCTGGAACAGGTCGATCACGCCAAGCTCATCATCATCTGGGGCGGCAATCCGATTGCCTCCAACCTGCATTTCTGGACCCGCGTGCAAGCGGCCAAGCGCAACGGAGCGCGCCTGATCGCCATCGATCCGTATCGCTCGCTGACCGCCGAGAAGTGCCACCAGCACATCGCGCTCTTGCCCGGGACCGATGCGGCCCTGGCGCTGGGCCTGATGCACGTGCTGATCGCGGAAGACTTGCTGGACCACGATTACATCGCACGCTACACGCTCGGCTTCGAGCAGCTCAAGGAGCGCGTGGCTGAATGGACGCCGGCCCGTACCGCTGAAGTGTGCGGCATCAGTGCGGAGGAAGTGCAGAACCTGGCGCGCGAATATGCCCGAGTGGCGCTGGCTGGCGAGGGTGCCTTCATCCGCGCCAACTACGGCCTGCAGCGCGTGCGCGGCGGCGGCATGGCCGCGCGCAACGTGGCTTGCCTGCCAGCGTTGGTCGGCGCTTGGCGTCATGCTTCCGGGGGCATCCAGCTGTCGGTATCGGACAGCTTCCCCAAGGACACGGCCGCCTTGAGCCGTCCCGACCTGGCCGCGCGTCACGGCAAGCCCAGCCGCATCATCAACATGAGCACCATCGGCGATGACCTGTTGAAGCCGGCCTCGCCCGACTTTGGTCCCCAGGTAGAAGCAGTGATCGTCTACAACTCCAACCCGGTGGCGGTGGCCCCGGAGTCGGGCAAGGTAGCGCAGGGCTTTGCGCGCGAAGATCTGTTCACGGTGGTGCTGGAACATTTCCAGACCGATACCGCCGACTACGCCGATATCCTGCTGCCTGCGACGACCCAGCTGGAGCACATCGACGTACATGCGTCGTATGGCCACGTCTACATGATGGCCAACAATGCTGCCATTGCGCCGCTGGGCGAGGCCAAGCCCAATACCGAGATCTTCCGCCTGCTGGCGGCCGCGATGGGCTTTGAAGAAGACTGCTTCAAGGACAGCGACGATCAATTGGCCGCCGTGGCCTTCAAGCGCGATGATCCGCGCAGCGCCGGCTACAACTGGGAACAGTTGAAGGAGAAGGGATGGCAGCGCCTGTCGGTGCCGGTCGCGCCCTTTGCCGAAGGCGGGTTTGCCACGCCCTCGGGCAAGTGCGAGTTCTATTCCGAGCAGATGAAGAGTGCAGGTCTCGATCCCTTGCCGGCCTATATCGCGCCCTATGAATCGGTGGCCAGCAATCCGCAGCTGGGCGCGAAATATCCGCTGGCGATGATCTCGCCGCCGGCACGCAATTTCCTCAATTCTTCCTTCGTCAATGTACAGAGCCTGCGTGATACGGAGGGCGAACCGCACCTCGACATGCATCCGCAGGACGCCGCTGCACGCGGCATTGCGCAGGGAGATACGGTGCGCATCTTCAATGATCGCGGCAGCATGCAGGCACGCGTGCGCGTGACCGACAAGGCGCGCGTGGGGCTGGTGGTGGGCCTGTCGATCTGGTGGAAGAAATTTGCCGCCGATGGCAAGAACGCCAACGAAGTCACCAGCCAGCGCCTGACCGACATGGGCAATGCGCCCACCTTCTATGACGTGCTGGTGCAGGTGGAAAAACTGCAGCAGCCGGTCGTGGCCGCCTGAGTTTTTTCATGCTGCGTCGTGGCTTGCGTCGTTCTGTGCGCTGGCGGCTGACCTTGGCGGTGCTGGCGCCGCTGTGCGGGCTGTCGGCTTGTTCTACGGTCTCGTATTACGCCCAGGCCGCGCACGGCCAGTTCTCGCTGCTGGCGCAGGCAAAACCGCTGGAGGAGTGGCTCGATGACCCGGCCACCTCGCCCGCGCTCAAGTCCAAGCTGCAGACGGTGCGCGAGATCCGCCGCTATGCCGTCACCGAACTCGATCTGCCCGACAACGGCAGCTATCGCAGTTACGCGCAACTGGACCGGCCTTTCGTGCTGTGGAATGTGGTGGCCGCGCCTGAGCTGTCGTTGAAGCCCCGGCAGTGGTGTTTCCCCATTGCCGGCTGCGTGGACTATCGCGGCTACTATCACCTCAGTGATGCGCAGGCCTATGCCGACACGCTCAAGGCCGAAGGTTATGACGTGCAGGTCGCCGGAGTGCCGGCGTATTCCACGCTGGGCTGGTTCGATGATCCGGTGATCTCCACCTTCATCCAGTATCCCGATGGCGAACTGGCGCGGCTGATCTTCCATGAGCTGGCGCACCAGACCGTGTATGCGCCCGGTGATACGTCCTTCAATGAAGGGTTTGCGGTGGCGGTGGAAGAGCTGGGTGTGGAGCGCTGGCTGGCGGCGCGCCACGATCCGGCGATGGTCCAGGCCTACCAGCGTTTTGCCGCCCGCAAGCGCGAGTTCCTGGCCTTGCTGGACAAGTACCGTGCCCAATTGAAGGAGAACTACGACAGCGACGCCAGCGATGCCGACAAGCGCCAGCGCAAGGCGGCCATCTTCGATGCCCTGCGCGCTGAATATGCGCAGATCAAGGTCACCCGCTGGAATGGCTATGCCGGGTATGACCGCTGGTTCGCGATGCCGCTGTCCAATGCGCATCTCGCACTGGTGGGGGCGTATCACGACCTGGTCCCTGCCTTCCGTCAGTTGTTTGCCCGCAGCAGCGGCTTCCCCGATTTTTATGACAAGGTGCGCGCACTGGCACGCATGGACAAGGCCGCACGCCATGCTGCGCTGGGAGACGCGCCCTTGACCACGGGCAAGGCGGAGGCGGAAATGTTTCCCACCTGCACCACGGAACGGCCCAAGAGCAAGGACCCGGCGTATCATGCCGGATGAATTTGAATGCAATACCGGTTTGCCGGGCCGTGCAATACGCGCAGACTGACCGCGATATCGCAGCCGTTGCCAACCTTTTTGCAAAAAATCTCAAGTTTGGGGCGCAAAAAGCTTGCCCCGCAGTCGAATGCTGGATAGCATCTGCGATAAATAAAAAAACACTCGTGCTTTTTTTGCTGTGCGCGCCAACGCGGTGGCCTTGTATCACCGCCCAGCCCCAGCGCACGTTATGACCGGAGACAGAGGACACACTATGGAAAGATTCTGGCTTGCATCGTATCCCGCAGGCGTTCCCGCTGACATCGACCCCAGCCGTTACGGTTCGCTGGTGCAGATGATCGAAGAGGCTTTCGCCAAGCATGCCGATCGCAACGCTTATGTCTGCATGGGCAAGTATCTCCGTTATGGCGAGCTCGATGCCATGTCGCGCGCCATGGGGGCCTGGCTGCAAGGCCTGGGCCTGCAGAAGGGCGCCCGCGTGGCGATCATGATGCCCAACGTGCTGCAATACCCGATCGCCATCGCCGCCATCCTGCGTGCGGGCTACACGGTGGTCAACGTCAATCCGCTCTACACGGCCCGCGAGCTGGAACACCAGTTGAAGGATTCCGGCGCCGAAGCCATCTTCGTGCTGGAGAACTTTGCCTGCACGCTGCAGAAGGTGGTGGCGCATACTCAGGTCAAGCACATCGTGGTGGCCAGCATGGGCGAGCTGCTCGGCACCCTCAAGGGCGCCATCGTCAACCTGGTGGTGCGGCACGTCAAGAAGATGGTGCCGTCCTGGTCGCTGCCCAATGCGATCTCCTTCAGCCGCGCGCTGTCGCAGGGCGAGGGCAAGACGTTGCAGAAGGTATCGCTGACGCCCGATGACGTCGCCTTCCTGCAATACACCGGGGGGACCACGGGTGTGGCCAAGGGGGCGGTGCTGACCCATCGCAACCTGATCGCCAACGTGCTGCAGGCCGAAGAATGGCTGACCCCGGCGCTGAAGTCAGGCAAGCCCATCGACCAACTGGTGTTCGTCTGCGCGCTGCCGCTGTATCACATCTTTGCGCTCACCGTCTGCAACCTGCTGGGCACGCGTGAAGGCGCGCTGAACCTGCTGATCCCGAACCCGCGCGACATTCCCGGTTTCGTCAAGGAGCTGGCCAAGTACAAGGTCAACACCTTCCCCGCGGTCAACACGCTCTACAACGCGCTGCTCAACAATGCCGATTTTGCCAAGCTGGATTTCTCCGGCTATCGCTGCTGTGTGGGTGGCGGCATGGCGGTGCAGAAGAGCGTGGCCGACAAGTGGAAGAAGCTGACCGGCTGTCCCATCATCGAAGGTTACGGTTTGTCCGAAACTTCGCCGATTGCCAGCGCGAACCCCTGCACCATCGATGAATACACCGGCACCATCGGCCTGCCGCTGCCATCCACCGAAATCGCCATCCTCGATGATGACGGCCAGCCAGTACCGCTGGGCCAGCCGGGCGAGATTGCGATTCGTGGTCCGCAGGTGATGCCGGGCTACTGGCAGCGTCCGGATGAGACGGCCAAGGTCATGACGCCGGATGGTTTCTTCAAGACCGGTGACATCGGTGTGATGGATGCGCAGGGCTACACCAAGATCGTGGACCGCAAGAAGGACATGATCCTGGTCTCGGGCTTCAACGTTTATCCGAATGAAATCGAAGGCGTGGTGGCGCAGCATCCTGCGGTGCTGGAGTGCGCCTGTGTGGGCGTGCCCGATGAACACACCGGCGAAGCGGTCAAGCTCTTCGTGGTTCGCAAGGACAAGTCGCTGACCAGTGAGCAGCTGATGACTTACTGCAAGGAGCAGTTCACCGGCTACAAGAAGCCCAAGTACATCGAGTTCCGCGATGAGCTGCCCAAGACCAACGTGGGCAAGATCCTGCGCCGCGAGTTGCGGGATGATCCTGCGAAGGCGCCGCAGAAACAGGCAGCATGAAACGAGCGCTGCCGTAATCTGATCTTCTTGCGTTCGTCAGTCAGTTTCTGCATCAAGGCCTGAGTTCGGTATTGCACCGGACTCAGGCCTTTTCAGTTTGGGCTCACACGAGATGGCTGGTGTTGAGTCGTCATTTTCCTGGGCAGATCGGATTCTCGGGAGGGACAGGCCGGCTCCTTGCCTGAAGGGGTATCGCACCTTGGGGCGAAAATTCATGCAGTCGCCCGCCGTCGTCATTCAGGAGTTGCGCGTTTCCATTGGGAAATATTAAAATGCGCGCCGGTGTTACATCAGGGAGGGAAACTTGATGAACACAGGAATCCTGCATGCGCAAAACCCTCCGGGGTCTGGAGCAACTGCTTTCAGACTATCAGCACGCCCGCATTCTGCGGCTCACTTTCCCACACAACGACGCCCCCCTTTCTGAACTGCTCGTCAACAAGCTTGACGCCAGCGAAGGCCTGTCGCGCGACTTCGAATTCACCGTCGAGCTGTTGGCCGACAACGCCACGCTCGAACTCAAGGACCTCCAGGGCAAATTGCTTTGCGTGGAGCTCGTCCGGCAAGACGGCAGCCTGCGCTACTTCACCGGTTACGTCTTCAGCTTCCGCTTCGTCAAGACTGACGGCGATGTCGCATTCTACGAAGCCAGGCTGGGTCCGTGGCTGAAGTACCTTTCCTTGCGTACCAACTGCATGCTGTTCCATGGCGTGCGTCTGTACGAGCAGACGCAGCGCATCTTCGAGCATTACAGCGCCTTGCCCGACTGGGAGTTCCGTCATCATGGTCAAGACCTGCCCGTGACCGAAGCGTGCCAGTTCAACGAGTCCGACCACAATTACCTGAGCAGGCGCTGGGAGGCCGCAGGCTGGCACTATGCCTATGAGCATACGGCCAACGGCCACAAGCTGGTACTGGGCGACGACTCCACCCAAGCGGAGGCCATCGATGGCGTAGAGATCCCATTCCAGCGTCATGCCGGAGTGCAAGAAGAAGACGGTATTCATGAATGGTCCGCTGAGCGGCACATCGTTCCCGCGAGCGTGACCCTGACCTCCTACGATTTCAAATCCCCCTGGCCAAAAACCGTCGAGGTCCCCACGCGCAACAATCAAGGCCTGGTCCTGCGCAAGGAAGCCTACGAATACACCGGTGCCTATGGATTCAAGGATCGCCAGGCCGGCGACCTTCTCGCCACGCAACGCATGGAAGAATTCGAACATGCGGGAAAATTCTTCGAGGCCGCAGGCAACAACCGCAACGTGGTACCGGGCCGCTGGTTCCATCTCACCGGCCACTTCGAGGGCGGCAGCCAGGAAGAGCGCGAATTTCTCGTCATCGAAGCACACCACAGTGCCAGCAACAATTACCACGTCAAGAGCGACATCCGGCCTCACTACGAGAACCGTATCTCCTGTATCCGCAAGTTCATTCCCTGGCGTCCCGGCCGCGGCTTCAACAGCGTCGAACCAAAAATCTATGGACTGCAGACGGCCACCGTCGTCGGACCCAAGGGCGAAGAAATTCATACGGATGAGTACGGGCGGGTCAAGGTCCAATTTCATTGGGACCGTGACGGCGAGTTCGATGAAAGGAGTTCGGCATGGCTGCGCGTGGCCACTGCCTGGGCGGGGTCGAACTTCGGTGCGACCTTCATTCCCCGCATCGGTTGTGAAGTCATCGTGCAGTTCCTGGACGGCAATCCGGATCGCGCACTCATCACGGGCATGGTGCCCAATGCCGCCAACATGCCGGCCTGGGAGCTGCCGGCGAACAAGACCCAGAGCGGCATCCTGACACGCTCAACGCCCAAGGGCGGCTACGACAATGCCAATGCGCTGCGCTTCGAAGACAGGAAGGGCCAGGAGCAGTTATGGCTGCACGCCGAGCGCGACCAACTGACCGAGGTCGAGCACGACGAAGACAAATGGGTCTCCTAACCTCCCAAATGTTCAATTGAATGGACTTAAGTTATTTGAAGTTCCAGGGGCATATGCCTTTAAGGTTTTGCACGATTGGGACAGTGCACCTCTTTCAAAAACGGGCACGAGTATCTTTCTTAAGCTTGGACTGGCTGCCGGAGGCTTCTTGTATGAGGACGATAGTGACAAATCGGTGACAGTATTTGCAAAAGGGCGATGGGATTGGCTATCGCAAAAAAACTAAAGAATTTTATTTTCTGAGATCTTGGATTTGGTGTGCCGTTCTTTGGAAGCGCCAGGGTAAAACTCGGCCCACTTGAACCGCACGAAATCTATGGATTCGAGCCCGCCATCGTACTGGGAGGAAAAGTCCTCCTCGAAAATCTGGCAAAAGTGAATGCCAATGTGCACCTGACGATTCTCCGCCAATTCGCCGACCCGGAACTACCATTTTCCGGGATCGATATTGAAAAGTTGCTCAATTCTTGAACCATGCAGCCATGAAAGGATGACTCAAAAAAAGGACAGTTAAAAAACAGGCGTAGCACCTTATTTTTCTAAGAGGAATAAAACCGAGGAAATGAGATGAGAGATGAAGACTTCGAATATTTTTCAAGCAAATTTGGCGAGGCCACCAAGCGCACTCCGGTACCGGCCAAAAGCCTAATGCCGCGCACCGTATCGCCAGCTATATCAGCAAATACGTTTCAAAGAATTTGGAGGAAGCGCGCTTCAACAAAAAAAACTATTGGGCTTCTCGCGGCATTCCGAAACCGAACCAGTACAAAATCTATTTCAAGGCGGATACGGACAGTTTTGACATTGTGGTGCTAATCGCGCAGGAATTTTCTATGCGGGGTTTCAACGACATCACCCAATATCATGACCGTCTCAATTCCTTCTACTGGTTTGCGGCGGGGGAAATTTAGGATGCGCACGTTGAGGAATGTTGAGGATTTCCTTTTGTTCATAGAGGTTAACATTTCCCTTGAATGAGGGGGAAAGGGGGCTGCAGATGGTAGTTGAGAAAACGTGGGATGACGCTGTAGCGATGTGGCTCATAGACAAAGCGGAGAAGCGCTCATTGAAGTCTGATGAGTCAAATATTCGTTGGTTGAACATGTTTCTACGCGGGATCCCTTTGCTGCATATTGACCGTGAAGTTGTTGCTCTCTTGCGGACGAAGAAGATTGCAAGTGGTGTGTCTAAATGCCACCGTTAATCGCATGCTAGCTTTGTTGCGCTCGATTCTGAGGATGGCGGTGGTTGAGTGGGATTGGCTTAAGTCCGCACCACATGTGAGATTGCTGCGCGAGCCTCAGCGCCGTGTTCGGTTTTTGTCTCCCAAACAGGCCGCTCGGTTGCTTGAAGAACTTCCTCCACATCTGGCCGCTATGGCGGCATTTTCATTGGCGACCGGGCTGCGCCGCTCAAATGTCACCGGGCTGCGTTGGGAGCAGATTGATATGAGAGAGCGGACAGTTTCTTTCGATGGCGCTTTAACGAAGAATGGAAGATCTCAAGCTGTTCCATTGAACGATGACGCGATGCGCATCCTTACTGCTAGGAAAGGTTGCCACCCCGTGTTCGTGTTTACCTATAACGGTAAGAAAATCGTCCAAGTGAGCACTGCTGCGTGGTACAAGGCTCTGAAGCGAGCTGGCATCAATGACTTTAGGTGGCATGATTTACGGCATACGTGGGCAAGTTGGCACGTTCAAAGCGGGACGCCACTACTCGCCCTGCAGGAGCTAGACGGTTGAGTGTATATAGCCGTCTGAAAATGGATCTGCAAGCGTTAGCGCCTTTATCCAATCCCAGTCCGTTTCTTATTATTGCTTTGTCGCTCGACGAGGCCAAAGCCCAAATTATTGAGATTCCTACAGATGTGGATGTCCAAAGTGTGAGTGTTGTTGTTAACCGCGCTATTGAGTTTCCTCCTGAATACAGGCAAGCGGGTAAACAAATGGCGCAACAAACTCTCCGATCAGCTATTGAAATACTGGGAGCAAGAAGGATGGTGCGAATATGCCAATGGACTCTTTTGCACAGTTAACCCTGATGACTATGCAGGTCTCGTCGATGACTGGCTCGCGGACACCGAATTGGAGGGGGTTGACGTCTTCCACGTCATTGCGAGATCTGCATTTGGCAAACTTTACGTGTGTGGTGAGAAGACAGGCAGAAGCGTTTCGATGAACTGCGTGATCCATAGCGTCTCTGCTTTCGAAAATGAACTGAAGCCCAAATCCAAGGAAGACTTGGATTTTTCGATTCGTTCGCTATTTGCGTGCCTTGAGCCAGCTCAGCTTGACCTGAAAGACGAGGATGGACAGCCCCTCTTCGAACGTGCGCGATCCAAACTAGGTCCGCTTGATCCGCATGAAATATATGGTTTCCAGCCCGCCATCGTCCTGGGCGGGAGTTTCCTGCTCGACAATCTGGTGAAAGTGAAGGCCAATGTGCACCTGACGCTTCTCCGCATGTTCGGCGAGCCGACATTCCCATTCTCGGGAATCGACATTGAAGAGTGGCTGGACGAGGCAGACACGCAGTAGTGACAGCACACCCCAAGTCATCATCCAAGCATGGAATGACTCAGGACAAGACTCCTTGGACTGAAACCGCTCCCCCTGAACTCATCGGCAAAAAGCCGCTGTCCGTGACCCCCTCCGGCAGCGGCTTTCCCCCTGTATGAATCTTCAGTCAGGCACCGGCGTCACCACGGGCTTGCCAGAAAAATGCGCCTGCAAATTGGTGAACGCCAGTTCCGCCATGGCCGTCCTGGTGACCAGCGTGCCGCTGGCCATGTGCGGCGTCAGCACCACGTTCTCCAGCGCGGCCAGTTCGGCCGGAATGTTCGGTTCATTCTCGAACACGTCCAGCCCCGCACCGGCAATCGTCCCAGCCTGCAGCGCCGCGATGAGCGCCTTTTCATCCACCACCGAACCACGCGCCACATTGATGAGGAAGCCCTTGGGTCCCAGTGCCTCCAGCACCTCGGCATTGACCAGCGCCCGCGTCCCGGCACCACCCGGCGTGATCATCACCAGGAAATCGACCTCGCGCGCCAGCGAGACGATGTCTTCCACATAGGTGTAGGGCACGTCCTTGCGCGAACGGTTGTGATACGCAATCTGCATGTCGAACGCCGCCGCCCGCTGCGCGATGGCTTGCCCGATGCGGCCCAGGCCGACGATGCCCAGGCGCGCGCCGCTGACCTTGGTGGTGAAGGGGAAGGGCCCCTTCTTCCATTCGCCGCTACGAGCAAAGCGGTCGGCCCGCACCACGTTGCGCGCCACGGCCAGCATCAGGGCAATGGCCATGTCGGCCACATCCTCGGTGAGCACGTCGGGCGTGTGGGTCACATGGATGCCGCGCTCGCGGGCAGCCGGTACATCCACCCCGTCATAGCCGACCCCGAACACCGAGACAATCTCCAGCGCCGGAAAGCGCGCCATGAACTCGCGCCCGACCTTGGCTTCGCCATTGGCGGCAATGCCGCGCACCTGCGGCGCGATGGCAGCGAGCGCTTCCTCGGTGAGTGGATCGAGGATGAGGTTGTGGCAGGTGAAGTTCTGCTGCAGCAAGTCCAGCAGGTGTTGCGGCAGACGGGCGACGATGAGGACGACAGGGCGGCTGGAGGAGGTCATGGGCAGTATGAAGAAGAGGAAGAGGAAGACAGTGAGGGAGGCATAACGATACGTCTGCGCCGCACGCTGCGGGCTGAAAAATTTTCAAGCCCGCAGGAGGGGAAGGGCGGCGCTCAGATCGCCGGGCTGGCCCCCGCTTCGCGCACCGGATCCAGTGGCGGCAGCGGACGCGGCTTGCGGTTTTCATCGGTGGCCACGTAGGTGAGGGTGGCTTCGGTCACCTTGACGATTTCGGTCTGCAGGCGATTGCGCTCCGCATACACTTCAACGTTGACGGTGATGGAGGTATTGCCGACCTTGACGATATCGGCATAGAAGGACAGCAGGTCCCCCACGAACACCGGATTCTTGAACAGGAAGGAATTGACCGCAATGGTCGCCACCCGCCCGTTGGCGCGGCGGGTGGCCGGCAGCGAGCCGGCGATGTCGACCTGGGCCATGATCCAGCCGCCGAAGACGTCGCCATAGACATTGGCATCCGACGGCATGGGCATGACGCGCAGCTGCGGTGCCTTGCCCGGCGGAAGTTGGGAAACGGTGGATGACATGGAAGGCTCCTTTGCAGGTGATGTCCGGCGGCGCGCCGGGATGGCTCTTATAATTCGGGTTTGCGGCTGTGCGCCCGCAGGCGCGGCAACGGCCTAGTGTATCGGATGTTGCCCTCCTGCTGTGTTGCCGTGCCCGCCCCCTTTCAACCCGACCCGCCCATGCGCCGCTACCCCAATTCCGCCTCCTCATCGCAAGCCCCCATCAAACGCCAGCGTGGCGACTGGGAAGTCGTCCGCACGCTGCTGCCCTACCTGTGGACCTACAAGTGGCGCGTGATGCTGGCGCTGGCCTTCCTGGTCGGGGCCAAGCTGGCCAACGTAGGCGTGCCGCTGGTGCTGAAGAGACTGGTCGATGCCATGACCATCACGCCCGCGCATCCGCAAGCCCTGCTGGTTTTGCCCCTCGGCCTGCTGGTGGCCTACGGCGCGCTGCGGCTGGCCACGGCGCTCTTCACCGAATTGCGCGAACTCATGTTTGCCCGCGTCACGCAGCGCGCCGTGCGCACCATCGCACTGCAGGTCTTCCGCCACCTGCATGCGCTGTCGCTGCGCTTCCACCTGAACCGCCAGACCGGCGGCATGACGCGCGACATCGAACGCGGCACGCGCGGGGTCTCCACGCTGGTGTCCTATACGCTCTTCTCCATCCTGCCCACCATCATCGAGATCGTGCTCGTGCTGGCCTACCTGAGCACGCATTACGACATCTGGTTCTCGCTCATCACGGCCGGTGCGCTGGTGCTCTACATCCTCTTCACCATCACCGTGACGGAGTGGCGCACGCATTTCCGGCGCACCATGAACGAACTGGATTCGCATGCCAACACGCGCGCCATCGATTCGTTGCTCAACTACGAGACGGTGAAGTATTTCGGCAACGAGGAATTCGAAGCGCGCCGCTATGACGAAGGCCTGCAGCGCTATGAACGCGCGGCCGTCAAATCGCAGAGTTCGCTGTCGCTGCTCAACACCGGGCAGTCGGCCATCATCGCCATCGCCGTCACGCTCATCCTGTGGCGCGCCATCGCCGGCGTCATCGATGGCAGCATGACGCTGGGCGACATGGTGCTGGTCAATGCCTTCATGATCCAGCTCTACATTCCGCTCAACTTTTTGGGCGTGCTCTATCGCGAGATCAAGCAGAGCCTGGCCGACATGGAACGCCTGTTCTCTCTGCTGGAAGAAAACCGCGAAGTGGCCGACCGGCCCGGTGCACAGCCCTTGAAGACGCAGGGCGCGGAGCTGCATTTCGAGCATGTCGACTTCAGCTACGAGCGCAATCGCCAGATTCTCTTCGATGTGGATTTCAAGGTGCAGGCCGGTACCACCACGGCAGTGGTCGGTCATAGCGGTTCGGGCAAGTCGACGTTGTCGCGCCTGTTGTATCGCTTCTATGATGTCGACCAAGGGGCCATCCGCATTGATGGCCAGGACCTGCGCAATGTCACGCAAGCCTCGCTGCGCCAGGCCATCGGCATCGTGCCGCAGGACACGGTGCTCTTCAACGACACCATCGAATACAACATCGCCTACGGCAAGCCGGGGGCCACGCGCGAGCAGATCGTGGCAGCGGCCAAGGCGGCCTATATCCATGACTTCATCGAGTCGCTCCCCGATGGCTACGCCAGCATGGTCGGCGAGCGCGGACTGAAATTGTCGGGCGGCGAAAAGCAGCGTGTGGCGATCGCCCGCACCCTGCTCAAGGATCCGGCCATCCTCATCTTCGACGAAGCCACCTCGGCCCTCGATTCACGCGCCGAGCAGGCCATCCAGCAGCAGCTCGAAGAGATCGCGCGCGAGCGCACCACGCTGGTCATTGCGCATCGCCTCTCCACCATCGTCAATGCGCAGCAGATCCTGGTGATGGACCATGGTCGCATCGTCGAACGCGGCACCCACGCCGGGCTGCTGATGGCCGATGGCCTGTATGCGCAGATGTGGCTGCGCCAGCAGGCCGGCGCGGAAGAGGAGGGCGGTTCGGTGGTGCCGCAGCCGGAGGACGTGGCACCGGTGGCCGAGCCTGGTGCCGAACCGACAGTGCTGATGCCGGCCGAGCGTCGCTGAGGCCCTCGCCCGCGCGCGCAGCTTGCGCCGGCGCGGGCACAGCGGCACAATTCGCGCATTCGACCTAGAACGGGAAGTGGGCGGGCAATGGAAAGCAAATGGCTTGAGGATTTCGTCTCCCTGGCGGAAACGCGCAGTTTCAGTCGCTCGGCGGAGCTGCGGCACGTGACGCAACCGGCCTTCTCGCGGCGCATCCAGTCGCTGGAAGCCTGGCTGGGCACCGACCTGATCGACCGCACCTCCTATCCCACGCGCCTGACGGCCGCCGGTGAAGTCTTCTATGAACAGGCCGTGGCCATGCTGGGCCAGATCAACAACACGCGCGCGCTGCTGCGCGGCAAGCGGCCCACGGCGCAGACCACCATCGACTTCGCCGTCCCCCATACGCTGTCGCTGACCTACATGCCCAAGTGGCTGAGCGCCCTGGAGTCTGGCTTCGGCTCCATCAACACGCGCCTGATCGCGCTCAATGTCCACGATGCCGTGATGACCATCGTCGAAGGCGGCTGCGATTTGCTGCTGTGCTATCACCATCCGCGCCAGCCGGTGCAGCTCGATGCCAGCCGCTACGACATGCTGACCATGGGCACCGAAACCCTGCGCCCGTATTCGCGCTGCGACCGCAACGGCAAGCCCGATTACGTCTTCCCCGGCAGCGCCAAGGCTCCCGTGCCTTTCCTCTCCTACACCAGCAATGCCTACCTGGGCCGCATGGTGGAGCTGATGATGGCCGATACCAAGCGCCCGCTGCACCTGATGAAGCACTACGAGACCGACATGTCGGAAAGCCTCAAGATGATGGCGCTGGAGGGCCATGGGGTGGCCTTCCTGCCGGAATCCTCGGTGCTGCGCGAAGTGCGCAACCGCCAGCTGGCGCGCACCGACGGGCCCACCGGGGAGTGGGAAGTGGAGATGGAAATCCGGCTGTATCGCGAGCGCCCGACTGCCCAGCGTACCGGCAAGGCGCTGGTGGCGCGGCTGTGGGAATACCTGGTGGAGCTGGATGCGCAGCGGCAGGAAAAGGCCGAGCGCGGTGAACGTGGGGAGCGTTCCAAGGGGGCTGGCGGAAAAAGTCCGCGCACGGCTGAAAAACGCGATTCCTGATCAAAAATTAACAGGTGAAAATGGCGCAATCCCTTATCCATCAAGGGATTTCAAAGGTTATGCAAGCGCTGCATAATTGCATGCTCACAAAGCATTAGCGTTGTTTTGAGCGGCTGGCTACGATGGCGGCGCTGAATCGGACAGGCACGAATTTCCAGCAGGCGCAGCCCGCGCCGCGCTGGCGGGCGCGCCTCCGTCGCCGCCTTCTTGCGCGCCTTGTGGTGCGGCTTGCAGGCCGCTGCCGACGGAGTAACATGCCTGGCGGACTTTCGGAATTTGCAGGCCTTTTGTCTTTGAACAGCACGGCTATCCAAAGGAGCGATTGCATCATGTCGAACGTACCTAATCACGAAGTGCCTTCCTATCTCGTCCCGCACGGCATCGGTCCGTGGGGCGTCTATCTCGAACAGATCGACCGCGTCACGCCCCACCTGGGCTCGCTGGCCCGCTGGGTGGAAACCCTCAAGCGTCCCAAGCGCATCCTGGTGGTCGACGTGCCCATCGAGCGCGACGACGGCACCATTGCCCACTTCGAGGGCTATCGCGTGCAGCACAACACTTCGCGCGGTCCCGGCAAGGGCGGCGTGCGTTTCCACCAGGATGTGACGCTGTCCGAAGTGATGGCCCTGTCGGCCTGGATGACCATCAAGAATGCCGCCGTGAACGTGCCCTATGGCGGTGCCAAGGGCGGTATCCGTGTCGATCCCAAGACGCTCTCCCGTGGCGAGCTGCAGCGCATGACGCGCCGCTATACCAGCGAGATCGGCATCATCATCGGCCCCAACAAGGACATCCCGGCACCGGACGTGAACACCGATTCGCAGATCATGGCCTGGATGATGGATACCTACTCCATGAACCAGGGCAGCACGTCCTCGGGCGTGGTGACCGGCAAGCCCATCTCCCTGGGCGGCAGCCTGGGCCGCCATGAAGCCACCGGCCGTGGCGTCTTCGTGGTCGGTTGCGAAGCCGCTGCCAAGCGCGGCATGGACATCAAGGATGCCAAGGTCGCGGTGCAAGGTTTCGGCAACGTCGGCGGCATCGCTGCGCGCCTGTTCGCTGAAGCCGGTTCCAAAGTGGTGGCGGTGCAGGATCACGTGACCACCGTCTTCAATGCCGGTGGCCTGGACGTGCCGGCACTGCAGGCTTACGTGGCCAAGCATGGCAGCGTCAAGGGCTTCGAAGGTGCGGATGAAATCACCGACCGCGCCCAATTCTGGTCGGTCGACTGCGACATTCTGGTGCCTGCCGCACTGGAACAGCAGATCACCGAAGCCAACGCCAATCACATCAAGGCCAAGATCATCCTGGAAGGCGCCAACGGCCCGACCACCCCGGCCGCCGATGACATCCTGCGCGACAAGGGCGTGCTGATCGTGCCGGACGTGATCGCCAACGCCGGTGGCGTGACGGTGAGCTACTTCGAATGGGTGCAGGACTTCTCCAGCTTCTTCTGGACCGAAGACGAAATCAACCTGCGCCTGACCCGCATCATGCGCGAAGCCTTCGCCGCCGTCTGGCAGCTGGCCGAAGAGAAGAGCGTGTCGCTGCGTACCGCGGCCTTCATCGTGGCGTGTACCCGCGTGCTGCAGGCGCGTGAAATGCGCGGCCTGTATCCGTGATGCAGTGATGCTGTAAAAAAACGGTCCGGCGAGCACCGGACCACCACGGCCAAAGACGGCGGCGCACTGCGCCACAGACCGTCGGCCGCATGATTCCAGAGCACTCTGGTTCGGAGGAGACGTGGTTGCTGTGCGCATGCGCACCGCAGGCCAACCAGCCTTGCGGCGCAAGATCTTCAGTGACGGACCCGGCATCAACATGCCGGGCGCTGCCGCATGTGCGGATGATCCGGCACGGGCTGCTGCGGCCTGTCATGCCGATGTCGTGCACGTTATCGGACGGTGTCGTTTTGACCTGTCTCTTCACGTTTGTCGCACTCGCATTCGCCGCACTGACGCTGGCTTCCATTCTTCCCTGCACGTTTCTGCATATCGCCCTGCAAGCGGCGTCCACACTGGCTCTGCGCTGGTGCCTCCGGCTTCTGTCCATTCCCCGATCACCGCTGTCATGATGCTGCCTGCCGCAGCACGCCCATGCGCTCGCGTGCTGCGTGCGGATGGCGTTTCTGGCATGGATATTGCTGAAAGGAATGGGGTTGCTGCCGTGCTGCCGACGTCCTCTTCAGGGCTTCCTGCGAGGTGCGAAACCCTCCTCATTGCGTCGGATCGTGGTACCGCCGCCATGAGGGTTTCTGCGGATTGCCAGACCGGGCGGCATATGTCGTACAATGCGCCCGCCGACAGTTGCGCTCGGGTAATTTGCCAGTCTGCGCTTCACCGAGGGGGTGGTCATCGCCAGAGATCGCCAGTGGTGGAGCAAACAAAGCTGGCAAAGAACTGTGTTAGCACACAGAATAGGCGACACGGCAGAGAACAATAACAGGCTCGTCAATACGGCCGGCCAGCCCGGTAGGGGCAGCGCGCAAGCGGATTCGCTACCAGGCCATTTGAACCGTTACGTAAAAAATTTTTCCAGGAGGTCACACAATGAAGTTATTGAAGCTAGCAGGGGTTTTGGTTGGGGCAAGCGTACTGATGAGCTCGGTGCATGCTGAGGAATTCACCGGCCGTCTGAAGAAGATCAAGGACTCGGGCACCCTGACGCTGGGCGTGCGCGATTCGTCGATTCCCTTCTCCTATCTGGACGACAAGCAGTCCTACCAGGGCTACTCGATCGACCTGTGCCTGAAGGCCGCGACCGCGATCCAGAAGAAGCTGGGCCTGACCTCGCTGAACATCAAGATGGTGCCGGTGACCTCGGCCACCCGCATCCCGCTGATCGCCAACGGTACCACCGACATCTCCTGCGACTCCGCGACCAACAACCAGGAACGTTGGAACCAGGTGGCCTTCTCGGTGACCGAGTTCGTGACCGCCAACAAGTTCCTGTCCAAGAAGTCGGCCAACCTGAAGACGCTGGATGACCTGAAGGGCAAGACCGTGGTCTCGACCTCCGGTACGTCCAACCTGAAGCAGATCACCGCACTGAACGCCGAACGCAACCTGGGCATGAACATCCTGGCTGCCAAGGACCACGCCGAAGCCTTCCTGATGGTGGAAACCGGCCGTGCCGCCGCCTTCGTGATGGACGACATCCTGCTGTCCTCGCTGGCCGCCAACTCCAAGGCCCCGGCTGACTACCAGGTTTCCTCGGAAGCCCTGTCGGTCGAGCCGTACGGCCTGATCCTGCCGAAGGGCGACAACGACTTCAAGAAGGTCGTCGACGAAGCCCTGACCGTGGTCTACAAGGGTGACGACATCAAGAAGATCTACGCGAAGTGGTTCCAGTCGCCGATCCCGCCCAAGGGTGTCAACCTGAACGTGCCGATGAGCCCGCAGCTGCAAGCCGTTCTGGCCAAGCCGACCGACTCCTACGATCCGGCTGCCTACGCTGTCGTGCCGGAAGCGCAGAAGAACCTGGGCAAGAAGAAGTAAAAGCGCATTGCTTCGTGCAATCGAACGAAACGGGGGCCTGTCCCCCGTTTTGTTTAGCCGGAACTGTCCCGCTTGCCTTGCGGCAATGCCGGGGTGGCCAAGGCGCTGAACCAACAAGAAGCGGCGCGGCATTTGCCTGGTGACCGCGCCCGAGAACACAGACTTCGAACCACAGACGAGGCCATTTATGCATTACAACTGGAATTGGGGAATCTTCTGGGAGATGTCTCCCGATGGCATTCCCTACATCGACACGCTGCTGGCGGGCCTGAAATGGACCCTGGCCACAGCCGCCTGCGCCTGGATCATGGCACTGATCCTGGGCACCATCTTCGGTACCCTGCGGACCACCACCAAACCTTGGGTGGTGCGCATTGCCAACGGCTACGTGGAACTGTTCCGCAACATTCCGCTGCTGGTCCAGATGTTCCTGTGGTATTTCGTGGTGCCGGAACTGCTGCCCAGCGCCATCGGTGACTGGATCAAGAGCCTGCCGGATGCGTCCTTCGTGACCGCGACCCTGGCCCTGGGTTTCTTCACCTCTTCCCGTGTGGCCGTGCAGGTGACCACCGGCATTCAGGCGCTGCCGCGCGGCCAGCGCATGGCGGGTGCCGCCCTGGGCCTGACCCCGGTGCAGACCTATCGCTACGTGCTGCTGCCGATGGCCTTCCGCATCATCATCCCGGCACTGACCAACGAGTTCGCCGCCATCATCAAGAACAGCTCGGTGGCACTGACCATCGGCCTGGTGGAACTGACTGCCGCAACCTACTCGATGCGCGAATTCACTTTCCAGACCTTCGAGGCGCTCAGCGGTGCCACGATCATCTATCTGATCATTTCCGTGATCGCGCTGTTGATGGCGCGTCTGCTGGAAAAGGTCACCGCCGTTCCGGGCTACATCACCGGCGGCAGCACCAGCGCAGGAGGGCATTGATCCATGTTCAGCAATTTCGATTTCGACGTCATCCAGCGCTCGTGGGTCTACCTCTTCACGACCGGCCTGAAGTTCACGCTCATCCTGACCTTCTCGGCCATGCTGGGCGGGATCATCCTGGGCACGCTGCTGGCCATGATGCGCCTGTCGTCCAACAAGCCGCTGTCGTTCATCGCGACCACCTACGTCAACCTGATCCGCTCCATTCCGCTGGTGCTGGTGATCTTCTGGTTCTACTTCCTGGTGCCCTTCATCGGTGCCTGGATCATTGGTGCCTCCGAACCCATCCAGGTCGGTGCGTTCCAGTCGGCCCTGATCACCTTCATCCTGTTTGAAGCCGCGTATTATTGCGAGATCATGCGTTCGGGCATCCAGTCCATTCCGCGCGGGCAAGTGTTCGCCGGCTATGCGATCGGCATGAACTACTGGCAGATGATGGGCAACGTGGTGCTGCCGCAGGCCTTCCGCAACATGACCCCGATCCTTCTGACACAGACCATCGTGCTGTTCCAGGACGTCTCGCTGGTCTACGTGCTGGGCTCGGTGCCGGACTTCGTGACCAGCGCTTCCAAGATCGCGCAGCGTGATGGCCGCCTGGTGGAAATGTATCTCTTCGTGGCCGTGGTGTATTTCGTGCTGAGCTTTGGCCTGTCGCAACTGGTCAAGCGCTTCCAGAAGAAGATTGCCATCATCCGCTAAATGTTTTTGACGGCCGCCGCCCGCGCTTTGTCGCGCCAGGCTGGCGGCCAGTGAATCCAGAATTCAGAAATCCAGGAGAATCAAATGATCGAACTCAACAATGTCAGCAAGTGGTATGGCAGCTTCCAGGTCCTGACCGACTGCTCGACCTCCGTCAAGAAGGGCGACGTGGTGGTGGTGTGCGGCCCGTCCGGTTCCGGCAAGTCCACGCTGATCAAGACCGTCAACGGCCTGGAGCCGTTCCAGAAAGGCACCATCACCGTCGATGGCGTCTCCGTCGGCGACCCCAAGACCAACCTGTCCAAGCTGCGCGCGCGCATCGGCATGGTGTTCCAGAACTTCGAACTGTTCCCGCACCTCTCCATCCGCGAGAACCTGACCATCGGCCAGATCAAGGTGCTGGGCCGCTCCAAGGAAGAGGCCACTGAAAAGGGCTTGAAGTACCTGGACCGCGTGGGCCTGCTGGCGCACAAGGACAAGTTCCCCGGCCAGCTCTCCGGCGGCCAGCAGCAGCGTGTGGCGATTGCCCGCGCGCTGTCGATGGACCCGATCGCCATGCTGTTCGATGAACCGACCTCGGCGCTGGATCCGGAAATGATCAATGAAGTGCTCGACGTCATGGTCGGCCTGGCCCAAGAAGGCATGACCATGATGGTCGTGACCCACGAAATGGGCTTCGCCCGCAAGGTCGCCAACCGTGTCGTGTTCATGGACAAGGGCCTGGTCGTGGAAGATTGCGCCAAGGATGAGTTCTTCGCCTCGCCGCGCTCGGAACGCGCACGCGACTTCCTGGCCAAGATCATCACCCACTGATCGCGCAGATTGGTATCGCGGCAAGGGCTGCCCCGGCAACGGGGCGGCCCTTGTCGTTTGTGCCAGGTCAAAAGCGGGTCAGGGCTTGCCCTCCGGGGTGCTTGACGGCTACGGTAGAATGTCGCCCTTGAAGACATCGCGGCTGGCTCTCCACAGCCCGCATCCGCCGGGATGCCTTGCCTGATCCGTAATCCTCAGACCGACACCACTCCAAGACCGAAAGATCCGCAATGAGCAATGTACTGACCATCACCCGCCCGGACGACTGGCACCTGCACCTGCGCGACGGCGCCACCATGCAGGACGTGCTGCCGCATACGGCACGCCAGTTCGCACGCGCCATCGTCATGCCCAACCTGAAGCCGCCGGTGACCACCACCGCGCAGGCCGGTGCGTATCGCGATCGCATTCTAGCCGCCTTGCCCGCAGGCATGTCCTTCGAGCCGCTGATGGTGCTCTACCTGACCGACAACACACCGCCCGAGGAAATCCGCCGTGCCAAGGAAAGCGGCTTCGTCAAGGCCGTGAAGCTCTATCCGGCTGGTGCCACCACCAACTCCGACGCCGGCGTGACCGACCTGTCGAAGTGCTACAAGACCTTGGAGGTGCTGCAGGAAGTGGGCATGCCCTTCCTGGTCCATGGTGAAGTGACCGATCCCGAGATCGACCTGTTCGACCGCGAAGCGGTCTTCATCGAGCGCATCATGAAGCCGCTGCGCCAGGCCATGCCGGAACTGAAGGTGGTCTTCGAGCACATCACCACCAAGGAAGCGGCCGACTACGTGCTGGCCGGCGAAGGCCCGACGGCCGCCACCATCACGGCGCACCATTTGCTCTTCAACCGCAACGAGATCTTCAAGGGCGGCATCCGTCCGCACTACTACTGCCTGCCGGTCTTGAAGCGCGAGACCCATCGCAAGGCGCTGGTGGCGGCAGCCACTTCGGGCAATGACAAGTTCTTCCTCGGTACTGATTCGGCCCCGCACGCCAAGGGTGCCAAGGAACACGCCTGTGGCTGCGCCGGCTGCTACACCGCGCTGCATGCGCTGGAGTTGTATGCCCAGGCCTTCGACAGCGCCGGTGCGCTGGACAAGTTCGAAGCCTTCGCCAGCTTCAACGGTCCGGACTTCTACAACCTGCCGCGCAATACCGGCACCGTCACCTTGCAGCGCGAGACCTGGGCCATCCCGGCCGAGCTGCCCATGGGCGATGCCACGGTGGTGCCGCTGTCGGCGGGCGAACAGATCCACTGGAAGATGGTCTGATCCGTTTCAGGGATCAGCCGTATTCCTTCGTCCCCGGTCCGCGCGCCCAGGCGGCGCGGCCGGGATGTCCATCACAACGAGAGAAAGGCGAGTTGTATGCAAGTCGTCGATGAACTGATTACCGATTTCGACAAGGCGCTGCGCGTGATCAGCGGCGTGGTGTTCGAGAGCCGTCCCAACCCGGGGCGCGGCCTGCCGGACGGTGTCATGAACGAGGCCGAGAAGCGCCACGCGGCCGGGCTGATGCGGGTCAACAACGTGGGCGAGGTCTGTGCCCAGGCGCTCTACGACGCCCAGGGCCGCTTCGCCCAGACGGAAGATATCAAAGCGGCCTTCAGGCGCGCCGGCATCGAGGAAGAGGATCACCTCGCCTGGACCGCCGAACGCCTGCGCGAACTGGGGTCGCATACCAGCCTGCTCAATCCGCTGTGGTATGGCGGCGCCTATGTGCTGGGCAGCATCGCCGCACGGCTGGGCGATGCGCGCAACCTGGGCTTCGTCTCCGAGACCGAGCGCCAGGTCGAGCACCACCTGCTGGGCCACCTGGACAAGCTGCCGGCCCAGGACAACCGCTCGCGCGCCATCGTCGACCAGATGCGTCTTGATGAGATCGAGCACGGCCAGGCCGCACGTGACCTGGGCGCTGCCGAGGTGCCGGCTCCGGTCCGCGGGCTGATGAAGGCCATGGCCAAGGTAATGACCACGGTGGCTTATCGGATCTGAACCCGGAAGGCGGCCGGAGCGCCGGACATGAAAAAAGCGGCCTCGGCCGCTTTTTTCTTGCTGCATCCTGTATCCGGATCTTACTGCTGCTGGACGGCTGCAGAGGACGTATCGGTGAGGTCGTCGATGATCTCGAAGGAGTGCGTGATCTCGGCCGTCTTCTCCAGCATGATCGAGGCCGAGCAATATTTGTCGTGGGACAGCTTGATGGCGCGCTCGACCACGTTGGTCTTGAGGTTGCGGCCACGCACGGTGAAGTGGAAATGAATCTTGGTGAACACCTTGGGATCGGTCTCGGCGCGCTCGGACTTGAGGGTCACGTCGCAGCCGCGCACGTCCTGGCCGCTCTTGCGCAGGATCACCACCACGTCATAGGCGGTGCAGCCACCGGTACCGGCCAGCACCACTTCCATCGGACGCGGGGCCAGGTTGCGGCCGCCGCCATCGGGCGCGCCATCCATCGTCAGCAGGTGGCCCGAACCGGTTTCCGCCGTGAAGGTCATGCCGGACAAGCCGGTCCAACGTACTGTGCATTCCATCTGTCTCGTCCCAATCGGTTCAATGAAGCTGCGTATTGTAGCTTTTGACGCGCATACCTGCAGCCGGTGCAGGGGAGGGCATGTGAAGCTCCGTGATTTTTGCGCTGCGGAAAAATTGTCGAATGAATATTCATCTATCGCGTTTCCACTGTGCTTTCAGCAACTTGTAACCCAGCAGTGACGCCGCTTGCAGACAGTTACAAATTTATTCGCCTCGCGTTATTGCGTTGCACAAACCGCTTTGCTATATTGAATTCAACGGAAGTTTTTGCAGCACGTAACGATGTCTCCTCCACCCTCCTCATTGGTGTGGATTAAACCCGGAACCTCAGTGTCCGGGTTTTTTTTGTCCTTTTTTCGCCAAGCTTGGCCAAAGTGCGACGCAAAGTTGTGCCACCGGCAATGAAATGCAGTCTTCCAGCGATAAAACCCCGGCAAATTGCCGGATTGACGCCACAATCCCCCGAAACCTTTTGACGCTAAGTCCTTGAAAAGGCTATACTTGCCGGCTTTCCCATGCGCTCGGGAAGATAAAAGGATGAGTCCGCGAAGCGAAGTACCCAGGACAGCAGGCATCCGCCGGCTGGCCCGCATGAGCGGAACCGCCATTTGAGCGTTTATATACTGATAGAGAAAGTCAAACATGAAGACCTTTTCCGCTAAAGCCCATGAGGTTCAGCGCGAGTGGTTCGTGATTGACGCGACGGACTTGGTCCTCGGACGTGTTGCCAGCGAAGTGGCACTCCGACTGCGCGGCAAGCACAAACCCGAATTCACTCCGCACGTCGATACCGGTGACTTCATCGTCGTCGTCAACGCAGGCAAGCTGCGCGTGACCGGCACCAAGGCCACTGAGAAGACCTATTTCCGCCACAGCGGTTATCCGGGCGGCATCTACGAAACCAACTTCCTGAAGATGCAACAGCGTTTCCCCGGCCGTGCGCTGGAGAAGGCCGTCAAGGGCATGCTGCCCAAGGGTCCGCTGGGCTACGCCATGATCAAGAAGCTGAAGGTTTATGCAGATGGCAACCATCCGCACGCCGCGCAGCAACCGAAACCCCTCGCCCTCTAAGGAACAGACATGATCGGTAACTACAATTACGGAACCGGCCGTCGCAAGAGTGCAGTGGCGCGTGTTTTCATCAAGGCAGGTTCGGGCAACATCATCGTCAATGGCAAGCCCGCCGCTGAGTACTTCTCCCGCGAAACCGGCCTGATGGTGATCCGTCAGCCGCTGGAACTGACCGGCAACGTCGAACGTTTCGACATCAAGGTGAACGTCCACGGTGGCGGCGAATCCGGCCAGGCCGGCGCTGTTCGCCACGGCATCACCCGCGCCCTGATCGACTACGACGCCGGCCTGAAGTCGGCTCTGTCGAACGCGGGCTTCGTCACCCGTGACGCGCGTGAAGTCGAACGTAAGAAGGTTGGTCTGCGCAAGGCACGTCGCGCAAAGCAATTCTCGAAGCGTTAATCGTTTCTTGTATTACGGAAAGCCGTCGGCATCTGTGCCGGCGGCTTTTTGCTTTTATGCGTTGCGGCTGCAGGTTTGGCTTGCTTGCGCAACGTCTCGTAGTGTGACGATAATTTCGGCTATTTGCGGAAATTACTGTCCGAGCGGAAATCAGCGGGAAATATTCTCCTGCTAAAATTGACCGCTTTTCAGCGTGCCCTGCACGCGCGTCCGGCGCTCGTCCGCCACGGCGTTTTCTCTTCGCCTTTTCTCGCAAGGAACAGACATGATCAAGGTAGGTATCGTTGGCGGAACCGGTTACACCGGCGTCGAATTGCTGCGTATTTTTGCGACCCACCCGCAAGCCCGGGTGGAGGCCGTGACCTCGCGCAAGGAAGACGGCATGCCGGTATCCGAGATGTATCCCTCCCTGCGCGGCCGCGTCGATGTGGCCTTTTCCTCGCCCGACAAGGCGCGCCTGACCGACTGCGACGTGGTCTTCTTCGCCACCCCGCACGGCGTGGCCATGGCCCAGGCCCCGGAACTGGTGGCCGCCGGCGTGAAGGTGATCGACCTCGCCGCGGACTTCCGCATGCAGGATGTGGCCGCCTTCGAGAAGTGGTACAAGCTGCCGCACAGCTGCACTGACCTGCTCAAGGAAGCCGCCTACGGCCTGCCCGAACTGAACCGTGAGGCCATCCGCAAGGCGCGCGTGGTGGGCAATCCTGGCTGCTATCCGACCACCATGCAGCTGGGCTTCGCACCTCTGCTGAAGGCCGGCGTGATCGATGCCTCGCACCTGATCGCCGACTGCAAGTCCGGCGTCTCCGGCGCCGGTCGCAAGGCGGAACTGAGCCTGCTGTTCTCGGAAGCCTCGGACAACTTCAAGGCTTATGGCGTCTCCGGCCATCGCCACTCGCCCGAAACCATCGAACGCCTGTCGCACCTGACCAGCGACAAGGTCGGCCTGCTGTTCACGCCGCACCTGGTGCCGATGATCCGTGGCATGCATTCCACCCTGTACGCCCGCCTGAGCAAGGACATCGACAACGCTGCCCTGCAGGCCCTGTTCGAAGACGCCTACAAGGACGAGCCCTTTGTCGACGTGCTGCCCTTCGGTTCGCATCCAGAGACCCGCACCACGCGCGCTTCCAACATGCTGCGCCTGGCCGTGCATCGTCCGGACAATGGCGACACGGTGGTGGTGCTGGTGGTCCAGGACAACCTGGTCAAGGGTGCTTCCGGCCAGGCCGTGCAGTGCATGAACCTGATGTTCGGTCTGGAAGAAACCAGCGGCCTGCAGCAGGTCCCGGTCCTGCCGTGAAGTACCGCTTGTGGCGTCGGCGCATGACGATTTCTGCGCCGAAGATGACCATCAAGCGCCATCTGCCGCTGCCGCTGCTGATCCTTCTGTGGGCAGCGGTGGTGGCCGTGGGCGCGGCGGCGGCGGTCTGGACTTACCAGCTCGGCCGCAACAACCTGCCCGGCCTGCATGGCGATGCCGGCGAGCAGATCGAGCAGCTGAGCGAACAGGTCAAGAAGCTGACCGCGGAAAATGAGCGCTTGCAATCTGCCTCCAACGCGTCGCAAAATGAACTGAAGATTGCCCAGACGGCGCAAGCCACGCTGGCGACCCAGGTCAAGAACATGGAGGCGGAAATCAACCGCCAGAAGGAAGATCTGGCCTTCTTCGACAGCCTGCTGCCGACCAACCTGGGCGCACCCGGCATCACTATCCAGCGCTTCAAGGCCGAACAAGCCGCGCCCAACCAGCTGCGCTATCGCGTGCTGGTCATGCAAGGTGGTGGGGGAACGCAACAGTTTGCAGGAAACCTGCAGCTTAGTGTCAATATGGTGCAGGGCGGCAAAGGTGTTACCATCAACTTCCCGGAAGGCAATTCCGCTGACCAGGCGCGCTATCGGCTCGCATTCAAGTATTACCAGCGGGTCGAAGGCCTGCTGACCATTCCCGAAGGTGCCATCGTGAAGTCGGTGGCAGTCCGAGTTCTCGACCGCGGCCAGGTGCGTGCCCAGCAGTCGGTAGATCTGTGAGGTGATTCCATGTTTACACGCAAGACCAAAAGCACGATCGACAGCCTGATCGGCATGTCCACCAGCATCACGGGCGATGTCGGCTTCAAGGGCGGCCTGCGCATCGACGGCGCCATCACCGGCAACATCAACGCCGAAACCGGCCAGCCCAGCGTGCTGGTCATCTCCGAGCACGCCAAGGTGGTCGGCGAGGTGCGCGCGGCACACCTGATCGTCAACGGCGAGATCGTCGGCGATGTCCACTCCACCGAACTGCTGGAGCTGCAGCCCAAGGCTCGCATTACCGGCAATGTCTTCTACAAGGCGCTGGAGATGCATGGCGGGGCACTGGTCTCCGGCAAGCTCAGCCATGACCAGCAGGTGGAGACGCCGGTGCTGAAGCTGGCTGCATCGTCGGAAGCATGAAAATCCGCAAGCGCTTATAATGGCTTTATCGATCTAATGTATTGATCCGCCTCAAGCCCAGCAGGAGCCCGAAATGAATGCCGTAGCCGAACTGCAACAAACCGACATGCCCGCCCCGATCAACTTCAGCGACAGCGCAGCCGCCAAGGTGGCCCAGCTGATCGAGGAAGAAGGCAATCCCGACCTGAAATTGCGCGTCTTCGTGCAGGGCGGCGGTTGCTCGGGTTTCCAGTACGGTTTCACCTTTGATGAAATCGTCAACGAAGACGACACCACCATGAGCAAGAACGGCGTCCAGCTGTTGATCGACTCGATGAGCTACCAGTACCTGGTGGGCGCCGAAATCGACTACAAGGACGACCTGGAAGGCGCGCAATTCGTCATCAAGAACCCGAACGCCACGACCACTTGCGGTTGCGGCTCTTCGTTCTCGGTGTAAGCGCTGCCAGACTCCCCGCCTGGCGCAGCTTTGCGGGGAGATGAAGAAAAAGGACGCCTCGGCGTCCTTTTTTCATGTCCAGAACCTTCATATCGCCCTGGACCCACCGTGCAGCGGGCATTTCCGGGAACGGCCAGGCGCCACCGGAACTGCCCGCACCAGCCTCAGCCCAGTTCGATGAAGGCTTTGGCCGCAGCGGCGATGGTTTCCTCGATGATCGCATCGCTGTGCTGGGCCGACACGAAGCCGGCTTCGAAGGCTGAAGGCGCGAAGTACACGCCCGCATCCAGCATCTTGTGGAAGAAGCGGTTGAAGCGTTCCTTGTCGCCCTGCATCACCTCGGCATAGCTGGTGGGCACCTTGGCATCGAAGTAGAGGCCGAACATGCCGCCGATGGCATCGGCTGCGAAGCTCACGCCGGCTGCCTTGGCGGCAGCGGCGAGGCCATCGGCCAGCTTGCGGGTCTGGGCCGTCAGATGGGTGTAGAAGTCCGGCTGCTGGATGATCTTCAGGGTCGCCATGCCGGCCGCCACCGTCACGGGGTTGCCCGAGAGGGTACCGGCCTGGTAGACGCCACCCAGCGGTGCCAGATGCTTCATCACCTCGGCGCGGCCACCAAAAGCGGCCACCGGCAGGCCACCGCCGATCACCTTGCCCAGCGCCGTCAGGTCGGGAACGATGCCGTTCAATTCCTGGGCGCCGCCACGTGCCACGCGGAAGCCCGACATCACTTCATCGAAGATCAGGATGGCGCCGTATTCGGTACACAGGCGGCGCATGGTGCGCAGGAATTCATCCGACGCACGCACCAGGTTCATGTTGCCCGCCACCGGTTCCACGATCACGCAGGCGATCTCGTTGCCGGCATTCTTGAAGGCCTCTTCCAGCTGGGCGGCGTTGTTGTAGTCCAGCACCAGGGTGTGCTTGGCGAAGTCTTCAGGGACCCCGGCCGAGGTCGGATTGCCGAAGGTCAGCAAGCCGCTGCCTGCCTTCACCAGCAAGGAATCGGCGTGGCCATGGTAGCAGCCTTCGAACTTGATGATCTTGTCGCGGCCGGTGGCGCCACGGGCCAGGCGCAGCGCGCTCATGGTCGCTTCGGTGCCGGACGAGACCAGGCGGATCTGCTCGATGGAAGGCACCAGCTTGATGATCTCTTCGGCCATCTCGATTTCAGCCTCGGTCGGTGCACCGAAGGACAGGCCGCGTGCAGCTGCCTGCTGTACCGCCTTGACCACTTCCGGATGGGCGTGGCCGACGATGGCCGGGCCCCAGGAGCCGATGTAGTCGATGTAGCGCTTGCCTTCGGCATCCCAGAACCAGGGGCCTTCGGCGCGTTCGATGAAGCGCGGGGTGCCGCCTACCGAGCGGAAGGCGCGAACCGGGGAATTGACGCCGCCCGGCGTACTTTGCTGGGCGCGGGCGAACAGGGATGCATTGGTCTTGGTCATGAGTGTGCGGACGATACCGTCCGGGTGCAGTGAATCAGTTGATGGAAGGCGGCGCGTCCAGATCGGCGGGATCTTCCGATTCGCGCGCCCAGAAATAGCGGTCGGGCAGCAGCTTGCCCATGCCGATGCGCTGCGCATTGGCCAGCGCGGCCAGCGTGAACTCCTGCGCTTCGGACGCCGCCAGCGGCACTTCCAGGTCATTGGCCAGCATCGCTGCCATGGCCGCCGAGAGCGTGCTGCCGGCACCGACGAAGGAGCCCGGCAGGCGCGGCCAGGCATCCTGGCGCACCAGGCCGGATTCGTCGAAGAGCGAATTGGCCACTTCCTGCAGGTCGGTCTGGGTATTGGTCACCAGCAGGTATTCGCAGCCCATTTCGATGATGCGCATCGCATCCAGCTCCAACGCATCGCCCGGCACCGGCTCGCGCCAGGTTTCGGCCAGGCGGGTCAGTTCGCCGGCCGAGCAGATCAGCACCGTGGCCTGCGGGATCAGCAGTTCGCGGATGGCGATCAGGCGATCATCCTCGTCTTCCTGGTTGGCCAGGGCACTGATGAAGGGATCCAGGATCAGCGGTACGTCGGGATAGTCGGAGACGATCTCGGCAATCACCGAGATGTTCTCGATGCTGCCCAGCGCACCGACCTTGAAGGCGGCCACGGCCATGTCTTCGAGGATCACGCGGGCCTGGTCGGCGACCCAGTCGACGTCGACCACCTGCACGTCTTCGACGCGGGCGGTGTCGCCGATGAGCAAAGCCGTCACCACCGACAAACCGTGGCAGCCCATGGCGGCGAAAGTGGCGAGATCGGCCTGGACGCCCGTGGCGCCGACCGGATCAGCTGCGCCGAAGCTGAGGATGAGGGGAGGAGTTTGGTTTTGCACGTCGAGTAGATTAAGATAGCTGACTTAGCATTTTACTTGATTGATTTTAGGGATAGTCAGCCGTGACGAATAGCAGCCAAACCGAATTCAAAACCTGGATGTGCCTGATCTGTGGTTGGATCTACGACGAAGAAGCAGGCCTGCCCGAAGAAGGCATCGCCCCGGGCACCCGCTGGGACGACGTGCCCATCAACTGGACCTGCCCGGAATGCGGCGCCCGCAAGGAAGATTTCGAGATGGTCGCGATCTGATCGCTTCCTGATCGCCTGCACCGCCGCCGACGGCTTCGGCATTGCGTCCCGCGGCCATCTGCCCGGCGGCACGCTGGCGGCGCTTCCTTAGCCGGGAGTTGCCGCTCACCCTCCTGTTTTCCTGCCTTGCGGGATTTGATCTACATCAAACTCTCGCTTTGTCACGGTTTTCGTCGCGTTTTCCCATCATTTTTTTCTGCCTGCTGGTGCCATGTCTTTGCCGGGCGGAAAAGCAGCGAACTTTTCTGGGTAAAATCGTGAGCAGTACCAGCTTTGCCCGCATGACCGGATAACAGGACGCACAGACGTCCGCCCGGCCCCTGTAAGGCATCTCCCCCGACGGTCTTGTCCATTGAGCCCAGCCCCGCCATCGCGCCGCTGGCCCGCTTCGGCGTGCGCGCAAGCGTGCGGCGGCATGGCCTTTCTTAACCGCTTCATGAGGGCTGGTATGCCACACACCAAGGATTTCGTCATCAACGCGCCCGCCGCCCGCAGCTTTCCCGGCCTGCCGGAGCGCGAGGGACTGGAGCAGTTCCAGGCTTCGCTGCTGGCGCGCATGGCCGCTTCCGACAACGAAAGCATGCGCTCGCGCCGCCTGGCGGTGGCCATGGGCGAACACTGCTATCTGGTCCCGCTGGCTCAGGCCGGCGAGATCGTACCGCTGTCCGGCCTTGCCATCACCCCCGTACCCGCCACCCGCGACTGGTTTCGCGGCCTGCTCAACATCCGCGGCAGCCTGATCGGCCTGGCCGATCTCATGGGCCTGGCCGGTGCCGTCCCCCAGGAAATCGGCCGCAGCAGCCACGTCCTGCTGCTGGCTCACGGCCTGGCACCGCAATGCGGCTTGCTGGTGTCAAGGGTATTGGGCCTGCGAGACATCACAGAAATGACGCAAATATCGAAAAATTACGATACGGAAATTCCCTTGCTGGGCCTTGCCGGACGTTATAAAGACAGCGGTGGTCAGCAATGGGATGAACTGGACCTGTCGCTGCTGAGCCAGGACAGCCGTTTTCTGCAGATCGGCCGCTAGCAGCGGTGTCGCAAGCGACGCCGAGGCGGCCTCTGCAAGCCACTGCAGCTGCAGGCCTGAAAATCAGAAAAACCTGAGAAATCCAGAAGATCTGCGAGATCTGTAAAGAGGGAATAGGAACGCCGGCCATGGAACCGACCTTGCCGTATCTGTCGAAAAAGAAGCTCCAGGCCGCCCCTGGGGCCGGCACCGGGAGCGCTGCCGTGGCCGGAGACGATCCAGGCCGGTCGGCCGGGCAGGGCGGCCCTGGCCTGCGCCTGCCCTGGCTGCACCGTTATTCCCTGCGTACCCAGACCCGGGTGCTGCTGGGCGTGCTGGCGCTGTCGCTGGCGGCCCTGTGCCTGTTCATGTGGCTGGGCGCGCGCCTGTACCTGCTGGCGACATTGCAGACCAACCTGGCCTCGGATCTGGTGATGCATTCCCAGCGCATTGGCAAGGCCGTGCCCAATGCCATCCAGGGCAATCCCCAGGCCTTCGTGCAGCTGGCGCAAAGCCGGCTCGAATTCAATCGCGGCCTGCTGCTGCTGAGCAGCGGCGGTCCGTATCAAGGGCAGAACATCGGCCTGCCCGATCCGGCGCTCAAGCCGGCACTGGACAACGTGGCCCGCATGTGGCGTCGTACCGATCTGGCCGCCGAGACCATCCTCGGCATGGAAAAGGAATTGACCGGTTTCGGTACCACGCTCAAGCGCCTCAACCAGCTGCTGCCCGTGATGCTGGATCTGAGCGAGCAGATCGCCATGCTGCAGTCGCAGGGCCGGCCCACCACGCGCGAGATGGCCGCCGCCAGCCAGCTGGTGATGCTGACCCTGCGCCTGGGCCGCAGCTCCAATGAGTTCCTCACTTCCGATGGCGTCAATGCGGAAACTGCCTTCATGCTCGGCAAGGACATCACCGCCTTTGGCGACCTGTTGAAGAGCCTGCTGGAAGGCAATGAGATGCTGCGCCTGCGCGCCGCCACCGATGCTGACCTGCGCAGCAAGCTGCAGGAACTCACGCGGGTCTTCGGCGAATACCAGCCGCAGATCGCCGGCATCCTCGGCAACCTGCAGAATTTCATCGCGGCCAAGCGTTCCGAGCAACTGGTGTTCATGGAAAACGAAACCTTGAAACGCCACCTCACCGAATTGCAGGATGCCTACCGCGTCGCCCTGAAAGCGCGCTCCTGGACCTTCTGGGCCATGCTGTGCGCCATGGCAATGGCCCTGCTCAGTGCCATCGGCATCGCCCTGGTGCAATTGCAGAGCAGCCGCAATAATGCCGCCGCCGCCGAAGCCCGCCGCCAGGAAGCCGAACTGCAGCGCCAGCTGGCCCAGCAGGAAGAAGAAAAGGCCATGCGCGCCAACCACCTGACCCAGGCCGCCGTGCTGCGGCTGATGACCGAGCTGCAGCGCGTGGCCGATGGCGATCTGACGGTGCACACCACGGTCTCGGACGACGTCACGGGTGCCATTGCCGATTCCGTGAACTACACCGTGGAAGCCCTGCGCGGGCTGGTCGAACAGGTCACGCAGATGGCCGCCAAGGTGGCCTGGAGTTCCGAGCACGTGCGCGGCACCACCACCGAGCTGGGGGCCGCTGCCCGTGCGCAGGCCCGGCGCATCCAGCGCATCGCCCAGGCCATGCTGGAAATGTCCAACCAGATCACCGGCATCTCGGTGTCGGCCGATGAATCCGCGGATGTGGCCCGCCACGCCGTGGTGGTGGCCGAGCGCGGCGCGCGTGCCGTGGAAGATGCAGTCAAGGCCATGGATGGCATCGGCGAGCAGATCCGCGAGACCTCCGAGCGCATCAAGCGCTTGGGCGCGTCCTCGCAGATGATCGGCGAGATCACCGACCTGATTTCGGATATCACTGAACGCACCAATGTGCTGGCCCTCAATGCCGCCATCCAGGCAGCGTCGGCGGGCGAGGCCGGGCGCGGCTTCTCGGTGGTGGCCGAGGAGGTGCAGCACCTGGCCGAGCGCTCCAGCGCCGCCACGCGCGAGATCGGCGCGCTGGTGCGCATGATCCAGGCCGATACCCGCGACGTGGTGGTTGCCATGGAAAAATCCACCAATGGCGTCACCGATGGTGCCGTGCTGTCGGACGCGGCCGGCAGCGCCCTGGCCGATATCCGCAGCGTCTCCAAGCGCCTGGCCGACCTGATCCAGGGCATGGCGGTATCGACCCGCGAACAGGCGGTCTCGGCCAATGGGGTGGCCCAGCAGATCCAGGGCATCCTGAGCGAGAACGACATCATCGAGCAGAGCCGCGAACAGGTCGCCTCGCTCTATGAAGAACTGTGGGATGCGGCGCGCCAGCTGGAAAGCTCGGTCTCGCGTTTCCGCGTCAAAGTTTCCTGAGCCGGTGCTGCTGCCATGATCCTCGGTACCGACAACGCAACAGTCCAGACTCAGGCCGGATCCGGCATCCGGTCCGGCGCGGGCGATGAGCGTCTGCGCGAGACCCTGCGTCCGCTGCTGGCCATCGTGCGCCAGCAAAGCGCCGCCTGGTGTGCCCGCCTCGACCAGCAGCAAGCACGTCCCGGCCTGCCGGCACTGGCCCTGCGTACGCTGGCGGCGCTGCGTGACTATGCCGGTGCCAGCGGTGCCGCTGCCTTTGCCTCCTCCGCCTCGGCACTGCTGGAGACCTTGCAGCAGCAGGGCAGCGATGGCAGCTCACACGCAGGCACCCGCAGTCTGCTGGAAGCCGGCATCCATTCCCTGGCCAGCCAGCTGGAAGGCCCGCTTGCCCCGGCCAGCGAACCGCAGGCACCGGAGCTGATCGATCCACTCCTGCTGCCGGTCTTCCTGGAAGAAGCACAAGAGCTCATCGCCGGTATCGGCGAGACCTTGCTGGTGCTGTCGGAGGGCGGACAGCCTGGTGCGGTCGATGCCAGTCTGCTGGCCGAACTGGCGCGCCCGCTGCATACGCTCAAGGGCAGTGCGCGCATGGTGGGGGCCTTGCACCTGAGCCGCTGCCTGCACGACATGGAAGGCGCCCTGCAGCGTCTCGGCGAGGGCAGCCCTGCCCCCCGGAGCGTGGCGGCGCTGCTGGCCTTGTATGACCAGGCCGTGGAGCATTTCAGTACGCTGGAACAGGGCATGGCCACGTTGTCGGCAGCCGGCACACAGGCCGCCCCTTCCGCCTTGCCCGGCACCGCAGCGGCAGAGGGGCGGCTGACCGCGCCCTTGGTCCGTATCCGTACCACCGTGCTGGACAAGCTGCTGAATCAGGTAGGTGAAGTTTCCATCAGTCGTGCCCAGCTGGACAACGAAATCGGGGCCCTGCAGGGCGACGCGCGCCTCTTGGGTGAAGATTTGGACGCCATGGCACAGCAGCTGCAGCGATGGCAGCGCAGTTGGGAGCAGGGCAGCCTGCAGCCCCGGGACGAGGCCGCGACCGGCCTGACCGAACTGGCCAAGGCCATGGAAGCCGCCCTGGGTGCTGCCGTGGCGCGCCAGAAGCGGCTGCTGCAACGGGTGGTGAGAACCCGCGAAGGCCTGCGCCAGCAAGGCCGCACCACGCGCGAGCTGCAGCAGGAGCTGATGCATGCGCGTATGGTCAAGTTCAACAGCATGGAGCCGCGCATGCAGCACCTGGTGCGCCAGGTCGCGGCTGAAACCGGCAAGCCACTGGTACTGGACCTGTCGGACTGCCGGCTGCAAATCGACCGCGCCATCCTGGAACGCCTCATGGGCCCGCTGGAACACCTGTTGCGCAATGCCGCCGTACATGGCATCGAAGAAGCGCCGGTGCGCCGCGCGGCCGCCAAGCCGCCCAATGGCTGCCTGCGCATCCAGGCGGGGCACGAGGGCAATGAAGCCGTCATCCGTGTCAGCGACGACGGCCGCGGGCTGGACCTCGCCGCGATTCGCCACAAGGCGATGCAACGCGGATTGCCGGGCGTGGAACAGTGGAGCGAAACGCGCCTGGCCGAGCTGATCTTCGAACCCGGCTTCAGTACGCAATCGCAAGTCTCTGCCCTGGCCGGACGCGGCATCGGCATGGATGTGGTGCGCGCCGAAGTGGCGGCACTGGGCGGGCGCATGACGGTGCATTCGCGGCCCGGCCAGGGCGTGCTCTTCACGCTCTACCTGCCGCTCTCGCTGGCGGTGCAGCAGGTCTGCCTGCTGCATCACGGGCAGCAGCAGTACGCCATTCCTTCCACCCTCATCGACAGCGTCATCCAGTTGCGCAGCGACCAGGCGCGCCAGGCCCTGGCGCGGCGCGCCCTGGAGCTCCATGGCCGCGAGCTGCTGTTGCATCCGCTGCACGTCCTGCTGGACGAGCCGCCGCCGGTGCCGCTGCCAGGCACCAGTGATGCCGGTTCGGCCTTTGCCTTGCTCATCAAGAACGGCGATGAACTGATGGTCATCATGGCCGACCACGTCAGCGGCAACCGCGAAGTGGTGGTCAAGCCGGTCGGGCCGCAGGTGGCGACCTTGGCCGGCATGGTCGGGGCCACCGTACTGGGGGACGGGCAGATCGTGCTCATCATCAATCCGCTGCTGCTGGCCGGCTCGCGCCGCGTCGATGGCAGCGGCCGGGCGGCGGGCGTACAATAGCGGGCTTTGGCTGCGCGGCTGGCACGCCTGCCATTTGCCCCTGCATCGTCTTTCGCCCGAGGTCCGTCATCGACTCCACACTCGTCTCCATCCTGCTGGCCACCACCCTGGCCGGCGTGGTCAGCATTACCGCTGCGGCGGTGTTCTCCTTCGCGCTGCTGTCGAAGGTGGTCGAGCGCATGGTCAGCCTGTCGGTGGGCATCATGCTGTCGACCTCGCTGTTGCATGCGCTGCCGGAAGCCTTTGAATCGCAAGCCGAACCGCATACGCTCTTCGCGGTGCTGCTGGGTGGCCTGCTGGTGTTCTTCCTGCTGGAGAAGACGGCCATCCTGCGCCACTCGCACCACCACGAAGACGATGGCCACGGCCATCACCACGGTCACGACAAGAAGGAAGCCGGCAAGGCCGGCTGGATGATCCTGGTCGGCGACGGCCTGCACAATTTCACCGATGGCATCCTGATTGCGGCGGCTTTCCTGGCGGATCCGCACCTGGGCCTGGTCACCGGACTGGCCATCATCGCGCATGAGATCCCGCAGGAAATCGGTGACTTCATCGTGCTGCTCAATGCCGGTTTTTCGCGCACCCGCGCCTATGTCTACAACCTCATCTGCAGCCTGATGGCGGTGGCCGGCGGCGTGCTGGGCTACTTCATGCTGGAACGCGGCATGGAGTGGATTCCCTTCGTGCTGGTGTTTGCCTCCTCGGGCTTCATCTACATCGCCGTTTCCGATTTGATGCCGCAGATGCAGCGCCGCGCCACGCTGCGCGAGACGATCCCGCAGGTGATCCTGATTGCAGCGGGCGTGCTGATCGTGCTGGCACTGACGCATCAGGCGCACGTTCACTGAGGGCATCCGGCCGCGCGGACGCGTCGCGTTGCCGGCGCAATATCCAGCGCATGCCCACGCTGCAGACCAGGCCCAGCAGGCCGAAGAAAAACAAGAGATCCTGGAGCACGATCCATCCTTTCATCGCCTGAAGGCGGGGTTGCGGATGGCTTCACTGTAGGGGTGCCGCGCGCGGTACGCCAATATCAAATCAGCCGGCCCGCCATCTCGAAACGAGATGGATGCGCCGGCGAAACCGGGCAGGGGAGAACAGCATGATTTCCATCCGGCAGTTGCGCTACTTCGTCGAGATCGTCGAGGCACGCGGCTATACCCGCGCGTCCGAGCGCCTCTTCATCGCGCAATCAGCGTTGAGCCGCCAGATCAAGGAGCTGGAAGCAGACCTCGATGTGCTGCTCATCAAGCGCGAGGCCAAGGCCTTCGAGCTGACCCAGGCGGGCCAGGATTTCTATGAACGCAGCCGCCGCATCCTGCTCGACCTGGACCGCGCCGTAGCGCAGGCACGCACCATCGGCAAGGGCGAGCACGGGGCCTTGCGCCTGCTGCACTCCAGCTCGGTGCCGCTGTCGGCACCGCTGGGTCCGACCCTCAATGCTGCGTTGAAGGATTTCCCCGGCATCTCGCTGGAAATCTCGCAGGCTCCCTCCGAATACCAGGCCCGCGAGATCGTCGAAGGCAGTGCCGATATCGGCCTGGCGCGTTTGCCCATCCTGCGCGCGCATCCGAATCTGGAGAGCACCGTGCTCTACCGTGAGCGTCTGGTGGCGGCCGTACCTGCCACCCATCGACTGGCCGCGCGCAGCGAAGTGGAGATTGCGGAATTGCGGGATGAATTCTTCGTGACAGTGCCCCACCGCGATCGCGGCGGACTGAGTTATCTGGTAGCCGAGCGCTGTATTGCGCACGGTTTCTATCCGCGTGTGGCGCGTGCCACCTCGCGCAAGAATTCCTTGCTGAGCCTGGTCAATGCGGGCTTCGGCATCGCTGTCGTACCGCAGAGCATGGCCAGTATTTCACTCTCGGCGGGCGTCAGTTTTCCCGCGCTCAAGGATGCCGATTTCCATTCGGAGGTGGCCCTGCTGCGCCGACGCGATGCGCCGGCCATGGTGCAGCAGTTCGTGGAAGCTTTCGTGACCCGCCTGCAGGAGGCGGGGATCACGGGAATGACAGGTATCGTTGCGCCCGACCTGCCATAGGGTGCAGCACGCCTCCCTGCAAGGATCAGTTGCCGGTGGCCACCGGACGCTGCGGATCGGAGCTCCATTCGCTCCAGGAACCCGGATACAGATGCGCGCCCGGCAAGCCCGCCACTTCCAGCGCCAGCAGGTTGTGGCAGGCGGTCACGCCGGAGCCGCATTGCATGACCGCAGCCTGCGGATCACCCACCACCGACAGCCATTCCTCGCGCAATTGCGTGGCACTCTTGAAGTGGCCATCGGCCTGCAGGTTGTCCTTGAAGAAGCGGTTCTTCGCGCCCGGAATGTGCCCGCCCACTGCATCGATGGTTTCGTTCTCGCCACGGAAGCGATCCGGTGCGCGCGCGTCGACCACTTGCAGGGTTTGGCTCTTGAGATTGTCGAGCAGGGCTTGCGCATCCACGGTCTTGACCAGCGAGGACAGATCCTGGATGTTGCCCGGCGCAGCCGGTGCCGGCGTCTCGCTGGTCAGCGTTTCACCCAGCGCCTGCCAGGCCGCCATGCCGCCATCGAGCACGGCCACGTCGCTGTGGCCGATCCAGCGCAGCAGCCACCACAGGCGTGCGGCATACATGCCACCGTGGGCGTCATACGCCACCACTTGGGTGTCATTGTTGATGCCCAGGTCGCGCATCGCCTGCACGAACTGCTGGCGGTCCGGCAGCGGATGGCGGCCATGGAAGCGGCCGGCGGCATCGGTCTTGGGACCGGAGAGCAGCTCATCCAGGTGGGCGAAGCGGGCCTGCGGAAGATGGCCGACGGCATAGGCTTCACGGCCGTAGGCGGGGTTGGTCAGGTCGTGACGGCAGTCCACGACCACAACGTTCAGATACTGCGCACGCGATTTCAATTCGCTGGCGCTGATGAGGGTCTGGTAGGTCATGCGGCTCTCCTTTTGTTCATAAGCCCTGCAAGCGGGCAGGATTCAGGGATTCATGGATTCCTGGATTCAGACTTCGGTGGCGATCGGGTCCACCTTGGGTACGTTCTTGGCCACGGCTTGGCTCTTGCGCTGGTTGCGATACGTCGCCAGCATGCCGCTGGCCAGGATGATCGCCATGCCCAGCCAGCCGATCCAGCCCGGCGCATCATCCCAGATCAGCACGCCGAAGAGGCTGGAAAAGACGATGCCCGTGTATTGCAGGTTGGCCGTCACCAGGGTATTGCCGAGCCGGTAGGCGCGCGTCATGGCGATCTGCGCCGTGGTGGCCGTCAAGCCTATCATGAGCACCAGCAGCGCACCGATCCAGGAGTGGCTGTGCCACAGCGGCACGCGTCCCGTCACCACGCTGCCGACCAGGCCGGCCAACACGCCCGTGGCAGAAAAGTAGAACACCACGCGGTACTCCGGTTCCCCCAGCAGGCCCAGCTTGCGTACTTGCAAGTAGACCAGTGCCGAGAGCACACCTGAGGCCAGCGAGATGGCACCGCCCAGCAACTGCTCGGCATTGAGCGATGGGCGCATCAGCAGTGCCACCCCGAGGAAGCTCAGCGCCACCGTGCCGGCCAGGCCCCATTCGAATTTCTTGTGGCCCTGCCACCAGCCGGCCACGAACAGCATCACCGCAATCCAGATCGAGGACATGTAGTTCAGCGTGGTGGCCGTGGCGATCGGCAGCAGGCTGAAGGAATAGAACCACATCCACAGCGAGACCACGCCCACACCGCCGCGAATGAAGTGATCGCGCGGGAAAGGCGTGCGCAGCGTACCCCCGCGCAGGCGGATCAGGCAGAGGATGAAGAGCACGCCGATCACGCCACGGCAGAGCACGATCTCGGAGGTCGTGTAGTACTGGCTGGCGAGCTTGACGCACACGCCCATGACGGCAAAGAGGAATGAGGCGACGAGCATCCAGAGCGATTGCATGGCGGCGGTTCAGTAGTGTGAGGGGAGAGTGGGGAAGGCGCACGCGTGGCGAGCACCAAATAAAACGGCAGCCCCGGCGTGAACCGGGGCTGCCGTCTTGCAGCTGGAGCGGGAGGGGCGGATGCGGGAGGGCGGGCGACAATGACGGCGCAGACTACGTCCGTCGTGAGCTTGCCGCGATGCCTGCATCTGCTTTCCCCCTGCGCGGCCTGTTGGCCTGGTTATGGTGTGCTGGTTCCTTGCGGCACGTCCAGCTGCTGGCGATACCACTCGTGGAAGTGCTGCATGCCGTCTTCCATGGGCGACTGGTAGGGACCGACTTCGCTGGTGCCGCGATCCATCAGTATACGACGGCCGGCATCCATGCGCAGGGCGATCTCGTCATCCTCGACGCAGGTCTCCATGTAGGCGGCGCGCTCGGCTTCCACCAGCTCGCGCTCGAACAGGGCGATCTCTTCCGGATAGTAGAACTCCACCACGTTGGTGGTCTTCTGCGGACCGGTCGGCCAGAGCGTGGACACGACCAGCACGTGCGGATACCACTCCACCATGATGTTGGGATAGAGCGTGAGCCAGATGGCACCGTACTTGGGCGGCTTGCCGTTGGAGAATTGCAGCAGCTTTTCCTGCCACTTGGCATAGGTCGGCGAGCCGGACTTGATCAGGCCGTGGTTCACGCCCACGGTCTGCACGCTGTAGTCGCGGCCGAATTCCCACTTCAGGTCGGAGCAGCTGACGAAGTTGCCCAAGCCAGGATGGAAGGGCTCGACGTGGTAATCCTCCAGGTAGACCTCGATGAAGGTCTTCCAGTTGTAGTCGCACTCGTGCACTTCGGTGTGGTCGTACAGGTAGCCGGAGAAGTCCAGGTCGCGCGTCACGCCCAGATGCTTGAGCTTGTCGGCGATGTTGACGCCGTTGTTCTCGAACAGCAGGCCATTCCAGCTTTGCAGCGGGGTCTTGGACAGGTTCATGCACGGCGTCTCGCCGAAATGCGGCGCGCCGATCAATTCGCCCTTCAGATCATAGGTCCAGCGATGCAGGGGGCAGACGATGTTGCTGGCGTGACCGCGGCCATCGAGCATCTTGGCCTGGCGGTGGCGGCAGACGTTGGACAGCAGTTCAATGCCCTGCGCATTGCGCACCAGCATGCGGCCTTCGTTTTCCCAGGGCAGCGTGGAGTAGTCGCCAGCCTCGGGCACCATCAGCTCATGGCCGACGTAACGAGGTCCCTGCTGGAAGAGTTGTTTCAGTTCCCGCTGATGGAGCGGTTCGTCAAAGTAGACGTGGACTGGAAGTTGCGCGTTTGAACGCGCCAATTTGGCAAAAGTAGCAAGATCGGACATTTCCGCCCCCAAATTAATTTGCACCAACCTAAGGAAGAAAATCCGCAAAAACCTATGTTCAAATAATATGAAGAGGAAATTTTGGACAGAACCGAGGATTATGCCACAAAACCCCCATAAGGGGCCGGATTTTGTGGCCAAAATGCCAGTAAATTGGCCGAATTTACAAGCTCGGCTCGAAATCCGCTGACATTTCCACGCCCTCGATTGACTTGGGCATCGCCGGTTTGTTCTAAAATACCGGGTTGGAATTTTGAATGGGTCGATATGCCTAGAACCTCTGCCGCTGCTTCCTCTGCTGCCGCCTCTGCGGCGAGCGCCGCCTTGCCTGCTTCTTTCGAGGAAGCGATGGAAGAGCTGGAGCAGCTCGTGGCCCGCATGGAAGCCGGCGAACTGCCGCTGGAAGCCTCGGTGGCTGCCTACAAACGCGGCTCCGAACTGGTGAAGTTCTGCGCCGGCCAGCTCGACAAGGTGGACAGCCAGGTCAAGCTGCTCGAAGGCGACATGCTCAAGCCGTTCAATGCGGCGGACGCTGCTGGCGGGGACGACTGATGAATGCACAGATGCCGGCCGCCAGTGCGCAGGCCCCGCTGACGTTTGCCGACTGGATGCGCCAGGTGCAGGGCGGCATGGAAGACGTGCTGGACCGATTCCTGCCCGCGACCTCGGTGGTGCCGGCGCGCCTGCACGAAGCCATGCGCTATACCGCAATGGATGGCGGCAAGCGCGTGCGTCCGTTGCTGGTCTATGCTGCCGGGGACATCTTCGATACCCCGCGCGCGCTGCTGGACCGGGCTGCGGCGGCCGTGGAGATGATCCACGTGTATTCGCTCGTGCATGACGACATGCCCTGCATGGATGACGATGCCCTGCGCCGTGGCAAGCCCACGGTGCACGTACAGTACGATGAAGCGACTGCGCTGCTGGTCGGCGATGCGTTGCAGGCGCAGGCCTTCGATACCTTGTCGGCCCCGCTGGAGGCCGAGCTTGGCAAGAGCGATGCCGGCGTGACGGCACGCCAGCTGCGCATGGTGAACCTGCTGGCCCAGGCGGCCGGTTCGGTGGGCATGTGCGGCGGCCAGGCCATCGACCTGGCCAGCGTGGGCATGACCCTGTCGCTGGCCGAGCTGGAACAGATGCATCGCCTGAAAACCGGTGCTCTGCTGCGCGCAGCGGTGCTGCTGGGCGCGCTGGGCGGCAAGGCGCTCAGCGCCGACGAGAGTGCAGCGCTGGACGAGTATGCGCGGGCCATCGGCCTGGCCTTCCAGGTGGTGGACGACATCCTAGATGCCACGGCCGACTCGGCCACGCTGGGCAAGACGGCCGGCAAGGATGCGGCGGACAACAAGCCGACCTATGTCTCGATCCTGGGCCTGGCCGAATCGCAGGCGCTGGCCGAGAAGCTGCGCGGCAATGCCCACGCGGCGCTGGCACCCTTCGGCGAGAAGGCGCGCCGCCTGCGCGAGCTGGCTGACCTGATCGTGCAGAGAAAGACTTAAGCGACGTAACCCGGCATGAAGACGGACCGCGCGGCATGTGCCAGGCGCGGCCTTCAGACCCCAACACGGTAAGAACAGATGCTCCTCAATACCATCAACGACCCGGCCGACCTGCGCCGCCTGTCCCGCCATCAATTGAAGCCGCTGGCCGAAGAGCTGCGCGGTTTCCTGCTGGACTCGGTCTCCAAGACCGGCGGCCACCTGTCCTCCAACCTGGGCACGGTGGAGCTGACCATCGCGCTGCATTACGTCTTCAATACGCCGCAGGACCGCATCGTCTGGGACGTGGGCCATCAGACCTATCCGCACAAGATCCTCACCGGCCGCCGCGAGCGCATGGCCTCGCTGCGCCAGCAGGAGGGCATCTCGGGCTTCCCGCGCCGCATCGAAAGTGAATACGACACCTTCGGCACCGCCCACTCCTCGACCTCGATCTCGGCGGCGCTCGGCATGGCGCTGGCGGCCAAGACCCAGGGCTCGGACCGCCATGCCATCGCCGTCATCGGCGACGGCGCGATGACCGCCGGCATGGCCTTCGAAGCGCTCAACAATGCGGGCGTGCACGAGGACATCAACCTGCTGGTGATCCTCAACGACAACGACATGTCGATCTCGCCGCCGGTGGGAGCGCTCAATCGCTACCTGGCGCGCCTGATGTCGGGCAAGTTCTACGCCAAGGCGCGTGACGTGGGCAAGTCGGTACTGCCCGGCCCGGTGCTGGAACTGGCCAAGCGCCTGGAAGAACATGCCAAGGGCATGGTGGTCCCGGCCACCATGTTCGAGGAATTCGGCTTCAACTATATTGGCCCCATCGATGGTCATGACCTCGACTCGCTGGTCCCCACGCTGCAGAACCTGAAGCACCTGAAGGGACCGCAATTCCTGCACGTGGTCACCAAGAAGGGACAAGGCTACAAGCTGGCCGAGGCTGATCCGGTGCTCTATCACGGCCCCGGCAAATTCAACCCCAGCGAAGGCATCAAGCCCAGCGCGGGCGGCAAGCTGACCTATACCCAGGTTTTCGGCGACTGGCTGTGCGACATGGCCGCCGCCGACGAGAAGCTGGTCGGCATCACCCCGGCCATGCGCGAAGGCTCGGGCATGGTGGGCTTTGAAAAGAAATTCCCGAACCGCTACTACGACGTTGGCATCGCCGAACAGCACGCCGTCACCTTCGCCGCCGGCATGGCCTGCGAGGGCATGAAACCGGTGGTGGCGATCTACTCGACCTTCCTGCAGCGCGCCTACGACCAGCTGATCCACGACGTGGCCCTGCAGAACCTGGACGTGACCTTCGCCCTGGACCGCGCTGGTCTGGTCGGTGCCGATGGCGCGACCCACGCCGGCAATTACGACCTGGCGTTCCTGCGCTGTATCCCGAACATGGTGGTGATGGCGGCCTCCGATGAGGATGAGTGCCGCAAGATGCTCTCGACCGCGTATCAGTATCCGGGGCCGGCATCGGTGCGCTATCCGCGCGGTGCCGGCATCGGTGCGACCGTGGAGAAATCGCTCGAGACCCTGCCGCTGGGCAAGGGTGAAATCCGCCGCCAGGGCAAGGATGTCGCCATCCTGGCCTTCGGCAGCCTGCTGGCACCGGCATTGGGCGCGGGCGACAAGCTCAACGCCACGGTGGCCAACATGCGCTTCATCAAGCCGCTGGACGTGGAACTGGTCAAGCAGCTGGCCGCCTCGCACGATGCGCTGGTGACGGTGGAAGAGGGCTGCATCATGGGCGGCGCCGGTGCTGCCGTCTCCGAGGCATTGGCCGCCGCCGGCATCAACAAGCCGGTGCTGCACCTGGGCTTGCCGGATCGCTTCATCGATCATGGCGACGCCGCGCAACTGCTGGCGCAGTGCGGGCTGGATGCCGATGGCATCGCCCAATCCATCAGCCAGCGCTTTGGCAAGGATGAGCCCAAGCTGGTGGTCAACAACGGCTGAGGATGCGCATTTTCCAATCTTAGTTTTTGCTCGGCGGAAACTAAGAAAATCGCCGCGTAAAACTAAGTCATTGCGTCCCCCCAAATTGAAAACGCCCCGCCGGTTTCCCGCGGGGCGTTTCGCATTTCTCGTGCAGTGGAACACCGATCAGCGCTCTCGCCCCTTCTCCCACAACACATCCTGTCCACCCGCCTCCCGGTTGAGCACGCGCGCCAGCACGAAGCACAGGTCGGAGAGACGATTCAGATACTGCCGCGCCGGCGCATTCACGCCGGCCTCGGATTTTTCCAGCATCACCACGCTGCGCTCGGCGCGACGGCACACGGTGCGGCATACGTGCGCCAGCGCGGCCGTGCGCGAGCCACCCGGCAGGATGAACTCCTTGAGCGGGGGCAGGGTGGCGTTGTACTTTTCCAGCAGGGCGTCCAGCCGCGCCAGGTGCGCATCGGCCAGCACCGTATAGCCCGGGATGCACAGCTCGCCGCCCAGGTCGAAGAGGTCATGCTGGATCGACACCAGTTCCTCCCGCAGCGCGGCCGGCAGGGTCTCGCACAACAGCAGGCCCAGCTGCGAATTGAGCTCATCCACATCGCCCAGCGCCTGGATGCGCAGGTTGTCCTTGCCCACGCGGCTGCCATCGCCCAGTCCAGTGCTGCCATCATCGCCGGTGCGGGTGGCGATCTTCGAAAGTCGGTTGCCCATCATTGCTCCTTGTTGATCCGCCGAGGAGCTTAAGCGCAAGGCCCGTCCAAGGCAAGCGCTTCCCATGCGCTGCGAGCCGCCGCGCGCCTGCTGGAAAAAGGCGTAAACAATTCACTTGATTTGGCCGATCGGGCAGCACGGAGGGGGACATTTGCGCAAACTAAAGTCGGCAAGAGAGTAAAATTCATCGATTGGATCAGTGGTCAGTCCACTGGAGCGGCAGGGGATGCCGCTTCACCGGCCCTGCATCTTCCCCGCACAAGACCATAAAAACACCGAGACACCAGACCCCTGAGAGACATTGCATGAATCACCTAGTTGACGCCCGGAAACTGAAACGCCCCGTGCCCCAGGCCCTGCTCGACGAGCTCAAGGCCCTCTTCGGCGAGCGCTGTTCCACCACCCTGGCCATGCGCGAGCACCACGGCCGCGACGAATCCTCCTACGATCCCATGCTGCCGGACGCCGTGGTCTTCGCCCACAGCACCGAGGAAGTCGCCGCCTTCGTCAAGCTCTGCAGCCAGTATGACACCCCCATCATCCCCTACGGCGCCGGCACCTCGCTGGAAGGCCATGTGCTGGCCCTGCAGGGCGGCGTGACGGTGGACCTGTCGCAGATGAACCAGGTCCTGGCCGTCAACGCCGAAGACCTGACCGCCACCGTCCAGGCCGGCGTCACCCGCAAGCAACTGAACCAGGAGATCAAGGATACGGGCCTGTTCTTCCCCATCGATCCGGGCGCCGATGCCTCGCTGGGCGGCATGGCCTCGACCCGTGCGTCGGGCACCAATGCCGTGCGCTACGGCACGATGAAGGAAAACACCCTGACCCTGACCGTGGTCACGGCGCAAGGCGAGATCATCAAGACCGGCACCCGTGCCAAGAAATCCTCGGCCGGCTACGACCTGACCCGCGTCTACGTGGGCAGCGAAGGCACCCTCGGCATCATCACCGAGGTGACCGTGCGCCTGTATCCGCAGCCGGAAGCCATTTCGGCCGCGATCTGCTCCTTCCCCAGCGTGGCCGATGCGGTCAACACCGTCATCCAGACCATCCAGATGGGCGTGCCGCTGGCGCGTGTGGAACTGCTCGATGAAAATGGCGTGCGCGCCATCAACGCCCACGACAAGCTGAACCTGCCGGTCAACCCGCTGCTGCTGTTCGAATTCCATGGCAGCGAGAACGGCGTCAAGGAACAAGCCGAGCTGGTGCAGGATATCGCCAAGGAATTCCATGCACTCGGTTTCGAATGGGCCACCCGCCCCGAAGACCGTACCCGTCTCTGGACCGCGCGTCATAACGCCTACTTCGCGCTGCTGCAATTGCGCCCCGGTGCCCGCGCGATTTCCACCGACTGCTGCGTGCCGATCTCGCGCTTGGCCGAATGCGTGCTGGCCACCAAGGCCGATTGCGAAGAGCAGGGGCTCATTCACGCCATCATCGGCCACGTCGGCGATGGCAACTTCCATGTGCAGATGATGGTGGACCCCAACGACCCGGCCGACATCGCCCGCGCCGAAGGCGTCAACGCCCGCATGGTGGCGCGGGCCCTCGGCATGGATGGCACCTGCACCGGTGAACACGGCGTCGGCCTGCACAAGATGGATTTCCTGATCCAGGAACACGGTGATGGTGCCATTGCCGTCATGCGTGCCATCAAGCATGCGCTTGATCCGAAGAACATCATGAACCCCGGCAAGATCCTGCGCTGGGAACAGTGAGGTCGCTGTATCACGCAGGCCAGGGGAGAAAAACTTAGTTTTGCGCACCTGGCCGTTTAGTTTTTCGGCAACGCAGTGTTAGTTTTCATCAGTTTTGCTTGAACCGCAGCAGGAATCCACCATTCATGGCCACCCGCCTTCCCCCCGTTCACGCCCTGTCCGCCTTCGAAGCGGCAGCCCGTCACAACTCGTTTGCGATCGCCGCCGAGGAACTGTGCATCACCCCGTCGGCGCTGTCGCACCGGATCCGCCTGCTGGAAGATTTCGTGGGCGAGCGCCTGTTCTATCGCGATGGCCGTTCCATCGGCCTGTCCGAGTTCGGCCGCCGCTATCTCGACGTGGTGCGCAGTGCCTTGCGCACGCTGACCGATTTTCCGATGCCCCACCGCAATGCGGCCGTACAGCCCAAGATCAAGGTGATGCTGCCGCCGACTTTCGCGCGCCACCTGCTCATGCCGCGCATCGCCGATTTCACCCAGCGCCATCCGGAGATCGTGGTCGAGCTGTACCTCTCGGTACCGCTGTATGACCTGTCGCTCTCGGAGAGCGATGTCGAGATCCGGTTCGGTGCAGGCAACTATCCCAACATCATCACCGAGAAGCTGTTCGAGGAACCGGCCTTCGCCGTGGCCAGCCCCGGCTACCTGAAGACCCTGCCGCCGATGAAGTCGCCCTCCGACCTGCAGCATGCGACCCTGCTGCGCTCGGCGCTGGAACCCTGGCAGCCCTGGTTCGAAGCGGCTGGCCTGAAGGACTGGGTGGAACCCTCGTCCGGCCTGCGCGTGGACGACCTCGGCCTCTTGCTGGAGGCCGTGCGCCACGGCTACGGGATTGGCCTGACGCGCCAGCACTTCGCCGAAGAACTGCTGGCCCGGGGCGAGATCGTGGAATTGTTCGATGTGCGCCTGCGTACCCCGCCACATGCGTATTACGTGGTCTACGAGCGCGCGGTGCGCGAGCGGCCGGAGGTCGATACCTTCATCAGCTGGATGCAGAACGCCTTCCGCAACATCTGACCCGGCTTTGCATCGCCCATCCCGTCCGGCCGCCCTGAAAATAATTCACGGCGGCCGGAAATTCTTTTCAGTGGGCCGCCAGGCAACACGGCACCGTGCAGAGCGGCAAAATTCGTTACACTTGTCGGACTGAAAAAGCCCGCCCCATGCGGGCTCACAACAAACGAGACAGCGTGAGCCGCAGCACCGGATGCAAGAAGAGGGACATCCAGCGCCGCACGCCTGCCTAGCTTACCGCCGAGGTCCAGCATGAATGCTCCCGCCCAACCGTCCTTCGCGCCGGCCCGCCAGCGCGAAGTCGTCGATGCCCTGCGCCGGGTCGTCCCCGCGCACTGCGTGCTGTTCGACGAGGAAGACACCCGCCCCTACGAATGCGACGGCCTGGCCGCCTACCGCCAGCTGCCCATGGTGGTGGTGCTGCCCGAAAACGAGGCGCAGGTCATCGCCATCATGAAGGCCTGCCACGCGCTGCAGGTGCAGATCGTGCCGCGCGGTGCTGGCACGGGCCTGTCGGGCGGGGCCATGCCCATCGCCGATGGCGTGGTGGTCTCCACCGCCAAGTTCAACCAGATCCTCAAGATGGACAAGTACTCGCGCACCGCCGTGGTCCAGCCCGGCGTGCGCAACCTGGCCATCTCCGAAGCAGCGGCCCCGCACGGGCTGTATTACGCGCCGGACCCGTCCTCGCAGATCGCCTGTTCCATCGGCGGCAACGTGGCCGAGAATTCGGGCGGCGTGCACTGCCTGAAATACGGCCTGACGGTGCACAACGTGCTGCGCGTGCGCATGGTCACCATTGAAGGCGAGGTGGTGGAACTGGGCAGCGGTGCATTGGATGCGCCGGGCCTGGACCTGCTGGCCGTCTTCATCGGTTCCGAAGGCATGCTGGGCGTGGTCACCGAAGTGACCGTCAAGCTGGTGCCCAAGCCGCAGGCCGCGCGCGTGATCATGGCCTCCTTCGACGATGTGGTCAAAGGCGGCAATGCAGTGGCCAACGTGATCGCCGCCGGCATCATCCCGGCCGGACTGGAGATGATGGACAAGACCAGCTCGCGCATGGTCGAGCCCTTCGTCAAAGCCGGCTATGACATCGATGCCGAAGCCATCCTGCTGTGCGAATCCGATGGCACCGTGGAAGAGGTGGAAGAAGAAATCGGCCGCATGACCGACGTGCTCAACGCCAGCGGCGCGACGGCCATTGCCTGCTCGCAGTCGGAAGCCGAGCGCCTGCGCTTCTGGTCCGGCCGCAAGAACGCCTTCCCGGCCGCCGGCCGCATCTCGCCCGACTATTACTGCATGGATGGCACCATCCCGCGCAAGAAGCTGGCGCAGGTGCTCTTGGGCATCGCCGAGATGGAAAAGAAATACGGCCTGCGCTGCGCCAACGTCTTCCATGCGGGCGATGGCAACCTGCATCCGCTGATCCTCTTCGATGCCAACATCGCCGACGAATTCCACCGCGCCGAACTGTTCGGTGCCGAGATCCTGGAGCTGTGCGTGGAAGTGGGCGGCACCATCACCGGTGAACACGGCGTGGGCATCGAGAAGATCAACTCCATGTGCGTGCAGTTTTCACCCGCCGAGCGCGAGGCCTTCTTCAAGTTGAAGCGCGCTTTCGACCCGGCCTTCCTGCTCAATCCGGACAAAGCCATTCCCACCCTGCATCGCTGTGCCGAGTACGGCAAGATGCACGTGCAGCGCGGCCAGCTGCGCTTTCCCGATCTGCCGAGATTCTGACCATGCAAGCACAACAAGACATGGACGCCGTGCTGGCCTCCTTCCGCGAACGCATCCTCTCCGGCCGCGCCCTGCAGATCCGTGGCGGCGGCACCAAGGACTGGTACGGACAGGAGCCCGCCGGCGACCTGCTCGACACACGCCCCTACAGCGGCATCATCGACTATGAACCGACCGAGCTGGTCATCACCGCCCGCTGCGGTACGCCCCTGGCCGAGATCGATGCGGCACTGGCCCAGCACAACCAGATGCTGGCCTGGGAGCCGCCGCGTTTCGGTGGTGCGGCCACCGTCGGCGGCATGGTCGCGGCCGGCCTGTCCGGTCCCTCGCGCGCCAGCGCAGGTGCCGTGCGCGATTTCGTACTGGGTGCCGTGCTCATGGATGCACAGGGCGAGCAACTGCACTTCGGCGGACAGGTCATGAAGAACGTCGCCGGCTATGACATCTCGCGCCTTCTGGCCGGTTCGCTGGGCACGCTGGGACTGATCCTGCAGGTCTCGCTGAAGGTCTTGCCGCGTCCCATCGCCAGCAGTACCCGCGTCTTCGAGATCAACCAGGAAGGCGCGCTGCGCCTGCTGAACCAGAGCGCAGGACAACCCCTGCCGCTGGTGGCCAGCGCCTGGGTCAACAATGTGCTCACGATCCGTTTGTCGGGTGCACAGGCCGCCGTCGATTCAGCAATCAAAAAGATGGGTGGCACCGAATTAAGCAATCCGGAAGATTACTGGACCGACCTGCGCGAGCAGACCCATCCTTTCTTCGCCGACCCGCAAGCACCGCTGTGGCGTCTGTCGGTGCCGTCGGTGGCCCCGCCCGTCGACCTGCCGGGCCGCCAGCTGATCGAGTGGGGCGGGGCGCAGCGCTGGCTGCGGCCTGAGGGAAATGTGGATGCCGTTGCCATCCGCGCCGCCGCACTGGCCGTGGGCGGACACGCCAGCCTGCATCGTGGCGGTGACAAGGCCATCGGTGTCTTCCACCCCTTGCAGCCGGCGGTGGAAACGATCCATCGCCGTCTCAAGCAGCAATTCGACCCGCAGGGCATCTTCAATCCCGGCCGCCTGTACGCCAGCCTGTAAGCGCCTCTTTTCCAAGCGATCATCATGCAGACCAACTTGGCTGATTTCATCCGCAACACCCAGGCCGGCGAGGAAGCCGACAGCATCCTGCGTTCCTGCGTGCATTGCGGTTTCTGTACCGCCACTTGTCCCACCTATCAACTGCTGGGCGATGAACTGGATGGCCCGCGCGGCCGCATCTATCTCATCAAGCAGGTGCTCGAAGGCAAGCCCGCCACGGCCGCCACGCAATCGCACCTGGACCGCTGTCTGACCTGCCGCAACTGCGAATCCACTTGCCCCTCCGGCGTGCAGTACGGGCGCCTGGTCGACATCGGCCGCAAGGTGGTGGAAGAGCAGGTGCAGCGCCCCTTCGGCGAGCGTGTCTTGCGCACTGCCTTGAAGGAGCTGGTGCCGCGCAAGTGGATCTTCCGTCCGGCCATGAAGGCGGGGCAGATGGTGCGCCCGCTCTTGCCCAAGCTGTTGCAGAACAAGGTGCCGCTGCCGCAGGATGCGGGAAGCTGGCCCACGCGCACGCATGCGCGCCAGATGCTGCTGCTCGAAGGTTGCGTGCAACCGTCGATGGCCCCCAACATCAACAGCGCCACCGCGCGCGTGCTCGATGCCCTCGGCGTGCAATTGTTCGCGCCGCCCAAGGCCGGCTGCTGCGGGGCCATCCGTTATCACCTCAATGACCAGGACGGCGGCCTCGACGACATGCGCCGCAACATCGACGCCTGGTGGCCCTACATCGAAGGACGTGACGGCGTGCGTGCCGACACCATCGTCATGAATGCCTCCGGCTGCGGGGCCACCGTCAAGGAATACGGGCACCTGCTGCAGCACGATCCGGATTACGCCGAGAAGGCGCGCCGCATCTCCCGCATGACGCGCGACATCAGCGAGATCCTGCCCGAGTTCGAAGAGCAGCTGCAGCACAAGCTCAAGGATTTCAACGGCAAGCGCGTGGCCTATCACCCGCCCTGCACCCTGCAGCATGGCCAGAAGATCCGCGGCAAGGTCGAGGGCATCCTGCGCGCCGCCGGCGTGGATGTGCAGCTGTGTGCGGACAGTCATCTCTGCTGCGGTTCGGCCGGCACCTATTCGGTACTGCAGCCCGAGCTTTCCTATCGCCTGCGCGACAACAAGATCAGCAAGCTGCAGGCCACCGATCCGGACATGATCGTCACCGGCAACATCGGGTGCGTCACGCACCTGCAATCCGGGACCGACACGCCGGTGCGGCACTGGATCGAATTGCTGGACAGCGCCCTGCAACAGGCCTGAGGACGCGGATAGTCAGGATAGTCAGGATAGTCAGGATAGTCAGGATAGTCAGGATAGTCCGGATGACATCGTGATGCGTCTCACGATGTCATTGTCCTGTCAGATCAAAAACTTAGACTTTCGCCTTCACCGATACCAGCGGTGTAGTCAGGCGAAGCCCGCAAGGTCTTGTCGCGCCTGGCTGCCCGCACGAGGACCAGGACCATGGGCGGAACCAGTCGACGCGATTTCCTAAGATTGTCGGCCAGCGTGGCCGGTGCCGCCAGCGCCGCCGCGCTGCTGCCGGCCTCGATCAGCAAGGCCCTGGCCATTGCGCCCCGGGTGCGCACGGGCAGCATCGAGGACGTCGAGCACATCGTGGTCTTCATGCAGGAGAACCGGTCCTTCGATCACTACCTGGGGCATCTGTCCGGTGTGCGCGGCTACAACGACCGTTTTCCGGTGACGCTGCCCAATGGCCGTCCGGTCTGGTTCCAGCCACGTCAGGAGGATCCCGCCGCCATCATCGCACCGTTCCGTTACGACACCACCGATCCGGCGATGAATGCGCAATGCGTCGGCAGCCTGCCGCACACCTGGGCCACCACCCAGGGGGCCATCAACGGCGGACGCGCCGATCAATGGGCGCAGCAGAAGGGCAATCTGTGCATGGGTTACCACGTGCGCGAGGACATTCCCTTCCACTATGCCCTGGCCGATGCCTTCACCGTGTGCGACCAGTATTTCTGCTCGATTCCCGGCAACACCCATCCCAACCGCATGTACCTGATGACGGGCATGATCGATCCGCTGGGCAGCGGAGGTGGACCGCTGCTGGACAATACCGACTACATCGACAACCAGTTCAGCAGCACCAAGCTGCCGCCCTTCACCTGGACCACCTATCCGGAACGGCTGGAGCAGGCCGGCATTTCCTGGCAGGTCTACCAGCAGGGCACTGACTTCGACAAGTTCAGTGGCAACTACGGCACCAACATGCTGGCTTCGTTCGAGAACTTCGTGCATGCCCCCATCGGTTCCTCCCTGCACGCGCGCGGCATGAGTACCCGCAGCGTCGCGCAGCTCAGGGCCGATGTGGAGCAGGGCAAGCTGCCGCAGGTGTCGTGGCTGCTGCCGCCGGCGGTGTATTCCGAGCATCCGGATTACACGCCGCTGTATGGCGCGCGCTATCTCTCCGACATCCTCGATGCGCTCACCGCCAATCCCGAGGTGTGGAGCAAGACCGTGCTCTTCATCATGTATGACGAGAACGACGGCTTCTTCGACCACGTGGTCCCGCCGCAGGCGCCCACGGTGCCGGGTTCCGGCAAGAGCACGGTGGACATCGCGCTGGAGCGCCATGCCGTGGTGGCCGCGAGCCAGCAGGGCAAGTTCACTGCCGACCAGTTGCCCTACGGGCTGGGCCCGCGCGTGCCGATGTTCGTGGTCTCGCCATGGTCGCGCGGCGGACGGGTCAATTCGCAGGTGTTCGATCACACGTCCGTACTGCAATTCATCGAGCGCCGCTTCGGCGTCATCGAGCCCAACATTTCTCCGTGGCGGCGTGCGGTGTGCGGCGACCTCACATCGACGCTGGATTTCAGCCGGCGCGATACCTCGGCACCGCGCCTGCCCGATACCACGCACTACCTGGCCGATTCCGACCTGCAATGCAAACGTCCGCTCGCCATCAGCGCGCCCGCACCCGGCGCCGCGCTGTCCATCGCGCCGCAGGAAGCGGGCGTGCGGACTGCCTGTGCCTTGCCCTATGCGCTGCACGTGCATGGCAGCCGCGAGGGCGACCGTTACATCCTGCGCTTCGACAATGTCGGCCGGCAGGGCGCGCATTTCCAGGTCCACGACGATGTCCTCGGTACAGCGCCGCGCGGCTATACCGTGGAAGCCGGCAAGCAGCTCGCTGACAGCTGGCCGCTTGTTGCCGGAGGCCGTTACCAGTTCAGCGTGTGGGGACCGAACGGCTATTTCCGCCGTTTCGCAGGGCAGGCCGGAAGCACGTCGCAGCCGGAACCGGAACTGCGCAGCCATTACGATGCGGCCCGCGGCGTGCTGAACGTCAGCTTGCTCAATCCCGGCCCGGCACCCTTGATCGCCACGGTCACCGATCTGGCCTACGGCCACACCCCGCGCGTGCTGCACGTGCCGGCCGGGCAGAGCGTCAGCAGCGCTTGGGATCTGGCGGCCAGCCACCACTGGTACGACCTGCAGTGGCAACTGCAGGACCGGCCGCACTGGCTGCGCCGGCTGGCGGGCCATCTGGAAACCGGTCGCCCCAGCATGAGCGATCCGGCCGCCACGGCACCGGTGACGACCGCACTCTGAAGCCCCTGCAGGCGGGTGTTTCGTGGCTGACAAAGCGCTGACAAGTTGGCTTCAGGCATGTTGGCAAAATCGCCACATTCCGGCTCCTGTGGACGGTTTGCTGCGTTTTGGGGCAGTTTTACCTGCTTAGCCTTGACGGCGGGGGGCATAAGTCAATAAGCTTCGTCCTTTTTTCCGCGCGGCGGGAAAAAACGGTCAGAGTTTCTCATCAGAAACTGACGCTTTCTGACCATCCAAAAGCATGGCGCCCCTGTTACCGCACCGGCCGGCGCCGCCCGCAAGCCTTACATCATCGTCCTCTCACCGGTGCCTCGTGCCGGTGGCGAGCGAGGGCAGGAGAACACATGAAGAAACGCATTCCACAAGCCGCCTACATCTTTGCAGCCATGCTGCTGGGCATCCTGGTCGGCTACCTGATTTTCAATCACTACGACAAGGGCGAGGCCAAGGAGCTGGCGGGTTATATCTCGATTGCCTCCGACCTGTTCCTGCGCCTCATCAAGATGGTCATCGCACCGCTGGTGTTCTCGACCCTGGTGGTGGGCATCGCCCACATGGGCGACGCCAAGTCGGTGGGCCGCATCTTCGGCAAGTCGCTGGCCTGGTTCTTCATCGCTTCGCTGGTGTCGCTGGCGTTGGGCATGATCATGGCCAACCTGCTGCAACCGGGCGCCGGCGTGGCGCTGCCGTCGCCGGATGCTGCCGGTGCGGGCCTGGCCACCAGCAAGTTCACGGTCAAGGAATTCTTCAACCACCTGGTGCCCAAGTCGATTGTGGAAGCCATGGCGCAGAACGAGATCCTGCAGGTGGTGGTGTTCTCCATGTTCTTCGGCATCGCCCTGGCGGCGCTGGGTGAACGCGGCAAGCACCTGCTGCTCGTCATCGACGACCTGTCGCACACCATGCTGAAGATCACCGTCTACGTCATGAAGTTCGCGCCGGTGGCCGTGTTTGCCGCCATGGCCGCAACGGTCGCCGTCAATGGCCTGGACATCCTGGTCAGCTTCGCAGTCTTCATGCGTGACTTCTACTTCTCGCTGGTGCTGCTGTGGGTGATCCTGATCGCGGTGGGCTTCGTGTTCCTGAAGAAGCGCATCTTCCACCTGCTGGCGCTGATCAAGGAAGCCTTCCTGCTGGCCTTCGCTACCGCCAGCTCGGAAGCGGCCTATCCGAAGCTGCTGGACGCGCTGGACCGCTTTGGCGTCAAGCGCAAGATCTCCAGCTTCGTCATGCCGATGGGGTATTCGTTCAACCTCGACGGCTCGATGATCTACTGCACCTTCGCTACGCTCTTCATCGCGCAGGCCTATGGCATCCACATGCCCATCTCCACCCAGATCACCATGATGCTGGTGCTGATGCTGACCTCCAAGGGCATCGCAGGCGTGCCGCGCGCCTCGCTGGTGGTGATCGCCGCCACGCTGCACCAGTTCAACATCCCGGAAGCGGGCCTGCTGGTGATCCTGGGCATCGATACCTTCCTCGACATGGGCCGTTCTGCTACCAATGCGGTGGGCAACTCGATCGCTTCGGCCGTGGTGGCCAAGTGGGAAGGCGGCCTGCTGAGCGAAGAAGAAGCCGCGCGCGCCGAAGTCGAGATCGAACAGGAAGCCGAAGCCACGCTGCATACGGAAGCCTGATCCGATAGTTAGTCCAAGAATGAAACAATGCCGCCCGGTGATGAGCCGCGCGGCATTTTTCATGGGCGAAAGGAAAGTGATTCAGGCCGGCAGCGCCTCGGATTGCTTGACCGCAATCCATTCCTGCAAGGTGATCTCGATGGTGATGAAAGAGAGATTGGCGCCGCGCACGAAGCGTCCGGCAAAGATGCGGCCCTCGGTATCGGCCACCACGCCCTGCAGCGGATGCGCGCTGCCCGGTCCATCGCTAAAACCGATTTCGCCGAAGACGTTGAGGATTTCCACACCTGGCCCGTTGATCTCCATCGCACGCACCCCGGCCGGGGTGGCGTATTGCAGATGGGCATCGATGAGGCTGCCGATGGCGCCCCGCACGATGGCCTTGTCCATGCCATGCTGGCGGCACAGCGCTTCCACGCTTTCGGTCAGGTCCTGGTTGGGTTTGAGCCGGGCCATCACCAGCTTGCCGAGCTGGCCCTGTTCTACGTGGATGTGGTCGTCAAGGGAGTCGCTGTCATGGGCAGGGAGCGTCATCATCATTCCATGGGTGTCGGATGCAATAGACTGAAGTGCGTCTCTTCATCGCTGTTGACGACGAAGGCGCTGCGGGAGAACAGGCACAGGCGCAGGATGAGCGGATCGTCGCCCACCTCCACCGTGTCGAGCAGCAGATGGCCGCCATGCAGCGTGCCATCGCCATCGATGAAACCTGAGTGGCAATGCAGCAAGACTTTTCCATCGGCGTTCTGGCCGATGGTGATGGCGCCGGTCACGAAGCTGATGACGCCTTCCAATACATGCGGTGGTCCATAGTCATAAGGCCGGCTGGCATCGCCGGTCTGTTCGATGCGGTGATAATGCAGCCGCCGCGCAGTCCCGCCGCACAGCCGTCCCACGCCGCCGCGCTGGCCGTAGCGTGCCAGCACGCGCCGCAAGGCCGGGCCCACCGGCGTGCCTGGTTGCAGGGTGATACGAAGTTCCTCGGCCGGATCGGCCTCCAGATCCAGCGTGCGCGGATAGCTCGGCTGGCCTGCATGAAGGAACTTGCGCACCGCGAGGAAACCGGCGCTGGCCTTGGTCTCGCCAGGTTGGCTGGCGCGTTTCATAGCCGGTAGTCGCCTTGTTCTTCGAGCAGCGCCTTGATCTGTTTCTTGACGATCTTGCCGTAGCCCGACTTGGGCATGCTGTCCCAGTAGACGAAGCGGCGCGGCCATTTGTACTTGCCGATGCGGGTTTCCAGATGCGTCAGCAAGGCCTCGCCATCGGCCTGTTGGCCAGCCTTGCAGACGATCACCGCCAGTCCGCTTTCGCCCCACTTGGGATCGGGCACGCCCAGCACCGCCACTTCGGAGACGGCTGGGTGCGTCAGCAGGGCTTCCTCGATCTCGCGCGGATAGACGTTGGAGCCGCCCGAGATGTACATGTCCGAGGAACGTCCGGTGATGTAGAGGAAGCCATCCTTGTCCACATGCCCGAGGTCGCCGGTGTGGAACCAGTCATGCTTGAAGGCCTTGGCATTGGCCTCCGGATTGTTGTGATAGCCCATGAAGACGGCCGGTCCGCGCACGCAGATTTCGCCGGTCTCGAAGGGCGCCAGTTCTTGTCCATCGTCGTTCAGGATGGCGACCTGCATGCCGGTACGCGGCATGCCGCAGGACCCCACGCGTGCCTGCGGATGGGCGTCATCCTCGAAGTGCAAATAGGACGGCAGGAAGGTGATATTGCCGGTCACTTCGCCCAGGCCGTAATACTGCACCAGCACCTTGCCCAGCTTCTTCAATGCATGGACCTGGTCGGCGCGATACATGGGTGCGCCGGCATAGATGACGTGTTTCAGCGAGCTGTGATCGTAGCGGTCCACGGACTCATCTTCGACCAGGATCTTGACGATGGTGGGCACGGTGAAGAGATTGTCCACCTTGTATTTTTCCACCAGCTGCCAGGCTTCCTCGACCACCAGCCGTTCGGAAGAGAGCAGGATGCTGGCCGCACCGCGCGCGGTATTGACCACCGCATGCACGCCTGCGCCGTGCGACAGCGGTGCCACCACCAGCGAGCGCGATTGATGCGTGAGGCCCGGCATCAGGTCGGCCAGATGATTGGTCACCACGAAGGCCATCTGGCCGTGCGAGAGCATGCCCGCCTTCGGATGGCCGGTGGTGCCGGAGGTATAGAAGAACCACAGCGGATCGTCGTAATCGACTTCGGCCTCGCGGAAGGTTTCGCCGCTGCCATCGGCCACCAGGGTTTCGTAATCGAGTTCGCCCGGCCGTGCGTCGGCCAGGGCCACCACGTGTTCGAGCGTGGGCGAGGCGGATTTCACCGCATCGACATACGGTGCGAAACCGCGGTCATACAGCATCACGCAGGCGCCGCTGGACTGGCCGAGATAGGCGGCCTCGGGCGGCGTGATGCGGAAATTGGTCGGCACCCAGACCACGCCCATCTTGAAGGCGGCCCAGGCACTCTCGAAGATCTGCTGGTTGTTGCGCGAGTGGACCAGCATCTTGTCGCCCTTCTTGACGCCGCGCCGGGTGAGGGCGTGGGCCAGCGCATCGACGCGGGCATTGATCTCGCGCCAAGGGATCTGGCGGTCGCTGCCATCGGCTGCGCCTTGCGCCAGGATCAGTCCCGGCTCCTCCGGAAAGCGGCGCGCCACGTCCGAGAGCAGGCGGCCCAGGTTCATCACTTTGCTTAACATCGTCTCACTCGTCCCGATTCTTCTGATGGAATTCTGATGGAAATTGGCGTGCTGCCTTGTTCTGTTTTTTGTACATCACTTCATGCGGCGCACCGGCCTTCAACGACAGGACGGCGCGCCGGTGCTGCTACCGCATTTTCAGTTCACACGCTCCAGGATGCTCACATAGTTGGCCACCGCCGCGCCGCCCATGTTGAACACGCCGGCATAGCGCGCATTGGCGATCTGCATGTCGCCCGCATCATGGGATGCCTGCATGGCCGCCATCACGTGCATCGAGACACCGGTGGCACCGACCGGATGGCCCTTGGACTTCAGCCCGCCCGAGGGATTGACCGGCAGCTTGCCGTCCTTGGCGGTGATGCCTTCGGCAATCACGCGTGCGCCCTGGCCGTGCGGGGCCAGGCCCATGGCTTCGTATTCCAGCAGTTCGGCCACGGTGAAGCAGTCGTGCGTCTCCACCAGCGAGAGATCATCGAGGCTCAGGCTGGCTGCGCCCAGCGCCTTCTTCCAGGCCAGCTCGGCCGCTTCGAAGCGGGTCGGGTCGCGGCGCGACAGCGGCAGGAAATCATTGACGTGGACCGCCGCACGGAACTGCACCGCGCGCGGCATGGACTTGGCCACATCGGCAGCGCTGATGACGAGGGCAGCTGCACCATCGGAAATGAGCGAGCAGTCGGTGCGCTTGAGCGGACCGGCCACATACGGATTCTTGTCGGAGACCGTGCGGCAGAAATCGAAACCGAAATCCTTGCGCATGTGCGCATAGGGATTGACCATGCCGTTCTTGTGATTCTTGGCCGCGATCATCGCCAGCGCATCGGACTGGTCGCCGAAGCGCTCGAAGTAGCTCTGCGCGATCTTGCCGAAGACGCCGGCAAAGCCACCCGGAATGCCCGCTTCTTCCTTGGCGTAGCAAGCCTTGAGCAGCACCTCGCCCACTTGCGCGGTGGCCAGCTCGGTCATCTTCTCGAAGCCGATCACCAGCACGTGTTTCGATTCGCCCGCCTTGATCGCCTGCAGGCCCGAATGGATCGCCGCCGAACCGGTGGCGCAGGCATTCTCCAGGCGCGTGGCGGGTTTGAAGCGCAGCTGCGGCAGCGTGTTCAGGACCAGCGAGGACGGGAAATCCTGGTACAGGAAACCGGCATTGAAGGTGCCGAAGTGTACCGAATCGATGTCTTCCGGTTGCAGTCCTGCGTGTTCGATGGCGGCCTTGGCGACCTGGCCGATCAGCACTTCCGGATCGATGCCGTCGAGCTTGCCGAACTGCGAATGGTTCCAGCCGGTGATGCAGGGTGAGGATGCAGAAACAGTCATGGGGTTGTCCTTGTGTCCGTAGTCACGGGGTCAATGGAGCGGGGTCGCTCCGTTACACACAGGGGCAATATGCAAAATCGGTGCCACGCGCAGGACCGCTCGCGCCACCGCATGCAGCCGGTGTCGCGCGTCCCTTGCCTCGGCATCGCGCAGCCGGTGATGGCGCATCGCGCCAGGTGCCGGCCTGCATCTTGCCCGTCTCCTGAGAGTGCCGGCGCAAAGCCGCGCCGGGTCTCGCTTTGTTGTTGATGTTGATGCGTGCTGATGTGTCCGGCAGGCCGCCCGCTCATTCCCGACATGCAGGAAAAATCCAACGGAACAGGGCAGTGCCCGCCGACCGCATGAAGATATCACGTACTTTACGTTAACGTAAATCATTGCGCTGCAGCAGCCAGCAGGCAGCACTATTGCCGGTGAGCAGCATGAACAGGTGTCGACGCCTGCGACAGTGCAGCGACACTTCTGCGACAGGTGTCGCAGTCACGCTGCGCGCAAATAAATGGCGGCGGCGATGATTGCGCGCTTGTACAGGCCCGCCCTTATCGCAGAGAATACAGGCGCAGTGCCGTTGAGGGAGAGGGGGAGCGCCATGCCGACAAGGGAAGACCGGAGGCTTGGCATCCAATTTGCTCTGTCGAGGCACAGGCAGTGTTGACCACCCGGAACAGGGAGCTGCACGCCCGATCCAGCACCCCTGGTAGCGCCGGATTCAGCGATTTTCAAAATTACAAACAGACAGACAGGAGACAAGCAGATGGAACAATCCACTGGCAAGATCACGCGCCGCCATTTTCTGAAGACGGCTTCGGTGGCCTCGGCTGCCGCCGCTACCGGCCTGGTATCGACCTCCGCGCATGCGGCCGAGTTCACCTTCAAGTACGCCAACAATCTGCCGGTGACACACCCGATGAATGCGCGCGCCAAGGAAATGGCCGCGGCCATCGCGGAACAATCCAAGGGCCGCATCGAACTGCAGCTCTATCCCAACAACCAGCTGGGCACCGATACCGACATGCTCTCGCAGGTGCGTGCGGGTGCCATTGATTTCTTCACGCTCTCGCCGCTGATCCTGGGCACGCTGGTGCCGGCCGCGCAGATCTCCGGCATCGGTTTTGCCTTCAAGGATTACAGCCAGGTCTGGCCGGCCATGGATGGCGAGCTGGGTGCGCACGTGCGCAAGCAGATCGAAGCCAAGTCCACGCTGTTCGCCTTTGAAAAGATCTGGGACAACGGCTATCGCCAGATCACCAACAGCACCAAGCCCATCAAGGCGGCCGACGACCTCAAGGGCATGAAGCTGCGCGTGCCGCCCAGCCCGCTGTGGACCTCGATGTTCAAGGCCTTCGATGCGGCCCCGACCTCGATCAACTTCGCCGAAGTCTATTCGGCCCTGCAGACCAAGATCGTGGAAGGCCAGGAAAACCCCATGGCCATCATCTCCACCGCCAAGCTCTACGAAGTGCAGAAGTACTGCTCCATCACCAACCACATGTGGGATGGCTTCTGGTTCCTGGGCAACAAGAAATCCTTCGAGCGCCTGCCCAAGGACCTGCAAGACATGATGGCCCGCATCATCAACGAAGCCGCCATGAACCAGCGCGCCGACGTGCGCAAGCTCAACGATTCGCTGGTCGATGAAATGAAGGGCAAGGGTCTGGCCTTCAACAATGCCGATGCCGATTCCTTCCGCGCCAAGCTGCGCAGTGCCGGTTTCTATGCCGAGTGGAAGAAGAAGTTCGGCGACGAGCCCTGGGCCCTGCTGGAAAAGTACACCGGCAAGCTGGCCTGAGCGCTTCGTTTGCCGGGGCTCATGCCTGCATGAGCCCGTGCGCCGGAGTGCTGCCCTCGCCGTGAGGGCAGCGCTCCCGCCCTGAATCCATTTCGCTGGAGCTTGATGATGGAAGCTGCAATGACTTACCGCGCCCCGGTCAACATGAACCCGGCTGCGCGCGCGCTGGTCGCATTCAATCGCATGGTGATGCACGTGGTCGGTGCCGTGGCGGCCGCCCTGGTGGTGGCTGAAACCGTGGTGCTGCTGACCGGCGTGATCTACCGCTATGCGCTGCATGACCCCCTGGTATGGTCGGATGAACTGGCCTCGATTCTGTTCATCTGGCTGTCGATGCTGGGGGCCGTGCTGGCGCTGGATCGTGGCGAGCACATGCGGCTCACCGCCATCATCAACAAGTGTTCCGAGAAAGGCCGCGTGTGGCTCGAAACGGTGGCGGCACTGGTGGTCTGCATCTTCGTGCTGATGGTGATCCACCCGGCCGTGGACCATGCGGTGGAGCAGATGCCGATCACCACACCGGCGCTGGAAATCCCCGATGGCCTGCGCGCTGCGGCCCTGCCGGTCGGTGCGATCCTGATGCTGCTGGCGGCGGTCTCGCGCATGGCGGCCATGACGACGATGCGACTGCTGCTCTCGGCACTGGCCGTGGTGGCCGTGATTGCGGGCGCGCTGTGGCTGGCCAAGCCCATGCTGCTGGGCATGGGCAATTACAACCTGATCGTGTTCTTCGTGCTGCTCATCGGCGTGTGCGTGGCCGGCGGCATCCCCATCGCCTTTGCTTTCGGTACGGCCACCATGGCCTATCTGGCCCTGGCCACTACGGCACCGCTGATGATCGTGGTCAGCCGCATGGACGAGGGCATGTCCAGCCTGATCCTGCTGTCGGTGCCGCTGTTCGTGCTGCTGGGCTCCTTGCTGGAAATGTCGGGCCTGGCCAAGACCCTGATCGACTTCATGGCCGCGCTGCTGGGCCACGTGCGCGGCGGCCTGCAATACGTGCTGCTGGGGGCGATGTTCCTGGTCTCCGGCATCTCCGGTTCCAAGGCAGCCGACATGGCCGCGATTGCCCCGGCGCTGTTCCCCGAGATGAAGAAGCGCGGTTCCAAGCCGGAAGAACTGGTGGCCTTGCTGTCCTCCTCCGGTGCCATGACCGAAACCATTCCGCCGAGCCTGGTGCTCATCACCATCGGTGCGGTCTGCAGCGTGTCGATCACGGCGCTGTTCATTGGCGGACTGATGCCGGCGGCCATTGCCACCATCGCCATTGCGGTCGTGTGCTGGATGCGGGCGCGCCGCGAGCCGATGCCGGATGTGCAGCGCGCGCCGGTCTCGCTGATCGTCAAGACCCTGATCGCGGCCATTCCGGCGCTGGCGCTGCCCATGCTCATCCGCGTGGCCGTCATCGAAGGCGTCGCCACGGCGACCGAAGTGGCCACCATCGGCGTGGCCTATACGGTGGTGGTCGGGCTGATCATGCACCTGTTCCTGAAGCACCTGAACTTCAAGCGGCTCTATCCCATGCTGATCGAATCGGCGGCCTTGTCGGGTGCCATCCTGCTCATCATCGGCATGGCTACCGCGATGGCCTGGGCGCTCACGCAATCGGGATTCTCGGCCAAGCTGGTGGCGCTGATGCAGGGCGTGCCGGGCGGCGGTGCCGGGTTCCTGCTGATCACCATCGTCATCTTCATCGTGCTGGGCAGCCTGCTGGAAGGCATTCCCGCCATCGTGCTGTTCGGGCCGCTGCTGTTCCCGGTGGCGCGTTCGCTGGGCGTGCATGACGTGCACTATGCGATGGTGGTGATCCTGGCCATGGGCATCGGCCTGTTCGCACCGCCTTTCGGGGTCGGCTTCTATGCCGCCTGCGCCATCGGCAAGGTCTCGCCGGATGGCGTGTTCAACCGGGTCTGGGGCTACCTGGCCGCGCTGGTGGTAGCGCTGCTGGTGGTGGCCTTCGTGCCCTGGATTTCCATCGGTTTCCTCTGATCCCCGCATGAGTCTTGCGAGCGATCGGGAAGCTTCCTTGATTGACCTGTCAATGACGAATTAAAAACGGCGGCCCCCTTTCCCTCTTCCGGGGCCGCCTCCATCCACGGAGACAATATGAATCGCAATGATAGCGGCGCCCGCGTGGCGCTCGTGACGGGCGGAGCCATGGGCATCGGCGCCAGCATTTCCGCACAACTGGCCGCCAAGGGACACACCGTCCTGGTGGCCGACATCAACCTGGAAGCGGCGTCCAAGACCGCCGATGCGCTGGTGGCTGCCGGCCATCGCGCAGCCGCGCTGCAGATGGATCTGGGCAGTCCGGAGGCGATTGCCCAGGCCTTCGCCCACATCGAGAAGGATTACGGACGCTGCGACGTGCTGGTCAACAATGCCGGCGTGGCGCGCACGTATTCCTTCCTCGACTATCCCCTCGACAACTGGCTGCAGACCATGAACGTGAACGTGACCGGCGTGCTGCTGGCGGGTCAGCATGCGGCGCGGCTGATGGTCAAGCAAGGATGGGGGCGCATCGTCAACATCTCGTCGATCTCGGGCATCCGCGCCGGTGCCGGCCGCACGGCCTATGGCACCTCGAAGGCGGCGGTCATCGGGCTCACGCGCCAGATGGCCATCGAGCTGGCGCAGTACGGCATCACCGTCAACAGCGTCGCCCCCGGTCCGGTCGACACGCCCATGACCCAGGCCATGCATTCGGAGCAGACGCGCGAGAGCTATTACCGGCTGGTCCCGATGCGCCGTTATGGCACCACCGATGAGATCGCCTCGGCGGTGTGCTATCTGGCGGCGGAGGAATCGGCCTACATCACCGGTCACGTGATTCCGGTCGATGGCGGCTTCGTTGCCGGTGGCGTGCTGGAAATCTGAGAGGGCATCGATGGACAAGCTCATGCAAGACAAGGCCATCATCGTCACCGGTGCCGGTTCGGTGGGCGAGGGCTGGGGCAACGGCAAGGCCGCTGCCGTGCTGTATGCGCGCGAGGGCGGCCGGGTGCTGGCGGTAGATCGCAGCATCGAAGCCGCATTGGAGACCCAGGAGATCATCCGCCGCGAAGGTGGCGTGTGTGAAGTGCTGGCGGCGGACGTCTCGCGCAGTGCCGATGTGAAAGCCATTGCGGAGGCGGCCATGGCGCATTTCGGGCGGGTCGACGTCTTGCACAACAACGTCGGCATCGCCGAAGTCGGCGGGCCGGTGGAGACCAGCGAAGAAAGCTGGAACCGGCTGGTGGCGGTCAACCAGACCAGCCTGTTCCTGACGCACAAGCATGTGCTGCCGATCATGGAAAAGCAGAGGAAGGGCGCCATCGTCAACATCTCCTCGATGGCGGCTTTGCGCTGGATCGGTTTTCCCTACCTGGGCTATACGGCGACCAAGGCGGCGATCCTGGCCTTCACCAAGAACGTGGCGATGCAGTATGCGCCCATGGGCATCCGCGCCAATTGCGTGCTGCCCGGCATGATGGACACGCCCATGATCCGCGAGCCGCTCAAGGCTTCCTATGGGGGCGACATCGAGGAGATGCGCGCCAAGCGCAATGCGCAATGTCCGATGGGATTCATGGGGGATGCGTGGGACGTGGCGCATGCCTCGCTGTTCCTGGCGTCTGACCGCGCGCGCTACATCACCGGGCTGGACATGATTGTCGATGGCGGGCTGTCGTTGCGCTGTGTCGGGTGAGAGCGGCTCGTTGAAGCTTGTTTGTTGACCGCGGCCAGGCGGGCGTGGAAGCCGACCTGCTGCGGTTTGATGCCCGGACGTTCAAGAGCGTCCGGGCTTTTTTATGTTCAGGCTGCGCACGACGTTGTCTGCATCCTCCGCCACACCTCCACCGCCGTCTCCGCAAACGTCCGTATGCAGGGATTGGTATTTTCCCGGTTCCAGATCACCGCCACCTCCACCGTCGGCGCACCGATGAGCGGTTTGAAGACCGTGGTGTCCAGATGCATGGCCTGCATCGAGGTCGGCACCAGCGCCACGCCCAGGCCTTCACCGACCAGGTTGACGATGGTCTGCTGCAGGTTGGTCTCCAGCACGATGCGGGGACGGAAACCATGCAGCTGGCAATGCTGCTGGATCAGGTCATACACCACCGGCGCAATCGGACGCGGAATGCTGATGAAGGCATCCTCGGCCAGCTCGGCGGCCGAGATGTCGGGCTTGTGCGCCAGCCGGTGCCCGCGCGGCAGCACCGCCAGCAAGGGCTCGGCATAGATGGTGTAGCTGTCGAGCCGGCGGCAATCCTCCGGCCGATACATGATGCCCACGTCGATCTTCTCATCCTCGATGTCGGTGGCCAGCAGGTTGGGCACGTATTCGCTCAGGCGCATGTCCACCTCCGGATAGGCCGCCGAATAATGGCGCGTCACCGCCGGCAGGATGTTGTAGGCCGAGGACATCATGAACCCCACCTTCAGCGCACCGCTCTGCCCGGTGCTGGAAGAGGCCGCATTGCGCTTGGCCCGCTCCAGTGCCTTGAAAATTTCTGTGGTATCGCGATAAAAATATTTGCCCGCTGACGTCAGCTGGATGGCGCGTTTGCTGCGGTCGAACAATTGCGCGCCCAACTCCCTCTCCAGCGCCGCAATCTGCCGTGTCAGCGGCGGTTGCGAGATATGCAGCAACTCTGCCGCGCGTCCGAAATGGAGGGTTTCTGCTACGGTGCGGAAATAGGTGAGGTGTCTCAATTCGATCATTTGATACCTTCAAGGTATTGATTCTGTCTGTACATTGTATTGGAAGTCATGGATCGGACTGGCTATTCTTTGCCGCAGACGTGCCGTTGCGACACATCTCCGGGCCCGCCCCAGGCGGCTTCCCGCGCATAAAGAACCGGTCCCGAGGGAAGCCGGCTCGATAAAAAAAGCAGTCCAAGACAGGAGACCATCATGCCGACCACCCCGGTAGCGCAGCCCTTGCCTGACAGTGACGTTTGCCTCACCCCCGCACCCCTTTCGGCTTCCACGCGCCACGCCCCGCGCTATCGCGACATCGGCCAGCTCGCCGCCGGCGACGAGCTGATGCGCGACCTGGTCGAGCGCGGCAAGCGCCTGATCGATCGCGGCATTCCCGTGCTGATCCTGGGCGAGACCGGTACCGGCAAGGAATACCTCGCGCGCGCCCTGCATGACTACAGCGCGCGCCGCCGCGCCAGCTGGATCGCCATCAACTGCGCCTCCATCCCCGAGAGCCTGGCCGAAAGCGAATTGTTCGGCTACGCCAAGGGGGCCTTCTCCGGTGCGCTGCCCGGCGGCATGAAGGGCAAGGTCCAGCAGGCCGATGGCGGCACGCTCTTCCTCGATGAAATCGGCGACATGCCCTTTGCGCTGCAGACACGCCTGTTGCGCGTACTCTCCGAACGCGAAGTGATTCCGCTGGGCGCATTGCGTCCGGTACCGGTGGACGTGCAACTGATCTGCGCTACCCACCAGGACCTCAAAACCCTGGTCGCCGAAGGCCGCTTCCGTGAAGACCTGTATTACCGCATCGCCGGTGGCGTACTGCGTCTGCCGGCCCTGCGCGACCGCAGCGACCGGCCCGCGCTGGTGATGCAGATGATCGCCGATGAGCTTGGCCATGCGGCCGACGAGAGCATGCTCGATCCCGCCGCCCTGCAGCGCCTGCTGGCCTATCCCTGGCCGGGCAATCTGCGCCAGCTGCATGCGGTGATCCGCTACAGCTGTGCCGTCATGAATGACGGCCGCATCACCCTGCGTGATCTGCCGGAAGAACTGATGCAGTTCCAGCCCGCGACGCTAGCGCAGGTGCTGCCGCTGCACCGTCCGGCATCGCGCCTGGCCGCCGGGAGCAGCAGCCAGGCCGACGCCGCCGATCCAGGGCGTGATGAACGCACCCGCGTCATCGAAGCCCTGAACGGCAGCCGCTGGAACATCTCCGCCGCCTCGCGGCAACTGGGCATGTGCCGGGCCTCGCTGTACCGCAAGCTGCGCCAGCTCGATATCCCCCATGTGCGCGATCAGGCCATGCCTGCGCATGCTGCCTATGCGGTTGCCTGAAACGATATAAATCATTTGCGCAGCATCTGGTGCACGGCAAGAGCGTTCCCCCGGCGCGTTTGCCAGCATTAAATTTCTGTTAATGCTCGTGCGTTTGTCATTCACTTGAAATAAATGCCCGCTACCCTCAGCCAGTCAAAAAGGGACAAGCGAAGGTGCCGGTCTCGGCACCATGATCAGGCGGGTGGGGATTGCGTAAGCCGTTATCGTTCGAGCCACAAGGGCTGCTGACCAGACTGCTCGCGGGCAGGGGCGTGTCGGCGGGGATGGTGCTGCTCGCCGCCGGCGCGTTGTCGCTGCTGTGGTATTTCACGCTGATCCGCATCGAGAATGAAAAACAGCTGGCCATCGCCGGCTCGGTGGCCGACAGCCGCAACGTGGCCGCCATCGTCTCGGCCAATCTGGATGAAGTGCTGGGCAAGACCCTGCTGTATTCGCGCATCGGGCAGTCCATGCTCAATGGCGAGCAATCATCCTCGGCGTATTTCAATCCGCTCTTCAATGGCGATTCGGCCTACCTGCGTGTGGCCATGTTCGATGCGCGCGGACGGCTGGTCTATTCCTCGGCACGCCAGAAGAGCGAGCCGGAACTGAGCCGTCTCATCAATGCCGGTTTCATGAGTACGCTGACCAGTACCGGTGAACAGAACCAGATGATCATCAAGCCGCCCCTGAACCGCGACGGCTACAGCTGGCGCGTGCCGCTGCTCATTCCGCTGCAGGATGGCAAGGGAACGCTGCAGGGATTCTTCGCCGCCATTCTCGATCTCGGCTATTTCCTCAAGACCTATGAAGAGGTCAGCGTCGATGGTGCCAGCCGTATCGAGATCATCAACACCGCCGGGCTGCAACTGGCCGAGCTGGCCGGGGGCATCCTCTCGGGCGGCTCCAACTACGCCGGGCAGGAGTACGCCACCTTCCTGCTCACCGGCAAGGGCGATGGCCTCATCCATGCACTGCGTCCGGGTGATGCGGCCCAGCATGTGGGCGTGCAGCGCCGGCTGGCGCATTACCCGCTGGCGGTGGTGGTCAGCCGCGACCAGCAGGTATTGCTGGGCAAGCTGTGGCCGGCGCACCGGCAGTATTACCTGCAGGCCATCCTGATCTCGCTGCTGGTGGTGGTGCTCTCGGGCGGCCTGATCGCGATGGCCCACCGTCGCCGTTTCCTGTACGAGCAACTGCTGTATTCCGAGCGCGAGAAGAGCGGCCTGATCCAGCAGCTGGAACAGGAAAAGAGCCGCGCCTACCAGCTCGCCTCGCACGATTACCTGACCGGCATCCCCAACCGCATGCTGTTCTACGAGCTGGCCGCCACCGAACTCTCGCGGGCGCGGCGCAGCCGCAACCTGTACGCGCTGTTCTTCCTCGATCTCGACAAGTTCAAACTCATCAACGACACGCTCGGCCATGCCGTGGGAGACGCCCTGCTGCAGGAAGTGGCACGCCGCCTGCGCGCGGCCGTGCGCGAATACGACCTGGTGGCGCGGCTGGGCGGCGATGAATTCGTGGTGCTGGTGTCCGAGATCCGCAGCGAGGAAGTGGTTGCCGAGATCGCCGACAAGCTGGTCGAAACCCTGCGCGCACCGTATCCCGATCTGCTGGGCTGCGATGTCGAAACCGCGCCCAGCATCGGCATCGCGCTGTATCCGCGCGATGGCCAGAGCATCACCACGCTGATGACCAATGCCGACTCGGCCATGTACACCGCCAAGAGCGCTGGCAGCGGCCTCTATCGTTTCTACGATGCCTCGCTCAATGCGATTGCGGTGCGCGGGCTGGAGTTGCTGGGACGCTTCCGCCAGGCCCTCAAGGAAAACGAATTCTGCCTGCACTACCAGCCCAAGGTGGCGCTGCAGGACTATAGCGTGGTCGGCATGGAAGCGCTGATCCGCTGGCAGCATCCCGAGCATGGCCTGATCTTTCCCGGCGAATTCATTGGTCTGGCCGAAACGCATGACCTGGTCCAGCCGCTGGGCCACTGGATCATCGAGGCAGTCTGCCGGCAACTGGCGCAATGGCGTGCCGACGGGCTGCCGCTGGTGCCGGTGGCCATCAATGTCTCGGCCAAGCAATTGAATGACGAGCGCCTCATCGCCACCGTGCGCGAATCCCTGCAGCGCCATCAGCTGAGCGCGCATTGGCTGGAGATCGAGGTCACCGAGAGCTGCTTCATCGCCGACCTGGAACAGGCGCGCCAGACCCTGGAAAAACTGCGCGACGAGGGGCTGCGCATTTACCTGGATGACTACGGCACCGGCTATTCCAGCCTCAGCCACATCAAGGCGCTTCCGGTGTATGCGCTCAAGATCGATCGCTCCTTCGTGCGCGACATCCGCAACGACAACAGCGACGGCATGATCGTCGCTTCCACTGTCACGCTGGCCCGCAATCTCGGCTTGAAGGTGGTGGCCGAAGGCGTGGAAACCCGTGAACAACTCATGCACCTCAAGCTGATGGGGTGCGACGAAGTGCAGGGGTTCTATCTGCAACGCCCGGTCGCCGCCGCCCAGCTGGTGCCGCTCCTGCAGAAAGGCAGCTTCGATTTCTCATGATGACCCGCATCGCTTCCCTGTCCCTGGCCGTTGGTGCGCTCTGCTGCCTGCTGTTGGCCCTGCCGTCGCTGGCCGCCAACCGCAGCGCCTGTGAACGGCCGCAGCGGCTGCGCTTTTCCTTCGTGCCGCAGGGGCGCGACGTCGACCAGCAATCGGCCCTGGCACCGCTGGTGGAAGAATTGCGCGAACGGTTGAAGATGCCGGTGGACGTGATCATCCCGACCTCCTACGGCGGGGTCATCGAAGGACTGATCGCCGGCGCCATCGATGTCGCGCGGCTGGGGCCGGCGTCCTACGTGACGGCGCGCAAGGGCGATCCGCAGATTACGCCTTTTGCTTCGATGGAGCAGGTGGAGCCCAATTTTGCGGCGCAGGGCGGCGTGTCGTCGGTGTATTACGCGCTGCTGATCACGCGCCAGCAGGGACCGTATGACAGCGTGGCCTCGCTCAGGGGCAAGGTGCTGGCGCTGGCCGATCCCGACAGCACGTCCGGCGCGCTGATCCCGCGCCACCTCTTTGCGCGCCAGTACAAGCTGCAGTTCGACCAGTATTTCTCGCGCATCGGCTATTCAGGCAATCATGAGAAATCGGTCATGGCCGTGCTGAACCACAATGCCGATGCGGCTTTCGTGGCCAGTACCAATCTCTCGCGCATGATCAGCGACGGCCAACTCAAGAAGAGCGATGTGCGGGTACTATGGCGTTCGGGGCCGATTCCTTTCGACCCCTTCGTCTATCGGGGCCAGCTGTGCGCCGATATCCGCAACAAGATCCGCGAAGTGTTCCTGGACAAGAACGCGCTGCGCGTGAAGCTGGCCCTGGACAACCTGCGTGCCACCCACTTCGTGCCGGTGCACGACGCGGCTTACCAGATCATCCGTGCATTGCCGTAACGGCGGGCTGCACGGCGCTTTGCAGGAGAGAAGCTGTGCCCAAGGTGTTCGTCTATGGTTCGCTCAAGCGCGGGCAATCCAATGCTTTCATGATGGATGGTGCGCAGTTCGTGGCCCCGGCCCGCAGCGTGCAGTGCTGGCGGCTGGTGGCCTTGCCGCATTATCCGGCGCTGGTGTGGGAGCAGGGGCCGTGCCGCATCGCCGGTGAAGTGTGGGAAGTGCCCGAGACCATGATGGCGCAGCTGGACCGCTTCGAGGAAGTGCCGGTGCTCTACACGCGGCAGGAGATCGAGGTGGAGCTTGAAGCGCCGGACCCTGCGCAGCCGGGCCGCTTGCTGATGGCCCATGCGTATTTCATGCCGGCTGCGTTGGCCGCTGCCGGGCGCGAGCTGCACGAGGGCTGCTGGCCGGCATGAAGAGGGGAGTGACTTATTCGGCCAGCAGCGTTTCGATATCGGAAATCATTTCCTCAGGGCGCGTCTGCGGCGCATAGCGCTTGAAGACGGTGCCGTCACGGCGCACCAGGAACTTGGTGAAATTCCATTTGATGGCCTTGCTGCCCAGGAGGCCCGGTGCTTCCTTCTTCAGGTACTGGTAGAGCGGATCGGCCTGGTCGCCATTGACATCGATCTTGGCGAACAGCGGAAAGCTCACGCCGTAATTCTTTTCGCAGAAGGCACCGATTTCCTCGGCATTGCCCGGCTCCTGCGCCCCGAACTGGTTGCAGGGGAAGCCCATCACTTCCAGCCCGCGTGCGTGGAACTGGCGATGGATGGCTTCCAGGCCGTTGTATTGCGGGGTGAAGCCGCACTTGCTGGCGGTATTGACGATGAGCAGCACCTTGCCGCGCAGCTGTTCCAGCGGGAAGGGCGTCTGGTCGGCCAGCTTGGGCTGGAAATCGTAGAGAGTGGTCATGGATCGTTCCTTGAGGCTAGCATCGGTGTGGCCGCCATTCTAAACCGCTGCGGGCGGGCTTGCTCGGGGCCGCCCGTACCGGGGATCAGGCCTGCAGGCCGTGTTCGCGTGCGCTCGCCGCACTGATGCGGCCCTGTTGCACCAGCAGCGACAGGCTCGCCTGCAGTGTCTGCATGCCCTGCGCGGCACCGGCCTGCATGGCCGAAAGCAGTTGCGCACTGCGTCCCTCGCGGATGAGGTTGCGCACCGCCGCCGTGGCCACCAGCACTTCATGGGCCGCCACCCTTGCGGCACCGTCAGCGGCCGGCACCAGGATCTGGGCGACCACGCCCTGCAGTGCCTCGGCCAGCAGGGCGCGCGCGGTGTCCTTCTCGCCTTCGGGGAAGGCATCGATGATGCGATCCACGGCGCGCGCGGCCGAGGCCGCATGCAGTGTGGCCAGCACCAGATGGCCGGTCTCGGCGGCGGTCAGAGCCAGGCGGATGGTCTCCGTGTCACGCAGCTCGCCGACCAGCAAGACATCCGGATCCTCGCGCAGCGCCGCCCGCAGGGCCTGCGCGAAGCTGGCGACGTGGGTGCCGATCTCGCGCTGGCTGACCAGGGCGCGACAGGGCGTGTGCAGGAATTCAATGGGATCTTCGAGGGTGAGGATGTGGACCGGGCGCGTCTCATTGATGAGCCTGGCCATGGCCGCCAGCGTGCTGCTCTTGCCCGACCCGGTCGGTCCGCTCACCAGCACCAGGCCATGCGGGCGGGTGGCCAGTTCGGCACAGGCGGGCGGTGCGTGCAACTCGGCCAGTGCCGGCGGCTGCTGGCCCAGCGGGCGGATGGCGGCGGCCGGGCCGCGTTGCTGGTGGAAGGCGTGGATGCGGAAGCGGCCCAGTCCCGGCAGCGCCAGGGCGAAGTCGCAATCGGTCCCGGCGCGGTAGTGCGGCTGCAGGGGCGCGGGCATCACCGCCAGCAGGGATTGCTGCAGGTGAGCGCCGTCCAGCGGCTGCAGGTTGATGCGGCGAATGGCCCCGTGGACCCGCAGCAAGGGGGGCAGCCCCGCACAAAGATGCAGATCGGAAGCCTGATTCCTGACGGCAAATGCCAGTAGGGTGGCAATGTCCATTTATAATCCCGGCAAGGTTGGACCAACAATATCGTTATCTCCCTGCAGGCTGCCCCTTCCGGCTCCCGGATTATGTCGTCAATCGCTCAACACTTGCAACACGTGCAACAACAGATCGCCCAGGCTGCCGGCCAGGCCGGGCGGGCTCCATCCTCGGTGCAACTGCTGGCCGTTTCCAAGACCTTTGGACCGGAGGCGGTGGCCGAAGCAGTGGCCGCCGGCCAGCGCGCCTTTGGCGAAAATTATTTGCAGGAAGCGCTCGACAAGATCGCCGCGCTGCCCGCCCTGGTGCCGGATACGCCACTGGAATGGCATTTCATCGGCCCCATCCAGAGCAACAAGACCCGGGCCATCGCCGAGCACTTCGACTGGGTGCATTCGGTGGACCGTCTCAAGATCGCCCAGCGCCTGTCGGAACAGCGGCCTGAGGAACTGGGCGCACTTAACATTTGTCTGCAGGTCAACATCAGCGCCGAAGCCAGCAAGAGCGGCCTGACCCCGGAGGAATTGCCCGAGGTCGCGGCCCAGGTGGCGCAATTGCCCCGGCTGCGCCTGCGTGGCCTGATGGCGATACCGGCCCCCAGCGACGATATGAAGCAACAGCGCGCCGCCTTTGCGGCGGTTCGCGGCCTGTATGAACAATTGCGCACAGTCGGACTGCCGTTGGACACTCTGTCCATGGGCATGTCGGCCGACCTGGAGGCAGCGGTGGCCGAAGGGGCCACCATTGTGCGGGTCGGCAGTGCCATCTTCGGGGCGCGGCATTACGCGTGATGGCCCGTGAGGGGCCACGCGATTTGGCCCCTGTGAAGTTTTTTACCCAATCATCAAGCCTCAACACAAGACACAAGGAGCGGAAGTGAAGATAGCGTTCATCGGCGGCGGCAACATGGCAGCGGCATTGATCGGCGGACTGGCCGGCAAGGTCGCGGCGGCAGAAGACATCCACGTGGTCGATCTCAATGCCGATGCGCTGCAGGCGCTCAAGGACAAGTTCGGTGTGACGACCGCGCAGTCCATCGATGGCACCCTCGCCAACGCGGACGTGGTGGTGCTGGCGGTCAAGCCGCAGCAGATGCGCGAGGTGGTGGCCAGCTTGAAGCCCTTCATCGGGGCCCAACTGATCGTCTCGATTGCCGCCGGCATCCGCATGGTGGACCTGTCGCGCTGGCTGGACGGCCACCAGGCCATCGTGCGCGCGATGCCCAATACCCCGGCCCTGATCGGCAAGGGCATCTCGGGCGTGGTACCGCATGCGCAGGTCTCGACCCTGCAGCGCGCGCAGGCCGATTCCATCCTCAAGGCCGTGGGCGAGACCCTGTGGCTGGACAGCGAAGAAAAGCTCGACGCCGTCACCGCCGTCTCCGGCAGCGGCCCGGCCTACGTGTTCTACTTCCTCGAAGCGATGGAGCAGGCAGCGGCCCAGCTGGGCCTGTCGCCGGAAGACGGCCTGCAACTGGCCAAGGCGACCTTCGCCGGTGCCACCGAACTGGCGCGCCGCTCCGATGAATCCGTGGCCACGCTGCGCGAGCGCGTGACCTCCAAGGGCGGCACCACCTATGCCGCGCTGACCAGCCTGGAGCAATCGGGCGTGAAGGGGGCCATCGTGCAGGCCCTGCAAGCCGCCGCCCATCGCAGCAAGGAGCTGGGCGACGAGTTCGGCAAGGCCTGATGGGACAGGCTGACCGCTTCCTGGGCCTGCTGGCGGCCTTGCCGCTGGCTTCCGTGCTGCTGCTGTCCGGTTGCGCCTCCACGGCCGACAGCGAGGGCTATTACACGGTCAAGCGCGGCGACACGCTCTACAGCATCGGCCGCGACTTCGACCAGAGCCCGGCCAACCTGCGCACCTGGAACCGCCTGCGCAATCCGGATGACCTCGAAGTCGGCCAGCGCATCCTGGTGCGCCCGCCGGCTGGCGTGGTGGCCCGTACCGGCGCCGGGCAGACGCCGCGTGCGTCCGCCTCTTCCGGTGCGGAGACCACACCGCGCAAGAATGCCGGCAAGCCCGCCGCCAAACCAGCGCCCAAGTCGCAAGATGATGACGATGCCCCGGCCCCGGCCGATGCCAAGCTGGACTGGATGTGGCCCACGCAGGGCAAGTCCGCCCCCAGCGCTGACAGCTACAAGAAGGGCATCGACATCACCGGTACCCAGGGCCAGACGGTGGTGGCCGCTGCAGCGGGCAAGGTGACGTATGCCGGGCATGGCATTCGCGGCTACGGCAACATGGTGATCATCAAGCACACGCCGCAGCTGCTGTCGGTGTATGCGCACAATGCGACGATCACGGTCAAGGAAGGCCAGATGGTCACGCGCGGCCAGCAGATCGCCACCATGGGCAACAGCGATACCAACAAGGTCAAGCTGTATTTCGAAATCCGCCGCAACGGCAAGCCGGTCAACGTGATGGCGCTGCTGCCGGCGCGTTGAGGCAGCGGCCGCGCATCTGCGCGTGCCGCCCTTGACGCCATCTCAAGAATCAGGAATTCACATGGCCAAACTGGAAGACATCGTGCGCCGGCAGAAGACCGGCGCCACCTTCGTCATCAGCGCACAGATGCTGCAGATGACTCCGCGCGACTTCGATGCGTTAGCCCAGGTCTGGGACGACGAGGGCGGCCCCGGATTCAACGTGGCCGGGGTGCCGTTTCGGGTGGTGGTGGAGGGGGAGTTCCTCATCAGCCGGGTGACGGTGGTGAGGACGACGGCTGAGGTCTGAGGGAAGCTCAGCCCTTGCGCTGCAAGCGATACACCACCGTATCCAGCGCCCGCAATCCGCGCTCCATGAACTTGGGTTCCTTCTCCAGGATATCGCGCCGGTCGATGGCCACCGCCTCGCTATGCGATGCGTAGAGGCGCAACACTTCTTCTTCGGCCACCGAGAACGGCGGGCCTTCCATTTTTTCCTGATCGTATTCCAGCGTGATCAGGAGGCTGCGTGCCTGGGCTGGCAGCCGTCCATAGATTTCTTCCACGTAGCGCGCACGCATGTCCGGGGGCAGGGCGATGAGGGCGGCGCGGTCGTAGGCACCCGCACAGCTGGCCAGGGTGGCATCCTCCAGCGCGAAGATGTCGCCGCAGATCAGTTCGATCTGTCCCGCCACGTAATGGCGGCCCTGCGCGCTGTCATGCACCAGCGGGGACAGTTGATGTTCGCTGAAGAACTGGGTAATGGCCAGTTCCGACAACTCCACCCCCAGCACGCGATGGCCCTGTTCGGCCAGCCACAGCATGTCCAGCGACTTGCCGCACAAGGGCACCAGCACCGTGCTGCCGGCCGGCAGCGCCAGTTGCGGCCAGTATTTCTGCAGCAGCGGCGTCACCCGCGACTGGTGAAAGTGCGTGCGTCCATCGCGCCAGCGTTCGAGCCAAAATTCCGCTTTCATCCCGTTTCCTTTGAATTTTCGCCAGGCAGCCGCAGGGCCTGCCTGTCATCAATGCATCAGCACATCAGCGCATCAGCGCATCAGGTAATCCAGCGCGACACCGGCGAAGATCGCCGCACCCAGCCAGTTGTTGTTGTTGAAGGCCGCGAAGCAGCGCATGCGGTCGCGCTCGCGGATCAGGGTGTAGTGATATACGGCAAAACCGCAGGCCACCAGCATGCCCACCGTGAACCACAGCCCCAGTCCGTATTGCAGGCCGACCACCCAGATCAGCGCCAGCGCCGCCACGTAGCACAGCATGATGGCCGCAACGTCGTAGCGGCCAAAGGTGATGGCCGAGGTCTTGATGCCGATCTTCAGGTCGTCGTCCCGGTCCACCATCGCATACTCGGTGTCATAGGCCACGGCCCAGAAGATGTTGGCCACCAGCAGCACCCAGGCCGCCAGCGGCACGCTGCCGGTCACGCTGGCAAATCCCATGGGAATGCCGAAGCCGAAGGCGATGCCCAGGTAAGCCTGGGGGATGGCGAAGAAACGCTTGAAGTACGGATAGCTGCCCGCGATGATCACGGCTGCCACCGACAGTTGCAGCGTCAGCGCATTGAGCGGCAGGATCAGCAGGAAGGACACCAGCGCCAGCACCCCGGCCACCATCAGCGCTTCCCACGATTTGATCTTGCCGGAGGTGAGGGGACGCTGTTCGGTACGCTTGACGTGCCGGTCGAAGTCGCGGTCGGCATAGTCGTTGATGGCGCAGCCGGCCGAACGCATCAGCACCGTACCCAGCACGTAGATCACCAGGATGCGCCAGTCGGGAACGCCGCCCGAGGCCAGCCACAGCGCAATGAGCGTGGGCCACAGCAAGAGCAGGATGCCGATGGGTTTGTGGGCGCGCACCAGCAGCGCGTATAGCCTGAGCCTGTCCATGGAATGTCCGCAAAATCGAAAGTCCGCATTATAATTCGCGTCGCCGTTTCCGCACTGTCGTGCTTTTCAAGGCTTGTTTGCTGATGAGCTGACAAAGTACTGACAGTGGATGCGGTGTGCTACACATCAGCAGAACTTATAAAAACGAATTCTTATTTTCCGAGACATCCCCCGGGTTTCGTGCTGCACGGCCACATGCATTTCTTTTGCCCAAAGCCGGCAGGACGGCTAATGTAACGCGGCTGTCATGGAGCGTTGTTAGCATCAAACCCCCTTTTTTCGAGAGGTCCCCTCTGATGAACATGATGAAAACGCTGATCGCGACCGGTGTCCTGGCGACGATCACTTCCTCTGCCTTCGCTGCAACCGAGATCACCTGGTGGCATTCCATGACCGGCGCCCTGGGCGAACGCGTCAATGCCCTGGCCGACGACTTCAACAAGACCCAGGGCGATTACAAGATCGTGCCGGTCTACAAGGGGACCTACGACGAATCGATGTCGGCTGCCATCGCCGCCTATCGTGCCGGCAATGCGCCCAGCATCCTGCAGGTGTTCGAAGTGGGCACCGCCACCATGATCTACGCCAAGGGCGCGGTCAAGCCGGTGTATGAAGTGATGCAGCAGGCTGGCGAGAAGTTCGACCAGAACGCCTACGTGCCTGCGGTGGCCGGTTACTACTCGACCCCGAAGGGCATGATGTCCTTCCCCTTCAACAGCTCCACCACCATCATGTTCTACAACAAGGACATGTTCGCCAAGGCCGGCCTGGATCCCGAAAAGCCGCCCGTCACTTGGCAGGAATTCGTCGGCATGGCCGCCAAGATCAAGGCCAGCGGTGCATCGTGTGCTTACACCACGACCTGGCAATCCTGGGTGCATTTGGAATCGTTTTCAACCTGGCACAACGTTGAGCTGGCCACCAAGAACAACGGCTTCGGCGGCCTCGATGCCCGTCTGAAGATGAACAGCCCGCTGCACGTGCGCCACATCGAGAACCTGTCGAACTGGGCCAAGCAGGGCTACTTCACCTACGCCGGCCGCAAGGACGAGGCCAATGCCAAGTTCAATGCGGGCGAGTGCGCCATCATCACCGGTTCGTCCTCGGCCTATGCGGATATCCGCAAGAACGCCAAGTTCAAGTTCGGCGTGGCCACCCTGCCGTATTACAACGACGTGCAGGGCGCACCGCAGAACACCGTCATCGGCGGTGCCTCGCTGTGGGTCATGAACGGCAAGAAGAGCGACGAGTACAAGGGCGTGGCCAAGTTCTTCAGCTACCTCTCCAAGCCGGAAGTGGCCGCCAAGTGGCACCAGGACACCGGCTACCTGCCGGTCACCAAGGCCGCCTACGAACTCACCAAGAGCTCCGGTTTCTATGAGCGCAACCCGGGCACCGACGTCGCCGTCAAGCAGATGATCGTCAAGACCACCGAGAAGTCGCGCGGCCTGCGCCTGGGCAATTACGCCCAGGTTCGTACCGTCTTCGACGAGGAACTGGAAAACGTCTGGACCGGCAAGAAGACCGCCAAGGAAGCCCTGGACTCCGCCGTCAAGCGCGGCGACGAACTGCTGGCCCGCTTCGAGAAGGCCAACAAGGGCAACCAGTAAGTCTCATCAGCAACACCTCCCGTCCCGCCTGAACGCGGTGACGGGGCAGGAACCGGCGTTGTACTCCGTGATCGCGGAGGGCAGCGCCGGCTTCCGTTTTGGGATGTCGGCAAGCTGACCTCCGTTTCCGATTCATTCAACTTCTGCGGCCAGGCGATCCCTGGCTGGAACGATCGTGGAAAAACGCGCGCGATTCACTTCGAAGTGGTTGCCTTATCTGCTGGTGGCACCGCAGATCATCATCACTTTGCTGTTCTTTTTCTGGCCGGCCATCCAGGCCTTGTATCAGTCCATGCTGCTGCAGGATGCCTTCGGCGGCTATTCCGAATTCGTCTGGTTCGACAATTTCAAGACGCTCTTTGCCGATCCGACCTATCTCGAATCCTTCCGCACCACTGCGCTCTTCTCTGCGCTGGTGGCCTTCTTCGGGCTGGCGCTCTCGCTGCTGCTGGCGGTCTTCGCCGACCGCGTGCGCCGGGGCGCTTCGGTCTACAAGACCTTCCTGATCTGGCCTTATGCGGTCTCGCCGGTGGTGGTGGGGGTGCTGTGGATGTTCCTGCTGAGTCCCTCGCTGGGCATCCTCTCGCATGTGCTGGCCTGGCTGGGTTTGCCGTGGGATTACATGATCAATGGCACGCACGCCATGATCCTCATCGTCATTGCCGCCATCTGGAAGCAGATCAGCTACAACTTCCTGTTCTTCCTGGCCGGCCTGCAATCGATTCCCAAGTCGCTCATCGAAGCGGCCGCCATCGATGGTGCGGGTCCGGTCAAGCGCTTCTTCACCATCGTCTTCCCGCTGATCTCGCCGACCACCTTCTTCCTGTTCGTGGTCAACGTGGTCTATGCCTTCTTCGATACTTTCGTCATCGTCGACGCCACTACCCACGGCGGTCCCGGCAAGGATACCGAGATCCTGGTCTACAAGGTCTTCACCGATGGCTTCAAGGGCGGCGACCTGGGCGGCTCGGCGGCGCAATCGGTGGTGCTCATGGCACTGGTGATCCTGCTGACCGTGGTGCAGTTCAAGTACGTTGAAAAGAAGGTGCAATACGCATGAAGCCCGTCGCCATGAACGCTTTCCTGATCTTCCTCACTGCAGAGGTGGCCGCATGATCGAACGCCGTCCCGTCCTCGATTTCCTCAGCCACGTGGTCCTGGTGCTGGGTGTGCTGATCGTGTTCTTCCCGCTGTATGTCGCCTTCGTGGCCAGCACGCAGACTGCCGAGCAGTCGGCCCTGTCGCCGCTGTCGCTGGTGCCGGGCGGGGAATTCATCAACAACTACAGCGCCGTGCTCTTCAAGGGCGCGGCCGGGCAGGTGACCGCACCGCCCGTGCTCAACATGCTGTGGGTGAGCCTGGCCACGGCGCTCATCATCGCCATCGGCAAGATCTCCATCTCCATGCTGTCAGCCTTTGCCATCGTGTATTTCCGTTTTCCGGGGCGCGGGCTGTTCTTCTGGATGATCTTCGTCACGCTGATGCTGCCGGTGGAAGTGCGTATCACGCCGACCTATCAGGTGGTGTCCGATCTCGGCATGCTCAACAGCTATGCGGGCTTGAGCGTACCGCTGATCGCCTCGGCGACCGCCACCTTCCTGTTCCGCCAGTTCTTCCTGACGGTGCCCGATGAACTGGCCGAAGCCGCGCGCATCGATGGGGCCGGGCCGCTGCGCTTCCTCAAGGATGTGCTGTGGCCGCTGTCGCGCACCAACGTCATCGCGCTGTTCGTGATCATGTTCATCTATGGCTGGAACCAGTACCTGTGGCCGCTCATCATCGCCACCGACACCAGCATGTATCCCATCGGCATCGGCATCAAGACGCTGATCTCCGGCGGTGATTCGGCGGTGGAGTGGAACCTGGTGATGGCCACCATGATCCTGGCCATGCTCCCGCCCGGACTGGTGGTGGTGGTCATGCAGAAATGGTTCGTCAAGGGCCTGGTTGATTCCGAGAAATAATTTATATCATTCCGAGAGTTAGAGACTGACAATCATGGCAGCAATCCATCTCAAGCAAGTCCGCAAGGCCTATGGTGCCGGCACCAAGGCGGTCGACGTGATCCATGGCATCGATGCCGACATCGCCGATGGCGAATTCATCGTCATGGTCGGGCCCTCGGGCTGCGGCAAATCCACGCTGCTGCGCATGGTCGCCGGGCTGGAAGAAGTCAGCAGCGGACAGATCGTCATCGGCAAGCGCGTGGTCAATGACCTGGAACCCAAGGAACGCGACATCGCCATGGTGTTCCAGAACTATGCGCTGTATCCGCACATGACGGTGTACCAGAACATGGCGTATGGCCTGAAGATCCAGGGCCTGTCCAAGACCGAGATCGACGAGCGCGTGCAGCGTGCCGCCGCCATCCTGGAACTGGGCGCGCTGCTGGAACGCACGCCGCGCCAGCTTTCCGGTGGCCAGCGCCAGCGCGTGGCCATGGGCCGCGCCATCGTGCGCAAGCCCGCCGTGTTCCTCTTCGACGAACCGCTCTCCAACCTGGACGCCAAGCTGCGCGTGCAGATGCGGCTGGAAATCCAGAAGCTGCATGCCAGCCTGCGCACCACCAGCCTCTATGTGACCCACGACCAGGTCGAGGCCATGACCCTGGGCCAGCGGATGATCGTGATGAATCGCGGCGTGGCCGAACAGATCGGCACCCCGGCTGAAGTCTATGCCCGTCCGGCCACCACCTTCGTGGCCAGTTTCATCGGTTCACCGCCGATGAATTTGCTGCAGGGCAGCCTGTCGGCCGACGGGGCCAGCTTCGAGGCCAGCAGGGGCGAGGCCACCGCTACCGTGCGCCTGCCGCAGCCGGTGACCGGTGCGGCCGGCCAGGAGCGCATCCTGGGCGTGCGCCCGGAACACCTGCTGCCCATCCTCGACGGCTCGGCTGCGCAGCTGTCACTGGAGGTGGAGCTGGTCGAAGCGCTGGGTGCGGAATTGCTGGTGCATGCGCGCTGCGGCGGGCAATCGCTGGTGCTGCGTTGCCCGGCCAATGTGCCGGTCAGCACCGGTCAGCGCATCGGGGCGTCGTTCGGGGCGGGGGATGTGCATTGGTTTGATGTGAAGAGCACCCATCGCATCGCCTGACGATCATCGTTTCCCACAGTGGGAAACGAAACGGGCCTCGCAATGGCGAGGCCCGTTTTGCTTGCAAGCTCGCGCAGGGATCAGGCCGCGCTGGCCGACTCTTCGGTGAGCATCTGAACACCATTGAGCTTGCACGCCAGCACCGCCTGATGCACGGCATCGATGGCCGCCTGCCGCGTAAAGCTCTTGCGCCAGGCGATGACCACGCGGCGCGAGGGGGCCGGCGCCACGAAGGGCACATAGCGCACCATGCCTTCGCGCGTATCGGTATCGGGAATGGAGGCGCGTGGCAGCACCGTCACGCCGATGCCGGAAGACACCATGTGACGGATGGTCTCCAGTGACGAGCCTTCGAAGGTGCGGGCGATGCCATCGCCATTGGTGGAGAAGCGCGACATCTCCGGGCAGACTTCCAGCACCTGGTCGCGGAAGCAGTGGCCATTGCCCAGCAACAGCATGGTCTCGCTCTTGAGTTCACGGGCATCGATTTCCTTGCGCTCGGCCCACTTGTGCTGGCGCGGCAATGCCACCATGAATTCTTCATCGTAGAGCGGCAGCACATTCAGTCCGTGCTCGGGGAAGGGCAGGGCCATGATGGCCGCATCGAGTTCACCCTGGCGCAGCAGTTCGATCAGGCGCGTGGTGAAATTCTCCTGCAGGATCAGCGGCATCTGCGGCACGCGCTCGATCATGGTCTTGACCAGCGAAGGCAGCAGGTAGGGACCAATCGTGTAGATGATGCCCAGGCGCAAGGGACCGGAAAGCGGATCCTTGTTCTGGTTGGCGATTTCCTTGATGGCGGCGGTCTGTTCCAGCACGCGCTCGGCCTGGGCCACGATCTGCGCGCCCAGCGGCGTGACCGAGACCTCGGTGCCGCCGCGCTCGAAGATGACCACGCCCAGCTCATCTTCCAGTTTCTTGATGGCCACCGACAGCGTGGGCTGGGCGACGAAACAAGCTTCTGCTGCATGGCCGAAATGCTTTTCCCGCGCGACGGCCACGATGTATTTGAGTTCTGTAAGTGTCATGCTGTTATGCCGGAATCGTTTTCGGGACTATAGCGTATTTTCGCCCGGCTGGTTCTGTGCGGCATCATGGCGCTTTCCCGCCAGATGGCGCAGGATGGAGGCGCATGCGCCAGCGCAGGCAGGCTTTGATTTTGATGTTATCGGCCTGTCATGTCTTGGTCACAATGGGCAGGTATGTTGTCACGCACTTTTCAGGCGAAGGGGAGTGCAGCGTTCGCCACTTTATCTTGGATACGAGGACATGATGGATAAGGAAGAACTGGTCAAGCGCGTTCACCGCGAACTGGCCGACAGCTACGATGAAGAAATGGAACTGGAGCTGGAAGACCGCACCGTCGATCCGGTCACCGGCGAATTTTCCAGCGCCCACGGCAGCGAGGAAAAGGAATACCGCCGCCTGTATTTCCGCGAACTGTTCCGCCTGCAGGGCGAACTGGTCAAGCTGCAGGACTGGGTGGTGCAGACCGGCCACAAGGTGGTGATCGTCTTCGAGGGACGCGATGCGGCCGGCAAGGGCGGTGTCATCAAGCGCATCACCCAGCGCCTGAACCCGCGCGTGGCCCGCGTGGCGGCGCTGCCGGCACCCAATGACCGCGAACGCACGCAATGGTATTTCCAGCGCTATGTATCGCACCTGCCGGCAGCCGGCGAGATCGTGCTGTTTGACCGCAGCTGGTACAACCGTGCGGGTGTGGAGCGCGTGATGGGTTTCTGTACCGACGAGCAATACGAGGAATTCTTCCGCTCGGTGCCCGAGTTCGAACGCATGCTCACGCGTGCCGGCATCCAGGTCATCAAGTACTGGTTCTCGATCACCGATGAAGAGCAGCACCTGCGCTTCCTCTCGCGCATCCACGATCCGCTCAAGCAGTGGAAGCTGAGCCCCATGGACCTGGAATCGCGCCGCCGCTGGGAGGAATACACCAAGGCCAAGGAAGTGATGCTGGAACGCACCCACATTCCGGAAGCGCCATGGTGGATCGTGCAGGCGGTGGACAAGAAGAAGGCCCGCCTGAACTGCATCAGCCATCTGCTGCAGCAGATGCCTTACGCGGAAGTGCCGCATCCGCCCGTGCAACTGCCCGAGCGCGAACGCCATGAGGATTACGAGCGCCATCCGGTGCCCGATTCCATGATCGTGCCGGAAATCTACTGATCGGCAGAGCAGGGCGCCGCAATGAAAATGGCCGGAGACTGAGCTCCGGCCATTTTCGTTCGGAGGACGGAACGGCCTGCGCCGCCTGCCGTCCCGGACCCTGTATCAGGCTCAGTCGAAGTACTTGGAAATGACTTCACCGAAGGCCTGTTCCGCCGACATGCCATTGAGCATCAGCTTGCTGATCTCATCGGAATGCTGGTTGATTTCATCGGGCAGCATGTGGCGGTTGGCCTTGAAGTAAGCGTACTTCTCTCCATCGACCGCTTCGCGCGCACGGGCGGCGGCGGTGGTCGGACGGGCGCTGCCGGCGGCGCTGCGGGCCGAGGAGGCACGCGCCGAACGCGGCGTGCTGCGGGTGCCGCTGCCGCCGGTGGCGACGATGCGCTTGATCTGGTCGAGGGTGAAGATGGGCGTCACGTTGCCGGGACCGAATTCGGTTTCCTCGGCGCGGTGCAGGTGATGATTGCCATCGAAGGCCATCTTCTTGTCGAAGCTGTTGATGACTTCATAGTGCGGCTTCTGCACCGAACCGAACATGCTGAAATGGACGCGGTCGCCGTAGGAGCTCATCTGGGTAATCACGCCGTTGAGGAATTCGGCCTTGATCGCCTCGACATTGCCATGCCAGCGTTTGGTTTTGCTTGAACTCAAAATAACTCTTCCAATGATGCAGGCGCGGCCTGGTGTCGATGCTCTTGCCATCGATGCGGCTCTCGCCGCCAAGGTCGCGCGAATTAAAAACGGGGGGATAGAGGCAATATTATCCTCCTCTGCGCGTCTTATTGCATACCCGCGGCGGACTTTTTCTTCATCTGACCATTTCTGCTGCCTGCCGATGAGCCATTTTGGGCAGGATTTACGAGGTTTTTCGCAGAAATTGCTTGAAAAGCATGTCTCAAGCCTTCATATGCTTGCTTTCCGGCAAGTTTGGTCCGGCCCCCGCAGTTCCGGGCAATGTGTCCTCTTTCAAAGGTTTTCCATGCGCCGTAGCCTCTTTTCGCTGTTGACCGTCCTCGGCCTGCTGGCCGCGCTGCATGCCTGGATAGGCTGGCAGCTGCTGCCGGCGCTGACCACCCACGCGGGCTGGATCACGTTGGGCGCAGCGGTGTTGCTGCTGTCCTTCCTGCTGATGCCGGTAGCGCTGGCGGTGCCTTATCTCAAGCGGCGCGGCCTGTCCGAAATCGCCGCCGACCGCGTGGCCTGGGCCGGCATGCTGGCCATGGGGGCGTTCTCTTCGGCGCTGCTGCTCACGCTCTTGCGCGCGCTGGCGCTGGCCGCGCTGCCGTGGCTGCACCTGCCGGCCATCCAGCAGCACGAGATGGTGGAACTGAGCGCCTGGCTGGTGCTGGCCCTCACCGCAGCGGCCACGGTCATCGGCTATCTCAACGCCCGCCGCACCGCTGCCGTGGTGGAGGTCAGCGTGCCCATCGCCAACCTGCCCGCGGCGCTGGAGGGATTCACCATCGTCCAGATCAGCGACATCCACGTCGGCCCCACCATCAAGGCGCCCTATCTGCAAGCCATCGTCGACAAGGTCAATGCGTTGCAGCCCGACGTGGTGGCCATCACCGGCGACCTGGTCGATGGCAGCGTGCGCCAGCTGGCCCCGCACACCGCGCCGCTGGCGCAACTGCGGGCGCGGCATGGTGCCTACTTCGTCACCGGCAATCACGAGTACTACTCCAATGCCCACGAATGGATCGATGAAGTCCGTCGCCTGGGTGTGACCGTGCTGATGAATGAACACGTGGTCCTGCGCCATGAAGGGGCGGGTCTGGTGCTGGCCGGGGTGACGGACTACACCGCCCATCATTTCGACGAAGCCCATCGCAGCGATCCGCACGCCGCCATTGCCGATGCGCCCACCGGCCATCCGCGCGTGCTGCTGGCGCACCAGCCGCGCAGCGCCACGGCGGCCGTCGAGGCCGGTTTCGACCTGCAACTGTCGGGCCATACGCATGGCGGACAATTCTTCCCGTGGAATTTCTTCGTGCCGCTGCAACAGCCGTATGTGGCCGGGCTCAAGCGCCTGCAAGGCCTGTGGGTCTACGTCAGCCGCGGCACCGGCTACTGGGGCCCGCCCAAGCGGCTGCTGGCCCCGTCCGAAATCACCCGCGTGCGCCTGACCACCCGCTGAACCGAGTCACTCCTCGTCCAGCCGCGCCAGCCGCCGCATGGCTTGCGGCGGTTGGCCGAACAGCCGCAGGCAGGCGCGCCGCATGCGCTCGGCATCGCCAAAGCCGGTGGCGCGGGCGATGCTCTCCAGGCTGTCCTGTGATTGTTCGATGCGCAGCCGCGCCGCTTCCGCGCGCATCTGTTCGATGGCGCGCGCCGGGGTCTGGCCGGTCTCGGCCGCAAAGCTGCGGTCGAACTGGCGGCGACTGAGACAGGCCACTTCGGCCAGCGTGTCGACGGTCACTTCCTGGTGCAGATGCGCGCGCGCAAAACTTAGTGCGCGGCGGATGCGCTCCGAGCCCCCATCCATTTCCTGCAAGGCCGAGAATTGTGACTGGCCGCCCGGACGGCGGTGATACACCACCAGTTCGCGCGCCACCGATTTGGCCAGTTCCGCACCGTGGTCTTCCTCGATCAGGGCCAGCGCCAGGTCGATCCCGGCGGAAATGCCGGCCGAGGTCCACACCTTGCCATCGCAGGAATAGATGCGGTCGCTGTCCACCTTTACCTGCGGATGCATCTGTTGCAGCTTGGCCGCCATGCGCCAGTGCGTGGTGGCGCGCTTGCCATCGAGCAGGCCTGCGGCCGCCAGCACGAAAGCCCCGGTGCATACACCGGCGATGCGGCGCGAACGGTTGGCTGCGCGCAGGATGTAGCGGCGCAGTCCTTCGGACACCAGCCCCTCGCGCGGCGCACCGCCCCCCGCCACCACCAGCGTATCGAAACTCGCGCGGCCAATGCGCTCGGTCTGGATCATCGCCCCGGCCGAACTGCGGATCAGGCCGCCCGGCTCGGAATGCAGCGTGATCCGGTAGAGCGCGCGTCCACTCACGCGGTTGGCGGCATCGAAGGCCGACAGCGGGCCGGTGAAATCGAGCATGCTGCAATCGGCAAAAATGAGGAAGGAAATGTCGCGCGCGGGCATGGTGCAGAAAACGTCAAATGGCTGGGGATGCCGGAATTATGACATTCAAGCCATGCGGCTGCACGCCACACTGCAAGGCCTGATCCCTACTGGAGCCTGCCTTGTCCACGCTATCCACTCATCCCGCCACCCTCCCCGGCAGGCCGTCAGCGCATCGCTGGAAGGTCCTGGCCGCAGGCGTTGCCGCCAATGCCAGTTTCTCGGCCGTGTTTTCCGGGATCCCCGTGACTTCGCTGGTGCTGCGCAGCGACTATCACCTGAGCAATGTGCAATTGGGCCTGGCGCTCGGGTTGCTGAGTCTGGGCGTGGCCCTGGGCGAACTGCCCTGGGGCGTGCTGACCGATCGCCTGGGGGACCGCAAGGTGCTGCTGGCCGGACTATTGGGGACCAGCGCCGCGCTGTGCCTGTTGATGGCGATGGCGCGGCCGGGGCAGGGCGGTTCGGCCTTTGTGTGGCTATGCGTCGGTCTCACGCTGGCCGGATTGCTGGGCGGCAGCGTCAACGGTGCCAGCGGACGCGCCATCATGGCCTGGTTCGCCGAGGGCGAGCGTGGCCTGGCCATGAGCATTCGCCAGACGGCAGTGCCGCTCGGCGGCGGTATCGGTGCCTTGCTCTTGCCCACGCTGGCAGCGCGGGCCGGCTTCGGTGCGGTGTATGGCTTGCTGATGGCACTGTGCCTGGCCAGCGTCGCGCTGGTGTTGCTGTGGCTGCGCGAGCCGCACAAGGCATCACCTTCGCACACGGCAATTTCTCCTGCGATGCCGGCCTTGCGCAGTCCGCTGGTCTGGCGGCTGGCGCTGGGCACCGGCCTCTTGTGCGCGCCCCAGGTGGCGCTGATCAGCTTCGGCGGCATCTTCCTGCATGAAGTGGGGCAGGCCGGTCTGCTCCTCATCAGCGTGTTGCTGACGCTGGTGCAAGTGGGCGCAGCGGTGGCGCGCATTGCCAGTGGCCGCTGGACGGACACACGCGGCCAGCGCCGTCCCTATCTGCGTGCTTGCGCATTGGTCAGTGCGCTGCTGTTCCTGCTGCTCGGCGTGTCTTCGCTCAGCAGCCTCTCCGTCTCGCTGCAATGGCTGGGCGGCGTGCTGGTGGCGGCGGGCGTGGTGGTCTCCGCATGGCATGGCGTGGCCTATACCGAGCTGGCGGTGGCTGCGGGTCCGGCACAGGTCGGCACCGCGCTGGGACTGGGCAACAGCTGCGTGTTCGGCGTCTTCTTCCTCACCGCCCAGGCCATTCCGCTGCTGCTGCACTGGCACGGCTGGCCCGCTGTGTGGATAGTCACTGCAGGGGTGGCCTTGCTGGTGTGGCCGCTGTTTCCACCTGCGCGCAATGTACCGGCATCACGCTGATCTGATGAAAAAAACCGGTCTTAGACGACCGGTCTAATTTTCCGTTAGAATGGTCCGCATGCGAGAACACTACGACCACAACAAGCGTCACATCCTGCAAGCCGGCCATGCGCTCATTGCGCAGAAGGGCTACACCGGCGTCGGCCTGGCCGAGATCCTGGCGGCGGCGCAGATTCCCAAGGGTTCCTTCTATCACTACTTCGGATCGAAGGAACAATATGGCCGGGAACTGATCGAGCATTATGTGGCCGGCTATCTGGACCGGCTGGATCACGTCCTGTCCGACCGCAGCCAGGGCGGCAGCGCCCGCGAGCGCCTGCTGACCTACTGGGGATACTGGCTGGAAAGCCAGTGCTGCGAAGAAGCCGAGCAGCGTTGCCTGGTGGTCAAGCTCTCCGCCGAAGTGGCGGATCTCTCCGACGACATGCGCCAGGTATTGCACGGCGGCACGCAGCGTTTCATCGAACGCATCGCCGCCTGCATCGAGGAAGGCATCGCCGAAGGCTCGCTGCACACTGTGCTGCAACCGCTGGCCACGGCCACCATGCTGTACCAGCAGTGGCTGGGTGCCAGCCTGCTGTCCAAGCTGGGCCGAGACCGCGCACCGATGGAAGCGGCCATGCTGGTCACGCGGCACGTGCTGGTCGCACCGCAGTAATCAAGCCATATCAGGCCAGAAGGATTCGATGGCGCGCCGCGCCTCTCAATGAACCGAATACGGAAAGGATTTCCATGACTCAATTGCCCAAGACCAACCGCCGCATCGTCCTCGCTTCGCGTCCCGCTGCCGCTCCCACTGCAGAAAATTTCCGCCTGGAAGAAGTGGCCATTCCGGAAGTACAGGAAGGCCAGATGCTGCTGCGCGGTGAATGGCTCTCGCTGGACCCCTACATGCGCGGCCGCATGAGTGATGCGCCTTCCTACGCACCGCCGGTGGAAATCGATGGCGTCATGACCGGCGGCGTGGTGTCGCGCGTGGTCAGCTCGCGCCATCCCGATTTCAAGGAAGGCGACTTGGTCATGGCCTATACCGGCTGGCAGGAATACGCCATCTCCGACGGCAGCGGTGCCAACAAGCTGCCCGCCGATTTCGCCCATCCCTCGCATGCGCTGGGCGTGCTGGGCATGCCCGGCTACACCGCCTACGCCGGGCTGATCGACATCGGCCAGCCGCGCGCCGGCGAAACCGTGGTCGTGGCCGCCGCTACCGGTGCGGTCGGTTCGCTGGTCGGCCAGATCGCCAAGCAGCGCGGCTGCCACGTGGTCGGTATTGCGGGCGGCGCACAGAAGTGCGAATCGGCAGTCAAGGAACTGGGCTTCGATGCCTGTATCGACCACCGTGCACCTGACTTTGCCGAGCAATTGAAAGCGGCTTGCCCGCGCGGCATCGACGTGTATTTCGAAAACGTTGGCGGCGCCGTCCTCGATGCGGTTATCCCGCTGCTCAACATTCACGCCCGCGTACCGGTGTGCGGCCTGATCGCCCACTACAACGGCGGCGGCCTGGCCACCGAGAGCAGCGCCATCCTGCGCCGCTTGCTGACGCAGCGCATCCGCGTGCAGGGCTTCATCATCTTCGATTACTACGTCAATCGTCCCGACCTGTATGCGGCCTTCCAGAAGGAAGTCGGCACCTGGCTCAAGGAAGGCAAGCTGCACTACCGCGAAGACGTGGTGCAAGGCCTGGAGAAGGCCCCTGAAGCCTTCATGGGCCTGCTGCAAGGCAAGAACTTCGGCAAGCTGGTGGTGAAGCTGGACTGAGTCCGCGCACCGTCCACCGCACGCCTTTTCCGGGGAAGCTACCCGGCCACCGGCACGGCCTGCGAAGGCCGTGCCGACTCGACAAGGATTCCTGCATGATTCCGTTTTCCGTCCTAGATCTGTCGCCGATCAACCAGGGCAGCACCGCCGCCCAGGCCTTCAACAACAGCAAGGAACTGGCACAGCGCGCCGAAGCCCTGGGCTACAAACGCTACTGGCTGGCCGAGCACCACAACATGCCCGGCATCGCCAGCGCGGCCACGTCCCTGGTGATTTCGCACGTGGCAGCCAACACCAAAACCATCCGCGTCGGCTCGGGCGGCATCATGCTGCCCAACCACTCGCCGCTGGTCATCGCCGAGCAGTTCGGCACGCTGGAGTCGCTCTATCCCGGCCGCATCGACCTGGGCCTGGGCCGCGCGCCGGGTTCCGACCAGCGCACCGCGCGCGCCCTGCGCCGCCACATGGGCGGGGATACGGCAGACAACTTCCCGCAGGACGTCATCGAGCTGCAGGAATATTTCGACGAACCCTCGGACTACCAGAACCTGCGTGCCGTCCCGGGCAGCGGTCTCAAAGTGCCGATCTGGCTGCTGGGTTCCAGCATGTTCAGCGCCCAGTTGGCGGCCGAACTCGGTTTGCCGTTCGCCTTCGCGTCGCACTTTGCGCCGGGCTTCATGAAGTCGGCCGTGCAGATCTACCGCGAGCGCTTCAAGCCGTCGGCGACCTTGAAGAAGCCTTACGTGATGCTGGCCTTGAACGTCTTCGCCGCCGATACCCAGCGCGAAGCCGAGCGTCTCTTCACCTCGCTGCAGCAGCAGTTCCTCAATCTCATCCGGGGCACGCCCGGCCAGCTGCGCCCGCCGGTGGATGACATCGATGCGCTGTGGCAGCCGGGAGAACAGGCCCATGTCGAGCGCTCGCTCTCCTGCGCCGTGGTCGGTGACCGCGAAACCGTGGAAGAAGGCCTGCAAGCCTTCATCGATGAACATGCGCCCGATGAGCTCATCATCACCGCGCAGATCTACGATCACGCGGCGCGCCTGCACTCCTTCGAGATTGCAGCGCAAGCGCGCGAGGCATTGAAGGAATCGGTCACGATCTGATTGACGGTTTGCACGTAAAAATGGCGGCAGGGACTTCAGTCCTTGCCGCCATTTTTTTCATCCCTACAAAGCGACGCAGGTGATGCGGGTGATGACTTTATTCCATCCCCAGCATCCGCGCCAGGCTGTTGCCGCTCTTTTCGCTGACCAGGTGAATGTGTTCCTCCAGCGAGACCAGATGCGCTTCCATGGCGGCCACCGCACCCTCGCTGTCGCCGCGCTCGATCAGGTCGACGATATGCGTATGTTCATCGTGCTCGCAGGCCGCATACCCGGCCGGCTCATGCAGCGCCACGATCAGCGAGCAGCGTGAGACCAGTTCGCCCAGATAGCGCTGCAGCGTGGCATTGCGCGACAGCTCGGCCACCCGCATGTGGAAGGACGAGGCCAGGCGCGCCCAGTGGGTCTGCGCATAGCTGTGCATGACCTGGTGCTCTTCCTTGAGCTGGCGGCGCAGCTTGGCCAGGTCGGCGCGCGTCGCATTGCGCGCGGCCAGCCGCATGATGGCGCCTTCCAGTGCGCGCCGCGCCTCGAAGATCTCGCGGGTCTCTTCCGGTGTCGGCATGGCCACCACGGCACCGCGATTGGGCCGCAACTCGACGATGTGTTCGTGCGCCAGTTTCTGCAGCGCCTTCTGCACCACCGTGCGCCCCACGCCGAACAGTTCGCACAGCGCCGCCTCCGGCAGCTTGGTGCCAGGGGTGAGGCGCTGGCTCATCACGCTGTCGAAGACGGTCTGGTAGATGCGCACGATGATGTCCTCGCCCGCTTCGCCTTCCAGACCCAGGGGCGCGGTATCGGCCAGGTCGTCGTGCCGCACGCGCGGACGGCCGGCGCGGCTCTGGCGGGCCGGTGCCGGTGCGGGTTTGGTGGCGTGCTCCTGGGACTTGCCAGTGCGGGAAGTCGGCTTGGCCGTCTTGCGGGGAGAGAGGTCGCTCATCGTCTAGTCATGGGGTGGATCATGCCCGGTCTTACTGCGCTGCCTGCAGGCTGCGCCACAGGCGCGTCGCCAGCCCGATCAGGGCCAGGTCGCTGCCGGCCGGGCCGAGCAATGATACGCCGATCGGCAGCCCGGCGGGAGTGGTGAAGGGCATGCTCACCTGCGGCAAGCCCGCCAGTCCGGCCACGCAGGTCAGGCGGAAGGTGCGCGCACGCACCTGGTCGATCTCGGCGGCGCTGGCATCGCGCAAGGGCGCCACGCTGGATGCGGACGGCATCACCGCCACTCCGTCGGCGCCCAGCAGCGAGCGTACACGATGCCGCACCAGATCCTGTTTCTCGCGTGCCGCGCGGGCGGTCTCGGCGCTGATGTTCTGCGCCATGTCCCAGCGCGCCTGCACCGCAGGACCGAACACCGGACGCGCCGAACTGATCCACGCTCCGTGGCATTGCCAGGCATCGAAGGCCGAGGCATGGGTGTAGGCCTGACGCCATCGTTCCAGTTCGCCTTCGTCGCCCGACAGCCGCATGTGCTCGCCGGGCAGCTCGCTGCGCAGTGCGTCATAGACCCGCTGCACGACCGGATTGAAGTCGGCCTCGGCCAGTTCCAGCAGATCGAACGGCAGCAAGACCTTGCGCAGTTGCGCGGATCCGGTCTTGGGCAGCAGCACCTGTCCGACCCGTTCGAAGGTCCCCGCATCATGCGCCAGCCAGGTGGCCGTATCGAAGCTGGGGCACAGCGGCGCCATGCTGGCCGTGGAGAGCAAGCCGAAGCTGGTACGCAGGCCCCACACGCCGCAATAGCTGGCCGGTACGCGGGTCGAGCCGCCGGTGTCGGTGCCCAGCGCGAAGTCGCACAGGCGCGCCGCCACCGCTGCGGCCGAGCCGCTGGAGGAGCCGCCCGGCACGCGCTCCGGTGCGGCGCTGTTGACCGGCGTGCCGTAATGATGGTTGTCGCCGTGAATGCTGTAGGCCAGTTCATCGGTCAGGGTCTTGCCGACCAGCGTGGCGCCGGCCTGCAGCAACTGCTCCACCAGCGCATTGCTGCGCGTGGGGATGGGATGGCTGCGCAGCCAGTCCGGATTGCCGGCGCCGGTCGGGTGGCCAGCCACGTCGAACAAGTCCTTGGCAGCGAAGTGCAACCCGGCCAGCGGGCCGCTGGCAGCGCCCGGCAGGGTGAAGCGGCCATGCGGCACGAAGGCACCTACATGGTCATTGATTTCGAAGGCATTAGTGCGGGTGGCCGTGGCCTGGGCAGTGCTCAATTCATTCTCCTGGTGCGTCATGCCGGCTCAGAACGGCTGGCGTAATTGTTCGAGGCTGTCCACGTGGTCGCAGATCGCGCCGGGGGTGGTGAACCAGATCTCGCCGCGATCGCGCGCCGCCGCCAGGTGCTGCAGGGCGGTGCGCAGATGGCGCAGGCGATAAGGCTGGCCGACCAGGTAGGGATGCAGGGCAATGCCCATCACCAGTGGCTGGCGCAACGCCTGTTCGCGCATCTCGTCGAAGTTGTCCACGATCATGCGGGCGAAGTCGCGGCCATCCATCTGGCGCGCCACGATCATGGGGATGTCGTTCAATTCCTGCGGATAGGGAATCGACCACAGCGTCTCGCCGGTGCGGGTGCGCATGCGTACCGGCTGGTCGTCATGGGCCCAGTTCAGGTTGTAGCGATAGCCGGTTTCCTGCAGCAGGTCGGGCGTGACCAGGCTCTCCGAAATCCAGGGCGAGAGCCAGCCCGTGGGCTCTATCCCGCTCTCAGCCTGGATGCGGGTGCGGCAGTGGCGCAGCAGGGCCGCTTCGGCTTCCTCGTCCAGCGTGCCTTGCTGATGTGCATTGGTGTGGCCGTGGCCGATCAGTTCATCGCCGCGCGCGGCGAAGGCTTCCACCAGTTCCGGGCAATGATCGTAGAGCGCGGTGTTGATGAGCACGCCGGCCGGCAGGCCCAGTTGTTCGAACAGTTCCAGGCAGCGCCAGGCGCCGACACGGTTGCCGTATTCACGCCAGGCATAGTTGAGGACGTCGGGCTCCGGACAGACCGGCCCCAGCTTGGCACCCAACCCTTCACCGAAGGCAAAGTGCTCGATGTTGAAGCCCAGGTACACCGCCAGTCTGGCGCCATTGGGCCAGCAATAGTCGGGCCGGCGATGGATGGGCGAATAGCCGAAGCGGCCATGCGAGCGCAGCACGCCATAGGCATCCCGTCCATCATCATGGCCCAGCGCTTCGCCCGCATTGGGCGGCAGAATCGTCGCTTGCATGCCGCCTCCTTACAGCTCGGCCAAGCCGGCGCGCACCAGCAGGCGTTCGGCACTGTCGTTCCACACATCCATCTGCACGATCAGCCCGTGGCGGATCACGTAGCGGTCCACGTAGCGATTGCCTTCGAAGGCCTCGCCATCGGGCCACACGCCAAACAGCGTGCCACGGTTGTAGACGATGGCTTGTTCGACCGTGGCACCGGCTACCACTTCGGTGCCCTCGAAACGCTTCTTGACCCAGCCATAGCGCGTGGCGTTGAAGGCTGCGCATTGCGCCGGGTCGATCATTTCCCGGCCGCCGGTAAAGCGGATCTTCAGCTCCGGTGAGACGAAGCGGCGCGCGGCCACCGGGTCGGGAATCATCAGCACGCGCAGGTATTCGTCCACCAGGGCGGCCGGATCATAGGGCAGGGGAGGCAGGGTTGTTCCCTGTCCGGTGATTGATGATGGTGCGGCGTGCATCATTTTCTCCATGGTTTGCACAAGCATTGTGCATTATTGAATGCAAGTTAAATATCCAATCAGCAGCAATATGCCGTATTTAATGCCGCCACTATTAGAGAGATATTGTCGGCAAAAATTAATGCTTCCGGCTGCGCTTGGCATAGCCCTTGCATAAGTCATGCCGGGCAAAGCCACACACTCACTTCTCGCAAACCTTTGGAGGCAACACCATGATTCGCCTGACCCGCCGTACCCTCATCGCCGCCGCAGCCGCCACCCTCGCCGCCGCGCTGTCGCCGCTGGCACTGGCCGCCGACCCCATCAAGATCGGCCTGGTCACGGCCCTTTCCGGCCAGTCGGCCCAGGCCGGCGAAGCCTTGACGCGCGGCATGAGCATTGCCATCGACGAGATCAACGCCAAGGGCGGTCTGCTGGGCGGGCGCAAGCTGGAACTGGTACGCCGCGATGACGAAGGCAATCCGGCCAAGGGCGTGGTGGCCGCGCGCGAACTGATCTTCAAGGAAAAGGTGGCGGTGCTGTTCGGGGGCCTGGATACGCCGGTCTCGATGGCCATCGTGCCCATCATCAACCAGGAGAAAGTGCCCTTCGTCGGCCCCTGGGCAGCCGGCACCGGTGTGACGAAGAATGGTGCCAATCCCAACTACGCCTTCCGCGTGTCGGCAGTGGATGAACTGGTGGACAAGGCCATGCTCAACTACGCGCAGAAGACCTTCAAGAGCAGCAAGGCCGGGCTGATCCTGGTCAACAATCCTTGGGGCGAATCGAATGAAAAAGGCATCGTCGCCGCGCTCGCCGAGAAGGGCCTGAAGCCGGCCGGCATCGAGAAATTCGAAGCCAGCGACGTCGACGTGGTGCCGCAACTGAGCCGCTTGAAGGCGGCCGGTGCCGACACCCTCTATCTGGTTGGCAACGTCGGCCCCTCGGCCCAGGTGGTCAAGTCGCTCGACCGCATGGGCTGGAAGGTGCCGGTGGTCTCGCACTGGGGCCCGGCCGGCGGCCGCTTCACCGAACTGGCCGGACCGAACGCGAAGAACGTGCACTTCATCCAGACCTTCAGCTTCTTCGGCAAGCTCTCGCCGGTGGGCGAGAAGGTGGTGGCCGAACTGAAGGCCAAGTACCCCGCCATCAAGGGCCCGGACGACATCACCCCGGCCGTGGGTGTGGCCAATGCCTATGACGGCATGCAGCTGGCCGCACTGGCCATCGCCAAGGCCGGCTCCACCAACGGCGATGCGGTGCGCGAAGGCTTCTACAAGATCGATCGTTATGAAGGCCTGATCAAGACCTACGTCAAGCCCTTCAGCCCGACCGTGCATGACGCCCTGCAAGCCGATGACTACGTCTGGGCGCAATTCATCGACAACCGCATCCTGCCGGTTGGCCTGGCCCAGTAACACCTTTTGCAAAGACGATGCGCCGCCGCTGCCTGCATGAGCGGGCAGGGTGGCGCCAGGAGAACGCGATGCTGCTGTTGTCGGCACTGATCAGCGGATTCGGACTGGGCAGCATGTACGGTCTGATGGCGCTGGGTTTTTACATGACGTATGCCGTCTCCGGCACCGTCAATTTTGCGCAGGGCAGTTCCATGATGCTGGGGGCCGTGCTGTGCTTCACCTTCGCCCAGACGCTGGGCTGGCCGATGTGGCTGGCCATCGTGCTGGCGCTGGCCGCCTGCGCGCTCTACGGCATGCTGGTCGAGGTACTGGCCGTGCGTCCCTTCGCGCGCCAGGGCTCCAATGCCTGGCTGATGTCCACCGTGGCCCTGGGCATCGTGCTGGACAACCTGGTCATGCATACCTTCGGCAAGGAACCGCGCAGCCTGCCTTCGCCGCTGGCGCTGTCCTCCATCGAACTGGGCGGCATGGGGCTGGGCGTTTATCCGCTGCACCTTCTCATTCCCGCCATCGGCCTGGCGCTGGCCGCACTGCTGCACACCATCTCGCGCCGCACGCGCTGGGGCACGGCCCTGCTGGCCGTGGTGCAGAACCGTGATGCGGCGCGCCTGATGGGCATCCCGATCACGCGTGCCATCGCGGTCGCCTTCGCGCTCTCGACGCTGCTGGCCGGCGTGGCGGGCGTGCTGATTGCGCCGCTGTTCAACGTCAATGCCGACATGGGTACGCTGTTCGGCCTCAAGGCCTTTGCCGTGGCCATCCTCGGCGGCATCACCAGCGCCTGGGGCGTGATGATCGCGGGCCTGCTGTTTGGCATGGCCGAGGCGCTCATCACGGCCACCCTCGGTTCCGGCTATACCCAGATCATCACCTTCGCGCTGGTGATCGCGGTGCTGGCCATTCGTCCCAATGGCCTGTTCGGCCGCGCACAGGTGAAAAAGGTATGAATCGTTTACCCCATTCCATCGCCCGCAGCCTGCAGGCGGCGGCCCATCCGGCAGCGGCTCCTGCGCCAGGCAGGGTCAAGCTCGGGCTGGGCACGCCCGCTGCCCTGGCGTTTTCTGCCGTCGGCCTGATCGCGGCCATCACGCTGGCCTTGTCGATCAACAGCTACTACGTCTTCGTGCTGGCCGGCATCGCCCTGGTGGCCATCGTCGGCATCGGACTCAATGTGCTCATCGGGCTGACCGGCCAGGTTTCCTTCGGCCATGTCGGCTTCTACGCCGTCGGTGCCTATACGGTCGCCATCCTCACCACCAAGGCCGGACTCTCATTCTGGCTGGCCTGGCCGCTGGCGGCCGTGGTGGCGGGGGCGCTGGGCGTGCTGCTGGCCTTGCCGGCGCTGCGCGTGAAGGGGCCGTACCTGGCGATGATCACGATTGCCTTCAGCTTCATCATCCAGCACGCCATCATCGAACTGCGCGACCTGACCGGCGGACAGAACGGCATCATGGGCCTGGCTGCACCTGCCTTCCTGGGTTTGCAGGCCGAACGTGCGATTGCGGTGCTGGGACTGATCACCGCCGCCGTCGTGCTGGCTGCCTACTGCTGGCTCTCGCGCGGCAGCTGGGGCGCGGCCATGCGCGCGGTGCGCGACAGCGAGACGGCCGCCGAATCCATCGGCCTGAATCCGCTGGTCATCAAGACCGTGGCCTTTGCACTCTCGGCGGCACTGGCCGGTCTGGCCGGCGGTCTCTTCGCACCGCTCTCCACCTTCGTCACACCGGATACCTTCAGCTTCATGCAGTCCATCCTGTTCGTGCTGGTGGTGGTGCTGGGCGGCTCGGGCTCCATCCTCGGTCCGGTGATCGGTGCCGTCATCGTGGGGGCCTTGCCGGAATTGCTCTCCAGCCTGGAGGACTATCGGCTGCTGTTCTTCGGTGCCTTGCTGCTGCTGGTACTGTGGGTGGCACCCGATGGCGTGACCGGTCTGCTGGGCAAGCTGGCGGCACGCCTGCGCAAGCCGGTGGAGGCCGTCCCCGCTGCCGCCTTGCAGGAGGGTGCAGAAGAGGTCGCGCTGCCGGTACGCGCGCGCCGCACGCTGGCCGCCGATGGCCTGACCATGGTGTTCGGCGGTGTGCGGGCCGTCAGCGATCTCGGCTTCGAGGTCCCCGGCGGTGCCGTCACCAGCCTCATCGGTCCGAATGGTGCGGGCAAGACCACGGCGCTGAACATGCTCTCCGGTTTCTATCGTCCCAGCGCCGGACAGTTCACGCTGGGCCAGACGCCGCTGGCAGGGTTGCCCGCCTTCCGCATCGCGCGCCACGGCGTGGCCCGTACCTACCAGACTTCGCAATTGTTCGGCAGCCTCACGGTGGCCGACAACGTGGCCCTGGCCTGTGGCCGCGGGCGTCTGGGCGGACTGCTGTCGGCGCGGGGTTTCGTCTCTGGCGAAGTGCGTGCGCGTTGCCGCCAGCTGCTCGATTTTTGCGGCTATCGCGGTGCGCTCGATATTCCCAGCGCCGATCTGGCCCACGTTGACCGCCGTCTGGTGGAGATTGCGCGCGCGCTCGCGGCCGATCCCGATGTGCTGCTGCTCGACGAACCCGCTGCCGGTCTCTCGCGCGAAGACAAGACCCTGCTGGCGCAATTGCTGACCCGCATCGCCGAGGCCGGCATCAGCGTGGTGGTGGTCGAGCATGACATGGAACTGGTGATGCAGATTTCGCGCCGCATCGTCGTGCTTGATGCCGGCCAGCGCCTGGCCATCGGCACGCCGCAGGAAGTGCAGAACGATCCGGCGGTGCGCAAGGCCTATCTCGGCGAGGGCACCCAACAGGCCGTGGCGGCCGTGCGCAAGGCCGTCAGCGGCGCGGACGAATTGCTGGGCGTGGGCGAGCTGGTCACCGGCTATGGCGCCGAGCCGGTCCTGCACGGCATCAACCTGCAGGTGCGGCAGGGCGAGATGATTGCGCTGCTGGGCGCCAACGGTGCCGGCAAGTCCACCCTGATGCGCTCGCTGGCCGGGCTGCATCGGCCGGTGCAGGGTGGCATTCACGCCGGTGGCGTGAACCTCATGCACCTGCGCGCCGAACAGATCGTGCGCCACGGCGTAGTGCTGGTGCCGGAGGGACGGCAGGTGTTTCCCGAACTCTCGGTGCTGGACAATATCCGCCTCGGTGCCTTCCTCTATCCGCAGGATGTGGAGGCGCGCGTCGAAGACATGCTGGGCCGTTTCCCGCGCTTGCGCGAGCGCCTGCATCACCGTGCCGGGTTGCTCTCCGGTGGCGAGCAGCAGATGCTGGCCATTGCGCGCGGGCTGATGTCGCGTCCGCGCGTGCTGTTGCTGGATGAACCTTCGCTGGGCCTCGCCCCCAAGGTGATCGCCGAATTGTTTGCCGCCCTCGATCAACTGCGCCGCGAGAACATGACCATCGTGCTGGTGGACCAGATGGCGGCACTGGCGCTGTCACTGGCCGACCGCGCCTACGTCATCGAAGGCGGACGCGTGGTAGCGCAAGGTACGGCCGCCGAGATCGCCGCCAATGATGCGCTGGCCAAGGCCTATCTCGGCGCGCACTGACACTGAGTCACAGCAAGGATTGCACATGGAATCGACCCGGCCTTACGCCATCAACCTGCCCGACGTGGTGGCCGAAGTACGCCAAGCGTTTGCACGCTACGAAGTCGCGCTCACCACCAACCAGGTCGAGGTCCTCGATGAACTGTTTCTTGATGGCCCGCACACCGTGCGTTACGGTGCCACCGAGAATCTGGTCGGCACCGAGGCCATCCGCGCCTTCCGTCAGGGACGTTCACCGAAGAACCTGATGCGCAGCCTGCGCGCCACCGTCATCACCACATATGGCCGGGACTATGCGGTGGCCGATACCGAATTCACGCGCGAGGGTGAACCGCGCATCGGCCGCCAGAGCCACACCTGGCTGCGTTGCCCGCAAGGCTGGCGGATCGTGGCCGCGCACGTATCGTGGATGGATGCGCCCAAAGCGCCGGCCGCCTGAAAGCCCGGCCATCCGCAGGTATCATCCTCGCAGCAGTTTTTTCATCTCGACAAGAACATCAGGAGTCAGCCATGTTGTACAGCAAGACCTGTCTGGGCGGAATGGTCACCGCTCCCCATCACCTGGCCGCGCAGGCGGGCGCGCAGATCCTGCGCGAGGGTGGCAATGCGGTCGAGGCGATGGTTGCGGCTGCGGCCGCCATCGCCGTGGTCTATCCGCACATGAACGGCATCGGTGGCGATGGCTTCTGGGTCATCAGCGAACCTGGGCAGGAACCGGTGGCCATTCGCGCCTGCGGTCCCTCGGCGGCGCTGGCGACCAAGGAGTTCTATGCACAGCACGGCCACAGCGCCGTGCCCACGCGCGGGCCGCATGCGGCGCTGACGGTAGCCGGTGCGGTCGGTGGCTGGGCCGCGGCACTGGAGCACGCGCGCCGCTACGGCCGCGCGCTGCCGCTGCCGGTGCTGCTGGCCGATGCCATCCGCCATGCGAAGAACGGTGTGCCCATCACCCGCTCGCAACATGAACTGACCCGCGACAAGTGGGACGAGCTCAAAGGCCAGCCCGGCTTTGCCGCCACCTATGCCGCCGACGGCATCCCGGCCCAGGGCAAGGTGCTGAAACAGTCAGCCCTGGCGGATAGCCTGTCGCGCCTGGCCGAGGCCGGTCTGGATGATTTCTATCGCGGCGATCTCGCGCAACGCCTTGCTGCAGGCCTGGAAGCGGCTGGCAGCCCGGTGCGCCGCAGCGACCTGGAAGCCTTCCGCGCGCAAGTGGTCAAGCCGCTGATGGTGCAGTTAACGTCAGGCCGCGTCTACAACCTGCCACCGCCGACACAGGGCGTCTCGGCCCTGATGATCATCGGCCTGTTCGATCGTCTCGGCATCACGCAGGCCGAAGGCTTCGACCACATCCACGGTCTGGTGGAAGCCACCAAGCGCGCCTTCATTCTGCGCAACCAGCACGTCACCGATCCGGCCCACATGAGCGTGGATGCCGCGCACTGGCTGCTGGCCGAGGCGCTGGAGCAGGAGGCCGGACAGATCGACATGCAACGCGCCGCCCCCTGGCCGCATCCGGCCAAGCCGGGCGACACCATCTGGATGGGCGCCGCCGACGCGCAAGGCCGCGTGGTGAGCTACATCCAGAGCATCTTCTGGGAATTCGGCAGCGGCGTGGTGGTGCCCGGCACCGGCATCGTGTGGCAGAACCGGGGTGCCAGCTTCACCCTGGATGACGGGGCCAACCAGCTGCAACCGGGCAAGCTGCCCTTCCATACACTGAACCCCTCGCTGGCACGCCTCAACGATGGCCGCACCCTGGCCTACGGCACCATGGGCGGGGAAGGGCAGCCGCAGACCCAGGCAGCGGTCTTTACCCGCCACGTGCTGTTCGGCCAGAACCTGCAGGCGGCCGTGAGCGCACCGCGCTGGCTGCTGGGCCGCACCTGGGGCGATGTCTCCACCAACCTGAAGGTGGAAGGGCGGGTGCCGGCCGCCACCATCGACGCCCTGCGCCAGGCCGGCCATGAAGTGCAGGTGGTGGAGGACTACACCGACATGATGGGTCACGCCGGTGCCGTGTGCGTGCATCCGGACGGGCTGATCGAAGGGGCGACCGATCCGCGTGCCGATGGCGTGTGTGCCGGAGTCTGACGGGCTGCTCGTCCTTTCTGCATTGCCATCCTCTGCGCTCCCGGCACTACCGGTGTGTGCGCCGCTTCTCGCGGAGGGCGAAGATCCTCACCAAGACTCGCCCTCCGTTGTCTTTTTGCATTTCCCGTTTGACAGGAAATGACGCTTATTGCGCTCTTTTACCGCTTTTGTCTCCACTTTGAATCGAGAGGATTGATGAGTTTTTTGCCGTAGAAAAAAATTCTCGAAGTTTTTCTGGAAATGCGATGAAAAACCATAGCTGTTCTGGCAAGATGCCGTAAACCTATGCGGTTCACAGGGGAGCCGTCATGCATCAAGCCGCGTCGCAATTTTGTCTGAATTGAACAAGAATAAAGCCCCATCCCCGCCCAATCTGTCGTCGCTGATTACGCTGGGGGTGGTCATTACCGTGCTCATCACGACCGTGTCGGTACTGATCCTGGTGGATCAGTTCACGCGCGGCTATGCGCGTTCCGAAAGCGAAACGCGCATGAAGCAGCTGGCCTGGCAGATGCAGGATGCGCTGGAGCGCGGCATGAACGAGCGCGAAATCGACCTGCGCCTGCTGGTGCAGCGGCCGTCGGTCCGTTCCGGCCGCGATCTGCCGCGCATCCGCCGGGTCTTCAACGAACTGCAGGCCAACGTGCCGCATTACGCCTGGATCGGCCTGGCCAATCCCGAGGGCATCGTGCAGGTGGCCACCAACGGCTTGCTGGAAGGGGCCAGCGTGGCGCAGCGCCCCTGGTTCCAGGAAGGCAGCAAGGGCGAGTACAGCGCCGACTTCCATCCGGCCGTGCTGCTGGCGCAGAAGCTGCCGCCGCAATCCAATCCCTGGCGTTTCGTCGACCTCTCGGCCCCGGTGCATGATCTGAACGGCCATTACCTCGGCGTGGTCGGCCTGCATCTGTCGTGGTCCTGGGCGCGCGACATCGCCGCCAAGCTGCTGGACCCGGCCGGCAACCGCTATGACGTCGACGTCATCATCGTGCGCGACGATGGCACCGTCATCCTCGGCCCCAAGGGCATGGAAGAGACCAAGCTCGATACCGCCAGCGTGCGCGCTGCGCAAGGCAGCGACAATGGCGGCTCGCTGATCGAGACCTGGCCCGATGGCCGCCGCTACGTCAGCGGCTATGCCCGCACGGGCGTCAAGGGCGGCATGAAGCTGCACTGGAGCGTGATCGTACGCCAGCCCGAGACCGTGGCGCTGCAGGCCTTCCGTGATCTGGAAAAGCGGGTGATCGTGGTCGGTGCGCTCTCCGGGGCGATCCTGGTACTGCTGGCCTTCTTCCTCGCGCGTCGTCTGGTGGCCCCCATCAACGCGCTGTCGGCCGCGCTGGAGCAGCGTGCCGCGGGCCGTGGCGACGTGCCCATTCCGCAGGTGAACAGCTACCGCGAGATCCAGCTGCTGTCCTCGACCCTGGTCAACATGGTCGAGCGCGAAGAGACCTACCTGCGCGAAGTGCGCTCCCTCAACGAAAGCCTGGAGCAGCGCGTGGCCGAGCGCACCAGCCGCCTGCACGAGACCGCCAGTGCCTTGCAGGAAGCGCTGGACCAGCAGCAGGCCAACCAGATCCAGCTGGAAGAGAGCGCCGCCGAACTGCGCGCCATCCTGGAAAACGCCCAGGATGCCTTCATCGCCGCCGACGAACAGGGCCGCGTGGTCGAATGGAACCGCCAGGCCGAACTGCTGCTGGGCTGGCCGCGCGACCAGGCCATGGGACGCGACATGGCCGAACTGATCATTCCGCCGGACATGCGTGCGGCCCACAATCGCGGCATGGCGCAATTCCTCAAGGATGGCACCAGCGTCGTCATCAACAACCGCATCGAGCTGCAAGCCCAGCATCACGATGGCCACGAGCTGCCCATCGAGATCACGGTCGGCCACGTCAAGCGCCAGAGCGGCCACCTGTTCATCGCCTTCCTGCACGACATCACCGAGCGTCTGGCCTTCCGCGACCAGATGCGCGAGCTGGCCCTGACCGACGTGCTGACCAGCCTGCCCAACCGCCGCGCCTTCAGCGACCGCCTGCCCGAGGGCATGATGCGGGCGCGCCGGGCCGACCAGTTGCTGGCGTTGTTCTTCATGGACATCGATGGTTTCAAGGGCGTCAATGACCGCTACGGCCACGAGGCCGGCGACGAACTGCTGGTGGAGTTCGCACGCCGCCTGCAACGCTCGGTGCGCGATGTCGATACCGTGGCCCGCCTGGCCGGTGACGAATTCGTGGTGATCCTGGAAAACCTGCAGACCCAGGAAGACGCGCTGATGGTGGCGCAGAAGATCCTCAATACCATCCGCGAACCCTTCCAGCTGACGCACTCCACCGTCAACATCTCCAGCAGTATCGGCGTGGCGGTCTACCAGCCCAACCTGGACGGCGAAGTCGGCCCCGAGGAACTGCTGTCCATGGCCGACAAGGCCATGTACGCCGCCAAGCGCCTGGGCAAGAACCGCGTCGAGCTGGGACGCGCGGGCGACGTCTGATCCGCCGGGCGCGATCGCGCCCGGTTTCCGCTTTCCTTCCTTTCCCTTCTTTCTCTCTCCGGACTCGTCATTGCTGACGAGCCGCTCCGTCTCATTTACGGTTTGTTTACGCTCCTGCGCCAAACATTTACCGGGATTTGATGCTGCTTTCCCTATCGTTCGACTGTCTCGTTTTCCGTCCCTGGAAGCGAACAACAACGTCAACAATGGAGTGGGAAATGTTGCAAACGGATTTTCTCTACATAGGCATGCTGCTCGTCTGCGGCCTCTCGATGTGGGCCTTCATCGCCCTTTGCAGCCGTCTGGAACGGCAGGAAGGGGAGAAGAAATGAACCTCATGTATCTGCTGGGGCTGGTGGTCTCCATCGCCCTCCTGCTGTACCTGGTCTACGCCCTGATCAAGCCGGAGGATTTCTGACATGGACAGCAACAATTATTTCCAGCTCGGCCTCTACCTGGCCGTCCTGCTGGTCCTCTCCCTGCCGCTGGGCTGGTACATGGCCCGCGTGATGGAAGGCAAGTCACGCGTGAACCGTCTTTTCGGCGGCATCGAACGCGTCTTCTATCGCCTCTGCGGCATCAGCCGCGAGCACGAGATGGACTGGAAGCAGTACGCCATCGCGGCCGTGCTGTTCAATTTCCTGGGCCTGATCGTGGTCTACCTGCTGCAGCGCGTGCAGCAATGGCTGCCGCTGAACCCGGCTGCGCTGGCCAACGTCAGCCCTGACTCGTCCTTCAACACGGCGCTCAGTTTCGTCACCAACACCAACTGGCAGGGCTACGTGGGTGAAGCCACCATGAGCTACCTGACCCAGATGGCCGCACTGGCCGTGCAGAATTTCCTGTCGGCCGCCACCGGGATCGCCATCGCCTTCGCCCTGATCCGTGGCTTCGCCCGTCACAGCAGCAAGGGCATCGGCAACTTCTGGGTCGACATGACCCGCAGCACGCTGTACGTGCTGCTGCCGCTGTCGGTGGTGTTCGCGCTGGTACTGGTGCAGCAGGGCAGCATCCAGAACTTCCGTGCGTATCAGGACGTGAAGACGCTGGAAGTGACCAACTACACCGTGCCCAAGCTGGATGCCGCAGGCCAGCCCTTGAAGGATGCCAAGGGCGAGCCCGTGACCGAAGCGCAAAGCACCGACAAGCAGACCCTGCCCATGGGCCCGGTGGCCTCGCAGGAAGCCATCAAGATGATCGGTACCAACGGTGGTGGCTTCTTCAACGCCAACTCGGCGCACCCGTATGAGAACCCGACGCCGCTGACCAACTTCCTGCAGATGCTGGCCATCCTCATCATCCCGGCAGCACTGTGCACCAGCTTCGGTGTGCTGGTCGGCGACCGTCGCCAGGGCTGGGCCATCCTGGCCTCGATGACGATCCTGTTCGTGGTGTTGACGCTGGTGCTGATGTACGCCGAGTCGCAGCCCAATCCCATGCTGGCCTCGCTGCACGCCTCCGGCCCCGGCATGATGGAAGGCAAGGAAACCCGCTTCGGCATCCCGGCCTCGGCGCTGTTTGCCTCCATCACCACGGCCGCGTCCTGCGGTGCGGTCAATGCCATGCATGACTCGCTCTCGCCGCTGGGCGGACTGGTGCCGATGCTGCAGATGCAGCTGGGTGAAGTGGTGTTCGGCGGGGTCGGTTCGGGCCTGTACGGCATGCTGATCTTTGCGGTGCTGGCGGTGTTCATCGCGGGCCTGATGATCGGCCGTACGCCTGAATACCTGGGCAAGAAGATCGGCGTGTTCGACATGAAGATGATGTCCATCGCCATCCTCATGACCCCGGCGCTGGTGCTGATCTTCACGGCCCTGTCGGTGATGGTGGAAGCGGGCCTGGCCGGTATCGCCAACCCCGGTGCGCACGGTTTCTCGGAAATTCTTTACGCATTCAGCTCGGCCGCCAACAACAACGGCAGCGCCTTCGCCGGGCTCTCGGCCAACACGCCGTACTACAACATCACCACCGGCATCTGCACCTGGCTGGGCCGCTTCGGCATCATCGTGCCGGTGCTGGCCATGGCCGGTTCGCTGGCCGGCAAGAAGCGCCTGGCCGCCACCTCCGGCACCCTGCCCACGCATGGCCCGCTGTTCGTGGCGCTGCTGATCGGCGCGGTGATCCTGGTCGGTGCCCTGACCTATGTGCCGGCGCTGGCGCTGGGACCGGTGGTCGAGCACCTGCAGATGATGGCGATGTAAATGATTGGATGGATTCCGCCGGGCACTGCGCCCGGTGGAGCAACCCGCAACGGATACCCTTATGACTACCCCTTCCAGCAATACTCCGGCCAGCAGCACCCAAGCCGTGCCGGCCGATGCCATTCCTTCCGCCGCGCAGACTGCGCGCTGGATGTTCGATCCCAAGATCGTCAAGCCGGCCCTGGCCGATTCCTTCCGCAAGCTGTCGCCGCGCGTGCAATGGCGCAATCCGGTGATGTTCGTGGTCTACCTCGGCAGCATCCTGACCACGCTGCTGTTCATCCAGGCCATCACCGGCAAGGGTGAGGCCCCGGCTGGCTTCATCTTCGCCGTCGCTGCCTGGCTGTGGTTCACGGTGCTTTTCGCCAACTTCGCCGAGGCCCTGGCCGAAGGCCGCAGCAAGGCGCAAGCCGCCGCCCTGCGTGGCGTCAAGAAGAGCGTGATGGCCAAGAAGCTGCGCAGCAGCGACCAGACACGCGGTGGCGTCGCCGCTGCCGCCGCCCAGTGCGAAGTGGTCGAAGGCGGCAGCCTGCGCAAGGGTGACCTGGTGCTCATCGAAGCGGGCGATACGGTACCCGCCGATGGCGACGTCATCGAAGGCGTGGCCACTGTCGACGAGAGTGCCATCACCGGCGAATCGGCCCCGGTGATCCGCGAATCCGGCGGCGACTTTTCGGCCGTCACCGGCGGCACGCGCGTGCTGTCGGACTGGATCGTGGTGCGCGTCTCGGTCAATCCGGGTGAAGCTTTCCTGGATCGCATGATCGCCATGGTCGAAGGCGCACGTCGCCAGAAGACTCCCAACGAACTGGCGCTGACCCTGCTGCTGGTGGCACTGACGCTGGTGTTCCTGCTGGTGACGGTGACCCTGCTGCCGTTCTCGATCTTCTCGGTGACCGCCGCCGGTGCTGGCTCGCCAGTCACGGTCACGGCGCTGATCGCCCTGCTGGTGTGCCTGATCCCGACCACCATCGGCGGCCTGCTCTCGGCCATCGGCGTGGCCGGCATGAGCCGCATGATGCAGGCCAACGTGATCGCCACCTCCGGCCGTGCGGTGGAAGCCGCCGGTGACGTCGACGTGCTGCTGCTGGACAAGACCGGCACCATCACCCTCGGCAATCGCCAGGCCGCCGCCTTCATGCCGGCACCGGGCGTGGCCGAGCGCGAACTGGCCGATGTCGCCCAACTGGCCTCGCTGGCCGATGAAACGCCGGAAGGCCGCAGCATCGTGGTACTGGCCAAGAATCGATTCAACCTGCGCGAACGCGAGATGGCCAACCTGGGCGCGGAATTCATTCCCTTCTCGGCCCAGACCCGCGTGTCCGGCATCGACATCGGCAACCGCCGCATCCGCAAGGGCGCTGCCGACGCCATCCGCAAGCTGGTGCGCTCGGCCGACCAGTGCCTGCCGGCCCAGGTGGAAAGCGATGTGGAAGCCATCGCCCGCCGTGGCGGCACACCGCTGGTGGTGATCGAATGGAACAACGAGGCGGCCGTCATCAACCAGGGCGCACCGATCCGCATCCTCGGTACGGTGGAGCTGAAAGACATCGTCAAGGGCGGCATCAAGGAACGCTTCGGCGAACTGCGCCGCATGGGCATCAAGACCATCATGATCACCGGCGACAACCGCCTGACCGCCGCGGCCATCGCCGCTGAAGCCGGGGTCGATGACTTCCTCGCCGAAGCCACGCCGGAACAGAAGCTGGCCCTGATTCGCCAGCACCAGGCCGAAGGCAAGCTGGTGGCCATGACCGGCGACGGCACCAACGACGCCCCGGCGCTGGCCCAGGCCGACGTGGCCGTGGCCATGAACAGCGGCACCCAGGCGGCCAAGGAGGCCGGCAACATGGTCGACCTCGATTCCAATCCGACCAAGCTGATCGAGATCGTCGAGATCGGCAAGCAGATGCTGATGACGCGCGGCAGTCTCACCACCTTCAGCATCGCCAATGACGTGGCCAAGTACTTCGCCATCATCCCGGCCATGTTCGTGGCCAACTATCCGCAGCTGGGCGCGCTCAACGTGATGCGCCTGACCAGTCCCGATTCGGCCATCATGTCGGCGGTGATCTTCAATGCGCTGGTGATCGTGGGACTGATCCCGCTGGCCCTGCGCGGCGTGCGCTATCGCGCGCTGGGTGCGGCCGTGCTCCTGCGCCGCAACCTGCTGATCTATGGCGTGGGTGGCCTGCTGGTGCCGTTCGTGGGCATCAAGCTGATCGACCTGCTGCTGACCGCCTTCGGTCTGGTCTGAACCCGATTACGACTCTCAAGGAAAGTCACATGAAAACCTCGACTCCCCATCCGCTGCGTCCGGCCATCACGCTTTTCATCCTGTTGGGCGTGTTGCTGGGCGGCCTGTATCCGCTGCTGGTGACCGGTCTGGCGCAAGCGTTCTTCCCGCAGCAGGCCAATGGCAGCCTGATCGAACGCCAGGGCCAGGTGGTCGGCTCGGAGCTGATCGGCCAGAACTTCACCAGTCCGGCTTATTTCTGGGGCCGCCCCTCGGCCGCTGGTACCTTCCCCAACAATGGCATGGCCTCCGGCGGCAGCAACCTGGGCCCGACCAACCCGGCCCTGAAGCAGGCCGCTGAAGACCGCGCCAAGGCCTTGCAGGAAGCCGATCCGGACAACAAGGGTGCGATTCCCATTGATTTGCTGACGGCCTCGGCCAGCGGCCTGGATCCGCACATCAGCCCGGCCGCGGCCGAGTACCAGGCCGGTCGCGTCGCCCGTGCGCGTGGCATCACGGTGGAGCAGGTGCGTGCGCTGGTGCGCGTCAACAGCGAGGCACCGCAGTGGGGCCTGTTCGGTGAGCCACGCGTCAATGTGCTCAAGCTGAACCTGGCGCTGGATGCGGCCGCACCCATGCCCAAGACGGAAGCGGCCAAGTAAGCCCTTCGCTGTCTGCAGGATGGCCGGTGGCACGCAACCCGCGTGCCACCGGCTTTTTGCCACTACAATGCAGCAACCCTGAACGCCCGATATGAACACCCGCCCCGATCCCGATGACCTGCTGGAACGCGTGATGCGCGACGAAGAGCGCCAGGCGCGCGGCCGCCTGAAGATCTTCTTCGGCTTCTCGGCCGGTGTCGGCAAGACCTTCGCCATGCTGGAAGCCGCCCAGACGCTGGCTGCACAAGGCACGGATGTGATCGCCGGCGTGGTCGAGACCCATGGCCGCGCCGAGACAGAGGCCCAGCTTGCCGGCCTCGCGCGCCTGCCCATGCGCATGGTGCCCTACCGTGATCGCCAGCTGCCCGAGTTCGACCTGGATGCCGCACTGGAGCGCAAGCCCGGCGTGATCCTGGTCGACGAACTGGCGCACTCCAACGTGCCCGGCTCGCGCCATGCCAAGCGCTGGCAGGACATCGACGAACTGCTGCGTGCCGGCATCGATGTCTACACCACCCTCAACGTGCAACACATCGAAAGTCTCAACGACGTGGTCGGCCAGATCACCGGTATCCGCGTCTTCGAGACGGTGCCCGATCATGTCTTCGATGAAGCCGACGATGTCATGCTGGTGGATATTCCGCCCGATGAATTGCTGGCCCGCCTGCAGCAGGGCAAGGTCTACCTGCCGCAGCAGGCCGAGAAGGCCGGACGCCATTTTTTCCGCAAGGGCAACCTGATCGCGCTGCGCGAGATTGCCTTGCGCCGTACCGCGGACCGGGTCGACGCCGACATGCGCCAGTACCGCGCCGACCGCTCCATCGCCCAGCTGTGGCAGGCGCGCGAGCGCATCGTGGTGGCGGTCGGCAGCGGGGCCGGCGAGGAACGCCTGATCCGCGAAGCGGCCCGCCTGGCCGCCAAGCTGCAGGCCGAATGGCTGGCAGTCCACGTGGATCTGCCGGGCCAGCGCCAGGCGATGGAGGCGCGCGAACGCGTGGTCTCTTATCTGAAACTGGCGCAATCCCTGGGCGCGGAAACGGCCAGCATCAGCGGGGAGGAATTGTCCGCCGCGTTGCTGCAATTCGCCCGCAGCCGCAATGCCGGCAAGCTGGTGATCGGCCAGGAAGAGGGTGGCCTGCGCCAGCTGCTGCGCTGGCCGCGCGGCACCCTGGCCCAGCGCATCGCCCGCAGCGGCGGCGAGATCGACCTCTACACCATCGCCCGCAGCCGCACCCGCGTGCAGCAGGAACAGGCCCGCACCGACAGTGCGGCCAGCGCCGCCGAAGCCCTGCTCACGCGCCGCCGCCGCACGCGTGGCACGCTGTGGGCCGTGGCCAGTTGCATGGCCACCACGACGCTGGCCTTCGTGCTCGATGGCAAGCTGCATCCGGCCAACGTCATCATGCTCTACCTCGTGGGTGTGATGCTGGTGGCGATGCGCTATGGCCGCGCGGCTTCGGCGCTGGTATCGGTGCTGTCGGTGCTGTCCTTCGATTTCTTCTTCGTCGATCCGCGTTTTTCCATCACGGTGTCGGACGCGCAGTACCTGCTGACGCTGGCGGTGATGCTGGCGGTGTCGCTGTTCATCAGCTCGCTCACCGCGCGCCTGCGCCGCCAGGCCAGCGTGGCCATGCAGCGCGAAGGACGCGCCGCCAATCTCTACATGCTGGGCAAGGAATTGTCGGCGCTGCTGACGCTGGACCAGATCCTGGAAATCGGCCGCCGTCATCTGGCCGCCGTGTTCGGGGCGCGCATCGCCTTCTTCCTGCCCGACAGCGCCGACCAGCTGCGCCTGGCCGAGCCCGAGCAGGACAGCGGCGGTCCGCACGTCCTCAAAAGCGTGGACGCGGGCGTGGCGCAATGGGTCTACGACAACGGCCAGGCCGCCGGCAAGGGCACGGCCACCTTGCCCTCCGCAGCGGCGCTGTACCTGCCGCTGACGGCCACCATGCGCACGCGTGGCGTGCTGGCCTTTGCCATCGAAGGCGCCAGTGAAGAGGAGCGCCAGCTGGCTGCCGCGCAACTGGCCCTGCCCGAGAATCGCCAGATGCTGGAAATTTTCTGCTCGCAGATCGCCATGGCCATCGAGCGCCTGCACTATGCCGAGGTGGCCCAGGATGCGCTGGTGACCATGGAATCGGAACGCCTGCGCAATTCGCTGCTCTCGGCCATCTCGCATGACCTGCGCACGCCGCTGACCTCGCTGGTGGGCAGCGCCGACGTGCTGGCTGCCAACGAGCGCCTGGATGAGGATGCCCGCGCCATGGCGCGCACCATCAGCGAACAGTCGCAGAAGATGGTCGGGCTGATGAACAACCTGCTGGACATGGCGCGCCTGCAGGCAGGCGTGGTGACCTTGAATCGCCAATGGAATGCGCTGGAAGAATTGACCGGCTCGGCCCTGCGCCTGCTCTCCAAAGCATTGGAAGGGCGCCAGGTGGAAACGCGCATCGCGCCGGACCTGCCGCTCTTGCGCGTGGACGCGGTATTGCTGGAACGGGTGCTGGCCAACCTGGTGGAAAATGCCATCAAGTATTCGCCTGCCGGCAGCCCCATCGCCATCAGTGCGCACGTGGAAGACAGCGATGGCCAGCCCCAGGTCAAGGTCTGCGTGAGCGATCACGGGCGCGGCTTTCCGCCGGCCATGACGCAGCACGCCTTTGAAAAATTCACGCGCGGCGACAATGAATCGTCCACCCCCGGCGTCGGCCTGGGCCTGGCGATCTGCCGTGCCATCATCGAGGCGCATCAGGGCCGCATCTGGATCGCGCCGCAGGAAGCCGGGCAGGGTGCGACCGTCTGCTTCATGCTGCCGGTGGAAACGCAACCCGCCCTGCCGGAGGAATAAGGACACCCCATGCAAGAACACGCAGGCAACATCGTCTTCATCGAAGATGATCCGCACATCCGCAAACTGGTCAGGAGTGCGCTCGAACAGGAGGGCTTCATCGTCCACGAAGCCAAGAGCGCACGCGAAGGCGTCACCGAAGCGGGGACCCGCAAGCCTGACCTCATCATCCTCGACCTCGGTCTGCCCGATGGCGACGGCAAGCAGGTCATCAGCGAGATCCGCAACTGGAGCAGCGTGCCCATCGTGATCCTCTCGGCCCGCACGCAGGAGTCCGAGAAGGTGGAAGCGCTCGATGCCGGCGCCGACGACTACCTGGTCAAGCCCTTCGGCATGCCCGAGCTGCTGGCCCGCATGCGCGCGCAATTGCGCCGCCATGCGCGGGCGTCAGGCGCAGGGCAGTCCAGCGGCCGCTATCGTCTTGGGGATGTGGTGGTGGACCTGCCGGCCCGCAGCGTGAGCCGCAACGGCGAGGCGCTGCACCTGACGCAGATCGAATATCGTCTGCTGGCCACCCTGCTGCGCGATGCCGGGCGCGTCATCACGCACCGGCAATTGCTCGTGGCCGGATGGGGTCCTTCGCATGCGGAGGATGGCCACTACCTGCGCATCTACATGCAGCGCCTGCGCCAGAAACTGGAACGCGATGCGGCCCAGCCGGTGCACATCCTCACCGAAATCGGCGTGGGCTATCGGGTGGCCGATGTGGTGGCCGAATGAAACTGAAGTGAACCGGCCTCAGGGCCAGTTCAGCAGCGGCAGGGCCAGTACCACCATCACGATGCAGCCCAGATTGAGCAGCAGACGCTGGCGCTTGAGCACGAACGAGAGCAGCCACGCCCCGGCCAGAAAGACGATGAAGTTGGCCAGGTATTGCTTGCCCGCAGCGGCCACCGGCAGTTCCGGCGCATCGGCCAGTCCCGAGAATTTCCAGGCGCAGACCAGGGCCGCCAGCACGGCGCAGTTGAAATAGGTATTGACGGTCGGGAAGCTTTCTTCCAGATGATCGGAGACCTCCACGCTCTCGCAGCGGCCTTCGCGATAGAGCGCTTCCAGCCAGTGCCGTTCACCACGCCAGCGATAGAGCAGGGTGCCGTCTTCGCGCGTCTCCTGGGCATGCGGGGTGCCGAGCCGCGCGTTCATGAACTCAGGTGCGGTGTTGCGCCATTCGGCGGTCTGGGCGGCGCGGAAGCGTTGTTCCAGCGCGCGCGCCTTGCGGCGTCGGCCCAGTTGCTTCAGGGCCAGCTGGGCCAGGGCCAGGGAATTGAACAGGTAGATCCACTGCAGGATGGTGGCGTAGTCGGCTTGCATGGGCAGGTCGGTCAGTAGGGGCATCGATAAGGATGCCGCATCTTGCCGTCAGCCCGCCCGATTGTCCAGCCCGGCTGTGGATTCAGGACCGAAACGCCCGAGGGGCGGTGGTTCTAGCGTGATATGAACCTAAAGATCCCCCCAGATATCAATCTGGCGGCGGATCTGCCCGGTGCGTGCATCGCAGATGAAGAGTACTTCCCGCAGGGCATGGCGCACCACGTAGCGGAAGTATTCGTGGTCGGTGCGAGCCACGAATTCCTCGCTCTCGATCTTGCCGGGCATGAAGGCACTGATCTGCTGTCGGCACTCGCCGCGGTGCTGCAGGGCCTGCGGCGAGGGACCGTAGTCTTCCGGTGCGCGGTAGGGCGCAACGGCCTGGGTGAGCGGCGCGATGCTGGCGCAGAGCACGAAGATCAGCAGCGCCACCAGCACGCAGCGATAGCGCCGGCGCTGGGCGGTACGCAGGAACAGATGGCGCGGCGAGAGCGGGTGGAGGCGATCCTCGCCACGTTTCCAGTGCAGACGGCTACGCATGATGATGCACCTCCTTGTGATGTTCTCTTGTCAGAAGACGGACAGGGCTCAGAAGCTCTTGTTGACCGAAGCGATCCACTGGTTGCTGCCGATGTTCTTGCCACGCAGGGTGTAGCCGGCGTCGGGCGCATTGCTGCCGGTCCAGGCCAGCCCCAGCACGTAGCCGGAGAAGTCGCGCGTGAGGCCCAGCTTCCAGTCGGTATAAGAGAGGTTGGAAGCATTGGAGCCGGTATAGCGCTGGCGGCCGATGTGGGCCAGTCCGGTGATGCCGGCAAAGAGTTCATGCGTCACGGACAGGTCGGCATAGGTACTGCCGCGCGTATCGGCATTGCCGAAGGTATTGCCGGTGCTGTACGAATACTTGAAGGCGATCCACTTGGCATCCACGCCGAGGTAGACCTCGGTGGTATCGGGTTTGGTCATGCCGGCCGGATAGCTGCCGGGATAGGCGTAGTGCAGCACGCCGATGTCGCCGGTGAGCCAGTCGGTGAGCGCCGGTTTCCAACCGCCGTAGACATCGGCTTCGAGGCTGGCCGAGGCGGCCGGGTTGGTATCCGAGATCCAGCTGATGTTGGACATCCAGACACCGGCATACAGGCCATTGTCATGGGTCAGATCGAAGCCGCCTTGCAGGGCCGGTTTCTGGTTGGTCTGGGTGGTGCCGCGGAAGACGTACTGGCTGACGATGCCGATGTTGCCGGCCAGGTGCAGCGGAGAGGCGTTGGCATCGGGGGTGGCCGGTGCGGCTTCCTGCGCCTGGGCCGGTGCGATCACGGCGATGGCCAGCAGCGCGCCGGCGGCGGCCAGGGTAGCCAGACCGGCCAGTTGCGCATTGCGCAGGCGGCGCTGGCCCAGCGGTGCCATGTCTTGCTGTGCGGGATCCTGGATGTGTTGTTGGGTGCGGCGATTCATGATGCTGGTGGCTCCGTGGGTTGAAGAGCCGCAAGCTTAGAATCGCCGGCGTTTAATCCTGGTAAAACTTGAACCCGGTCCCGTAAACTTCACATAAAGAAGCGCCAGCTCATTCCCACTGCGGCGGCCGCTTCTCCAGAAACGCCTGTATCCCCTCCATCGCCTCCGCATCCATGATGTTGCAGGCCATCACCTCGGCTGCATGCGCATAGGCATCGGGCAGCGCCATCATCTGCTGGCGGTACACCATGGCCTTGCCGCGCGCAATCGAGATGGCAGGCTTGCTGCAGATCTCGCGCGCCAGCGCTTCGGTGGCCGCATCGAGTTCATCCGCACGCACCGCCTGGTTGATGAGTCCCCATTGCGCGGCGGTGTCGGCATCGATGAATTTGCCGGTCACCAGCATCTCGAAGGCGCGCTTGATCGGCAGGTTGCGCGTCAAGGCCACCGCCGGGGTGGAACAGAACAAACCGACGTTGATGCCCGAGACCGCAAAGCGCGCAGCCTCGCTGGCCACTGCCAGGTCGCAGGCCGCCACCAGCTGGCAGCCGGCTGCCGTGGCCAGTCCCTGTACCTTGGCGATGACCGGCACCGGCAGCGCGCGCAAGGACTGCATCAGGCGGCTGCAACGATCAAACAATTGCTGGTAATACGCCTGCTCGGGCGTGGCGCGCATCTCGCGCAGGTCATGGCCGGCGCAGAAGGCGCGGCCGTTGGCGGCCAGGATCACGCAGCGTACCTGCGGGTCCTGCGCCAGTGCATCGAGCTGCGCCTGCAAGGCCTCCAGCATCGCTTCGGAGAGCGCATTGAATTGCGCCGGCCGGTTCAGGGTGAGGGTGGTGATGCCCTGGACGTCATGGCGCAGCAACAGGTTCTGGCTTGCGTCTTGCATGGTGTCTCCTCCATTGGTGATGGGCGCCGTGTGTTGCCTTACACCATGCCCAGCAATGTTTCCAGATCTTCGTCCTCGCCCTGCGGCGCGGACATGTCGAGCACGCTTTCAATGTGATGCAGGTGCGCCAGCATGGTCGCCACGGCGTCTTCGGTGCGGCCGGCGGAGATGGCGTCGATGATGTCGCCATGGTCGTCGTGGGTGCAGGCCGGCACCGTCGGCGAATCGTACAGCACGATGATGAGACAGGTCAGCGATGCCAGCTCGCGCATCATCTTGCTCATCACCGGGTTGTCCACCATGTCGGCGATACGGATGTGGAATTCGCCCGAGAGCCGGATGATGGCGCGCCGGTCATTGCTGGCGCGGGCCTGCGCTTCTTCGGCCACGTGGGCACGCAACAGCGCGATGTGCTCGGGCCGCGTGTGCTCGCACAGGTGGCGCAGCAGCGCCGGTTCCAGCAGGCGGCGCGCGGCAAAGATGTTGCGCGCCTCTTCCGGCGTCGGGCTGGCCACGAAGGCGCCGCGATTGGGGATGGTCGTGATCAGGCCCTCATGCGCCAGCCGCGCCAGCACCTCGCGCACCCGCGTGCGGTTCACGCTGAAGATGCCGGCCAGCTTCTCCTCGACCAGCTTGGTGCCCGGCGTGAGGCGGTGTTCCATGATGGCCCCGACGATGCGCTCATAGATGGCGTCGCCGGCCAGCGGGCGCACGCTGAAGGCCTGGCCGGGCAGGGGGCTGGTGTCCGGATGCTCGTGCTTGCTGGTTTTCTTGCGGGGGCTGCTGGCGGAAGTCGGGCGCATGGGTCTCTGTGATGACATGGGTTTGCCCGCCATGATAGCGGAAAATTGTGGGAATAGATTGTCACAAAATAGGGTGATGAATGTTGCACTCTTGCGGGGCGGATTTGTGCTCCGGCTTGGCTGGATTGGATTGCTTTGGTGCGTGCGCTCTCGTTTCTCGTCGGCAATTGAAGTCGGAAAATTCTATGGAAAAGCCCGTTGCAAAAGGGATTTGGGACGATTTCCCAAACCGTGCGACAGGCGTTTTTCAAGCTGGCACAGGCTTTGCATAAACGGTGGCAATAGAAAACAGGATTGTCACAAAATAATTCGTTCCGATTGTCCACCTGGGAGAAAACCATGCAACAGCAAGTCCGCAAGTCCCCCTCCGGCCTGTTCTTCAAGGCGCTTGCCCTGGCCGGCCTCGTGGCCTGCAGTACATTGGGCGCCGGTTCGGCCATGGCCCAGGCCAAGCCCAAGATCAAGCTGGCCTATGCCAAGTGTGCGCATTGCATGTCCATGGCCATGGTGCCGGGGCTGGCGCAGAACGTGGAGATCGAAGGCATCAACTTCACCGCCGGCAGCGATGCGCTGACTGCGCTGGTCTCCAAGAGCGTGGACATCGCCCAGGTCACCTACCTGGCCTACGTCAGCGGTCTGGACAAGGGCTTTGATCTGGTGGCCGTGTCGGGCCAGGTCAACGGCGGTTCGGAGATGCTGGTCGGCAAGGACAGCAAGCTGGCCTCGGATGACTGGGCCGGCCTCAAGAAGCTGATCGCGCAATACAAGGCCGAAGGCAAGCCCTTCCGCATCGCCGCCTCGCGCGGCAATGCGCAGGACCTGCACATGCGGGGCGAACTGGCCGGCCACGGCATCGATCCGTCCAAGGACGTGCAGTTCGTCAACATCCCCAATCCCTCGGACCACGCCGCCGCACTCTCGCGCGGCGAGGTGGAACTGATCTGCTCGGTCGAACCCTTCGCGTCGCAGATCCGCATGACCGGGGTTGGCAAGCATTTTGCGTATCCGTATGACCAGGCGGCGGGGCGTCTGACCAACCTGATCGTCACCCGTTCGGATGTCATCAAGGAGCATCCGGCCGAGGTCAAGGAAACCGTGGCCGCCGTAGTCAGGCTGGTGGATGGCCTGCAGAAGGACAAGCAGGGCTGGATCAACAGCATCGTCAAGGGCACCGGCCTCGATCCCAAGATCGCCACCGAAGCCCTCAACAATGCCTATCCCGACTACCGCATGTACCGCACGCAAACCAAGGCCATCGCCGGGATGATGAAGGATCTGAAATACGTTTCTACCGACGTGTCTGCGCTGGCCGAGAAGAACATGGACTACAGCTTTCTGATGAGCGTGACCGGCAAGCCCAAGACCGAACTCGGTTATTGATTCAAGACGACACTAGCCCCCAAGGAAAGATCATGAGCGGATGGAAGCAATCCCTGTCGGAAGCCAAGTGGCGCTTTGCGGTGCCGCTGTTGCTGGTGCTGTTCTGGGAGGCCTTCTCCCGCTCGGGCGTGATTCCGGCGTCGCTGCTGCCGGCACCCTCGCGGGTGTTCGCCACCTGGATGGACTGGATCTTCGGCATCAATGAAGCGGCCCAGGACAGCAGCGGCAAATGGATCTACGACGCCATGGCCAGCTGCCTGCGCGTGACCGCCGGCTACCTCATCGCGGCGCTCTCGGGCATCGCCCTGGGCGTGGCCATCGGCTGGTGGCGCTGGGTCGAGCGCACCATCGAACCGACGGTGCAGATGCTGCGGCCGATTCCGCCGGTGTCGTGGATTCCGCTGGCCATCATCTGGTTCGGCATCGCCAACAAGCCGGCCATCTTCCTGGTGTTCCTGGGGGCCTTCTTCCCGATCCTGATGAATACCGTCCACGGCGTCAAAACCGCCGACCGCAATCTGCTGCGCGCAGCCGCCATGGCCGGTGCAAAGCAGAGCCAGTTGCTGCGTTTCGTGATCCTGCCGGCCGCCATGCCCAGCATCTTTGCGGGCCTGCGCATCGGCATCGGCAGCGCCTGGATGCTCACTGTCACCGCCGAGATGGTGGCCGTCAAGAGCGGGCTCGGCTATGCGCTGTGGGATTCGTATTACTTCCTGCGCTATGACCTGGTGATCGCGGCCATGATCAGCATCGGCCTGCTGGGTTTCCTGGCCGACTGGATCCTCAAGCAGATCATGCATTCCATGCTGCGCTGGCAGCACGTGGCCACCGTGCAGGGCAAGGCCTGAGCACGCATTCAACCATCAAGGACATCGCATCATGGCATTCATCGAATTGAACGATATCGTCAAGGTCTTCAAGGACCGCAAGCGCGGCACCGACATGCTGGCCATCGACCACGTGAGCCTGCGTCTGGAGAAGAAGGAATTCCTCTGCCTGCTCGGCCCCTCCGGTTGCGGCAAGTCCACGCTGCTGAACATGATCGCCGGTTTTGAATTCCCGACCACCGGCGTGGTCACGGTGGCCGGCAAGCCCATCACCGGCCCCGGCGCGGATCGCGGCATGGTGTTCCAGCAGGCCAACCTCATGCCCTGGCTGCCGGTGTGGGACAACGTCGCCTTCTCGCTCAAGCTGCAGGGCAAGAGTGCGGCCGAGCGGCGCGCGGCGGCCCAGCCCTTCATCGAGACGGTCAAGCTCAAGGGCTTCGAGAACCACTATCCGAGCGAACTCTCGGGCGGCATGGCGCAGCGGGTTGGCATTGCCCGCGCGCTGTTGCAGAACCCCTCGGTGATCCTGATGGACGAACCCTTCGCCGCCCTCGATGCGCAGACCAAGATGGAGATGCAGGAAGAACTGGTGGCCCTGTGGCAGCGCTACGAGGGCACCATCGTCTTCGTCACCCACAGCGTCGACGAAGCCCTGATCCTGGCCACCAAGGTGGCGGTGATGACGCATCGTCCGGGTCGCATGCGCGAGCTGATCGACATCGACCTGCCGCGTCCGCGCGATACCACCACGCCCGAATTCAACCAGTACAAACGCCACGTGCTGAGCCTGATCCGCGAGGAATCGGCGCTGGCCCATGCCGACGCTGCACTGCTGGCAGCCTGAAAGGAAACAAGATGATCCCACGCACCCTGCTCGGCATGCTCACGCCGTCCTCCAACACCACGCTGGAGCCCGTCACCACGGCCATGCTGGCCGATATCCCGGAAGCCAGCGCCCACTTTGGCCGCTTCCGCGTGACCGAGATCGCGCTGTCCAACCAGGCGCTGGCGCAGTTCGACGATAGTGAAATCCTGCGCGCCGCCGAACTGCTCTCGCATGCCAAGGTCGGCAGCATCGCGTGGAATGGCACGTCCTCGGGCTGGCTGGGTTTCGATGCCGATGAACGCCTGTGCCGCCGCATCACCGAAGCCACCGGCATTCCGGCCTGCACCTCGGTGCTGGCCCTGAACGAAATCTTCGATCTCACCGGGGTGAAACGCTTCGGGCTGGTCACGCCTTACCTGGACGACGTGCAGGCCGCCATCATCAAGAACTATGCGGCCTCGGGCCTGGAGTGCGTCTCCGAACGCCACCTGCGCAAGCAGGACAATTTCTCCTTCTCCGAAGTGGGGGCGCAAGAGCTGCGCGCCATGGTGCATGAGGTGGCCAAAGACAAACCGCAGGCCATCACCATCTTCTGCACCAACTTGCGCGGTGCGCCGCTGGTGGAAGAACTGGAGCGCGAGGTCGGCATCCCGATCTACGACACCATCTCCACCGTGGTGTGGAAATCGCTGCAGCAGGCCGGTGCCGATCCCTCGCGCATTCGCGGCTGGGGCAGCCTGTTCCGCGACGTGCGCTAACGCTCACGCTGGCGCGGGCACCGGCACCGGCCGCATCGGCGGCCTCTTCCATTTTCATCTTCAGTCTCACGCCCCGGCGCATGCCGGCGGCGCGGGGTGAACCACGCTTGTTCGAAAGGAATACGGATGGACAGCTTTGACCTGGTGATCCGCAACGGCACTGTTGCAACGGCCTCCGACATCATGCAATGCGACGTCGGCATCAAGGACGGCAAGGTCGCCATGCTGGGACGGGGCCTGCCGCCCGGCCGCGAGGAGATCGATGCCAGCGGCAAGCTGGTGCTGCCCGGCGGCGTGGATGCGCATTGCCACCTGGACCAGCCGATGGAAGAGGGCCTGCGCATGGCCGACGATTTCCGCAGCGGCACCATCTCGGCCGCCTGCGGCGGCACCACCACGGTGATCCCGTTTGCGGCCCAGGCCAAGGGCGGCTCGCTGCGCGCGGCGGTGGAGGATTATCATCGCCGCGCCGAGGGCAAGGCGGTGATCGACTATGCCTTCCACATGATCGTCAGCGACCCCAGCGAAGAGGTGCTCAAGAACGAACTGCCGCAACTGGTGCGCGAGGGCTATACCTCCTTCAAGATCTACATGACCTATGACGATCTCAAGCTCAATGACCGCCAGATCCTCGACCTGCTGGCGCTGGCGCGGCGGGAAGGCGCGCTGGTCATGGTGCATGCGGAAAACGCCGACTGCATCGGCTGGCTCACCGAGCAGCTGGAAGAGGCCGGCCTGACCGCGCCCAAATATCACGCCCACTCGCGCCCGATGATGGTGGAGCGCGAAGCCACCCATCGCGCCATTGCGCTCTCGGAGCTGGTGGATGTGCCCATCCTGATCGTGCATGTCTCCGGCCGCGAGGCCATCGAACAGATCCGCTGGGCGCACGGCCACGGCCTGCGCATCCACGCCGAGACCTGCCCGCAATACCTGGTGCTGACGGCGGATCACCTCGATGACGGCTACCACGGTGCCAAGTGCGTCTGCAGCCCGCCGCCGCGCGACAAGGCCAACCAGCAATATGTCTGGGATGGCCTGGCCAGCGGGCTGTTCACGGTGTTCTCTTCGGACCATGCGCCCTTCCGCTATGAAGATCCGCAAGGCAAGAAGCCGGGCGGCAAGGAGGTGCCGTTCCGCTACATCCCCAATGGCACGCCGGGACTGGAGACGCGCATGCCCATCCTGTTCTCCGAAGGCGTGGGCAAGGGCCGCATCGATCTCAACCGCTTCGTGGCCCTGACCGCCACCGACCCGGCCAAGATGTATGGCCTTTATCCGCGCAAGGGCACCATTGCCATCGGCAGCGATGCCGACATCGCCGTCTGGGATCCGCATCGCCAGGTCACGGTCAGCAACAGCATGCTCCATCACGACGTCGACTACACCCCCTATGAAGGCATGCAGCTGACGGGCTGGCCGGTGCTCACGCTCTCACGCGGCGAGATTGTCTGGCGCGATGGTGAGGCACTGGGCACACCGGGGCGCGGGCAATTCCTCCCCTGCGGCTTGCCGGATCCGGCCCGGCCCAAGGTGCAGATTCCTGACTAACAGGAATTTATAAATAATTTATCGATTAATTGTCAGTTTGGCCTTTAGCGCGCGTGTTGCAAGCCGTAATCTGCATGGGGGGAGGATCGCCATGCATTGCCTGGCGGCAAGCTGGGGCCGCGTGGTCGTGTCATTCCCGCCAATGACGTTCCGTTCGACATTTCCGACAACGACCACGCCTCCACGCCCATGATGAATCGACTCTCGCTGAAGAAAAAACTCTGGCTACCCCTGGTGTTTTCCTGGATAGCCTTGCTGTTCCTCTCCGTCTGGCACGCCTACCAGACTCGTGACCTGCAGATCGCCGAACGCCAGCGCGGCCTGGAGGACGTGACCGAAATGGCCTATACCACCGTGGCCGGCTTCGCCAAGCTGGAGGCCGACGGCAAGCTCTCCCGCGCCGAGGCGCAGCAAGGCGCCATCGCCCGCGTGCGCGACCAGCGCTATACCGGCGACGGCTACGCCACCCTGGTGGGTGCGGACTCCACCATCGTCATGCATCCCATCAACACCAAGCTCGATGGCCGCAACATGCTCTCCTTCAAGGATGCCAAGGGCAACGAGCTCTACAAGATGATCGCCGCAGCCGGTGCCTCGCCGGCCGGCAAGGGTTTCCTCGAATACTGGTGGCCGCGCCCCGGCAGCGACAAGCCGAGTCCCAAGATGGGCTTCGTCAAGCGTTTCAAGCCTTGGAATTGGGACCTGATCTGCAGCGTCTATTCCGATGACATCGAGGCCGACTTCCGCCGCGCCCTGGTACAGGCCGTCGTGGTACTGGTGGCCTTGGGCGTGCTGCTGTCCATCATCGCCGGACTGGTCTCGCGCAACATCTTCCGCTCCATCGGCGGCGAGCCCGCCGAAGCCGCCGAGATGGCCCGCAAGATCGCCGGCGGCGACCTCACCGGCACCATCCGCACCAGCGGCGGCGACCAGCACAGCCTGGTGGCGGCCGTGGCCTACACGCGTGACCGCCTGGTCGATACCGTGCAGGGCATCCAGGGCGCGACCACCTCCATCAAGACCTCGGTCGATGAAATCGCCAACGGCAACATGGACCTCTCCAACCGCACCGAGCAGCAGGCCGGTTCGCTGGAGGAGACTGCCTCCGCGATGGAAGAGCTGACCTCCACCGTCAAGCAGAACGCCGCCAATGCCCAGCACGCCAACGAGCTGGCCTCGGGGGCTGCCAAGGTGGCGATCCAGGGCGGCGAAGTGGTGGGGCAGGTGGTGCAGACCATGGCCTCCATCAATGCCTCCTCGCGCAAGATCGTGGACATCATCAGCGTCATCGACGGCATCGCCTTCCAGACCAATATCCTGGCCCTGAATGCCGCCGTGGAAGCGGCGCGCGCCGGTGAGCAGGGGCGCGGCTTTGCCGTCGTCGCTTCCGAAGTGCGCTCGCTGGCCCAGCGTTCGGCCGCAGCTGCCAAGGAGATCAAGCAGCTGATCGATGACTCGGTCGGCAAGGTCGATGCCGGTACCCACCTGGTGCAGCAGGCCGGGCAGACCATGCAGGAAGTGGTGGCCAGCATCCAGGGCGTCTCCACGGTCGTCAGCGAGATCGCCACCGCCAGCCACGAGCAGAGCGCCGGCATCGAACAGGTCGGTGAAGCCATCACCCAGATGGATGAAACCACCCAGCAGAATGCCGCCCTGGTGGAACAGGCCGCCGCCGCCGCGCAGTCGCTGCAGGAGCAGGCCGACAAGCTGGTCAATCTGGTCGGCGTCTTCACCCTGGATCGACAGGGGCAGGGGGGCTTGGCCGTGCGCTGAGGCTGGGCGGCCGCCTGGCCGCTTTTTCCTTCACATCGACCAAAAGCGGGGCGGTTGCTGCGGGACGGCAGGCCGCCCTTTTTACATGGGGCGCTCGCCGGCCCGCAGTGGTGCATGCTGCACCAAATGCGTTATCGCGGATAAATAATTTTCAAAAACACGATTTGGCAGCAGGAAGTGCTGCCAGGAGCGTTTCCTGCCATCAAACACGGCAGCACTATTGGCCGCCTCTTCTCTACCATGGGAGCCGTTTGGATGCGCTGCAGCATGCCTGCTGCAACGCGCCGTTTCCCCTCTGGAGCCCCTGATGTCCACCGCCATTGCCGCACCCGCCCGATCCGCCAGCCCCGCTTCCTCCCGGCCGCAGCCGATGAGCCGGCTGTTCCTGGTGTGCGTGGTGGTGGCGATCTGCATCTGGGGCGGCAACTGGCCGGTGATGAAGTTCGGCAGCCAGTTCATCCCGCCGCTGTGGTTTGCGGCCAGCCGTTTCCTGTCGGCGGCCATCCTCAGTTTCATCATCGCCGCAGCCCTCGGCAAGCTGCGCCTGCCCACCCGCCAGGAGTGGCCGGTGGTGGCCGGGGTGGGCGTGCTGCAGATGGGCCTGTTCACGGCGCTGGTGACCGGCGCGCTGCACTTCGTCATGCCGGGCCGCGCTTCGCTGATCGCCTATGCCACCTCGATCTGGGTGGTGCCGGGCGCAGCCCTGGTGTTGAAGCACAAGCTGAGCACCCAGCAATCGCTGGCCACCGTCTGCAGCTATGCGGGCATGGCCGTGATCGTGCTGCCGGCACTGCTGCATGCGGACATGCACAGCATGATCGGCTACCTGATGCTGGGCGCGGCGTCGCTGTCCTGGGCCATGAACATCCTGCAGATCAAGATGACGCCGGGCGTGAAGCTGGACTTCGACCTGCTGCCCTGGCAGACCCTGGTGGCCGCCGTGCCGCTGTGCGTGCTGGCGCTGCTGGTGGACGGTGCACCGACCTTCCTGGCCGATCCGCACTCCTGGGGCGTGATTGCCTACACCGGTCCGCTGGCTACTGCGCTGACCTTCCTGATCGTGCTGCAGATGACCCAGCGCCTCTCGCCGGTGACGGTGTCGGTGTGCATGCTTGGGGTGCCGGTGGTGGGCCTGACGCTGTCCTCGCTGATCTTCGGCGAGACGCTCTCGGCGGACCTGCTGCTGGGCATGGGCCTGCTGTGCCTGGGCCTGGTGTTGCCGGCGCTGCCGTCGCTGGGTTTGCGCCGCGTGCTCAGCAAGGCTTGATGTTTTCTGACTAGCGATCGGTGAGATAACGCGCAACGCGCTCACCGAGCAATTCACGCAGGGCACGCACGGTGGGCGAGAGGCTCATCCGGTGCGTGCACACCAGATTCAGCGGCGAGGCCTCGCCCTGGTAATCCTCCATCAACGCTTCCAGTTTTCCGTTGCGCAGGTCGGCCAGCACGTCCAGCCGCGACTTGTAGGCAATGCCCCGGCCCTCCACGGCCCAGCGGTGTACCAGTTCGCCATCGTCGCAGACGCGGTCGCCGCTGACCTGCACTTGTACCGGCGCACCGTCCTTGAAGAAGGTCCATTGCGAATGCAGCATGTCCGACAGCAGATAGCGCAGGCAATTGTGCTGGCGCAGGTCGGCCGGCGTGCGCGGGCGGCCGTGGCGAGCCAGGTAATCGGGCGAGGCGCACAGCACGCGGCGGTTGTCCGGGGCCAGGGGCAGGGCCACCAGGCTGGAATCTTCCGGCGGGCTGTAGCGGATGGCTACTTCCACCGGCTGGCGGAACATGTCAGCCACGCGGTCGCTGATGCGTACCTGCAGGCTCACTGCCGGATGCTGGGCGAGGAATTCATCGAGCCACTGGCACATCAGGTTGCGCCCGAGATCGGAGGGCACCGACAGTGACAGGTTGCCGCCGACCACGCGCCGGCCATGGGCCACGGCATCGCGTCCGGCATTGACTTCCGCCAGCACGTTGCGGGCGTATTGCAGGTAGCGTTCGCCATCGGGTGTCAGGCGCAGGCTGCGGGTGGAGCGCGCCAGCAGGCGTGCGCCAAGTTCGCCTTCGAGGCGCTTCATGGCGGCACTGGCCACGGCCGGGGTGACATCGTGCTGGCGGGCAGCGGCGGAGAGGCTGCCGTTGTCGGCGGCACAGACGAAGATGGCGAGGTCTTCCAGGCGGATCATGAGCGGGAACGATGAAGAAGACGAATCAAAGCGCTCATTCTACTTTCAATTTATTTTTGAAAATGTTTCTGCCACGCTCCGCTTTTTTGAAACCGCATCCTGCCCGATGATGTCATTCAAGCCGCAGTCGATCATTGATGCGCATTTCAGAGCATTAAGCAAAATTGAATGCTCAACGCCAACACCATTAAACGCAAGGAACCCCCATGAGCCTGCTCCACGCCGCCCGCAAACGCCACTCCACCAAGGCCTTCGATCCCAGCCGCAAGGTTCCCGAGAACATCATCGCCGAACTGCGCGAGCTGCTGCGCCTGGCCCCGTCTTCGGTGAATTCGCAGCCCTGGCATTTCGTGGTGGCTTCCAGCGATGCCGCCAAGGCCCGCATCGGCAAGGCCGCCGAAGCCGGTTATCCCTACAACCTGCCCAAGATCCTTAACGCCTCGCACGTGCTGGTGCTGTGCGCCCGCACCGGCATCAGCGAACCGCACCTGGAAGCCCTGCTGGAAAAGGAAGAAGCCGACGGCCGTTTCGTCAACGCCGAGGCCAAGGCCGGCCAGCGCGGCTCGCGCCTGCTCTACAGCAACCTGCATCGCTATGAACTGAAGGATGCCCAGCACTGGATGGAAAAGCAGGTCTACCTGGCCCTGGGCACGCTGCTGCTGGGCGCGGCCGAACTGGAAGTGGATGCGGTGCCGATGGAAGGTTTCAATGCCAAGGTGCTGGACGAAGAACTGGGCCTGCGCGAAAAGGGCTTCACCAGTGTCGTGCTGGTGAGCCTGGGCTACAGCGGTGCCGATGACTTCAACGCCAAGCTGCCGAAGTCGCGCCTGGCGGCCGAGACCGTCTTCACCGACCTGTAATCGGCAGCACGCGCTGGTCCCTCACACCTGATGGATCAGCGCATTGGCTGCCTGCTGCAAAGCGGGCAGCACGCGCGCCAGTGTTTGTTCCTGCGATTCCACTGCCAGCGGGAAGCTCAGACTGAGCGCGCCCACCACCTTGGCATGCCGATTCTTGAGCGGCACCGCAATGCCACGCACACCGGTCTGCAATTGCTGCTCCACCAGCGCATAACCCTGCTGGCGTGCCTGTGCGATCAATTCGTAGAGGCGATCCGGATCGGTGATGGTGTGGGGCGTGAAGGGCGTCATGGCACAGGTGGCCAGCCACTCGCGCACCTGCTGCTCGGGCAGCGCACCCAGCATCACGATGCCGGGTGAAGCCAGTTGCGCCGGCACCCGTGCGCCCAGCACGAAGCCGGTGGTCATCACGCGTGATGTGCCATTGCGCGCGATGAAGACCAGGTCCCAGCCATCGAGCACGCTGGCATAGACGGCCTCGCCGGTCTGCCCGGTGATCTGCTGCAGGTGCGGTTGCAGGATGCGCGGCAGCGGTGCCGAATCGAAATACGACCAGCCCACTTTCAGCACCCTGGGCGTCAGGGCGAAGGTCTTGCCTTCGCTGTGCAGGTAGCCCAGGTGTTCCAGCGTGAGCAGGTAGCGCCGCGCGGCCGTGCGCGAAAGCCCGGTGCGGGCCGCGACTTGCGCCGAGGTCATGCGCTGGTTGTCGTAGTCGAAGGCTTCCAGGATCAGCAATCCCTTCTCCAGTCCGGCGATCCAGTCGCGCCGGGCCAGGCCGCCTTCGCCGGCCTCGCTGCCATCTTCCGGCGCGTCGATTTTCTCCACATCGCTCATCGCGGATTCCTCTTGTGCATGGTCCTCATACCCACATCATCAGCGTGTTGGCCGTGGTCTGCAGGGCCGGCACGCCGCGCGCGATGGCGTCCTCGCGCGAGCAGGCGGCGATGTTGGAGGTCACGCTCAGGGCGCCGATGACGCGGCCATTGCGGTTCTTCACCGGGATGGCGATGCCGCGCATGCCCATCTCGAACTGGTTCTCGGTAATGCCGTAACCCTGCTTGCGCATGGTGACGATCTCGGCAAAGAGCGCGGCCTTGTCGGTCATGGCCATGTGGGTGTGCGGGATCAGGGTCACGCGGTCGAGATAGGCGGTGATCTCGGCATCCTCGCGCATGCCCAGCAGCACCCGGCCGGCCGTGGTGGTGTAGGCCGGCAGGCGCGTGCCGGGTTCGAAACCGGCATTGACCAGCTGCGCGGCCGTGACGCGGGTGACGTAGACGATCTCGTCGCCATCGAGCAGCGAGAAGTTGGTGGACTCCTGCAGCTGCTGCGTCAGTCGCTGCAGGAAGGGCACCACCGCGCGCGGCACGCGGGCCGATTCCAGATAGGACTGGCCCAGGTTCAACAGGCGCGGCATGAGCCAGAATTTCTTGCCGTCCGAGGCCGCCATGCCGGTATGCACCAGCGTCAGGAGATAGCGGCGCGCAGCGCTGCGGGTCAGGCCCACGCGCTCGGCCACTTCGCTGGCGGTCAGCTGCGGCGACTCGCTGGTGAAGGCCGTGATGACGTCAAAACCCTTCATCAATCCTTCGATCAGGTCTCGCTTCTGGATGTCCAGTTCTACCGAGTTTTGGTCGATCATCGTAAAAAAAGTCCAAAAATGAGTGATTGGCGAACAAGTTGCGCGATTATCGCACGCTTTGCTTCATATCGGCCTTTTTGCAGGGGGTGGGCTTGGCTATACTCGGCTCCGAGACAAATCATCGGGATCATGATGAACACCATAGAAAACAATCCTGTCCCCACCAATCCGCTGGGCATCGATGGCATCGAGTTCATCGAATACGCCACCACCGAGCCGCTGGCGCTGGGTGCCGTGCTGGAGCGCATGGGCTTCGAACAGGTCGGCCGCCATCGCTCGCGCGAAGTGGTGCTCTACACGCAAGGCGAGATGAACGTGATCGTCAACGCCGACGTGTCGGCCTGGTCCGGTTTCGACCATGAGGTGCAGGCCACCAACCTGAGCGCCATCGCGCTGCGGGTGCGCGATGCCAACGAGGCCTATCGCCGCGTGACCGAACTGGGGGCCTGGCCCATTCCCACCCGCGCCGGGGCGATGGAACTGAACATCCCGGGCGTGCATGGCTGTGGCGACTCCATCATCTACTTCGTCGACCGCTATCGCGACTTCTCCATCTACGACGTCGACTTCAAGCCCTCCAGCCAGGAGCGGCGCAAGACCACGGCGCTGTCGGGCATGCATTTCTTCGGCCTGGTGCAGGCCGTGGGGCCGGAGCGCACGCGTGAATGGATCGACTTCTATTCCTCGTTGATGGGATTTTCGGTGCTGCCCGAGGGGCAGTTCTTCGGCATCCTGCCCAAGGGCAACCTGCTGGCCAGCCCCTGCCGCCAGTTCTACATCCAGCTGGTGGAACCCCCGGAAGGCACCGAAGACATCCAGTGGGAAGAAGAGTGGCTGCGTCTCGGCCTGGGCACGCCCGACGTGCTGCAGGCGGTGCGGCAATTGCAGGAGCGCGGCGTGATCTTCGTCGACCGCGCGCCTACCCAGATCAGCGAGCGCGGTGCGCTCACCCAGCTTTACAAGGGCGGCGTCAGTTTTGAACTGGTCCGCAGCCAGAAAGACAAGAACTGAGACCATGAAGGAAATCACAGGCACGACCCGCATCTTCCCCGTCATCGGCTGGCCGGTGGAACAGGTGAAGGCACCGACTCTGTTCAACGCGTATTTCAAGCGCCACGGGCTGGATGCGCGCGTGATCCCGTTCAAGATCGAACCGGAGCGCTACTGCGAGGCCGTGCGCATGTTCATGAAGACGGAAAACGTGGGCGGCATCTTCGTCTCCATTCCGCACAAGCCCATGACCCTGGAGGCGGTCGAACAGGCCACCCTGCGCGCCCGTGTGGCCGGTGCCTGCAATGCGGTCTATCGCGATGCCGAGGGTGTGGTCTGGGGCGACCTGATCGACGGCGAAGGCTTCATCCGCGCACTGGCGCGCACCGCCGCCGACCGTCCGCTGGTGTGGAACAGGACGCGCGCCCTGGTGGTCGGTACCGGCGGTGTCGGTTGCGCCATCGTCGCCTCGCTGGCGGCGCAGGGCATCGCCGAGATCAGCGTCTTCGATACCAATCGCGCCGGGGCCGAAGCCTTGCTGGCGCGCGTGGAGGCGGCCTATCCGGCGACCCGCGTGCGCTTTGCGCAGCCCGACGCCAGCGGTGTCGACCTGCTGGTGAACTGCACGCCACTGGGCATGCACGTGGGCGACCCGATGCCCTTCGCGCTGGAAGGTGTGAGTACGGAGGCCATCGTCGCCGACTGCGGCATGAAGATCGAGATGAGCCAGTTGCTGGTGCAGGCGCAGGCCAAGGGCTGCCGCATCCAGAAGGGCAAGGAGATGCTCATCGAGCAGGCGCCGCTGTATCTCGAACTGTTCGGCTGGCCGGGTGTGGCCGCGGACGACTTCCGTCATCTGGAGGCATTGTGAACCTCGACAATTTCGGCATGGATACCATCACCCTGCCGGGTGGACTGGAATCCAAACTGGCCGCCTCCAAGGCGGCTGGTTTCTCGCAGCTCATGCTGTGGTCCAAGGACCTGGTCGGCTATCCCGGCGGGCTGGAGGCGGCCGTCAAGCTGGTGCGCGAAAGCGGCGTGCGCGTCACCGGCATCCAGGTCATGCGCGATTACGAAGGCCTGCAGGGCAGCCTGCACGACTACAAGGTGGACGTGGCCCGCAACCTGCTGCAGATCTGCAAGGCGGTCGGTGCGCCGCTGCTGATGGTGTGCTCCTCGACCTCGCAACACGCCAGCGGCGACACCCGCCACATCGCGCGCGACCTGGCCAAGCTGGCCAACCTGGCGGTGCCGCTGGGTATCCGCGTGGGCTTCGAGGCCTTGTCCTGGGGACGTCACATCAATCAGTACATGCAAGCCTGGGAAGTGGTGGAGATGGCCGATCACGCCAATCTCGGCGTGGTCATCGATTCCTTCCACATCCTCGCCAATCGCGGCGCGCTGGAAGACCTGGATGCCATTCCCGGCCGCCGCATCGTGATGGTCCAGCTGTCCGATTTCATGTGGCGCGAGATCCGTACGCCCGAAGAACGGCTGGAGACGGCGCGCCATCTGCGCGTCTTCCCCGGTGAGGGCGAGCATTCGCTGGAACTCTCCGACATGGTGCGCCGCCTGCATCGCGGCGGTTATCGCGGTGACTACAGCTTCGAAGTGTTCAATGACGATTACCTGCAGATGTCGCCGGCCGTGGTGGCCGAACGCGCGCGCCGCTCGGCCAAGTGGGTGACCGATCAGGTGCTGCGGCGCGGCCTGCGGGTGCGTGAAGCGGTGGCGGCGTAAACGCACAAAGCGATCCTTAACCTGCAGTCAACAATCAGCATCAGCAATCAGCATCAGCAATCAACATGAGCAGCACCACCGGCTCGCCACAACAAAACCATAGCGAGCGGGTTTGACGATGCGACACCGTCCCTTCAGGGGGCGGGCCGCATGATCACAACAGAGGAGACCCCATGACACCGCAGCGTCCTTCATCCTGATCCACCGGCCCCTTCCCTGAACACGCCAGGGTGCAGCGGGCCCACCGTTTCCTCCCGTTCGGAACATGCCGCGCAGCGCGCCGGCAGGGGACGCATTGCGTGTGCCGGGAGTCACGCTCCACCACCATCACCACAACCACAAACACAACAGAGATCCGAGACATGACACCACGATCCACCCGCCCGACAAGCGCACTGCGCACGCCCGTCGCCATGGGCCTGCTGCTGGCCGCCTCCACCACGGCCCTGGCGCAGAGCACCAGCAACGTCACCCTGTATGGCACGGTCGACCAGTACCTGGGCTACATGCACAGCAGCAGCGGCAAGAGCCTGTGGGCGCTCAACGATGGCGCGATCCTGCGCAGCCGCATCGGCCTCAAAGGCTATGAGGATCTGGGCGGTGGCTATGCCGCCACCTTCACGCTGGAAAACGGATTCGCCGGCGACACCGGCGGCCTGGCCGACAGCACGCGCCTGTTCGACCGCCAGTCCTGGGTCGGCATCAAGACCCCGGCCGCAGGGGAATTCCGCGTGGGCCGCCAGAACAGCGTGCCCTTCTTCATCGGCGGTGCCATCGACTATACCGAGCGCACCACCTACGGCTCCATCATCAATACCTTCGGCGTGCCGTCGCGCTTCGACAATGACCTGTCGTGGAAGTCGCCGCGCTGGGCCGGCTTCCAGTTCGATATCCACTACGCCATGCCGGAGACCGCAGGCGAGGGACTGGGCCGCCGTGGTGTCTATCAGTTCGGTCTGGATTACACTAACGGCCCGTATCGCGCAGGCTATGCCGGTCTGGTGGCAAAACCCAATGCCGGCGGCCTGTACAGCAATACGGTGCAATACCATAACGTGTATGCCGACTACGACTATGGCCCGGGCAAGATCTACCTGGCCTACGTACGGAGCAACAACACCACCGCCAACGCCAATGGCAACAATGCCGCGACCATCCTCAACAATGTCAGCAATCCCAACAATTTCTTTGCCGGTAACGATCCGAATATCCAGCGTTTCTACAACGTCTACCAGGTCTCGGCGGACTATCGCCTGACGCCGCAGCTGCGCATCGGCGCGCTGTATGGCGTGATGGTCGACACCTCCCACAAGGATGGTGGTGCACAGGGCGGCAACGTGGGCGCCTACTATGACCTCTCCAAGCGGACCACGCTCTATGGATTCGCCAACTACATGAAGAACCAGGCCAATGCCGGCTGGCGCTTCAGCGGCTCGGCCGGACCGGGCAGCAACCTGGCCGGGGCCGACATCAATGGCAAGAGCCTGATCGGACTGCAGATGGGCATCCTGCATCGCTTCTGAGTTCGCCCCCGAGCCAGCCATTTCTTAATATCGGCAGGCCGTCATCGCATCAGCATGACGGCCTGCCCGGCAACACCACGGAGACACCATGCAATCCTCTCATTCCAGCGATCACTCGCAGCAGAGCAAGAAGGCCGCCGCCAGCGGCTGGATCGGCTCGGCGCTCGAATACTATGACTTCTTCATCTACGCCACGGCTGCTTCGCTGATTTTCCCGCAGCTGTTCTTCCCCAAGGGCGATCCGACCACCGCCATCATCGCCTCGCTGGCCACCTATGGCGTGGGCTATGTGGCGCGTCCCATCGGCGCCTTCGTGCTGGGCCACCTGGGCGACACCCACGGCCGCAAGAAGGTGCTGCTGTGGTGCATGTTCCTGATGGGTTTTTCCACCATCGGGGTCGGGCTGTTGCCGACCTATGACCAGGTCGGCCTGTGGGCACCTGCACTGCTGGTCATCATGCGCCTGGCCCAGGGCTTTGCCGTGGCTGGTGAAATCTCCGGGGCCAGTTCCATGATCCTGGAGCACTCGCCCTTCGGACGGCGCGGCTACTACTCCAGCTTTACCCTGCAAGGGGTGCAGGCCGGGCAGATCCTGGCGGCCGCGGTGTTCCTGCCGCTGGCGCATTACATGCCGGCCGAGCAGTTCAATGTGTGGGGCTGGCGCATTCCCTTCCTGCTCAGCTTCCTGGTCATCATCGCCGGCTGGATCATCCGCCGCACCGTGGATGAGACCCCGCTGTTCAAGGCCACCGACAAGAATGAACTGAAGCGCCGCTCGCCGGTGGTGGAAGCCTTCCGCGACAGTTCGCCCAACATGCTGCGCGTGGTCTGCATGGCGCTCATGAACGTGATCCCGGTGGTGGCCACCATCTTCGGCGCGGCCTATGCGGTGCAGCCGGCCTATGGCATCGGCTTCGCCAAGGATGTCTACCTGTGGATTCCGGTGGTCGGCAATATCGTGGCGGTGCTGGTGATTCCCTATGTGGGCAAGCTGTCGGATCGCATCGGCCGCCGTCCGCCCATCATCGTCGGTTCCTTGCTGGCGGGCCTGTTCGCCTTCGCTTACCTGTATGCGATCAGCATCCGCAACGTCGAACTGGCTTTCGTGATGTCGATCCTGATGTGGGGCGTGGTCTACCAGGGTTACAACGCGGTCTTCCCCAGCTTCTATCCGGAACTGTTCCCGGCCCGTTCGCGCGTCTCGGCCATGGCCATCGCGCAGAACGTGGGCACCGCCATCACGGCCATGCTGCCGGCGCTGTTCACCGCCGTGGCACCTCCGGGCTCCAGCAATATCTGGCTGACCGTGGGCGGCATCGCCTTCGGCATCACCATCGTGTCGGCACTGGCAGCGCTGTCCGCCCGCGAGACCTATCGCATCCCGCTGGAAAAACTGGGCGAGCGTGATGCCCAGCCGATGCCGCTCAACGAGTATGAGCGTCTGCGTGCGCAGGCTGATCTGGAAGGACGTTACGCCAAGTCCTGATCCGGTCTGGCTGTAGAAAAGAAGTAAAAAAAGCGCTGTTCCTTGTGAGGGGAACAGCGCTTTTTGTATGGCAGGTAAATTATTTCCAGTCGTGCTCGGGATCGATGCGCTTGCGTCGCAACAGCATCAGTGTGCCCAGCAACAGCAGCAATACCACCACCACCGCGCCCACTCCCATGCCGATGCGCGCCACCAGCAGCAGCGGCGAACGCGGGCCGCCCTCGCGGATCACGGCCACGTCCTCGGGTTTTACCTTGAGCTCAGGGTTGCCGTAATACTTCAGCAGATAATTCGACAGCGCTGCCACATCCTCGTTGGAGAGTTTGTTGAGCGCATTGGGCTGGTCGCCGAAGGGCGGCATGAAGACATGGCCGCCGTCTTCAGTCTCGCGCTCCACGCCATAGAGGATGGTGGCGATCAGGTTGTTGGCATTCACGCCCGCCGTGGCCGAGTTGTGGAACAGCGAAGGATAGTAGCCATCGCGCGTACCTTGTCCGTTGTAGCCGTGGCAGGAAGCGCAGCTGGCCGAGAACAGGCGCGCACCGCGGATCTCCTCGGGACTGTCGGCGCCCAGTGTGCGGCCACGGAACTGCGCCAGCGCATTGCCGGCCTTGCCCTGTTCGAAGCGCGTGCCCAGCGTGGGCGGCGTCGACGAATCCGGGCCGATGGCCGGGGTCTCCTTGAGGTAGACGGCGATGGCGCGCAGGTCCTCGTCGGTCAGTTTGGAGAAGCTGTGCGTGATCGCCTCGGCCATGCTGCCGGCGGCCTGGGCACGGCCTTCCACGCGGCCGGTCTTGAGATAGGCGACCAGCTCATCCTGGCTCCAGGTGCCGATGCCGGCCGTGGGATGCGGCGTGATGTTGGGCGCATACCAGGGGCCGACCTGGGCACCGGAGAGCGCGAGATTGGTTTTCTCCTGCATCAGGAAGCCGCGCGGTGTATGGCAGCTGCTGCAATGCGCCGGGCCTTCGGCCAGGTAGCGTCCGCGCAGCCATTGCGGAGAACGCTGCGGGGCCGGGGCCAGCGGCTGGTCCTTCAGGAACAGCGCATTCCACACCTTCATCGACGCCCGGATATTCATCGGGAAGGGCAGGGCGGTCTCGCGGGTGGCGGTATCCACCGGTGCCACGCCCTTCATGAAATACGCATACAGGGCATGCACGTCAGCATCGTTCAATGCGGCATACGCGGTGTACGGCATGGCCGGATACAGGTTGGCGCCATCGGCGCGCACGCCGCGCCGCAGGGCGGCGGCGAATTGCGCTTCGCTGTAGTTGCCGATGCCGTGCGACTTGGAGGGCGTGATGTTGGTCGCGATGATCTCACCGACCGGCGAGGCGATGGCCAGGCCACCGGCCATGGGTTTGCCGCGCGGCGCGGTGTGGCAGGCGATGCAGTCGGAGGCCACCGCCAGGTAGCGGCCGCGCTCGATCAGTGCCGCTTCGGGCGAGACGGCCGGGGCCGGTGCTGCGGCGGGTACATCAGGTGGCGCGCTCGCCGGCTCGGGTGTCTGCGCCATTGCAGACGTGGCCAGCAGGGCAGCGGCGAGGGCGAGGAGGTTCAATGGTCGCATGCTCGTCCTCAGGCTTTCTGCAGTTGACGCACGATGGCATCGGCCGCCTTCAGGCCCAGTGCCGCCATGCTCAGGGTGCTGTTGCCGCAGGCGGTGCTGGGCATGGCCCCGCCACCGGGCAGGAACAGGTTGTCGTGATCGTGCGCGCGGCAGTCGGGATCGACTACCGAATTGGCCGCATCCAGTCCCATGATGGTGCCGCCCATGATGTGCTTGCTCTGCGCAAAGGCGGGGCTGACCTTGATGTCGGTGGCGCCCATGGCTTGCGCGATCTTGCGGCCGATGGGCAGCGAATACTGTTCGGCCGACTTGCGGGTATAGTCGCCCACGTCGTAATGGATGGACGGACGCGGCAGGCCCAGCCAGTCCTTCTTGGCCGAGAGCGTGAGGCGGTTGTCGGCATCGGGCAGCACTTCATGCGCCAGCACGACGTCGGCGGTGCAGGCGGTCATGCGGCGGATTTCCTCGTCCAGCGCCTGGCCGACCAGTCCCTTCTTCAAGGCGGCGAACGTGACGAAACGATTGCGCGCGAAATTGTTGTAGCGGAAGTAGGCGCCCGCATGTTCGGAACGGAAGCTGCCCTGCGAGGTTTCCATGATGCCGCTGTTGACCACCGGACCGACACCGGACCAGTAGGGTTCGGACAGCGTGAGCGTCATGGTCAGTTGCGGATGGTCCATCATGTTGCGGCCGACCTGGTCGGAGCTGTTGGCCAGTCCGTGCGGGTTGCGGCTGTTGGCCGACATCAGCAGCAGCTTGGGCGTTTCGATGCCGTTGCAGGCCAGCACGAAGATCTTGCCGGTGACGCGATGGCTGACCTTGTTGGCATCGAAGTAGTTGACTGCGTTCACGCGGTTGGCCTCATCGGTCTCGACCCGGTACACCACGGCATCGGTGAGGATGGTGGCACCCTTGGATTCGAGGCGCGCCAGTGCGGTGGCGGCGTCGTACTTGGCACCGACCGGGCAGACCGGCACGCAGTTGTTGTTGGCGCAGCAGGCCGGGCGCTCATCGTAGGGCATGCCGCTGTTGCGCGCCTGGGCCGTCGGGATGTTGTGGTAACCCAGTTCCCGGACCACGTCGGTGAAGCGTTGCTCGCCCGGGCTGAAGGGCAGGGCCGGCATGGGGTAGGGCGCCGAGCGTTGCGGCGGCCATTGCAGGGCCGGGTCGGACGGACCGCAGATGCCCAGCTTGTGTTCGACGCGGGTGTAATACGGTTCCAGCACGTCGTAGCCGAAGGCCCAGTCGCGGCCCACGCCGTAGAGCGTGTGCAGCTGCATGTCTTCCGGCGTCAGGCGCCAGCAGGTGCCGGCCCAGTGCCAGGTGGAGCCGCCGGCATAGCGGATGAAGGTCTGGGCGTATTTGTCGGGACCGGAGAGTTCCAGGTAGTGATCGTCCGGATTCTCGCTGGAGGGCATGGGATGCGGTGCCCACGGGCGCGGCGGATAGCAGGAGGAAGGATCGCCCTTGAGCGCCAGCGGCAGGTTGCGGAAATTTTCCACCACCTCGGCGCGCGCCACGCGCGGGCCGGCTTCCAGCATCAGTACGGGGATGCCGGCATCCAGCAGTTGTTCGGCGATGAGCACGCCCACCACGCCGGTGCCGACGATGACCACCTCGGCCTTGTTGTTGCTGTTCATACGTTGATTTTCCACAGGTTGCAGGGATCAGAAGCGCGGCATGTCGGCCAGCGGCACCGTGACCTGGCGCCAGCGGTTGGGACCGCTGATGCCGTAGGAGGGGATGGCGACCACGTCCAGCGTGGTCTGGTAGGTCAGCGCTTCTTCATAAGTGAAGACCGTGGCATTGCGCTTGGGCGAAGAGCAGCCGGTATACCAGGCGAAGATGATCCAGTAGGCCAGCGTCTGCTGCGGGCCGGCGGGGATATCGGCGAAGAAGTCTTCCACCTTGCGGGCCTGCTTCTGTTCGGCGATGGCCAGCAACTGGCGCATCAGGGTGTCGAGGTCGGCGTGTTCGCGCGCGGCCACTTCCAGCATGCGCGCACCCACCGCCGGATTGAGGCGGTGATTGACCAGCAGCGCGGACAGGCGCATGAAGGGGGCCAGTTGCGGGCTGTCAGGCTGCGGGATGGCCCAGGAAGGCAGGCTGGACAAGGCGACGTAGCTGCCCAGCAGGCTCACGCCGGTCAGCAGCAGGCTGCGCCGGGACATGGTGACTTGACGGGGAAATCGGTTCATTGGCGGCGTTGGCATGTGCCTGGTGCGAGGAGGGCCCGAAGGCGGCGGCCTCGATGGCCAGGACGATGCGGTTTGTGGTGGAGGATGCGTGCAGCTGTCTTTCAGCTGTATTGCTGGTGGTTTGCTACTGTATCGGTGCTGTATTGGTGCTTCGTTGCGACTGTATTGCTCACTGATGCCTGACTGTTTGCTGACGTGATGCTGCAGCATGAACGCTGCGCATGTTAACAGGGTTTGCCCCGGCGTGCAGGAAGGTGTTGCAGCAAGGCATCTGCGCCATAAAAGCGCTTCTCTTCCGGCGATTGGTGCAGGGGAGATTTCGTGATAATTCTCGCGGGGAACGGTGCGCCACTCAGAAGAACAACAGGCGCGCCGTTGCGACATGGGTGACATTCAATTCGATCAGGGGCGGGTGATGATGGGGTGGTTCAAGAATCTGAAGATTGCCAGGAAACTGCAGCTGGCATTCCTGGCGGTGCTGGTGCTGATGGCCATACTGGGGATCTTTTCGATCAAGCAGCTGGCCAAGGTCAAGAATGCGTCTTCTGAAATCTCGCGCGACTGGATGCCGGCACAGAAGAAGCTGGGCGACATCAAGCTGTATTTCGTGCGCCTGCGCGGCACCGAATCGCAACTGGCGATCTACGACGGCGATGTCGAGGCGATGAATGGCCTGGTCTCGCGCAGCCAGGCCATCCTGACCGGTCTGGACAAGACCATGAAGGATTACGCCGCCACCCTCGATACCCCGCAGGAGCGCGAGATCTATCCCAAGGTCGCGGCGCAGATAGCGGAATTCCTGGCCGAGCACAAGAAGATCGTGGCCGCCTTCCTGGCCAAGGACAATGCGCAGGGGCGCGATCTCTTCCTCGGCTACTCCAACAAGCTCTATCCGCAGATCCTCGCTGATCTGGAAAAGCTCATCAAGATCAACCAGGAGGGCGGCGATGCCGCCACCGCCGGTGCCGATGACACCTTCAGCCAGTCGCGTGTGGGCGTGCTGGGACTGCTGATCGCGGCCCTGGCCATCGGCATGGGCCTGGCGATCACCATGGGGCGCATCATCGCCGCCCCCTTGCAGGATGCCGTGGGCATCGCCCGCCGCGTGGCCGGGGGTGACCTGGGGGCCGAGATCAGCGTGCACAGCAAGGATGAAACCGGCCAGCTGCTGCAAGCCCTGCAGACCATGAACGAGGGCTTGCGCCAGGTGGTGGGCCAGGTGCGCAATGGCACCGACAGCATCGCCACCGCCTCCACCGAGATCGCCACCGGCAACCTGGACCTGTCGCGCCGTACCGAGCAGCAGGCCACTGCCCTCGAAGAAACCGCGTCGGCCCTCGAAGAACTGACCTCCACCGTCAAGCAGAATACCGACAACGCCCGCCAGGCCAACCAGCTGGCCATGGCCGCCTCGGGCGTGGCCGCGCGTGGCGGCGGCGTGGTGGGCGAGGTGGTGCAGACCATGGAAGCGATCAACGATGCCTCCAACCGCATCGTCGAAATCATCAGCGTGATCGATGGCATTGCCTTCCAGACCAACATCCTGGCCCTGAACGCCGCCGTGGAAGCGGCCCGCGCCGGCGAGCAGGGGCGCGGTTTTGCGGTGGTGGCCTCCGAAGTCCGTTCGCTGGCCCAGCGTTCCGCTTCCGCTGCCAAGGAGATCAAGCAGCTCATTGACGATTCGGTCAGCAAGGTCGGGGCTGGTACCACGCTGGTGCGCCAGGCCGGGTCGACCATGTCGGAAGTGGTGGAGAGCGTCAAGCGCGTGACCGATGTGGTCTCCGAGATCTCGGCGGCCAGTACCGAACAGAGCGTGGGGATCGACGAGATCAACCGCGCCGTGTCGCAGATGGACGAAGTCACGCAACAGAACGCGGCCCTGGTGGAGCAGGCCGCCGCCGCCGCGCAATCCATGCAGGAACAGGCGGCCGGCCTGGCCAATACGGTCAGCGTCTTCAAGCTGCGCTGATTCCCCGCAGTCCGTGGCCGGGCCTGGCTGGCCGGCCACGCGTACGGATGAGCTTGCGGCCAGCCCCTCTACCTCCCGCCGCCTTCCCGGCCCCTGCGGCCTTCCTTCCGCGCCTGCGCGCGGCGCAGGTATTTACCTCCCCAAGGTGCAACTTTTGCGGTGTATGACAACCTTAGTCATACCGTGGGCAATCGTATAATGACGAAAAACTCATTAAATCTTTGCACAATAATAAGCACCGAGCCTTCATCCACATGAGCCATCTCCCGCAGTCTCCCTTACCTGCTGCCGCTGCGACGCTGCGGCCCAGCCGCATTTCGTTGATCAGCACGGGCATTGCCGGTTTCGACGAAATCCTGGGCGGCGGCCTGCCGGCGGGCAGCCTCTATCTGATCCAGGGACTGGCCGGGAGCGGCAAGACCACGCTGGCCTCGCAGGTCGGTTTTGCGCAGGCTCGCAGCGGCAACAAGGTGATGCTGCTGACGCTGATCGCCGAATCGCACGCCAAGATGCTCAATCATGTGAGCAATTTTGACTTTTTCAATGAGAGCCTGGTCGGCGACCAGATGCAGATGTTGAGCGGCTACGGTGCGCTGGCCAGCGAAGGCCTGCGCGGCCTGCTGCGCCTGATCAGTGCCGAACTGAATCGCCATCGCCCGGCCATGCTGATCATCGACGGGTTCCGCTCGGTGCGGGATTCCGGTCCGTCGGACCTGAACCTGTCCGAATTCATGCATTCCCTGAATGCGCTGGTATTCACCATGAATTGCACCACCTTGCTGCTGTCGCCGGTGGAAGGCAACATGCCCGAGTCCGAAAACACCCTGGTCGATGGCGTCATCGAACTGAGCCAGCACGAGTCCGGCATGCAGCTGGAGCGCGAGATCAAGGTCTTCAAGCTGCGTGGAGCCAATCACCTGCTGGGCAAGCACGTCTTCGAGATCAACCAGAGCGGGGTCGAGATCTTCCCCCGCTTCGAAGCCACCGCCACCCGCGCCGGCAAGGTGCCGGGTACCTCGGATCGTTATGTCAGCGTCGGTATCCCGTCCTGGGACAAGTGCATCGGCGGCGGCGTGGTCAGCGGTTCGCTGACCTGTCTGCTGGGCAGCCCCGGCGTGGGCAAGACGCTCATGGGGCTGCACTTCATCGAACAAGGCTTGAAGGACGGCCAGCAATGCCTGATCCTGGGCTTCTACGAATCCCCCGAACGCCTGCTGGCCAAGGCCCGCAAGGCCGGCATGCAGCTTGACGAACATATCGACAGCGGCGCGCTGCAGGTGATGTGGCAGCTGCCGCTGGAAATGCTGTGCGACGACCTCGCCAAGCGCATGCTGGACAACATCGCGCGCCGTGGCGTGACGCGCCTGTTGATCGATGGCGTGGATGGCCTGCGCAGCATCGTGGTGCAGCAGCAGCGCATGCGTCCCTTCCTGGTGGCGCTGACCAATGAACTGCGCGCGCGCGGCGTGACCACCTTCATCACCGAGCAACTGCCGTACTTCCGCGAATCGCAGCCCCAGGTCGACCCCAATTCCTCGCAGCTGTACGAAAACATGATGCTGCTGGAATACGTGGTGAAGGACAGCGTCAACCGCCGCCAGATTTCCGTGATGAAACTGCGCGAAAACGGCTACGACGGTGCCAGCCGCCTGATGAACATTTCGGATGCCGGCATCGAGATCGATGGCCTGGTGACCCCACTTGCCGCGCCGGTTGCGGATGGACGTTGACCATGTCCGGAGCGTCACCCCCACAGCAGGCGGCACTGCCCCTGCTCCTGATCGTCGACGATGAGATCGATATCACCGATACCTATGCCATGCTGCTGGAGCTGCATGGCTATCGGGTGGTGACCGCCGTGCACGGGGCCGACGCGCTGGCCAAGGCGCAGCAGGCCTGGCCGGACCTGGTCATCTCGGACTGCATGATGCCGGTGATGAACGGGCTGGAGCTGTGTGCGGCCCTGCGCGCGTTGCCGGGAGGCGCCACGCTGCCCATCATCCTGTGCAGTGGTGCCCCGGAACGTCACGATCTGTCGCAATCCAGTCACAACCTGTTCCTGCGCAAGCCGGTCTTCTTCGAGCAAATGCTGGCCGAAATCCAGCGCCTGCTGACCGCACGCCCCTGATCCATCCCCCCGTCTGAGTCCGCCTGCAGCCAAGCTCTGCCTTGGCCGGGCGCGGCCTTGCGTCTTGCTTCCCTTCGCTTTTGCCCGCACGCCCCTGGCTGCGTGCCGGCCCCGCTTGTGCCTTGCGTTTGCGCAATGTTGTCCAAGTTTCAGGAATTTCCTGATATCGCGTTTTGTCGCCAACCATCACCATCAGTCACAACAAGTCACCGTGACATCTGGTGCGGGACAGAGGGCAGGAGGGAGACGTGGTGGCAACTATCAGCAAGGCACCGACCGTGATGGTCGTGGAAGATCATCCCGAGTCGCGCGAGATGCTGTGCGGCATCTTGCAGCAGGGCGGACTGCAGGTGGTGGCGGCGGCCGATGGCGTGGATGCCATCGCGCAGATGCAGGAGCAGGCCCCCAGCCTGGTGCTGACTGACCTGCGCATGCCGCGCATGGATGGCATGGAGCTGGCGCGCTACATCAAGTCGCATGAACGTTTTTCCCCGATTCCGGTGGTGCTGATCAGCGCCCACCTGCCGGCGGCCAGTGCGCGCATTCCCACGATCGCCGCTTTCCTGCTCAAACCCTGTTCGGTCGACCACCTGCTCGGGACGGTCACCGGCCTCTTGCGCCAACACGCGCAAAGCCAGGCCCAGTGGAGTTTTCAGGTGTAAGGCATCTGCGAGTTTTTATGATTTTATCCGCAGATATTTTCTGTATAACGTTGTGATTATGGAAAGCATTTCCACGCCTGCAGCTGGCTCCGGGGTCAGGTTCCGGAGGGGGAGCGGGGATGCTCCGGCAGTCATAAAAACAGGTTTCGTCCGGAACACAAGAGTGATGAAAGTACTTATCGTAGAAAGCGATCTCGACTGGCGTAACACGTTGAGCGCACATGTGGGGGAATTGGGTTACGAGATCTCGGTCTGCTCGGCACTGGGCCAGGCCAGGGACATCCTCAAGAGTCGTCAGCCCGACATCCTGTTATCCGACATCGGCTTGCCAGACGGCAGCCTGCTGCCCGAACTGGCATCGTTGCGGCAGAATTTCCCGTCCATGGGCATCATCATCCTGACCGCTGCTACCCGCAGCGAGGAACGGGTGCGCTGCATGAGCGACGGGGCCGATTATTACCTGGTCAAGCCGGTCAAGCTGGAAGAAGTCTCGGCCACGCTGACGGCCCTGGCGCGCCGCATGAAGACCGCGCCGCACCAGAGTTCGCCCCAGTCGGAGAAATGGGCCTTCAACCGCCGCTCGGGACGCCTCTCCAGCAATGGCTCGGTGGCACTGCAATTCACCGACAAGGAAAGCACTGCCCTGGCGGCGTTGCTGCAAAGCCCCAACTATCCGGTCTCGCACGCGCAATTGTTCGACCTGCTGCGTTCCGGCGGCGAGGAATACGATGCGCATCGCATCGATGCCCTGATCTACCGCGTGCGCCAGAAATTGCGCTCGCTGGAGGAAGCGCCCATGCAAATCCGCAACATCTATGGCGAAGGCTTCCTGATGCTGCGCCGGTCCTCGGCGGTCGATATCGTGCTGGAATCCTGAGGCTGCGCTGCCGCTGCCGGCTCGCATGTGCGGGGGCGGGCAGGGCGCTCCCGGATTTTGGTCAGTTGCTTCACATTGTCATGAAGCTCGCTTTGCAGCAGTGGCTGCCTGGCGGGCTTCTTTGCTTTTCCAGGTCAGGAAACTTCATATCGGCCCGGAACCGGCAGGGATGCTGCCAGTGCCTGCCCGGGCAGCAAGAAATGCTGCGTTGCGGAAGCTTTGCCGGTTTTTGGGGTATCATTAAGCAAGTTTCGACGCTAAATCGTATTTCTTCGCTTTACGTTTTCCGCTGAATCTGTCCTTCGCAGACATGTCCTGATCTTTCCTGGCATGCCCTCTGCGGCCACCCGAACGAACAAGTTGAAGCAGGCCATCCGGCCCGCTGCGGCATTGCCATGGGCGTCATTGTCCCGGGGCGATGTGGCGGCGGACCGGGTCGCCGCTTTGCCGTTAGTGAACCATCATGACCACTTCCGCTGAATCTGCTGAATTTACCGGGGCTCTGAACGAGTCCCAGCACCGACCGCTCACTTCCTCCGACTACCGCACCCTGGGGCTGTCCGCCCTGGGCGGCACGCTGGAGTTCTACGACTTCGTCATCTACGTGTTCTTCGCGGCGGTGGTCGGCAAGCTGTTCTTCCCGGCCGACATGCCGGAATGGCTGCGCATGCTGCAGACCTTCGGCATCTTCGCCGCCGGTTACCTGGCGCGTCCGGTGGGCGGCATCATCATCGCCCACTACGGCGACGTGATCGGCCGCAAGCGCATGTTCACGCTGTCCATCTTCCTGATGGCGGTGCCGACGCTGGTCATTGGCCTGTTGCCGACCTACGCCAGCATCGGCGTGGCCGCACCCATCCTGCTGCTGTTGATGCGTACCCTGCAGGGCGCTGCCATCGGCGGTGAAATGCCCGGTGCCTGGGTCTTCGTGGCCGAACACGTGCCGGCCAACCGCTACAGTTTCGGCGTCGGTTCGCTGACCGCCGGCATCACCGGCGGCATCCTGCTGGGTTCGCTGATGGGCATCTTCATCAACAGCGTCTACGCACCGGCTGAAGTGGCGGGCTACGCCTGGCGCATTCCCTTCATCCTGGGCGGCGTGTTCGGACTGGTCTCGGTCTACCTGCGCCGCTATCTGGAAGAGACCCCGGTGTTCCGCGAGCTGGCGGCGCGCCGCAAGGAATCCAATGAACTGCCGCTCAAGACCGTGTTGCGCGAACACCGCGCCGCCAGCGTCCTGACCGCGGGCATGACCTGGTGCCTGTCGGGCGCGGTGGTGGTGGTGATCCTGATGACGCCGTCCTACCTGCAGACCGTACACCACCTGCCGGCCAAGCTGGTGATGCAGGCCAATTGCGCCGGCACCCTGATGCTGACCATCGGCTGCCTGGCCATCGGCTGGCTGTGCGACCGCATCGGTACCCGCGCCAGCATGATCATCGGCTGGGGTGGCCTGGGCCTGTCGACCTGGTGGTTCTACGGCCAGCTGCCGGGTTCGCCCGAGTCGCTGATCTGGGGCTATGCACTGGTGGGCCTGTTCGTGGGCAGCATCTCGCTGACCCCCATCGTCTCGACCCGCGCCTTCCCGCCGCCGGTGCGCTTTACCGGCCTGTCCTTCGCCTACAACATGGCCTATGCCGTCTTCGGCGGACTGACGCCGGTGCTGATCTCGCTGTGGATCAAGGCTGACCCGCAAGGGCCGGCGCTGTACGTGATCGGCCTGTCCATCCTGGGCGTGCTGCTGGCCTTCGTGCCGATGAGCAGCAAGGGCTACAAGGCCTGATCGCGCCCCGCCTGCAAGGCTGACCAGGCCCGGTGACCGCAAGGTGCCGGGCCTTGGTTTTTTGGGCGTCGGCTCGCGTACAATGCCGGCCAACCGGAACTCCACCTCGCCGACGACCATGCCCCTCGCCTTCCTGCCCGCGCGCTTTGCCAGGCGCAGTTGCCTGTGTCTGACCTGGGTGCTGCTGGCTGTATTGCTGGCGGCGTGTTCCCGCCATCCTGTCCCTGCCGAAAAGCTCTCCCAGGACGTCTACATCTGGCAGCGCCAGTGGACTCCGTCACTGCGCACGGCGCTCTCTGCTTCCAATGCCCAGGTGGCGCGCTGGCACGTGCTGGCGGCCGAACTGGGGGCCTCCGGCCGCTGGATCGACATCACGCCCGACGCCGAGGCGCTGGCCAATACCGGCCGCCCGCTGCTGATGACGGTGCGCATCAACGGCCAGCTGGCGCGCTTCGATGCGGCCGCGATCCAGGATCATCTGCTCGCACTGCTGGCCGCCTGGCGCCAGCGCGGCCTGCAACCGGCTGCGCTGGAAATCGACTACGACTGCGCCACGGCGCGCCTGCCCGAATACACCGCCTTCCTGCGCAGCCTCAAGGCCCGGATTGCACCGACGGATCTGACCGTGACGGCCTTGCCGACCTGGCTGGCCAGCCCGCAGCTGGCGCCACTACTGGCCGTGGCCGATGCTTCCACGCTGCAGGTCCACGCCGTGCTCGATCCGCGCCTGGGCCTCTTCGATGGCGAGCGCGCCCGCGACTGGATGCGCCAGTACGCCGCGCAGACGCGCCGCCCCTGGCACGTGGCGCTGCCGGCCTATGGCTCGCGCGTGAGCTGGGACAGCCAGGGCCGCATCGCCGCAGTCGAAAGCGAACGTCCGCTCCTGACCGGCGGCTTGGGGCGTGAACTGATGGCTGAACCGCAAGTGATGGCGCGCTTCGTGGCCGAAGTGGAAGCGGCCCCGCCGCCGGGACTGGCCGGGCTGATCTGGTTCCGCCTGCCGACCGGCGATGACCGCCGCGCCTGGAGCCTCTCGACCTGGCTGGCCGTGCTGGAACGCAAGCCGCTCAAGGGAGGCCTGGCGGTGCAACTGGTCGCCGGGCAGGGCAACGACGCGCCCGCCGATATCCGCATCGACAATGCCGGCAATGCCGACGCGCCCTTGCCGCTGCGCGTGCGGGTGAACCTCGCGCCACGGGATGCAGCGTCTTCAGGGAACGTCTGCAGTGGTGACGGCATCAATGGCTACACGCTGGAAAGCGATGCCCGGGGACGCTACCTGCGCCTGGGCCAGGCTGGCCTGCTGCGCGCCGGCAGCAGCCGTACCATCGGCTGGCTGCGCTGTGCCGACGGCACGCCGGCCCCCGAACTCACACTGGAAATGGGATCCTGATGACAAAAATGAAGTGTTCTGCCGCTGCCCCCCGCGCCACGGGCCAGCGCAGCCTGCCCCGCCTGGGCCGCATGACCAAAATCGCCTGCGCCGCCAGCAGCCTGCTGGTGCTGGGTGCGGCCACGGTGGTGGCCTGCGGGCCGGATTTCCCGCTGCAATTGCTGGATGACCGCGCCGGTACCCTCAGCAATACGCCAGCCAATTCCTTCGCCTGGGAAGCTGCGCATCTGGTGACCCCGGCCGACAAGCTGCAAGCCGATGAACGCAGCGGCTACGAACAGGCTGCAGGCCAGCCCGACGATCCGCGCTCGCTGCGCATGATCGAGAAGGGCCAGCTGGAGGGCGCCCAGTGGGCTGCCCTGCAGGCCATGCGCGCCGCTTCCGATGGCGAGTCCGCCTATGCGGCCGGTGCGGCTTTGCCGCCGGCCATTCGTCTCTACACGGCAGGGGCGCAGGACTTTCGCGCCAATGCCCTGGCAGCGGCACGCCAACGTTTCGAAGCGGTACTGGCACTGCCGCCGCAGCAGGCCAGCGAACGCGCCGTGTGGGCGGCCTTCATGCTGGGCCGTCTGCACGCCATCGAGGGGCGGCGTGCCGAGGCGATTGCCAGTTTCACCAGAGCGCGCACGCTGGCCGTGGGCGGCGCGCCCGATCCGCTGGGGCTGGCCGTGGCCAGCTACGGCGAGCAGGCGCGGCTGATGCTGTCGGGGCAGAGCGGTCCCTGCAACTGGTCCGATTTCAATGAAGGGCGGGATTGCGGCGAGACCATCCCGCCGGCCGATTTCAAGCAGGCGATCCGCTTGTATGCAGAGCAGGCGGCACGCGGGTCAACCAACGCGCAGGATTCGCTGACGGCACTGGCCTCATGGAGCCTGGGACACGCCGACATCAGCGCGGCGCTGATCGATGATCCGGTCGCACAGCGCCTGCTGGTGGCCTATGCGCTGGCGCGCGTGGGCGACATGGCCGAAGGCAGCGGCAACGGCGACAGTTACTACGATCCGTCCGCGCCCAACAGCGGTTCGTCCGGCTATCCCGATGCGGCGCGCAGTGCCAAGGTCAAGCCCAACAGCGTCCTGGTGACCCTGGTCGATGCCCTCAAGCGGCGCGGCCTGGAAAAGATCGAAGGGGCCGACCGCGTGGCCGCGCTGGCCTATCGCACCGGCCGCTACGACCTCGCTGCCACGCTGGCGAACCGGCAGGAGACCGCCTTGTCCTGGTGGGTACGCGCCAAGCTGGCGCTGCGCAAGGGGGACACCGCCGCCGCCGTGCAAGCCTACGCGCGCGCTGCGCAGGCCTTCCCGCGCAACGATGCCAGCCTTGACCCATCCAATGCCAGCCTGCTCATGGGCGAACAGGGCGTGCTGACGCTCTCGCGCGGGCAATATGTGGAAGCGCTGGCGCAGTTCCACCAGGCTGCCAGCGACAGCGCCCGCCAGTCACGCGGTGGCTACTACGGCGACTATGCCTACGCCAATGACATGGCCTATGTGGCCGAGCGCGTGCTGACCACCGATGAACTGAAAACCTACGTCGATGCCCATGCCCCTGCCTCGCCCATGCCGGCACCGGAGGCCGTGGCCAAGGCAGTGCAGAAGCAGGGTGGAGGACCGCAGTCGGTGCGCTGGGTGGCCGTGGGCCTGTCGGCCATCACCGTGGAAGACAACCTGCGCCAGCTGCTGGCGCGGCGCCTGGTGCGCGACGGGCGCGTGGAAGAAGCGCTGCCCTACTTCCCGGACGATCGCGACGAGCGCTTCATCCAGAGCACCTACGATGCTGAGGGCCACGAAGTCCCGGCCGGCTGGCGCATGCGCGCCAAGGCGCGCGAGTACGGCCAGGCACTGGACCGCGGGCAGCATGCCTGGCGCGCCAGCAGCCGCGCCCAGGGCTGGTACGAGGCCGCCGTCATTGCGCGCCGCCAGGGCATGGAGATCATGGGCTATGAACAGGGACCGGACTATGCCGTCTACGGCGGGAGCTATCCGGGCGGTGCCGGACGCGGCATGGGCATGTATGGCAACGAGGACAAGCCATTGCCGGACAACCCGCAAGCCAGAGCCCAGGCCGATCTCCCCGGTCCGCTGGTGACCGACGGCGAGCGCCAGCGCTATGCCGCCACTGAAGCCAAGCCCTACAAGCGTTTCCATTACCGGGATATCGCGGCGGACTACGTCATGAAGTCGGCCGATGCCTTGCCCGCGCGCTCGCAAGCCTTCGCGGCGGTGCTGTGCCAGGGGGTGAATTTCGTCTATTACGATCAGCCGCGCGCAGAACAACTCTATCTGCGCTACGTGAAGGAAGGGGCGGCCGTGCCGTTCTCGGCCGACTTCGGCCAGAACTGCGTGGAGCCGGACTTTGCCGCCGCCGCCCGCTTCCCGTACGTGCAGGCATGGCGCAGCACGCGCCGCTGGGTCGCGCAGCATCGCGCGCTCAGCGCGGCGCTGTTGCTGGCGGCCGTGGCGGGCGCAGGATTGGGCGTGGCGCAATGGCGCCGCCGCCAGCGTGCGGCAAAGACGGTCGCCTGAGTTTCAGTTGACCAGCTCGCGCTTCAGTTCGGAGATGAGGGCGGGATGCAGCGCGCCGGCACAGAGAAAAGCCGGCCACTTGCCCTTGACCAGATCCATCTCGCGCTCATCGCGGCACAGCAGGATCACCGGCACGTCGGCCAGCTGCTCCTGCGCCTTGAGGTAATGCGCCAGACGCAGGCCGCTCATGCCTTCCATGGCCAGCTGGGCCAGCACCACGTCAGGGCGGTCCAGGGCAATGTGCTCGATGGCGTCAGTGCCGCTGCTGGCGATCTGGATGTCGATGTCGTTGATGGCCAGCCATTCGGTCAGCGCACGGCTGACTTCGGGCTGGGTGGTAGCGATCAGGGCGGTCTTGTGCATGAGTGGACTCTCGCGAAGTCATGGGGCAAGCTCATCATGCACCGGCGGCAACATGGCTGCCATCGGGGTTTTCCTGAGGCAAGCTGCCGTCCCTGCATGTAGGGACAGCATGAGGCAATGCCTGCAGACAAGCTCAGGTATTGACGATCTCCCCGCCATTGGGATGCAGCACCTGACCGGTCATGTAGGAGGCGCCTTCGGTGGCAAGAAAGACATAGGCCGGTGCCACCTCATCGGGCTGTCCCGGCCGTCCCAACGGCACGTTCTTGCCGAAGCTGGCCACTTCTTCCTCACTGAAACTGGCGGGAATCACGGGCGTCCAGATCGGCCCCGGTGCCACTGCATTGACGTGGATGCCGGCCGGTGCCAGCTGCTGCGACAGCGAACGCGTGAAGGCCACGATGGCGCCCTTGGTGGCGGCATAGTCCACCAGATGCTTGCTGCCGCGATACGCGGTCACCGAGGTGGTGTTGATGATGCGCGCGCCCCGCGTGAGGAAGGGCATGGCTTCCTTGACCAGATAGAACATCGAGAAGATGTTGGTGCGGAACGTGTGCTCCAGCTGCTCGGCCGAGATCTGTTCGATGCTTTGTGCGGGGTATTGCTGGGCCGCATTGTTGACCAGCACGTCCAGCCTTCCATAGGCATCCATCACGGACCGCACGGCGCTGCGGCAGAACTCCGGCGAACCGACGTCGCCGGGGATCAGCAGGCAGGGTGCATCCAGGGCCTGGATGTCTTTCTGGGTCAGTCGCGCATCCTCTTCCTCATCCAGATAGACGATGGCCAGCTTTGCCCCTTCGCGCGCATACGCCAGCGCCACGGCACGGCCAATGCCGCTGTCGCCGCCCGTGATGAGCGCGACCTTGCCTGCCAGCCGCCGTCCGGGTTGGCCGGCCGGTGCGCTGTGCGGGCGCGGGTGCATCTCTTGTTCGCTGCCGGGTTGATGGGCTTGGTGCTGGGGCGGAAGGCCTTCGGGTTTGGTATCGCTCATGCTGTCCTCCATGTATGGATGGCTTATAGTAAAAAGTCCATACGAGCCGGTCTGTAGTCCCGCACCCTGATGTGGGTGAGGTCGCTCACTGACGGCGGTGACGGAGAGGCTGAAGATGAGGTGCGTGCCGGCCGCTAATGCACAAAGCCACCCTTGATGAAGCGTACCGGTTCGGCATCCATGGCAGCGATGAGCTGGTCGATGCCGCCGGCCGCTTCTGCATTGGCGGGTTTGGCCGCCGCGCCTGCCAGGGGAGAGCGGCACAGCATGTCGCTCTGCGACCAGGCCCCGTCGCTGCTGCGCGCACGCAGCCAGCCGTCGCGGTCGGCGATCAGTTCGGTACCGGGCAATTGCGACACCGTCAGACCCGTGAGGATGGCGATGGCGCGCAAGGCGCTGGCGTCATGGCTGGCGCAATCGATGGTACCGACCGCACTGCGCGGTGCACGCCCGTCGCTGCCCAGCAGCACCGATTGCAGCCGAGGGTCTTCCGCCGGTGCACTGGTCCCGGCCACCACCAGCCGGATGCGCTGGCCCTGCCATTGCCGTGCATGCGTCACGCTGGCGCGGCGGCAATCCAGCGCCAGGTCGGGCAGGGCCACCGGACGCGGCCAGGTGCCGGTCTCGCGGGCCGCCACGCCGGCTGCATTGGCTTTCATGAAATCGATCAGGTCCCAGCGCTCGGTCACGCTCAGGCGTTCGGCATAGCCCGGCATGCTGCCCTTGCCATGGCGCAGGCTCCAGTAGAGGTCGCCATCGAAACGCCGCCACAGCAAGCCGCTGGACAGATTGGGCGGGGCGATCGGCAGCGACAGCGCCAGGGGCGTATTGCCGCGTCCATCCGCACCGTGGCAGGCCAGGCAATGGCGTGCATAGACCTGCTCACCGCGCACGATGCTGGTGGCTGAAAAAGGCGCAGGAGAGGTCTGGAAACTGGTCGGCGTGGCCGCCGTGGTGAGCAGCGCGGCATCGGGCCACGGCGCGCACCAGCCCAGCGCCACGGCGACGCCCAGCAGCGGCCAGCGGCCGCGCCGCCAGCGCCAGGCCAGGGCCAGCAACAGCAAGGCTGCGCCCTGCCAGGCCAGCGCGGCGAGCAGGGCGCGCACCACGTTGCGGTCGATCAACATCACTTCGCCGGACAGGCGCAGTGCAAAGGGCCAGGCCGGCTGGCCATCGATGGTCGGCACCAGATGCAGCCAGCCCAGCAACTGCAACAGGCCTAGCTGCAATGCTTGCATGGTCTGCAGGATCAGGTTGATGCAGGCTTCCCAATCGAGCTGCAGGCTATCCGTCCACGACATCGCTTACCAGCTGTCATCCAGGCCCAGGTGGCGCAAGGCTTCGTGGCGCAACTGCGCCAGCTTCGGATCGCCGCGATGGCGCGGGTAGGGCAGGTCGACCTGGATCTCGGCGCGGATGGCGGCCGGCCGCTGGCCGAAGATGATGACCCGCTGCGCCAGGAACAGCGCCTCTTCCACATCGTGCGTCACCAGCAGCGAAGAGAAACCGCGCCGCTGCCACAGCGCCACCAGTTCGCTCTGCATGGACAGGCGCGTGAGCGAGTCCAGCTTGCCCAGCGGCTCATCCAGGATCAGCAGTTGCGGATCATTGACCAGCGCCCGCGCCAAGGCCACGCGCTGGGCCATGCCGCCGGAGAGCTGATGCGGGAAGACATCGGCGAATTCCTCCAGGCCCACCAGCGTGAGCGCATCGTCCACGCGATGGCGCTGCTGCTTGAGCAGGCCGCGTGCCTGCAGGCCCAGGGCGACGTTGTCCCAGACGGTGCGCCAGGGATAGAGCGTCGGGTCCTGGAACACCACGATCCGCGAGGGATCAGGCCGGGTGATGGGCTGGCCGTCTTGCCGGATCTGACCGGCCGTGGCCGGTTCCAGCCCGGCCACCAGGCGCAGCAGGGTGGACTTGCCGCAACCGCTGGGACCGAGCAGGGCGACGAATTCGCCGGGCGCAACCTTGAGCGAAACCTCGTCCAGCACTTGCAGCGGACCTTGCCCGCCCTTGCGCTCGAACCAGTGGCTGACCTGTTCGATATCGATCTGCGCGCCGGTCACGCCGGCCTCCGCAGTGGCCGCAGGGACGGCGGCGGGAGAAGTGATGCTTACCATTTGACGGTGCCTTTCTGCCACGACAGGGCGTGATCGCGGACCTTGAACAAGAGCGTGATGAGTCCCGAGCACAGGATGGCCATCACGAACAGCGCCGCATACATGTTGCTGTAGGCGGCCCAGCCCTGGGCCCATTGCAGGTACCAGCCTAGCCCGGCTTTCACGCCCATCATCTCGGCGGTGACCAGCACCGAGAAGGCCGCGCCCAGTCCCATGAAGAGTCCGACGAAGACCTGCGGCAGTGCCGCCGGAATCGCGACCCGCAGCACCAGGAAGCGTTCCGACGCGCCCAGCGTGCGGGCCACGTCGTAGTAGCTCTTGCTGACGGCGGCCACGCCCGACCACGTGAGCACGGCAATCGGGAAGAAGCTGGCCAGTGCGATCAGGAACACCGCGGCGGCATAGCTGGAGGGTGCGAAGAAGAAGGCCAGCGGCAGCAGCGCCGAGGCCGGCACCGGCCCCAGGAAGCGCAGCACCGGATGGACCCAGTAACCGGCGATGCGCGACCAGCCTATCCATACACCGACCACGAAGCCGACCGTGGCACCGCTGGCAAAGCCGTGCGCCAGCAGCCGCAGCGAATGCGCGGTGGACAGACCCAGGCGCGGCCAGTCCTCGCCATAGACTTCGATGAGCGCTTGCGGCGGGGCGAAGAAGGGCGTGGGCAGCACGCCCAGCTTGGCGGTGAGGATTTCCCACACGCCCAGCAGCAGCGGCAGGGCGATCAGCCATTGTGCCGCCGGGCGCAGCAGGAACACCACGCGCGCCGTCCACGGGCCGCCCACCGACAGCAGGGCCAGCACTGCGGCCACCGTCAGTGCCGCCACGCCGAATTCATCGGTATAGGCCCAGTCGGAAAAGCCGACTTCCTTGTTCGGCCATTGCAGCACCAGCGTGCCCAAAGCCAGCCAGGTAACGGCAGCCAGCAGGCCGCCGCGCCATAGATTCAGGCGCGCAACGCGTTGCAGGGCGGCCGCTTGCGGCGCAGCGCCAGCTTGCCCGGGCAGGTGATCAGTGGTGGTAGTCATGTCATGCTCCGTGGTAGAGGGCGGGCTGGCGATCAGGCCAGTACATCGACCGTCACGTGATTGGCGAAGCGCGCCGGATCGGTGCTCTTCTTGAGCACGCCTGCGGTGTGGAAGTCACGCGCGAAGTATTCGACTTCGGAGCGCAGCACGGTGCCGGTCGGGTGGTTGTGATAGGTGAGGTCGGTGAGCAGGGCGCGCAGGTCTTCCACCGGAATCTTGGGAGAATATTTGGCGTAGAGCTTGGCGGCTTCGTTGGGGTTTTCCGCCACGTAGTCCGAGGCCTGGATGATGGCGCGCACCACGGCTGCGGCCGCCGGCCGGTTGTTGCGCACGAACTCGCCACGCGCACCGGTGATGCAGCAGATCTTGTCCTGGTATTCGCCCTTGGCGTTGTTGCCGATCTCGGCAAAGACGCCGCGATTGCGCTTTTCGATCAGGTAGAGATTGGGGTCGCCGTCGGCGATGGCTTGCACTTCGCCTTTCTTGACGGCCACGTCCAGCAGGTCGGCCGGATAGACGCGCCACTCGACGTCCTTCTCCACATTCACGCCGCGCTTGGCCAGGTGGATGGCAAAGAAATTCTTGGCCGGGCTGTTGATGTCGGACACGCCGATGGTCTTGCCCTTGAGTTGCTTCCAGTCCGAGACACCGGCCTCCTTGACGCCCAGCATGCGCAGGCAGCCGCCGTGGGCCGAGCCGATCACCTTGACGTCGAAGCCCGATTCCAGCGGCTTGAGCCAGCGGTGGATCAGCCCCACGCCGACGTCGGCCTTGCCGGTGGCCAGGGCTTCGAGCAGCTGGTCGGTGGAGCCGCCCCAGTTGAGCAATTCCACCTGCAGGTTGTTCTTTTCGAAGAAGCCCTTTTCTTGCGCCACCACCACCGGTGAGAGGCAGAAGGCGACCTGGCTCCAGGCGAAGGTGACCTTCTGTGGCGGGCCGGCCGACCAGGCCTGGCTGGCCGCCAGCGTGCCGCCCACACCGGTCAGTGCGGCCAGCGCGGCACCGCCACCGCCACGCAGCAGGCTGCGGCGTTTGGGGCTGGCGAGATCGGCGTGGAGGTCTTGGTCGGGCAGCAGGATGTCTTGGGTCATGGTGGCGTGGCTCCGCAAATGGAAGGAAGGGGGCTGGGGCCGGCATGGACAATGCAAGCCCAGCTTTGCTAGATCGCCAATATGCAATACGGTCGCGCCAGGACAAACGAACAAGATCGACAATGGATATGCGACAGGAAATGGCTATCGATATGCGGATTGCTTCCTTGCTCGCGGCCGTGGCGTGGCGGGACACTGGCTGCCTTTTTTCGCCTCATCCACCCTTGCCTGCAGGAGGACGCCATGACATCCCTGAACCATTACCTGAGTGAAAAACGCAGTGCCGTGCTGGCGCGTGAAGCCCTGATCGCGGCCGGCAATGCCGGCCCCAACCAGCTGGCTGCGCGCGTGAGCGCCGAGGGCCGCAGCGGCGTGCGCCGCATCCGCATCCGCGACCACCAGGTCATCAGCGACAGCCCGCCGGACTTCGCCGGCTACAACCTGGGGCCGAGTTCGCCGGAGCTGCAGCTGGGCGTGCTGGGTTCGTGCGTCACCCACATCTTCCTGATCCAGGCCGCACACCGGCAGGTCCCCATCGATTCGCTGGAGGTGGAAGTCAGCGGCCGCATCGACCCGCGCGGCGGCCGTCCCGGCCATGAAGACATTCCGGTCTGGCCGCATGACATCGGCTATGTGGTGCATCTCGACTCGCCCGCGTCAAAGGAGGAAGTGCAAGCCCTGTTCGAGGCCGTGGAGGCGACTTGCCCCATCCTCAATCTGTTGAGGAACCCGCAGCAGATCCGTGCCGAAGTGCGCCATCGCCAGACCGAGGCCGCCGAGGCCAAGGCCGGCGGCCATGGTGCAGAAAACGTCATCGCCTGAAACGCCGCCTGCCTGCGCTGGCGACGCCGTGCAGGCCGGGTCGCAAGCGCATGGCGCAAATGATTTATAGTCTGGGTCTGAACCGGCGCAGACCGGTTGCTGCGGACCGCAGCCATCCGTTGTCTACAGAGAGGGAGACATGTCCACACCCGATTCATCCACCCGGCAGCTCTGGCGCTTGCGCGAGTTCGTGACCGGGTTTGCCGGGCTGCTCGATGCGCGTGCTGACCAGGCCGCCATCCTGCATGGCGGCGCTGCCTTGCTGCGCAACCTGGTGGCCCACGATGACTGGCTGCCGGATGCCTATGCCCAGCCGCATCCCGAGCGTTACCAGCAGTTCCTGCTGCATGCCGATTCGGCGCAGCGTTTCTCGGTGGTGAGCTTTGTATGGGGACCGGGCCAGCGCACACCCATACATGACCACACGGTCTGGGGTTTGATCGGCGTGCTGCGCGGGGCCGAATACGCGCAATCCTTTGCCTGGCAGGAGCAGCAGCTGCAGCCCGTGGGGGAACGCACGCTGTTGCAGGCCGGGCAGGTCGAGGCGGTATCGCCGGATCTGCCACCGCTGCACGATGTGCATCAGGTCAGCAATGCCTTTGCCGACCAGGTCTCGATCAGCATCCACGTCTATGGTGCCAACATCGGTGCCGTGCGGCGTTCCGTCTACCATCCCGATGGACGGCGGGTGCCGTTCATCTCCGGTTATTCCAATTCCACCTTGCCCAATATCTGGGACCAGTCCACCGACGCTGCCACACCATGAGTCAAGAACACGCTACTGCTTCCCTGCCCGTGAGTTCCTATGCTGAAGTCCGCGCCGCCTTGCTGGCGCGCGAGGAAATCGCCCTGCTCGACGTGCGCGAGGAAGCGCCGCATGCGCAATCCCATCCGCTGTTTGCCGCCAATTTTCCGTTCTCGCATCTGGAGTTGAATGCCTTTGCCCGGCTGCCGCGCCGCGATGTCCGCATCGTCACGCTCGATGATGGCGAAGGCCTGGCGGTCCGCGCCGCCCTGCGCCTGCGTGCGCTCGGCTACACGCGCGTGAGCGTGCTGGCCGGTGGCGTGCGGGGCTGGCGCGAGGCCGGGGGCGAGCTGTTCCAGGACGTCAACGTGCCCAGCAAGGCCTTTGGCGAACTGGTCGAATCGAAGCGTCATACACCGTCGCTGGCGGCCGAAGAGGTCAAGGCCCTGCTCGACAGCGGTCAAGACGTGGTGGTGGTCGATGCGCGCCGCTTCGACGAATACCAGAACATGAACATCCCCGGTTCCATCAGCGTGCCCGGTGCCGAGCTGGTGCTGCGCCTGCCCGCCATTGCGCCCGATCCCAGGACGCGCGTGATCGTCAACTGTGCAGGCCGTACGCGCAGCATCATCGGTACGCAGTCGCTGGTCAATGCCGGGCTGCCCAATCCGGTCCATGCATTGCGCAATGGCACCATCGGCTGGACGCTGGCGGGGCAGACGCTGGAACACGGACAGGCACGCCGCTTTCCGGAAACGGTCGAGGCCAGCCAGCGTGAACAGGCGCGTCGGCAGGCGCGCAGCGTGGCTGATCGTGCGGGCGTCAAGCGCATTGCACTGGCACGCCTGGGTGAACTGGCGCAGCCGGACCGCACCGTCTACCGTTTCGATGTACGGACGCCCGAGCAATACCGATCCGGACATCTGCCGGGCTTCCTCTCCGCGCCTGGCGGGCAGCTGGTGCAGGAGACCGAGATGAATGCCCCCGTGCGTGGTGCTCGCATCGTGCTGGTGGATGACGATGGCGTGCGTGCTGACATGACTGCCTCATGGCTGGCACAGATGGCGTGGGAAGTATTTGTGGTCGACGGCGTGACGGCGGCCGATTTCACGGTCAGCGGCGACGCCCCGCGCGCGCTGCCGGTGGCGGCACTGCGGCCCGAGCAGCGCATCAGCGCGCAGCAGCTGCAGCGCTGGCTGCAGGCCAATGACGGCACGGTGGTGCTGGATGTGGCCCTGAGCGCGCGCTATGTGGCCGGACATGTTCCGGGTGCCTGGTTTGTGCTGCGCTCGGAGATTACGGCGGCAGCGCGCCGCTTCCCCTCGGCCACGCGCTTCGTGATCACGTGCGGCAGCGCCTTGCTGGCGCAGTTTGCGGTGCCGGATCTGCAGGCGCTGGTGAGCCAGCCGGTGTTCCTGCTGGAGGGTGGCAATGCGGCGTGGTCACAGGCCGGTCTGCCACTGGAGAAAGGCGAGACCCATCTGCTGTCATCGCGCATCGACCGCTATCGTCGTCCCTATGAAGGGACCGACAATGCGGCCAGCGCCATGCAGGCTTATCTCGATTGGGAATTCGGCTTGGTGGAACAATTGGGGAGGGATGGGACGCATGGGTTCTTCGTGATCTGAAGAACGCGTGTCGTCTGGAAGAAATTTGATCGTTCAAGCTTGAAATGAAAAACGGCCCACCGAAGTGGGCCGTGTTCCATATCATCTGTCCTGTGGGGGAGGCTGACGCCCGCGTGTCCACAAGCTCACCGAAAAATGGTAGCACACGCGCCAACGGATAGGAAGATGGAACATGGGCAATACCTTGACGGCATCGCAAATCGACAACATCATCGGCGCGCTTTCAGCCACCCGACTGGCAACCTTTCAGGGCGCGGCGGGCTTCTCCACCAATACCCATCCTATCGACAAGTACAGCTGGCATGCCTTGATGTCTGCGGCCTTCTTTGCGTCATTGCACGTGTGCGAGGTCACTGTCAGAAATGCCGTGGACAGCGCCCTTTGCAGTATTTATGGGAAGGACTGGCCATGGAATCGTAACTTCGAGCGCAGCCTGCCCAATCCCAAAGGACCGCATTTTCAGCCGCAGTCCGAGTTGATGCGTGCGCGGGGCAAAATGCAGAGCGGTGCCACAGGCAAGGTCATCGCCGAGCTCAGGTTCGCTTTCTGGTGCCATCTGTTCACCGTGCGCTATCAAGGACGTATCTGGGACAGTCAGATCCTGCATTGCTTTCCCAATTTTCCGCATCCGCTTCGGCCCGCACAAGCGCGGCAGGTAATTCACACGGAACTGGAGCGCTTGCGCAGGTTCCGCAACCGTATCGCACATCACGAACCGATTTTGGCCGATCCGCTGATTCATCTGCAGTCGAGCATCCAGTCGCTGGTGCATTGGCGTTGCGCCGATCTCGCTGGTTGGCACGCGCAGTGGGAAACGGTCACTCGCCATTTGCAGTGCAAGCCGTGAACGCGGATTGCGATGCGATGAGACTGTCCGTCTCGTTTGCAAGATAACTTGTCGCTCAACAGCGTCACATTGTTGTCACAGGAATGAAATATGATCCGCGGTCTATCCAAAAATCACGACGCGGGCGAGCACGGTGGAAAGTCATTTCAGTCTGACTCCGGCGACAGGGAGCAAGTTGTTCCAACCGACAGCGGGAGCGCTGGCGGTCCAGGTGCCGGTGGTGCAGTTCGATGAGAACAACGCTACCGTCCTGGAGATCTTCGGCCAGCACAAGGAGCTGGTGAGCCTGCCCGTGGTGGAGCGGCAGCGGCCCATCGGGCTCATCAGCCGCCACATCTTCATGTCCCAGATGTCCAAGCCGTATCACCGCGAGCTCTACGAGCGCAAGAGCTGCATCGCGTTCATGGACAAGGACCCCCTCATCGTCGAAGCCGATACCCCCATCGAAACTCTGGGTGCGCTGGCCGTGGCCTCGGGCGACAAGACCCTGGCCGATGGTTTCATCATCGTCGACCAGGGCCAGCTGGCCGGGCTCGGTGCGGGCCTGGCCCTGATGCGCGAACTGGTGGCGATGCAGGAAGAGAAGAATCGCCAGGTCATGCAAAGCATCGACTACGCCAGCGTGATCCAGCGCGCCATGCTGAGCGCCTCGCGCGCGGCCATGACCGAGGCGCTGGCCGATGCCTGCCTGGTGTGGGAACCGCGCGATGTGGTCGGCGGCGACTTCTATCATTTCGAACCGCATCCCGGCGGCTGGTTTGCTGCGGTCGCGGATTGCACCGGCCATGGCGTGCCGGGCGCCTTCCTGACCCTGATCGCTTCGTCGTCACTGAAGCAGGCGCTGGAGCTGCACGGACCGCATGATCCGGCACGTCTCATGCGTGAAGTGAACCGCAGCATGAAGCGCGTGCTGGGACAGCATGGCCAGTCCGGCAAGCCCTCCGAATCGGACGACGGCATGGATGCCTGCTTCTTCTGGTTCGACAGCGCCACCCGCACCCTCACCAGCAGCAGCGCCAAGATGCCGCTGTTCCTGCTGGTGGCCGATGGCACCGAGGTGCTGACCATCGAAGGCAAGCGCGTCGGCCTGGGCTACGTCGATACGCCCGACGACATGCAGTGGGACAACCACAGCCAGCACCTGGCGCCGGGGTCCATGATCTTCGTCTGCACCGATGGCGTGATCGACCAGATCGGCGGCCCTAAGCACATCGCCTTCGGCAAGCAGCGCCTGCGCCGTACCCTGCTGGAACACGGCAGCCTGGCCATGCCGGCACTGGGCCGCGTGGTGATGGACATCCACGGGCATTACCAGGGTACGCAGCGGCGGCGTGACGACATCTGCTTCTTCGGCGTCCGCCTGGATGCCGCGCAGCCAGGCTCTCAACCAGATTCTCAACACGGAACACACGCATGAACGGTATCCAGCAGGAGTGGGCGGAGTTCCACAGCTATGTCGCACGGCGCGACATCGTCTTCTACTACGTCGGCTATTTTTCCCAGACCATCATCGCCGCCATGGCCGAGGCCGTGAAGCTGCGCGCCGAGCATACCGGCGCGCTGGCGCAGACCCGGCGCAAATTGTTCTCTTCCTTCATCGAGATGGCGCAGAACATCGTGCACTACTCGGCAGATCTGCATGAGAAGGAAGGAAAAGTCACAGAGCCGCCAATGCGCCACGGGGCGGTCTACATCACCCAGACCGATGGCCGCTACTTTCTGCATTGCGCCAATCCGGTCGATGCAGAGATGGCCGACAAGCTGCGCGAGAAGCTGGAACACCTGCGCTCGCTGACCAATGAAGAAATCAAGGCGGCCTACAAGGAAATGCTGCGCGCCGAAACACCGGCCGACAGCAAGGGTGCGGGCCTGGGTTTCCTGACGGTGGCGCGCGATGCCAGTGCACCGCTGGACTTCGAATTCTCCCAGCCCGCCGCCGATGGCGCGCAGACCTTCTATCTCCGGGCCACCATCTGAGGGCCCGCTGCCTCTGACACACGACACCATGGACAATTTATTCATCGCCGCCAGCGCCAGCTCTCCCGAAGTGGACTTCCGCTTCGACCAGCGCACGCTTTCGCTGAAGGGCGAATCCTATCCCGAGAATGCCGCCCAGTTCTGGGGCGAGATCATCACCACCTTGCGCCGCTTCCTGGCCGACGATGAGCAGGGCAGCACCATCACCGTCAACGTGGCGCTGGCCTACTTCAACAGCTCCAGCACCAAGATGCTGTTCTCGCTCTTCGATGCCCTGAACGAGAAGGCCGAGAGCGGCACCGAAGTGGTCCTCAACTGGTACCACGACGAGGAAGACGACACCATCTTCGAATTCGGCCAGGAGCTGCAGGAAGATTTCGCCGCGCTGGTCTTCCACGATCACGCGGTCCAGAGCTGATGCACGGCGGCGACCTTTTCGCGGCCGAAGCCGAAGCCCTGCACCGCGCCAATGCGGTGCTGGCCGATCCTGCCAGCGAGCCGGCCAGCCATCGTGCGGCGCTGGAAGAACTGGTGCAGCACTATGGCCAGCTGATGCGCCAGAGCCGCCGCCTGATCTCGCGCAGCGACCGCACCGAGCGCGAACTGAACCTGCTCAATGCGCGCCTGAAGCAACTGAGCGATGAGCTCGATTACAAGGCGCGCCATGACAATCTCACGGGTGCGCTCAATCGCGGCGCTGTGTTCGAGCAGGCGCACCAGATCCTGCAGCAATCTCCGATGTCCCTGATCGTGCTGGACATCGATTTCTTCAAGCGCATCAACGATGAATTCGGCCATCCGGCCGGTGATGCGGTGATCCGCGAGCTGGTCGCGCGCCTGCGCACCACGCTGGCAGGCAATGGCGTCATCGGGCGCGTCGGCGGCGAGGAGTTCACCATCCTGCTGTCCGGCGTGGCGCTGGAGCAGGCCGTGATCCTGGCCGGACGGATTCGCCAGGCGATTGCCGGTGACCGCTTCCAGTGCCTGCCGGCGCGTCCGGTCACCTCCAGCTTCGGCGTGGCCTGGGCCGCCGCCGGCAGCGATTTCGAGGAAGCCTACGCGCGCGCCGACCAGGCCTTGTATCAGGCCAAGCGCGGTGGACGCAATCGGGTGGAGTCGGAGGAGTCGGTCACCGGCTGAGCTCCGGTGACCGTGATGGAGCAGGGGCAGGGCAAGTGGGCGGCATCGGCCGCCCCGTCAGTTTTCTTCACTCAGTAGCGCGTCATCGCCGCCACCAGCGCGGCCAGCGAGCCCGCGTTCATCTTGCGCATGACCTGCTGGCGATGGGCCTTCACGGTCCGTTCCGAGGTCCCCAGTTCGGCGGCGATCTGCTTGTTCAACCGTCCTTTCACCAGACGTTCCAGCACTTCACGTTCGCGCCGGGTCAGGGTCTTGAGCCGCTGGTGGTGCTCCTGCTGCTGCCGCATCTGCGGGCCCGATTCATCGAAGGGCATCAGCGCCCCGCGGAAGGCTTCCACCAGCTGCTGGCGCACCATCGGCTGGGTGCCGGCATCGCCGGCCGGAACGCTCATGAGGCGCTGGCCGGGGTCGTGCGGGCCGTAGCGCTTGTCCTCCGGGGTGGAGGCCGGCGGTGCGCCGGTGATGACGATCAGCGGCCGGCCCAGTTCACGTTCATCCAGCAGCGAGCGCAGACGTGGCGCGTCGAGGTTCTGCATGTGGACTTCCAGAACCAGTCCGCCACGCGCGGTACCGGTGGTGTGCTGCAGAAACTGGTCGGCCGAGGGGTGATGGGCGACATGGAATCCGGCGGCTTCCAGCAGGCGGACCAGCGGTCCGCCGTGAGAATCTTCACCACCGACGATATGAGCGAGATGTGCAGTTGTCATGTTTTTCTTCCTTGACCGATAGGGACGCATCGAACGGGTTCAATGGGCTTCACCGCTCCCTTGCCGGGGAAACTGTTGCAGTTGACAAGGACATGCGGGAAGAAAAACGCAGTTTTACCGGGATGTCGAAAATAGTCGACGAAGCTTGAAATTCAGGCCGGTAAATTCAAATTTATTCGGATATTTCCTCGTTATTTTTCGATATCGCGTTGCGGCGCAGCGACCGATGGGGAAGGGCAGCCGACACAACGGCCGGATCGCGATCAGGACGGCGGCCATCTCTCTCCTGCCTTGCGGCTGGATGCGCAGCGCCAGCGCCAACGCCGGTGGCCGGCTCAGGGCCGGCTGTGTTGTTCGGACGGTGCTGCAGCGGGGATCAGGACGCTGAGGACTGCAAGGCAGCGTCCTCGACGGGGGTGGCGCAATACACCTGCGCCCGGCCGTGCGCTTTGGCCTGGTACAGGTTCTGGTCGGCCAGGGCAATCAGCGCGGCCGGCGTGCTGCTGTGACCGGGTACATCGACCGAGGCCACGCCGATGCTGAGCGTGACGAATTCGCTGGCGTCCGAGCGGGCATGCGGCAGGTGCAGGCGGGCCACGGCGTCGCAGACGTCGCGTGCCAGTTTCAAGGCCTGCTCGCGGCCTGCCATGGGCAGGATGCAGGCAAATTCCTCGCCGCCGTAGCGCGCCACGCAATCATAGCTGCGGTGGAAGTTGCTGCGGATGGCGTGCGCCACTTCGGCCAGGCAGTGGTCGCCGGCCTGGTGGCCGTAGTGGTCGTTGTACTTCTTGAAGTAGTCGATATCGATCATCAGCAGCGACATGGCCTGGCCGGAGCGCTTGCACAGCTCCCATTTCTCGGCCAGCTCGCTGTCGAACTTGCGGCGGTTGAACAGGCCGGTGAGCGAATCGGTGACGGCGATGTTGCGGTAGAAATCGGATTGCAGTTTCAGCGTCAGGTGCGTCAGCACGCGCGCCTTGAGCACCGTGCCGTTGATCGGTTTGCTGATGAAATCCACGCCGCCCGCATCGAAGCCCTTGACCTCGTCTTCCTCGCTCTGCAAGCCGGTCAGGAAGATCACCGGAATGCCCAGCGTGGCGGTGTTCTGCTTGAGCCGTTCGCAGGTCTCGTAGCCGTTCAGGCCGGGCATGTTCACATCCATCAGGATCAGGTCCGGCACCACCTTTTCGCACAGATCGATGGCCTGCAGGCCGCTGGTGGCCATGAAGATCTCGTAGTCACCCTTGAGCAGGGCATTGGCGAGACGGATGTTGATGGGCTGGTCATCGCACAGCAGTACGCGCGGACGGCTGCCGCGCAGAGATGAGAGTTCTTCCAGGATGCGTTTCAACGAGGTTCTCCGAAATGGTCATCGAGATGGCCCAATGCCGCCGGGAAATCGAGCTTCTCGATCAGTTCCCACAACTGCTGGTAGCGCGTCTGCTGCATCAGCCCATGGCGCTTGCCGATGGCTTCGGCCAGGTCCAGCGCTTCGAGGTTGCTCGACAATAGCAAGGCCCGCAGCGCCTGCCTATCAGGAAAATCGGAAGCCTCTGCTGTCGCCGTCGCCGGCTCCGCGCCGGCCTGCGGCGCAGCCGGCCCCGGTGAGCCGGAAACACCCTGCAGCGCCTGCATCGCCAGTTGCTGCAAGACCACACCCGCATCGCGCCGCACCGCGACCAGTTCTTCGCGCCAGGCCGGGAAAAGACGATCGGACGGCACACCTTCGCCAGCGCGGCACACGCGCTCTATCCCGGCGAAATACGCCGCCAGGCCGCTGGCACCGATGGTGGCGCACAAGCCCTTGAGCGCATGAGCGGTCTGCTCGATGCCGCCCGGCGAAGCCTGCGCCAGCGCCGCGTCGTAGTCCGCGAAGAGGCGTTCCAGTTCCGGCCCGGCGGCATCCAGCGTGGTGCGATAGACGTCGCTGGCCTGACGGTAGCGGCGCATCAGGTCTGCGTAGAGGTCGACCTGCTGGCGGTCGGCGGGCGGTACGTCCACGCGCGTGGTCTCGGCGGGCAGCGGCTCTTGCGCAGCGATGCTGCGGTCATGCTGGAGATGCGACAGCAGTGTCGGCACCAGCGTACTCACGTCGATGGGCTTGGCGATGTGTCCCGCCATGCCGGCATCGATGCAGCGGCGGCGGTCTTCCGGCGAGGCATTGGCGGTCATGGCCAGGATCGGGATGTGGCGCAGATCCTGCTGGCGGCGGATGCGCCGGGTGGCTTCGATACCGTCGATGTCCGGCATCTGCAGGTCCATCAGGATCAGGTCGAAGTGGCGCTCGGGATCGCAGGCCATGGCCACGCCCGTGCTGCCGTTCTCGGCGCAGCTGATGTGCGCGCCATACAGGGACAGCAGGCCGGTGGCGACCTGGCGATTGACGGCATTGTCTTCCACCAGCAGGATCTGCACCCCTTCCAGTTCACGCGCGGTCTCGCCGGCGGGCGCATGCCCGGCCTGCATCTGCTCGTCCGCTGCGCATGCCTGCGACAGCGGCGTGGCGTCCTCAATCTCCATGGGCAGGTCGAACCAGAAGCGGCTGCCGCGTCCCGGTTCGCTGCTCACCTGCAACTGGCCGCCCATGAGCTGCACCAGATGGCGGCTGATGGCCAGCCCCAGCCCGGTGCCGCCATAGCGGCGGGTGGTGGAGGCTTCGGCCTGGGTGAAGGCATCGAAGATGTCCTGCAGCCGTTCCGGGGCAATGCCGATGCCGGTGTCGCTGACTTCCACCTGCAGCATCACTTGCCGGGTGCTGTCCGCCGCCAGCCGCCGCAGCTCCACGTCAATGCGGCCCAGATGCGTGAACTTGAGCGCATTGCTGATCAGGTTCACCAGCACTTGCTGCAGTCGATAGACATCGCCCACCACGCGCTGCGGCAGGTCGCCATCCAGCGTGATCTGCAGGCTGACGCCCTCCTGCGGCGGGTTGCCGGCCAGGATCGCGGTCAGGTCGTGGCGGAAATGCTCCAGCGAGAACGCCTGCATATCCAGTTGCACCTGTCGGGCATCCATCTTGGAGAAATCCAGCAGGTCGTTGAGCAGGTTGAGCAGGGACTTGGCCGAGATCTCGGCCTTGTTGAGGTAGTCGCGCTGGGCTGGCTGCGGTTGCGTTCTCTGCAGCAGCTGGATCATGCCCAGTACGCCATTCATGGGGGTGCGGATCTCGTGGCTGACGCTGGCCAGGAACAGGCTCTTGGCGGAGTTGGCCTGTTCGGCCTTCAGACGCGCCTCGACCAGGTTGTTTTCGAATTCGATGCGCTGGGTGATGTCCAGGTTGATGCCGATCACGCGCACCGGCGCGCCCATGCCGTTGCGGTCGACGTGGGCACGTGCCTGCACGAAGCGGATGCTGCCGTCGGCGCGCACCACGCGAAACACCGGCTCGAATTCTCCGGTACCGGCCAGCGCCGCCTGCAGGGCCGATTCGACATAGCCGACATCGTCGGGATGCACGCGCCTGCGCCAGCCCTCATAGGTGGTCACCTGCCCGCTGCGGCCATCGCCGATGCCGTAGATCTCGGCGATCTGGCGGTTGAACTCAAAGGTGTCCCCGGTACGGTCCCAGACCCACACGCCCAGCTTGGCCACTTCGGCGGCCAGCATCAGCTGGTCGCGGGCGGCTGCCAGTTCGGCTTCCTGCTGGCGCTGCAGGCTCATGTCCATGGCGATGTAGAGGTCGCCGATGTGGCGCTGGCGGTGATCCAGCATGGAGGTCTGCTGACGCGTGACCGGCAGCGTCACGCCATCCTTGCGGCGGTAGCGCAGGTCGCTCACGGCCTTCTCGTCCAGTGTCGCCTGGGCGCGGATGGCGGGATTGTTGAGGCGGCCCGAGAAGGCTTCCTCCTTCATCTGCCCGATCACGTCCTCGGCGTGATAGCCCAGCATGCGTTCGGCCCCGCGATTGAAGAGCGTGATCACGCCGTCCGGTGCCGTGGCGATGATGGCTACGCCGGTGGCTGAACTGAGCACGTTGTTGAGCAGGGCGTTGGACTGCTGCACCTGGTCCAGCAGCGACTGGTTCTGGGCCAGCGCCTCGCTGAGCTGGTTGCGGTTGTGGGTGATCTCGGTGACGTCGTGCGCCACGACATAGAAGCCGTTGACTTCACCTTGTTCGTTGACGTCGGGGATGTAGGTGGTGAGGACGTGCTTGTAGCCGTTGACGGCATCGGTGAAGGTGCGCTCGAAGGTTTGCTTCTCTCCGGCCAGCACCGCGTCAATATGGGGCAGGGCGCTTTCATACAGTTCCGTCCCGACCAGATCCAGCATGTACATGCCGGTGATTTCCCCATGCTCACGCCCGAAGACACGCTCGTAGGACGCATTGGCGAAGCGGTTGATGAGATGCTTGTCCCAGTAGCCGACCAGCGAGGGCATGACGTTGAGCACGGTCTGCAGCATGGTCTTGGCCTGGTGCAGCGCATGGGTGCGCTGCTGCACGGTCAGTTCCAGTTCCTCGTTGATGCGGTGCAACTGGCGCTCGATGCGCTTCTCGCGGGTGACGTCGCGCAGCATGAAGGCCTTGCCGATCTGCCGCCCGGCACCATCGCGCAGCGGGAACATCAGGGCCGAGGCGTAGCGTAGCGACTCGCCCTGCAAGCTGATCACGTGGGGCTCCTCCTGCTGGCTGGTGCCGGGACTGAAGCCTGGGGAAGTGGAGCGTGTACTGCCCTGCTGGTCCAGCTCGCGCAGCGCTGCGTGCGTGGAGAGGGCCGTGCCCAGTGCACGTCCTTCGGGCAGGCCCAGGGTGTCGCTGGCCCCCCGGTTCCATGAAGTGATCAGTCCCCGGGCATCGGTGGTGACGATGGCGTCGGGCGAGCTGTCCACCACGGCAGCCAGCAGGGCACGGGCTTCCTGCAGCTTGCGTTCACGGGTGGAGAAAACCTGATAGGCCAGCGCGCTGGCCAGGATCAGCATGGCCAGCGTGATGCAGGAAAGCAGCGTGGCACGATCACTGATGAACTGGTGGGCCTGCGCGTATTCGGGGGCGGCGCGGAGGCTCAGTTTCCAGGCCCGGCCATAGAGAGGTACGGCCGTTTCCAGACTGACGGCACCCTCGATCTGGTCAAAGCCGCTGCTGCGGAACAGCTCGACGGCTGCGGTATTGCTGGCGACGTCCTCCACCAGGATTTCCAGCGCATGCATGTTCCAGCGCCGGCTCAGTTCGGAGAGGATGTCATGCACCGACAGCGGCGCGTAAGCCCAGCCGAGGATTCTTTCCTGACGCTGCTCCATGGTCGGCGGCGTGACCGAGCCGGCATAGATGGGCAGCAGGAACAGATAGGCATTGGCTGTTCGCCCTTCCTTCTGCACCAGCCTGATCGGTGTGGTCAGTTCCGCGCGGCCGGTCAGCATGGCGTGATCGGCGGCCGAGCGGCGTTCCGGCGACGAGGCGATGTCCAGGCCCAGGGCCGGCCGGTTGGGGGCGATGGGCTCGATGTATTCGATCACGTAGCGGTCGCCGGGGTTGTCGGCGAGCTGGGTGATGCCGGAAAACAGCAGGCGGTCTTCGCGCATCTTCTTCTCGTAGGCGGGCAGCGCGGCGAGCGGCACGTGGCGGATGAAGCCGAAACCGCCGGCCCAGGGAAATTCCTGCGCCAGATCGCGGCTGTCCATGTAGCGCAACAGTTTTTCGCGGCTCAGGTCGTCCGCACCGATGGCCAGGATGGCCCCCCGAGTACCACGCAGGCCGTGTTCGTAACGGCGCAGCAGGGATTCGATGTCGTCGCGGATCCAGCGGCTGTCCAGCGCCAGGCTGTCGCGCACCTCCTTCTGGTTCAGGTGCGACAGGCCGGCCACGCCGGCCAGCAAGAGACTGAAGGCGATCAGCAGGAACAGGCAGGTATTTCGGGTGATTCTGGTCATGGTTGTCGAATTATTGTTATTGCGGTCTGGCAGCTTGGTTTCCCCCTGAACGCTGCCCCCATCGGGATGCATCCGCCTATTGTGCGCGTCTTGCTTCAGAAAGCGGTCCGGGACGCGCCCCGGCACAGGCCAGCAACGGGACCAACTGCTCCCGGTGGTCCCACAGCGCGTAGGTGTGCTCGGCCTCGCTGTCGGCCTGGCGGGTGAGCACCAGGTGCATGCGCTTTCCCCCCCGGCCCTGGAGCGAGACACGCCGGCATGCCGTCGCCGCCACGATCTTCTGGGGCGTATCGAAGACTACCCCGGCTTCGCTATCGCCGACACGGACAATGACGACGCTGTGCCCGCCGCCGCTACCGGGCGCAGCGCATTGTCGGTCCCGCCTGTCCAGCACGCGAGCGTCGATGTTCCAGACGGCAAGGCTGCGGCCGTCGTGGACCATGTGCGCCACGCTCCACGGCTGGCCATCGCCGCTCACGCCATGCTGCCAGGCGAGATCATCGGGCAGGGTGGTCACGCGCACCACATCCTCCATCGGCAAGGCCCAGTCATGGCGGCCCTTGACGATCATGTGTGCCGACGTGCTCACGGGACGCGGCTGGCCGGAGGCGGCGTCCTGCATGCCAGGGGCGGTATCGCTTCCCAGCGGGCAGTAACTGGTCAGCGCTGCAGCATCCAGCAGCGCCATGTGACCACCGTTCTGGGTGGCCAGCAGTCCACGCACCAGTGCCGAGGCGGAAAGCCCGGCCTCATCAGCGGGGCGCAGGCGCGTCATGTCCTCTGCATGAACGCCCTCGGTGGCGCTGACCGGTATCCCGGCCCAGGCACCGGCATGCTGCACCACTGCCAGATAGGGCGTGCAGGCTTCGCCATCGGCACCCAGCAGCGCCGGCGGCAGCACCGGCAGTTTGCGGCCGCGCCAGCTGGTGTAGCCACGCACTGCCGATTGCAGCGCGATACTGGAGATGGCAGGCATCACGTCGACGGCGACCACATCGTCCGACGGGATGCAGAACTGCTGCGGTCCGATACGTAACCGCGCCAGGAGCACCTTGCCCTGGCTGCTCTGAGCAGGTGCAGGCGATTTGTTGGCACCGGGCTTTGCACCGTCGTCGGCCTGCTGCCAGACTTCACACAAGGCAAACAGCCGTTGCTCGTCCAGTACGGGGAGTGCGCCCATGGCGGGAACGCTGACTGCAGACTGGAACAATTCTTCACCCGACGTCGAACGCTGGGCCAGCGTCGTCAGTGCAAGGGGCTCGCGCAGCACGGCTTTGGTGGCATCGATCTTGATGGCCACCTGGCGTCCTTGCGATTGCAGGACAAGCGCGACCTGCGGAACGCCCGGGCTGGTGCGCTCGGCACTGGGCCACTGCAGCCAGCGCCGCAGGTCCAGCAAGGGGATGCAGCATCCTTCCAGGGTTACCAGGCCGACGCAGGCACCGGCACGGCGCGGCAAGGGCGGTGGCAGGTCCGACAGCGGCAGCGCGGTGCGGACGGCGGGCAGCGCCATGGCGAAATCCACGCCATCCATGGTGCACACCACGCCGCCCGGCAGGTAGAGAGCGTCATCGGTCATCGTCAGGCCTGGCGGGCAATGTCATCCAGCCGCGTCAGCACGTCCAGCACGCTACGGGTCTCACGCGATTGCTGTGCGCTGGAGGCGCGGATGGCATCCACCGAGGCGGAGGTCCCGTCCACGGTTTGCGAGATGTCGGCAAAGGCGTCCGTGACCTGGGTCGACTGGCGCACGCCCTGGTCGATCAGCAGCAAAGTCTGGCTGATCATGCCCGAGATCTCGCGCGCGGCGTGGGTGGATCGTTCGGCCAGCTTGCGGACCTCGTCGGCGACCACCGAGAAACCGATGCCGTGTTCGCCTGCACGCGCCGCTTCGATGGCGGCATTGAAGGCCAGGATGTTGCTCTGGCCGGCAATGCCGGCGATGAGGTCGACGATTTCATTGATGCGCTTGGCCGAGGTCTGGATCTCGCTGATCGAATGGATGGTGCGCTCCAGCGTGGTCTTGCCCTGGCTGGCGGCGCTCATGGCCATGCGCGCGCGAGAGAGGGTGGTCTCGGTTTCGCCGGAGATGGTCTCGATGGAAGAGCTGAGCGCAGTCATTGAACCTTTGATTTCGGTGATGCTGTCGCTGATTTCAATCTCCTTGCTGACCTGGGCCGTGATGTCGTAGGCGAACTTGACGATCTTGATGATCTTGCCGGACTCGTCGAGGATGGGGTTGTAGCTGGCCTGGATCCAGACCGGTACGCCATGCTTGGCCAGGCGTTCGAATCGCCCGGCCTGGAAGCGGCCTTCGCCGAGATCGGCCCAGAAGTTGCGATAGGCGGGCGACTGGATCTGTGCCGGCTGGCAGAACATGCTGTGATGCTGGCCCTTGATCTCGTCGAGCGTGTAGCCCATGGTGCGCAGGAAATTCGGATTGGCCCCCAGAATCTGCCCACGCAGGTCGAATTCGATGATGGCCGTGGAGCGTGCCATGGCTTCCATCATTCCGGCCTGCTCCATGCTGCGCTGGCGATACGCGGTAATGTCGGTGGCAAACTTGATGATGCCGGTCACCTTGCCGTTTTGGTCCAGCACCGGATTGTAGGAAGCCTGCAGCCAGATCGGATGTCCGTCCCTGGTCTGCCGCAGGAACTGGCCGTGCTCGGCTTGTCCGTCGGCCAGGCGGCGCCAGAAGCTGCGATACTCCTGCGACTTCGCATACTCGGGCTCGCAGAAGATGCGATGGTGCTGACCTTGCAGTTCCTCCAGCTCATAGCCGACGGCTTCGAGGAACAGCCGGTTGGCCCTGACGATCTCGCCAGTGGGCGTGAATTCAATGATGGCCTGGGTACGGTCCAGTGCGCGGCGGATAGCCTGGTGGTAGTGCTCTTGGTCCTGCGCCGGGATGTCAGTCAGGAGGGGGGCGCTTACGGTATTCATCGGTTTCCTTGTCGGGTCTTTTTTGTGATGCATCGGGTGGATGCAGCTGGCCTGTTGCCGGCATGGCTGCGTTCAGTGGGCCGGCGGCAGGTGCCGCCGGGTTCGGGTTATCGCTCAATGCAACAGGATCCTGGCCTTCAGCGGCATCTCATCGATCTGCTCGAAGCGCCGCAAGCGTGCCAGGATGGCTTCGTCCAGCACGTGTTCCTTGTTCAGCAGCAGCACGCCGGACTTGGTGCGCAGGTCCTCGGCCAGCTTCATGCCGACCCTCAGCTCGGCCGGGGACAGCAGGCGGGTCTGCTGTTCCAGCGCCATGCGCTGCTCTTCCATCATTGCGATGAAGGTGTTGACCACCACCGGGTCATAGCGATGGCCGGCATGCGTGCGCAGCATGGACAGCGCTTTCTCGGGACTCACGTTGTGGCTGGTGATGCCGCCATTGCACAGACCTTCGAAGTCGCGCACCACGGCCAGGATGCGCGAGCCCAGCGGGATGGCGTCGCCTGACAGGCTTTCCGGCACGCCCCGGCCGTCATAGCGCTCATGCTGGTGGCGGATGATCTCGCCGGTCTCGGCCAGGGTCGGGATGGGTGTCAGCAGCATCTGGCCCTTGACCGGATGCCACAGGAACCGCTGCAATTCATCGCTGCTCATCTTTTCGATGGGCCTCTTCACCAGTTCATCGGACAAGTCCAGCTTGCCGATGCCGTGCAGCATGCCGGCCATCATCATCTCCTTGGCGTGATGGCTGTTCATGCCCATGCGCAGCCCCAGCTGTTCGCACCAGCGTGCGATGCGGGCGGACTGGCCGTTGGCCAGGCCGGCGCGCAGTTCGCTGATGTCGGAGAACACGTGCAGCATGGAGAGGAAGGCTTTCTGTTCCTCTTCCTGGGCGTTCTCCAGGAACAGGACGGTCTGGCGCAATTCTTCCGTACGCGCCTGCACCTGGCGTTCCAGCTGGCGGTTGAAATCGGCCAGTTGCAGGTTCTGTTCGCGCACCTTGCGTTCCAGCGCCATCTTCTGCTTGCGCAACTGCTGTTCCTCCAGCGCGTGGGTCACGACCATGAGCAGCTCGCGGTCTTCCCAAGGTTTGGACAGGTAATGGTGGATGCCGCCATCGTTGATGGCCGAGATGGTGCTGCCGATCTCGGAATATCCGGTCAGCAGGATGCGCATGGTGGCCGGCCATTGCTGCTTGACCTGGGCCAGGAACTGGGCCCCGTTCATGCCGGGCATGCGCATGTCGGAAATGACCAGGTCGACATCGGCGCTGGCCAGGATGTCGAGCCCGGCTTCGGCGCTGGTGGCCGTCAGCAGGCGATAGCCCTGGGGCCGGAAGGTACGTTTCAGGGCCGACAGGATGCTCTGTTCATCATCGACCAGCAGCACGCAGGGCGGCGGCAGGGCGAACGGGTCGGCTTGTTGCAGGGTCTGGAGTTCCTGGCTGTGGATGGCGGTCATGATGCGTCTCCTGGTTCGCCCGAGGCCTTGCTCGGCGGCTGGGCGCTGGCGGGATCGATGGGCAATTCGATCCGGAAGGTGGTGCCTTTGCCCGGTGCACTGCTGACATGAATATCGCCGCCATGCTTCTTGATGATGCCGTAGGACAGCGACAGTCCAAGCCCGGTCCCGCTACCGACCGGCTTGGTGGTGAAGAAAGGTTCGAAGATGCGGTTGATGTGTTCCGGCGCGATGCCGTGCCCGGTATCGCTGATGCAGACGGCCACGCGCTGGCCGCAGCGTTCGGTGCGGATGGTCACGCTGCCGCGCTCCTGGATGGCCTGGGCGGCATTGACCAGCAGGTTCATGAAGACCTGGTTCAGTTCCGAGGCCAGGCACTTGATCATGGGCAGCTCGCCGTATTGCTTGATGATGGTGACCTTGTATTTCAGCTCGTTGTTGGCGATGTTGAGCGTGCTGTCCAGGCCGCGATGCAGGTCGGCCATCTGCCAGTTGCTCTCGCCGGTGCGCGAGAAATCCTTCAGCGACTGCACGATGTTCTTGACGCGTTGCAGGCCCTCGTTGGATTCGGCCAGCAGCTCGGTCACGTCTTCGCTGAGGAATTGCAGGTCGGCGCGCTCCTCGAAGGCCTGCACCTCCGACTGCGCCACGCTGGAGGGCAGGCTGCCGCTGGTGACGCACTGGTACAGCTTGATGCCTTCGAGCAGCGTGGCCACGTAGTTGCCCAGGGTGTTGAGGTTGGCGTTGACGAAGCCGATCGGATTGTTGATCTCGTGCGCCACCCCGGCGGCCAGCTGGCCGATGGAGGCCAGCTTCTCGGACTGCATCAGCTGGGCCTGGGCCATCTTGAGCTGTTCGATCAGGGCGCGCTGTTCCTCGGCCTGGCGCTGCAGGGTGTCTTCCATCTGCTTGCGGCCGGTGATGTCGGTCATCAGGCCGATGACTTCCAGCGGCGTGCCCTCGGCATCGCGGATCAAGCGCAGGGTGTCGTGCATCCACAGGTAGCTGCCGTCGTGGGTGCGGAAACGGTATTCGTAGATCTTCTGGTCTTCCACGAACAGCATGGCCAGGCTGGAGAAGATTGCGGCGGTGTCGTCTGGATGGATGTGGTTGAACCAGAAGTTGGGATCGTCCAGCATCTCCCAGGGCTCGTAGCCCAGCACGCGGGAGGCGTTTTCGCTCACGAACGTGAGCTGGAAATCGCCCGAGGGCACGCTGCTGTAGATGATGGCGGGGGTGTTGCCGATGATGTGGCGATACCGTGCATTGGCCTTGACCAGCGCCCGGGTGTCGGGCGCGTCATCGGCATGGGTGCGTTGGCTGGCGCACTCGTTGGCCATCAATGCTTCGCTGTGTCCCATGTTCGCCTCCTCAGCGATGGCTCCGGATCAGGGGCTGGAGCCGCGCCCTCCAGGTCAGGCAGCGCGGGGCAGGGCCACACGCTTGTTTTCGTGCGTGGGCGAGGCCACGGCCGTGGCTGCCATGCCGTCCAGGTTGAACACGCTGATGGCCTGGATCATCTGCTGCGTCGACTCCTCCAGGCTGCCGGCGGCGGCCGCTGCTTCTTCCACCAGCGCCGCGTTGCGCTGGGTCACTTCATCCATCAGGACCACGGCTTCGTTGACCTGCTGGATACCGGTCTGCTGTTCGCCCGAGGCGGCGGTGATCTCGGCCACGGCGGTGGCGGCCTGCGTGACTGCGCGCATGATGCCGCCCATGGTGTCGCGCATGTCGCCGGCCAGCTTCACACCGGTACCGACCCGCTGTGAGGATTCGTCGATGAGCTGTTTGATTTCCTTGGTGGCCTGGGCCGAGCGTTGTGCCAGGTTGCGCACTTCACCGGCGACCACTGCAAAGCCGCGTCCCTGTTCGCCGGCGCGCGCTGCTTCCACGGCGGCATTCAAGGCCAGGATATTGGTCTGGAAGGCGATACCGTCGATCAGTCCGGTGATCTGCTTGATCTGCTCGGCACTCTTGTGGATGGCATCCATGGTGTCGTTGATGTGACGGATGGACGCTTCGCCATCGCGCGTGGTGGTCAGCGCTTCTTCCACCAGGCGGTTGGCCTGACGGGCGTTCTCGCTGTTCTGGGTCACGGTGGAGGCCAGCTCTTCCATGCTGGCAGCGGTTTCTTCGAGGCTGCTCGCTTGTGATTCGGTACGCGAGGACAGGTCCATGTTGCCGCGTGCGATCTCGCCGGTGGCCTGGGCAATGTGCATGCCGCTGCGGCGCACGTCGCCTACCGATGCCACCAGATTGACCCGCATCTGCTCCATGGCCTGCAGCAGGGAACCCATTTCATCGCGGCGCGCCTGCAGGTCGGCGGCCGACAGATCGCCGCCCGCGACCCGGCGCGCCTGCGCCACGGCACGCCGCAAGGGGTTGAAGATGCGCGTAGCCAGGGTCATGCGCAGGAGCGCCAGGCTGCCCAGGGCGACGCCGGTAGCGGCCAGGGTCGGCAGGCTGCTGGCGTGTTCGGCACACTGCCCGTTGAGGAAGGCCAGCGCACAGATGCCGGCGGCCGCAGTGCCCAGGCCCAGATCCAGCCGTGTCTTCAGCGATACCTGCGAGACCTGGCGCAACTTGCCGCGCAGGCCGGTCGGCACCACTTCTCCGCGATGCACGGCGATGCGGGCGCTTTCCTTCTTGAGTTCCTTGTAGGCCTGCTCGGCGGCGGTGATCTCGGCGCGCGTGGGCTTGGTGCGTACCGACATGTAGCCGGTGCATTTGCCGCGTTCCCAGATCGGCGTGACGTTGGCCTTGACCCAGTAGAAGTCGCCATTCTTGCAGCGGTTCTTGACCAGTCCGGTCCAGGGCAGGCCGGCCTTGAGCGTGCTCCACAGGTCGGCGAAGGCCAGCTCCGGCATGTCGGGATGGCGCACGATGTTCTGCGGGGCACCAATCAGCTCTTCTTCCGTGAAGCCGCTGATGTGGATGAAGGTCGGGTTGACGTAGGTGATGCGGCCTTTGATATCGGTCTTGGAGACGATCGAGGCATGGGCATCGATCTCGCGTTCTTGTTGAGTGACGGGCAGGTTGAGACGCATGATCGATTCCCGAAAAATTGATTGATGGAATCATTAAAACACAAATTCATTGAAATTGCTAAAAAAATGATTCTTTAAGGGAATAACCGGTAAATTCGTTGTTGCGGCCCCACTGTGTTATCAAGGCGAAAACGCTTTTTCAATGCGCTTGAAATATCTCATTAGTCATTGATTTATAAGGATAATATTAGTTTATTCAGGCGTGGTTTACGGACTTTTCCCAAGCCATGCAAAGACGATTCACTCATTTGTAAAATGATTAAATTGATTTAATCGCTTAATCGCGATCTAATGATGAGCATCAGACAGAAATTCCGGGGCAAACGGGCCGCGAAGCAAGCGGCAGCACAAGGGGGCGATGTGAACAACAAGAACAAGGTGGTGGTCCTGACCGTCATTGCCACCATCGTGGCGGCCACGGTGCCGGTGATCGGCATGCTGTGGCTGTCGCGCCAGGCGGTGGTCCAGTCCGAGCACGAGCGCCTGACGCGCTATGCCGAGTCGGTCGTGGATCGCGCCGAGGCCACTTTCCAGAATACCCAGCGGGCGCTGAAGTCGATGTCGCCGCTGCTGCTGTTTCCCTGCTCGGATGAGCACATCGCGCAGATGCGCCTGATCGCCGTCAGTTCCGGTGCCATCGAGGAAATGGGCTACTACGAATACGGCCAGCTCAAGTGCACCTCCTGGGATCGCCGCGCGCAGGCGCTGCGCCGTCCGCAGCCGGAGGCGGTGTTCACCACGGCGGACGGCGTCGGCGTGGCGCTGGAACAGGCTTCCTACATCAGCGATGGGCCCAGCATGATGTCCATCCAGTACGGTGCCCATGCGGCGCTGGTGCATCGCGAACGCTTTGTCGACGTGGTGCTGGAAGATGGCGTGCATGTGGTGCTGGCGCGCAACGGTTTCGGGCTGGTCGCGCAGTACGGCATGCCCATCGCCAGCGGCATGGCCGGTCGCGCCTTGCGCGGCGTGGGCAACCAGGATTTCGATGGGTTCTTTGTCTCCACCGTCAGCCGCGACGGCTGGACCGCCGCCGCCATCATTGACGGCCAGCATGTGGTGGAGACCATGACCGGCGAGCAGCGCTGGTTCCTGCCGGTGGGCGTGCTGCTCGCGCTGGGACTGGTGATGCTGGTGCTGCGGATATCGCAGGCGCGCCTGTCGCCGCTGGCGGATTTGCAGCTGGCGGTGCGCAAGAAGGAGTTCATTGTCTACTACCAGCCCATCATCGAGCTGGCCAGCGGCCGCTGCATCGGTGCCGAGGCGCTGATCCGTTGGCGACGGCCGGATGGCAGCATCGTGCGGCCCGACCTGTTCGTGCCGCTGGCCGAGGAGAGCGGACTGATCCTGCCCATGACCGATCAGGTCATCGCGGCCGTGGTGCAAGAACTGGGCGATACCCTGCGCGCCGACCGGGCCCTGCACGTGGCGGTCAACGTCGCTGCCCACGATATCAAGACCGGCCGCATCATCGACGTGGTCAGCCAGACGCTTGCCGGAACCGACATCCGCACCGAGCAGTTGTGGATGGAAGCCACCGAACGCGGCTGCATGGACATTGCCTCGGCCCGCGTGACGCTGGCACGCGCGCGCGAACTGGGGCATTCGATGGCGCTCGATGACTTCGGGACCGGCTATTCCAACCTGCAATACCTGCAGGGCCTGCCCATGGACGCGCTTAAGATCGACAAGTCCTTCGTCAGCACCATCGGCACGGGCGCAGCCACCAGCGCCGTGATCGATCACATCATCGCCATGGCCAAGAGCCTGAATCTGTTCATCGTCGCCGAAGGCGTGGAAACCCTGGAGCAGGCCGCCTATCTGGGCCAGCACGGGGTCGACTTCGCCCAGGGCTGGCTGTTCGCCAAGCCCTTGCCGGCAAACGAGTTCATTGATTTCTACCGGGCCACGCTGGCCGATTACGGTACCGGGCCGGAGAGCATTCGCAGCGACCGCACGGACCTTGCGTCCACCCCCTTGAATGCCTGAGCGCCACAGGCTGAATTTTCCGGCCTGATCCGTGCCGGGCCGTGCTCAGTTCAGCATGGCCCTGCTGCAGTGGCACGCACGCGCAAGGCCAGCGCCAGTGCCTGATCCATTCCCGCCATATGGCGTACCAGCATGGCCGGGATCATGCCCATGACGATATCGGCCAGCGGCGCGTTGCCATCGTCCAGATAAGGCCGCAGCCGGTGCAGCAGCGCCAGCAGTTCCGCATGGTCGCGGCGATGGGCACGCAGATCGCTGTAGCCCATCTCATCCATCATCTTTTCTTCTTCCCGGAATCCTGCCTCGATCTGCGCCACCAGGGCTGCATAAGCGCTGGCAAAACCGGCTGGCGGCACGATCGCCAGCGCGGCCACGCTCTCCAGTACCTCACGGTGCTCGGCATCCATCTCCGCCAGCAGGGCCGGAATGCGCTGGGCCAGTCCGTTGCTGTCGGCAGACGGGGCGAGGGAAACGACACGATCGGCAGTGGGAATCATGGCCAGCCTCCTGATACAGGGCGCGACCGTACGCGGGTCGGGGCGGAGACATCCGCATCGCCGGCAGGGCGCGGGCGTGCCGGAGGGATGTTCACTGCCGATTCTAGGAGCCTGGCCTCGAAATAATTTGAGATAGCTCAAGCCAGCCCGGATTGGCGGGGTGCTGCACCGCGGCCATATGAAGAAAAGCCCCACGGCACCGTGGGGGTGGCGTGGGGCCGGTCTTGCCGGCCGACGGGGTGTCGGCCGTGCGCTTGTAAAAAGCGCCGTTCCTGGCTCTGCAAGTAGGTGCCGTCAGGGGGGCAGCACCTTGCGCAGCATTGCTGCCAGTTCAGGCGGGGAAAACTTGGCGACATAACCATTGGCGCCCACCGAACGCACATGGTCTTCGTTGGCGGCACCGGTCAGTGAAGAATGGATCACCACCGGCAATTGTTTGTAGAGGTCCGAGGCCTTGATCTTGCGGGTCAGGGTGAAGCCATCCATCTCCGGCATTTCGAGGTCGGTCAGCACCATGGCGACCTTGTCGGTGAGCGGCTTGTGTTCCTGTTCCGCTTCGCGGGCCAGCTCCTGCAGTTTCTTCCAGGCTTGCAGGCCGTCGGTGGTCATCACGTAGGGCAGCTTGAGATCGGTCAGGCACTGCTCGATGAGGGCGCGTGCCATGCGTGAATCGTCGGCGGCCAGTACGACCGATCCGGGCTTGATCTTCAACTCGTTGCTGCCCGGCGTCGGCGGCTGCATCTGTTCCTTGACCGGCGAGACCATGTTGAGGATCTGTTCCACGTCCAGCACCTGCACCAGGCGGCCACCATCCTGGGCCGAGTCGAGGCGGGCGATGCTGGTGACCACGTTGCCGGAGGCATTGGAGTCGGCCGGCAGGACCTGGCTCCAGTCCAGGCGCACGATCTCTTCCACCGATTCCACCGCGAAAGCCTGGGTGTGCCGGGCGAACTCGGTGATGAGCAGGATGTTCAGTCCATGGCCCGGCTTGCAGCCGGCCACTGCCGGCAGGTCCACCACCGACATCACCTGGCCGCGGATGTTGACCATGCCCAGCATCGGGGAGCGCATGCCGGCGGCGGCGGTGATGTCCATCATCGGGACGATCTCGCGGATCTTGAAGACGTTGATGCCATACAGCTCGCCCGGCTTGTCGGTGGTCCCTTCCGGGTTGCCGAGGCGGAACAGCAGCAGTTCGAACTTGTTGCTGGAGGTCAGGTTGGTGCGTTCGTCGATTTCTTTTTGAAAGGCGTCCATGTCGTCCTCGGGTCTTCAGAATTGTTCCCAGTCGCCGTTGTCGGCGCTGTCGTGTTGGCTTTTGGCCGGTGTGACCGGGCGTGTCGCCGGTGCAGTCTGGCCCAGGCTTCTGGCACGCGGTGCGGCCACTGCCGGACGGGCCGGAGTGATGTTGCGCGCCGCGGCGGCGGCCATCGCCGGCTTGGCAGGCTTGGCATGCACCGTGGCCGGAACGTCGCTGGCATCAAGGCGGAACACACCCACCGTCTGGCTCAGGCGCGCTGCCTGTTCCTGCAGCGCCTTGGCGGCGGCGGCAGCCTGTTCCACCAGGGCGGCGTTCTGCTGGGTGTTTTCATCCATCTGCACCACCGCATTGTTGATCTGCTCGATGCCCTGGCTCTGCTCGGCCCCGGCGGCGGTGATCTCGGCCACGATGTCGGAGACGCGCTTGACGCTGGCCACCACCTCGTTCATGGTCTGGCCGGCTTCGCCGACCAGCTTGGTGCCGGTATCGACCTTCGCCACCGAATCGTCGATCAGGGCCTTGATTTCATGGGCGGCCGAAGCGCTGCGCTGGGCCAGCGACCGCACTTCCGAGGCGACCACCGCGAAGCCGCGTCCCTGCTCCCCGGCACGGGCCGCTTCCACGGCGGCGTTCAGGGCCAGGATGTTGGTCTGGAAGGCGATCCCGTCGATGACGCCGATGATGTCGGCGATTCTGCGCGACGATTCATTGATGGCATCCATGGTGTGAACAACCTTGCCCACTACTTGGCCTCCGGCTTCGGCCACCTCCGAGGCAGAGACCGCCAATTGGTTGGCCTGGCGGGCATTGTCGGAGTTCTGGCGCACGGTGGAAGTCAGTTCTTCCATTGCCGACGCGGTTTCTTCGAGGGCACCGGCCTGTTGTTCGGTTCGGGAGGACAAGTCCATGTTGCCGGTGGCGATTTCGGCCGAGGCGGTGCTGATGGTGTCGGTGCCGGTGCGGACTTCCTGCACGATGTTGAGCAGGTTGTCGTTCATCTGTTTCAGGGCGGCCATCAACTGGGCGGTTTCGTCGCGGCCGCCGTCGGCGGGGATGCGGGCGGTGAGGTCGCCTTCGGCCACCTGGCGGGCAATCGAAACGGCCTGGGTCAGCGGACGCGAGACCAGACGGGCAATCCACCAGGACAAGGTCAGGGCCAGCACCACGCAGGCGGCGATCAGTACGAAGATGGCCATGCGCGCTTGCTCGTACACCTTGCCCGCTGCCAGTTCGGAGGCCGCAGCGCCTTTGGCGTTGACCTCGGTCAGTTCATTGATCATGTCCTGCAGCTTGCGATAGACGGGCGTGGAGTCGGCAGTGAGAACGGTATAGGCTGCCTGCTTCTGGCCATCAATGAACAGCTTTTCCATGCGCTCGTGGGCGGCCTTGTAGGCGGCGATGTTGCGCCCGATTTCGGGTTGCAGCTCCTTTTCGCGCGGGTCCGAGACCAGAGTGGCATAGCGCGCCATTTCCTTTTCGAGGAGCGCCATCTGCTTGTTGCCGCGTTCGCGCGCCGCCTGTTCTTCCTTCTTGTCGTCGGTCAGCACCTGCTGCATGTCGAAGCTGCGCGAACGAGCCAGCGCCAGGCTGATCTTGGACAGGCTGTCGATGCTGGGCAACCAGTCACGCGCCAGTTCGGCAGAACTCTTGTTGACTTGCTCAAGCTGGATCAGCGAGAAGCCCCCCAGGCCCACAATGAACACCAACACCACCAGGAAACCGGCGTTGAGCTTGTGGGCGATCTTCAGATCGTAGAACCATTTCATGATGACACTCCTGATCAATGCGCTGTATTTGGAATAGTGATGTGCGCTCAGGAACCATCATAGGACGGCCAAACAAATAAATCAAATAAAACAATTTAAGCAGTTGTTTTATTTCCTTAAGGATTTTCCTGAATCCTGAGGAAATTTGGCGTTTTCATGCTTTCTGCAGCCACTTTTCGACGGCATTCATCAGCCCGACCTGGGTGAAGGGTTTGCTGAGGTAGTCGTCCATGCCGGCGTCGAGGCAACGCTGGCGGTCGCCTTCGATGGCGCTGGCGGTCAGGGCGATGATGGGCGTGCGCGGGCGGCCGTTGGCCTGTTCAAAGGCGCGGATTTCGGCGGTGGCCTGGTAGCCGTCCATGATGGGCATCATGCAATCCATCAGCACCAGGTCATAGCTGGCACTGCGGAGGGCATCCAGGGCCATCTGGCCGTTTTCCACCTCTTTCAGGATGCAGCCGCGGCGCGCCAGCAGGATGCGCAGTAACTGGCGGTTGATTTCGGTATCTTCGGCCACGAGGATGCGCGCCCCGGTAAGGGGCGAAGCTGCACCTGCAGGCGCAGGCGCAGGCGGCGGCGTCAGCGCCGACAGCGGGGGCAGCTGCGCGGGAGGCGCTGGCGGGAAGGAGGCGGCGCTGGCGGGGGCTTCCGGGGCAAGTGAAGCCTTATTCTTCATTACCGTCTCCGGGGCCGCGTCCGGGCGGGCTGCAGCCACCCCTTCCGGGCAGAGGATGTCGAAACTGAATTTGGTGGACTGGCCCGGCACGCTCTGGCAGGCGATCTTGCCGCCCATCAGTTCCACCAGATTCTTGCTGATGGCCAGGCCCAGCCCGGTGCCGCCGAAGCGGCGCGAAATCGAGGTGTCGGCCTGGGTGAAGGGCTGGAACAGCTGGGCCAGCGCTTCCGGGGCAATGCCGATGCCGCTGTCGGCGATGGCGAAGAAGAGCCGCCAGCGCTCCGGACTTTCCTCTTCACGTTGCGCCGACATGCTCAGCCGCACATAGCCGGCCTGAGTGAATTTGATGGCATTGCTCAGCAGGTTGCCCAGCACCTGCTTCAGGCGCGAGGGGTCGCCGACCAGGCAGAGCGCATCGTCGCAATCGATGCGCACATCCAGCTGCACGTCCTTGTTGTGGATCGAGGGCCGGTACAGTTCGGCCACCTCACGCACCAGCCGCGCCGGGTGGAAGGCCACGCCCTCCAGATCGAGCTTGCCGGATTCGATCTTGGAAAAATCGAGGATATCGTTGATGATGCGCACCAGTCCGCCGGTGGCGTTGTGGATGCTGTCGGCATAGTGCTGCTGTTTGCTCGACAGGCCCGACTCCATCAGCAGTTCGGACAAGCCCAGGATGCCGTTCATCGGGGTGCGGATTTCATGGCTGACCATGGCCAGGAAACGCGATTTGGCCTCGTTGGCATGGTCCGCTTCTTCCTTCAGTTCCAGGGCCAGCTGCGCATCCTGTTCGCGCCGCCGGACTTGGCGCAGGGCCACGCCGAAGCCGCCGATGAGGCCGACCAGGCTGATGGCAGCCACCAGCATCAAGGGATACATCGATTCCAGCCATTCGCTGAAATAGACCTTGTCGGTCACACCGATTTCCAGATACATCGGCGCATTGCGCACCGGCCGGTGGATGCCCAGCCAATGGGCTTGCATGAAGTAATAGGGTTGCTTGGCGTCGGTGCCCGGAGGGCGCGGCAGGTGCAGGTCGGCCAGCGGCTTGATGTCGCGCCGCACGGTGGTGTCGTGCACCAGGGCGGTGGCGATCAGGGGTTTCTCGTCCCCGCGCGCCAGCAAGATGGAGAAAGGCTTGTCCTTGGTCACGGCATTGAAGAAATCTTCAAAGAACGAGCAGGGCAGCGCCACCACCACGATGGCCAGCATGCGGCCCTGGCGATCATTGATGCGGCGGGTGAGATAGAAGGTCGGCACCCCGGCCGCGCGCGAATTGACCGTTTCGCTCAGGAAATCCTCGGTCGAGGCATTCTGGCTGTGATGAAAGAAGTAGTCGCGGTCGGTGAGGTCCAGCGGTGGCGGCGGAAATACGCGGGACAGGCTGATGATGCGGCCCTGCGCATTGCTGATGCCGATGCCCGAGATGAAGGGCAGGCCGCGGATCTTTTCGCGCATGGTCCGGGAGTACTCGGGCGTGCTGACATGTTCGCGCAGCTGGGCGTCATCGCTGACGTTGGCGGCTTCGATATCGGACTGGATGCTATCCAGTACCAGCCGGGCCGAGGAGATGGTCTGGGCGGTGCTTTCGGCCAGCACCGTGGACAGCGTGGCCAGGTCGTTGCGCCAGTCGTTGAGGCTGGCGCGGTACAGCAGGCTGCCGGAAATGAAGACGGTCGCCGCCAGCAGCCCCAACAGCAGGGCACCGAGCGTGACGGCGGATTTGCGGATGCGCGGCGGTGCGGGCGGCGAGCCGGGAGCGGGCGTGGATGGCGTCATGGGCAGGGCGGGCAGGGAAGATGCGCCCGTGCAGGTCAGGACTGGGGGAGGGAACGCGCGCAGCGCCCGATTTCATCCAGCACCAGCGCGAAGCTGGCCTGCAATTGCGCCAGTTCTTCCGGACGCGGCGTCTGGCCGTTGCGGGCGGCCTGTTCGGTCTGCTGCAGCAGCATCGTCAGTACCTGAGCCTGAAACATGGCACTCATGCCTTTGAGGCTATGGCTTTCGTGCCGGCTGCGCTCGGCATTGCCATCCCGGGCGGCCTGTTCCAGCCGGGCAAAGATGGCCGGCGCGCTGTCGGCGAAGGTGCGCGCCAGTGAGGCGACGGTGCCGGTGTCCCCGCCCACCGCTTCCAGCAGTTGGCTCGGGTCGATGTGGTGATAATCGGTCAGTGACTGGCCCAGTTGCACGGTAATCCCCTCTGTTCTCATGGCTTGGCGGCCGATTTACTTCGGCTCTTGCAGCGGCAATGTGAAGCTGAACGTCGATCCTTGATGTTGTTTGGACTGTAACATGAGTTGGCCCCCCATGAGCGTCACCAGCCGTTGCGCGATGGTCAGCCCGAGGCCCGCGCCGTCCTTGGCGCGGCGCTCACTGTCATCGGCCTGGGTGAACTTCTCGAAGATGGTATCGAGTTGCCCGGCGGGAATGCCGATGCCGGTGTCCTTGATGCGGATCGCCAGCTGGTCGCTGCTGCGGTCAACTTCGACCAGCACGCGCCCGGTGTCGGTATAGCGCACGGCATTGCCGATCAGGTTTTCCAGCACGCGCAGAACCTTGCGCTGGTCGCATACGATGATCTGCGGGACGTCGTCGCTGATACGGCATTCCAGCTGCAGGCCCTTGGTCTGGGCCGCCTGATAATGGCGGGCGATGGCCTGGCTGACCAGTTCGCGGATGTTCTCCGGTTCCCGATGCACGGCCACGCGGCGGTCTTCCAGGGCGGTCACTTCGAGGATGGACTCGACCAGTTCCAGCAGGCGGTTGCCGCTGTCATGGATGGCGGTGGCGTATTGCGCCAGCGGCGACTCGCCCAGTTCCTCACGCAGCGCATCCGAATAGCCCAGCACGCCGTTGAGCGGGGTACGGAATTCATGCGACATGTTGGACAGGAAGCGCGACTTGGCGTGGCTGGCCTGCATGGCTTCCTGGCGGCTCCGGACCAGCGAGCCGGCCATCCAGATCAGTGCGGTATTGAAGATCAGCACGGCCAGCGTGATCAGCGACGCCTGCGTCAGGGTCCGGTTGCGCTCACGGTAATAAGGGGCCAGACGCTCCTCGATATCCATGCCGACAGAGGCATAGAGCGGATAGTCGCGCAGCTTGTGGAAGGCATAGATGCGCTCGCGGCCATCGATGCGGCTGGCCGCTTCGATCACGCCGCTGCCCTGCGCCAGCATGGCGTTGTAGACCTTGCCGCCGCTGACCTGCTCGCCCATGGCATCGAGGTCGCCGGTGCGGCGCACGCGCGCCACGCCGTCGGTGCCGACGAGAGTGATGACACCATGGCGGCCCACATCAATCTGGTGGTAGAGGCTGGTGAAATACTGGGGATCAATGGAGACCACGATCACGCCGCCAAAGCCGCCGTCAGGACGGTTGATGCGGCGGGTCAGCTGCAGCGACCATTTCTTGGAGACGCGCCCGAGCACCGGCTTGCTGATGAACAGCTTGTCTTCGCCACCCTGCATGTGCACCTGTACGTGCTCGCGGTCGGCCAGGTTGAGCGGAGTGAAGGGCTTGCTGGAGAGCACCACGTCACCCTTGGCATCGACGATGGTGAAGAGGTTGTAGACATTGCGGGCCACCAGGCCGTTGGAGATCTCGGTAGCCAGGTCCAGCGACTGGCCGCGCTCTGCATAGCGATAGCGCAGATAGAGCGCGGCCTGGTCGGCGGCCTCGATGGTGCGGTAGGCATGTTCGAGGAACAGCCGCGACAGCGACTGGGCATCGCGGCGGGCATCCTGCAGATGGTTCTCGCGGCTGGCGTTGAGTTCCTTGAACGCCCCCAGCCAGAGACCGCAGATCAGCAACAGCGAAAACAGGCCCAGGGCCAGGCGCAGGTCGATGCGCGCGAACCGGAGGGGGAGAGGGGGGTGTTTCCGGTCATCCATGGCACTGCTGGCCTTTCCTGGTTGATCCCTTAGCGGGTCTCGCGCTCCCTGCGGGCACAGCAGGCCCGCATGTAACCGCGCAATTCATCAAAATTGACCGGTTTGGGGAAGAACACCACCCCGGCCGGAATACCGCCGCGCATGGCCATCTCTTCCGCATCCAGGCTGCTGACGATGGCAATGCTCACATCCTGCAGCTCCGGATCGTGGAGGATGGTCTTGACCACTTCGTAGCCATCCATGCCTTCCATCACGATATCGGCCAGCACCACGTCGGGTTTGCTGCGCGCGATCTCCAGCAGCGCCTTGTAACCGTTGTCGCAATACACCAGATCCAGCGGCAAGCCCCAAGAGCCGAGGGCACCGGCATACAGCTCGCGCTGCAGGCGGTTGTCCTCGATCACCAGCACGGCGGTGCGGCCGTTGCCGGGACGCGCTGCCGGACTGCTGCGTCCGTGCTCGGCCGTCTCGCCGGACGACGAGGAGCCCGGCGTGGACTTGTAGGCATGCACCGCCGCCAGCGGAATGCGGCGGTGCCCGCCCTTGGTCTTCCAGGCCTCAATGATGCCGGCCTCCACCAACTGCTGGACGGAGGACACCGAGATGCCCAGGATGTGCGCCGCTTCCTGCGTGGTGCACACCTCGGAGCTGGTTGTCTTTGCGGTTTTCATAAATTCATTATCGGTATTTTACACAAATAAATCAAATTCATTAGATAGAATTTGAATTCGGTATAATCGTTTTTCGACGAAAAGCAACAGTGCTGCCCATGGGCAAGCCTTTGACGGCCCATTATGCAGAGAATTTCGTGAGTTCGTCAGATTTTGTGTATTTTGCCTGCGTTTACCGCAGCCGGCAGCAATTATCGCGCGCTGGGAGCGCCTGCCGCTGCGGTTTCAGAGGGTATCGAGCTGGCTGCGCAGGTCGGCCGCGCGTTGTTGCAGGGCCTGGACCTCGTCGGGCTGCATTTTTTTGATCTGCTGATAGGCCATGCCCATGCGCGGGTTGTTGCCGAAGGTGGATTGATGGCGCAGGAAGAAATCCCAGTACAGGGCATTGAAGGGGCAGGCGTCGGCGCCGGTTTTCTGCTTGGGATCGTAGGCGCAGCCCTGGCAATAATCGCTCATGCGGCCGATGTAGGCGGCGCTGCTGACATACGGTTTGGTGGCGATGATGCCGCCATCGGCCCACTGGCTCATGCCGAGGGTGTTGGGCAGTTCCACCCACTCGAAGGCATCGATGTAGATGCCCAGGTACCAATGGTGCAGTTCCTTGGGATCGAGCCCGGCCAGCAGGGCGAAATTGCCGATCACCATCAGGCGCTGGATGTGATGCGCATGGGCCGTCTCCAGCGACTGGCCGATGGCGTGGCGCAGGCAGTTCATGCGGGTTTGTCCGGTCCAGAACCAGGCTGGTAGCGGCAGGCGGTGCGCCAGTGCGTTGCGCTCGTCATAGCCGGGCATCTGCGACCAGTAGATGCCACGCACATATTCACGCCAGCCGATGATCTGGCGAATGAAACCTTCCACCGCCGCCAGCGGCGCTTTGCCCTCCCGCCAGGCCTCCTCGGCGCGGCGCACCACTTCCAGCGGATGCAGCATCTTCACATTGAGCGCGAAGGACAGCAGCGAGTGAAACAGGCGCCGGGCCTTGCTGCTCATAGCGTCTTCATAGTCGCCGAAGTGCGGCAGCACGGTGGTGATGAAGTGATCCAGGTGCTGCAGGGCTTCGGTACGGTCCAGCGGCCAGGGCAGCTGCGTGGCCTGGGGCTCGCCGAAGCTGCGCACACCTTGTGCCTGCAGCATCTCCCACAGGGCGCCATGGTCGTGCGGCTGGCGCCAATCCCGGGGCTCGGGCGGATTGCCGGGCCAGCGCTTGCGATTGTCGTGGTCGAAATTCCATTGGCCGCCTTCGGGCTTGCCGTCGGCATCGAGCAGCAGTTCGAAGCGGCGGCGCATCTGACGATAGAAATGCTCCATCAGCCATTGCTTGCGGCCTTCAAAGAGGCGCGGCAATTCATTGCGCGCAGTGAGGAAGTGTTCACTGTCGACCACGGCGGTCTGGCCCTGATGGGCCTGCGCCCAGGTGTCGCCCCATTGCTGCAGGGCCTGGTCGACGCGCCATTCATCCGGTGCCTGCCATTCAACGCGGCTGGCCTGGTAGTGCGCGGCCAGGGCATCGAGATTGTCCACCAGCGACTGGCGGTTGCTGGGATCATCCAGACGGACATAGCGCACCCGGTGTCCGGCCGCGCGCAACTGCTCGCCGAAGGCCCGCATGGCCGCGAAGATGGCCAGGATCTTTTGCGCGTGATGCAGCACGTAGTCGGTTTCGGAACGCACTTCCATGAGCAGATAGACCACCTCAGGATCGGCGTGGTCGAACCAGGAATGCTGCGCATTCAACTGGTCGCCCAGGATCAGGCGCAGGGTGGAGGCGGGAGTGGCGTGCGTGTCGGTCTTTTTCTTCATGATCTGCGAACGGAAAATCGCTCAGGCAGCGTGCTGACGGCCATAGCGCCCCAGCGCCACGAACGCCGCCAGTTTCAGCACGCAAGGCAGGGCCGCGTAGACCAGCGGCAGGCTGCTGCTGGGCCCTTGGCCGGGTTGGTAATCGAGCGCTGACAGCAGTGGCAGGGCGATGCCTGCCAGCGCCAGGGCCAGCTTGCCCAGCATGGTCAGGATGCCGAAGGCGGCACCCACCGAAGCGCGCTGCGTGACCACCCGCGCCAGCAGGACGGGGGGCAGCAGCAGGTCGGCACCCAGTGCTGCACCGGTGGCCAGGCACACCAGCAGAAACGCCCAGCGGTCGCCCGGCCCCAGCAGGACCGCACCGACAAAGCCGGCAATGGAGAGCAGCATGGCCTGACGCCAGCAGGCGATGGTGCCGAAGCGGCGTGCCAGCGCGCTCCACAGCGGCAGTCCCAATGCGGCGGCACCGAAGTAGGCTGCAAGAAAGCCGCCAGCCAGCGCACGTTCCTGCAATTGATCCTCGATGAAGAACAGCGCCAGCGTAGCCGGGATCGCGGCCGACAGGGCATTGAGCAGATAGGGCGGCAGCAGCGAACGAAACGCCCGGTTGGCCCACAGCCCGCGCAGCGATACGACCCAGCGCTCGCCCTGCGCCATCATCGGCGGAGCCGGCTGGCGCAGCAGCAACAGCAGCGCCACGCCCAGGACCGCGCCGAAGAACAGGCAGTACCAGGTGATGCGCTGATCGACGAGCGCCGGATCGGCGGCCAGGATGCCGACCGGCACCACACTGGCCAGGATCACGCCGGCCAGCCCCGCACCTTCACGCCAGGGGACGGCGCGCATGCCTTGTTCCGGCAGGCGCGAGCCCCACGACAGATAGGCGATGCTCAGCATGCTGTGCGCGCCATAGGCCAGCACCAGCATCGCCACCAGCCACACCATGGCCGCCTGCGGCGTGGAGGGTGGCTTCCAGAGACAGATGAAGGCAACTGCAAGCACCACCCCGGCAGCCGCCATCCAGCGCTTCTGGCGTTGCGCTGAGCGATCCAGCAAGTGACCAAACAGGGGATCCTGCAGCATGTCCAGCAGGCGCGCGGCGAACAGCACCCAACCCAGCGGTGCCAGGGCCACGCCGACATGGCTGGCGTAGTAAGCCGGGATCTGCACGAACAGCGGCAGCGCGGCCATTGCCAGCGGCGCGCCCAGCAGGCCGTAGGCGGCATTGCTCAGGCGCGCGGAGGGGGGCGTTGCGGGCTGCGGGGCTGTGCTCAAGGCGTTTCCCCGAGCAGGCGGCGGCGCAGGCTTTCATCGCGGCTGGGCTGGCCCAGCCAGATGTTGAAGAAAGAGCGGGCCAGTTCGGGATCGGCGATCTCGGCCAGCATCTTGTCGCGGTCATACAGGCGCATGCCGCGCTGGGGCAGGTAGACACCGACCAGCTCGTCGCCGTCGGCGACGTCGACGAAGGCGCGGTTCAGTTCGCTTTTCCAGCGCGCCAGCGTCGGCCCGGCGATGGGGGCCGGGCTCATGCGCTGGATCTCTTCAATGGAGGTGGAGGCCAGCTTGTCGCGGCTGATCTTGACCTTGTAGTCGAGTTGCAGGGCAAAGGGCTGGCTTTCATCCAGCGGCTTCTGCGCTGCCCACAGCGTGGCCTGATAGATGCGGAAACCCAGCCAGGTCATGGTGCCGCTGCCCACGGTCTGGATCTGCGCGGGCAAGGCTTCGCGCCAGGGTTGTGCAGCGTGTGCGGCGCGGCCGGGCCAGAGGGTCAACAGCGCCATCAGGAACAGCGCGCAGCAGGTCAGACGCAGGTGCTGCTGGCGCAGACCCTGTTGCAGATCAAGGGAGCGAACGGTGGCATCGGGCATCGGGGGTCTCCTCATGGGCAAGAAGCGGCATCACAGTCTTGTCAGCGAGCAATACAGTGCGCTGCATGCCGCCAATACAGTCGGCGGTGTTCTTCAGTACACGCTGAGAGCCTTGGCAATACAGTCTGCAAGGCGATCAGCAATACAGTGACGAGGTGTCAGCAACACCTCGGGCAACAAGATTACTACCAGTATAAGATAAAAGATACTGATCGGTATTTAATATTTACCAATCGGTATTGGCGGTGGGGTGTACGGAAAAAATCGTGCGCAGCGCTGCTCATCGTGTCCACTTGCGCTCATAGTCCATTTCCTCGAAATGCTGCAGCAGGAAGTCGACGAAGACGCGCACCCGGGCCGGCAGATGCTTGCGGCCCTGGTAGGCGATGTTGATGGTCAGGCGCGGCAGGTCCCATTCGTCCAGCACTGGCACCAGGCGGCCGGCGACGACGTCGTCATAGATGATGTAGTTGGGCTGGATCAGGATGCCCAGGCCTTCCAGTGCTGCCGCGCGGATGATCTGGCCATCGTTGGACTGCATCAGGGCAGTGATGTCGAGCTGCCGTTCGCGGCCATCGCGATGGGTGAAGTGCAGCAGGTTGGGATGGTTGGAGTGGCTGTACACTAGCAGGTCGTGCGCGGCCAGGTCATCGAGCGTGCGCGGCACGCCGCGAGCGGCGAGATAGCCGGGCGAAGCCGCCAGGATGCGGCGCGTGGCGCCCAGCCGGCGCACGGCGATATTGGAATCCGGCTCGAACTCGCGGGTGCGGATGGCGACATCGATGCCGCTGTCGAGCAGGTCGACGTAGCGGTTGGCCGCGACCACCTCCAGCGTGATGTCCGGATAGAGACGATGAAAGCGCGGCAGCAGCGGGCTGATGTGCTTCATGCAGAAGGACAGCGAGGAAGTCACCCGCAGCAGGCCGCCGGGGGCGACGCTGTTGGCATTGACCAGGGCTTCGGCTTCCTTCATCTGCGTGAGCGCCGCCTTGCAGTGGCGATAGAAGGCCTCGCCCGCCTGGCTCAGCCCCAGCCGGCGCGTGCTGCGTTCCACCAGGCGCGCGCCCAGGCGTTCTTCCAGCGCGGCCAGGCTGCGGCTTGCGGCGGCATTGGACATCCCCAGCGCCTCGGCGGCGCGCGAGAGGCTGCCCAGCTCGGCCACCTGCACGAAGAGTTCGAATTGATTCCAGCGGTCCATGGGACGGGCTTTCCGGGGAGGGGGAGCAGGCCGAAGTGGAAAACAGTTTTCCACTTTCGTCATATATCTGCGAAAAGATAAGACCTATATTACCGCTCAGCGGAAAAATCAGTCCAATCACAACACACACGCACAACACACAACAGCGACGAGGAGACCATGCTCAATCTCAATGAAGACACCATCACCCAGGCCGTGCTGGCGCGCCATGCCGGCATGCCCGATGAACGGCTGCGCCAGATCATGACCAGCCTGGTACAGCACCTGCACGCCTTTGCGCGCGAGGTACAGCTGACCGAGGAGGAATGGTTCGAGGGCATCCGCTTCCTCACCGAGACCGGGCAGCTGTGTTCCGACAAGCGCCAGGAATTCATCCTTCTGTCCGATACCCTGGGACTGTCGACGCTGGTGATGGCGCAGCAGAATCACAAGCCCGCCGGCTGCACCGAGGCGACCGTATTCGGTCCCTTCCACGTGGAGAATTCGCCGGTCTATCCGCTGGGTGCGGATATCTCCAACGGAGCCAAGGGCCAGCCCTGCTTCGTCAGCGGCAGCGTGCGCGGGCGCGATGGCCAGCCCGTCGCGCATGCCAGGATGGAAGTGTGGCAAGCCGATGAGGATGGTTTCTATGATGTCCAGTATCCCGACCTCGACCAGTTGCAGGCGCGCGGCACGCTGCATACCGATGCGCAGGGACGCTACCACTTCCGCAGCATCCTCGCCAATTCGTATCCGATCCCGCATGACGGACCGGTCGGCAAGATGCTGGAGACGCTGGGCCGTCATCCGTGGCGGCCGGCGCACCTGCATTTCCGCATCCAGGCCGAGGGATATGAGACGCTGATCACCCATGTCTTCCGCCGCGGGGACGCGTATCTGGAGTCCGATGCCGTCTTCGGCGTGCGCTCCACGCTCATCGCCGACTGGCCGCGCCATGAGGCCGGACGCGCGCCCGATGGCAGCACCTGTGAGCAACCGTTCTACACGCTGGACTATGATTTCATCCTCAATCCTCAGCGCACCTGATCCTGCCATGTCCCTGCCTGCCCACAACAGTTTTACCTATACCAGTTCCGCCGCCCGTGTGATCTTCGGTGCCGGCAGCCTGCAGCACCTGGTGCGCGAAACCGACCTGCTGGGCGCGCGTCGCGCCCTCGTGCTGTGCACGCCCGGCCAGCGCGCCGAGGCCGAGCGCGTCGCCGCCCTGATCGGTGAGCGCTGTGCCGGGATATTCGACCAGGCCGTCATGCACGTGCCCATCGAGACCGCGCGCCATGCCCGTGAAGTCGCACGCGGACTCGGTGCGGACTGCGCCATCGCCATCGGCGGCGGTTCCACCATGGGATTGGGCAAGGCGATCGCACTGGAATCCGAACTGCCCATCCTGGCCATCCCGACCACCTATGCCGGCAGCGAGATGACGCCCATCTATGGCGTCACCGAAGCCGGCCTCAAGAAGACCGGGCGCGATGCGCGCGTGCTGCCGCGCACGGTCATCTACGATCCCGAACTGAGCGCGGGTTTGCCGCTGAAGCTGTCGGTGACCAGCGGCATCAATGCCATGGCGCATGCAGCCGAAGGCCTCTATGCGCCGGATGCCAACCCCATCATGTCGCTGCTGGCCGAAGAGGGGTTGCGCGCACTGGCGGAGGGCTTGCCGCAGCTGGTGGCGCGCAGCGCTGATCTGGCCGCGCGCAGCCAGTGTCTGTATGGGGCCTGGCTGTGTGGCACGGTGCTGGGCAATGTCGGCATGTCACTGCATCACAAGCTGTGCCACACGCTGGGCGGCAGCTACAACCTGCCGCATGCCGAGACGCATACCGTGATCCTGCCGCACGCGCTGGCCTACAACGCACCGGCGGCACCGGAAGCCATGCAGCGCATCGCGCGCGCCCTGGGGACCGACGATGCCGCGCAAGGTGTGCATGCATTGGCTGCCCGGCTGCAGGCACCGTTGTCCCTGCGCGAGCTGGGCATGCCGCATGAGGAGCTGGATCGCTGCACCGACATCGCCCTGCAGAATGCCTATGCCAATCCGCGCCCGCTGGCGCGGACGGCATTGCGGACCTTGCTGGAGAATGCCTGGCAGGGGCGTGCGCCTGAGTGACGTATAGTGTGGCGGTGCAAGCGTTACGTAGACAACGTTGAGACCATCAGGAGACCGCCATGCCACGAACCACCCGCAGGCCCATGCTGTATCCGGCCTTGTTGAGTCCTTGCCTCATCGCGCTGCTGGCCGCATGCAGCAGCGCGCCCGAGAAGCCTGTCACCGACACGCCGGTGAGCACGCCGCAAAGCTGCACCGCCTTGCGTACCTTCACCCTTCCGGCCGCAGCCATCGGCCTGCCCACGCGCGGCGCACGCGTGACGGCCATCGAGAGCGTGGTTGCCAGCGGCGACGGCGCCAAGGCTGTTGGTGCTTACTGCAAGGTGAGTGGCGAGATCAGCCCGGTCGATCCCGCTGCACCGGCGATCCGCTTCCAGGTGGACCTGCCGGCGCAGTGGAATGGAAAGGCCCTGATGTTCGGTGGCGGCGGCTATGACGGCACCATTCCGGACGTGGCCGCCAACGTCCCTGCCGGCGCGGCCACGCAGCCCGGTCCCTTGGGGCGCGGCTATGCCACCTTCGCCAGCGATTCCGGCCACCAGGCCAATGCCACCACCTCGCGCGATGGTTCGTTTGGCAGCAACGACGAAGCCTTGCGCAATTTCGCGGGCGATGCCTTGAAGAAGACGCGCGACGCGGCGCTGGCCATCGTCACCGCCCATTATGGACAGCGGCCTGCACGGGTGTATTTCGCCGGCGGCTCCACGGGCGGACGTGAAGCCCTGGCCATGGCCAGTCGCTGGCCCTCTGATGTGGATGGGGTGATCGCCTTGTATCCGGCCTGGAATGCCGTCGCACTGAACCTGCAGTTTGGCCGCATGACGCAGGCCATGGCGCAGCCGGGGGCTTACCCCGATGCGGCCAAGCGCAAGCTCCTGTTCGATGCCGCCATGGCGGCGTGTGACCGTCTTGATGGCGTGGCCGATGGCGTCATCAGCAACGTTGATGCCTGCAATGCGCGTTTCGATCCGGCCACGGCCTCGCTCAACGGCAAGCCCTTGCGTTGCGAAGGCGGAGGCGAGGGCGGCGACGGTTGCCTGTCGGACGCGCAGATTGCTGCCTTCAAGGTCTTCAGCACGCCGCTGGAGTTGCCTTATCCACTGGCCAGCGGCGAGACGCGCTATCCGGGATTCAACACCTGGGGCACGGATTGGGGCATGGGCACGGGCAGTCCTTTCCAGGCCATCATCCAGACACTGGGACTGGGCACCGAGCAGCCCGCCAATCCGATGCCGGGCGTGAGCAGCAAAGGCAGTCCGCCGTATCACAGCACCTTCTGGGATCAGTGGGTGCGCTACTTCGTTACGCGCGATGTTAACTTCAATCCGCTGGCGTTGGATCCGCTGCGGCCGGGAGGGTATCAGGCGCGGGTGGTGGCGTTGAACGGCTTGCAGGATGTGAATCAGACCGATCTTTCGGCCTTCCGCAACAAGGGCGGCAAGATCCTGATCGCGCATGGCACGGCCGATGCGCTGGTCAGCACGCAGGCCACGCGGCAGTATCTGGGGCGCTTGCAGAAGGCGATAGGGGAACAGCAGCTTGAGGGCTTCGTGCGTTATTACGAGATCCCCGGCTATGGGCACGTGTTTGGTACGGCTTTCAATGCGTCCTGGGATTCACTGACTGCGCTGGAGCAATGGGTGGAGCAGGGGAAGGCACCGGTGGATCAGATCGTGGTGGATACCACCGTGGTACCGGGCCGCAGCCGGCCGCTGTGCCGGTATCCGGCTTGGCCGCAGTATCGGGGGAGCGGGTCCGTGAATGAGGCGGGGAGTTTTGTTTGTGTGGGGCGGTGAGGCATTGATGCATTTACGCATCAATGTTTGGCATAGAGTCTGGCGACGACCATTCCAACGCCGCTGACTTTACCCGTGATGACCTCTTGGTCGCCCTGCGCCAGGATCTGCAACAAGGCCCGGACTTCCGGGTGTCTTCCGTGCTGGCCGATGAGAAAGCCGACGGGGTTGGCGTATAAGCGGTAGCGCATGACCATGCTCCAAATAGATGAGGGCATACGCTAGCTTTTTTGCGGTCCGGCCACAAGATGTACATGAAGAGGAGGCCGGCTTGAACCGGCCCGTTCATCTCCATGCCAGACGTCAATCCACCTCAGGCCGCAACTCATCCTGGAACTGCGCCACTTGTGCACCGCGCACCGAGCAGCCGATGCGGCTGCCGGGGAAGGCGGGGTCGCGCGAGGGTTCGATGACCAGGGTCCGTTCCCCCAGCACGTTGGACTGGCCGCGGTAATAGTCGAAGCGCGTCGTGCGGTGCCAGCCGCCGCGATCGAAGATTTCCATGCGCACGTAGTTGCCGTCCAGTTCGCGGCTGGTGCGCTTGAAGTTGGGGATGGCCGCGCCCAGCACCTTGGCCAGCTGTTCCGGCGCGGCCGGGCTGTAGAAGCCCCAGCTCATCTTCTGCAACTGGCCGTTGCTTTCCGTGCGCTCGTCGTAATAGCCGCTCAGGGTCTGGCCGTAGGCCTGAGCGCTGCCAGCGGCCGCAATGCGGTTGCTGCCGGGTGTGCGACGATCCGGCACATCGATGCTGGCTACCGGGCCCTTGAGCGTGACTACGAAGGCCGGCGGCAGGCTGCCGGAGAACTGGCGCAAGGTGGCCGCAAAGCTGGCGTCGCAGCTGGCCAGGGCCTTGATCACGTTCTCGTACGGTCCGCGCTGGTCGGTCACTGCGCTTGCCTGAACCTTGTTGCGCAATTCATTGCGGGCCTCGTTGCGCTGTGCTGCTTGCTGCGCCTTGATCTCCAACCGCTGCTGCTTGATCTGCAGCTTTGCCATCCGCTCTTCCGGCGTGGAGCAGGCGGTGGTCAACAGAAGTGTGCCGGCTGCGAGCAGCCAGGTGCGTGATGCGGACATGATTTCCCCTTGAAGTGTCTGCTGGTTGTAGGTCTTGTGTGTTGCTCCGGAGTGCCACTGTATTGCTCGCGCCATGCGAAGGTGTATTGCTCCGGTTTGCTGCTGTATTGCTTTGGTCTTGCTTGTGTATTGCCACTGTATTGCTGGCTTCTGGCTACGCTCCCAGCGCCGTACTGCTAGCCGCCATCTCCAGCAGCGCCTGCAGCGCAAGGTCTTGGGTACGATGCTGCCGCGCCGGCCTTGCAGTACATACGCACAGGTGATAGTGCGTCCCTTGCTCGTGATGCAGAAACGGCGTGGCATCGGCGGCCACGGGACCTTCGTGCCGGGCGGCATTGTGACGAAATTTGTAATCGGCCTCCTTGCCACACCACAGGCGATAGAAGGCGGCTTCCCGTTCATCCCCGCTGAGCTCTGCCAGGCCAGACAATTCTTGCGGCGTGAAGGCGAGATCGGCCAGTGAAGACAGGTCGCGTGCGGGAGCCGGTGCTTCGATGTCCACGCCGATCTGCGTGCCTACGCTCACGCCGCAGGCGATCCAGCCACGGCTGTGCGAGAGGCTGGCCGCTGGCTGTGTGATGCCATCAGCGGGCGCGCCGGCGATGCGCACCAGCGGGGCGGCACCGTGCCGTTCGCTCACTTCGATATCGTCCAGGCGGCAACCGCTGGCCTGCATCAGCGCATGCCGCATCAGCAGCCGCGCCAGCAGGAATTCGCAGGCGCGCTGCGGGCGCAGGAAGCCTTGCAGGCGCGTGCGCTCATCCGGAGACAGGACCGCAGCCAGCCGGCCCAGCGTGGCCGGGCACGCGTCCGCGCCGACGAAGGCGCGGCCATCCACGACCCAGGCCACGGTGGATGGCATGGCGGCTTACTGGCCCAGCTTGACGATGTCACCCTTGAGGGCGACACCGGCCATGGTGGCACCGGCGTGGCATTCGAACTGGGTGGCGCTGGCCATTTCATTCTTCTTGTAATAGCTCACGATGTTGACCACGCCATTGCCGCCCAGCTCGCGGGCCTTCTTGTGCAGCTGTACCAGCGCCGAGAGGAAGACCCACTTGCAGGCCTCTTCATCACTCTTGCCAACGGCATTGGTCTTCTGGTTGGTGACGTCGGTGGCGATCTTCTCCAGCACTGCCGGGTGCGCCTGGCCGGCAAAGTAGAACTTGACCGTGCCATCCAGGATTCCTTCCTTGTCCTTCATGTCGGCGGTACTGTCCAGCGGCAGCAGGTGCTTGGTATCGCGCGCCTGGGCCGGCAGGGCGGCGGCCAGCGCCAGGGTGAGTGCGAGGGTGAGGGAAATTGTCTTCATATCGCTTGTTTTCCTTGTCATGAGTGGATGCAGAGGGAGGGGCAGGAGGAGGTCAGGGCCAGCGCCTGAAGATCAGCGAGGTGTTGATGCCGCCGAAGGCAAAGTTGTTCGACATCACGTACTCGCACTGCAGCGCCCGGCCATCGCCGGTGAGGTAGTCCAGGTCGCCGCACTCCGGGTCGGGCTGCTGCAGGTTGATGGTGGGGGCGAACCAGCCGTGGCGCATCATCTCGATGGACAGCCAGGCTTCCAGCGCTCCGCAGGCACCGAGGGTGTGGCCCATGTAGCTCTTGAGCGAGCTGATCGGCGTACCGTTTCCGAACACGCGCGCGGTGGCCTGGGTTTCGGCCATGTCGCCCTGGCGGGTACCGGTGCCGTGCGCATTGATGTAGCCGATGGCCGAGGGCGGCAAGCCGGCGTCGTCCAGCGCCATCTGGATGGCTGCCTGCATGGTGGCCGCATTGGGATTGGTGACGTGGGCACCGTCGCTGTTGGTGCCGAAGCCGACGATCTCGGCATAAATGCGGGCACCGCGTGCCTGGGCGTGTTCCAGGTCTTCCAGGATCAGGCTGCCTGCCCCTTCGCCCAGCACCAGGCCGTCGCGGTCGCGGTCGAAGGGGCTGGGGGTGAGCTGCGGCGTGTCGTTGCGCACGCTGGTGGCGTAGAGGGTGTCGAAGACGGCAGCCTCGGTGGCGCACAACTCTTCCGAACCGCCGGCCACCATCGCCACCTGGCGCGCGCTGCGGATGGTTTCATAGGCATAGCCGATGCCCTGGCTGCCCGAGGTGCAGGCGCTGGAGGTGGTGATGATGCGGCCGGTGATGCCGAAGAACACGCCCATGTTCACCGGTGCCGTATGCGCCATCATTTTGAGGTAGGTGTTGGCATTGATGTCGCGGGTGTTCTTCTCGGCGAACATCATGGCGAAGTCGGCAATGGCATTGGGCGTACCGGCCGAAGATCCGTAGGCGATACCCAGCTGGCCGCTCTTGAGCAGCGGATCTTCCAGCAGCCCCGCATCGGCCAGAGCCCATTCGCTGGCGCGTGTAGCCATCAGGGCGACCCGGCCCATGCTGCGGGTGGTCTTGCGGTTGTAGCGTTCGGACAGCGAAAACTCCACGGCTGGTGCTCCCAGGCGGGTGTGCAGGCCGATGTATTCATCCCATCCGGGCATGCGCTGCACGGCATTGCGCAGGGTCTGCAGATGCGCCAGCGCGCTGTTCCAGTCGGTGCCGATGGGACTGATGCCGGCCATGCCGGTGACCGCCACCCGGCGCTCGTTGCGAGGGCGCGTCATGCCAGGCCTCCGTTGACCGAGATCACCTGGCGCGTGATGTAGGCCGCATCGGGCGACATCAGGAAGGCCACGGCGGCCGCCACTTCCTCGGGTTTGCCGGCGCGGCGGGCGGGAATCAGCTTGAGGATCTCGTCGACGGGGGCGTCTTCGGTCATGTCGGTATCGATCAGGCCGGGCGCGACGCAATTGACGGTGATGTCGCGCTTGGCCAGCTCCAGCGCCAGTGCCTTGGTGGCACCGATGACACCGGCCTTGGCGGCGCTGTAGTTGACCTGGCCGCGATTGCCGATCAGGCCCGACACCGAGGCCAGGGTCACGATGCGGCCGGCCGCACGCCGCCGCACCATGGGCATGACCAGCGGATTGAGCACGTTGTAGAAGCCATCGAGGTTGGTGCGCAGCACGCTGTCCCAGTCCTCGCCCGGCATGGCGGGGAAGGCGTTGTCGCGGGTGATGCCGGCATTGCAGACCACGCCGTAGTAGCAGCCGTGCTGTTCCACATCGGCCAGCAGGGCCTGCGCGGCCTGTTCGCGATGGGCCACGTCGAATTGCAGCACGCGGGTCTGGCGGCCCAGCGCGGCGATCTCGGCGGCGACCTGGTCGGCAGCATCGCGCCGGGCGTGGCAATGCAGGACGATGTCATATCCCTCGCGTGCCAGGCGCAGCGCGATGGCGCGGCCGATGCCCCGGCTTGAGCCGGTAACGAAAATGCTGTGTGCTCCCGATGTGGTCATGCCATGCCTTCTTGAAGATAGTGTGTTGCATCGTGCGGCTGGAATACCGACACGGTGGCTTGCGCCAGTTCTTGTTGGGTCGCCAGGTCGGTGATGCGGCACTCGAAGGAACCCAGTCCGTTCTCCGCCTGCAGCAGCAACTGCACCGATACACCCAGCCGCATGCCGGTGGCGAACTCCGGCACGCTGCAGCCATAGCGGCGTGCCCCCAGCAGGAAACCGATCTTGGCGTGGCCGCCCTTGATCCGTTCCTGGTAACCGGCCCAGGCTGCGATGCTCTGGGCCATGTATTCGATGCCGACCCAGGCGCCCACGCCAGTGCCGTTGTGGAACAGGCTCTCGGGACGGATCTCCAGCTCGGCCTGCAGCCGGTCTTCACTCACTGCGACCACGCGGTCGATGAGAATCATGGGCGCGGCGTGCGGCAACAACTGCTCTACCGGCGGGATGCTGTGCGGGAGCGAGCTCATGCGTTTTCCTCGCGCGAAAAGACCAGCGCGACATTGCTGCCGCCAAAGGCGAATGAATTGGAGAGTACGTGCTGCAGTGGCCTGCCGAGGCACTGGCCGACCTTGACCGGAGCCAATGGCGGCAGCGCCGGATCGGCAACGCCATCCCACAGATGGGGCGGCAGCAGGCCGTGCGGGTTGTCATCCTGCATCAGCAGCCAGCACAGGCCGGCTTCGATGGCGCTGGCCGCACCCAGGGTATGGCCGGTGAAGGGCTTGGTCGAACTCACCGGTACCTCCAGCCCGAACAGTGCCTGCACCACGCGTGACTCCATCGCATCGTTCTGCGCCGTGGCCGTCCCGTGCAGGTTGATGTAATCGATCTGGGCGGCATTGAGTCCGGCGCGGCGCAGGGCCTGGCCGATGGCCAGTTGTGCGCCCCGGCCTTCGGGATCGGGGGCCGAGACGTGATAGGCATCGGAAGACTCGCCCCAGCCACTGAGCCGGACCGGTGCGCGTTCGCGCGTGAGCAGGAACAGCGCTGCACCCTCGCCGATGTTGATGCCGCAGCGATGCAGCGAGAGCGGATTGCAGCGTTCGCTGCTTACCGATTCCAGCGCCGTGAAGCCGGAGATGGTGAATTCGCACAAGGTATCGACCCCGCCGCAGAGGACGGCATCGCACAGGCCCATGTTGAGCAGGCGCGCGGCGCTGGCGATGGCCTTGCCGCTGGAAGCGCAGGCGCTCGATTGCACGTAGGCCGGACCGCTGGTGCCCAGCGTCAGTTGCAGCGCGGCGGCCGGCGACCCCAGCTCCTGCTGGCCGTAGTGGTAGCCGGACGGGAAGCGGCCGCTGGCGGCACGCGCCGCAAAGGCGGCTTCGCCCTCGGCGATGCCGGAGGTGCTGGTGCCCAGCACGATGCCGATGCGTTCTGCACCGTAACGGGCGATGGCGGCATCGACCTGAGGACGGATACGTTCCAGCGCCGCCAGCGCCAGGCGGTTGTTGCGGCTGCGCTCGCGCAGCGGCAGGTGGTCGTCTGCGGGAAGGAGCGTGTCATCGGTCACCGCGCCCAGGGCCAGCGGCGCGCCTTGGGCGTCGCGGTAGCGCGCATCGGCGCGCAGGCCGCTGTGGCCGGCCAACAGGCGCGCGCGGATGGCCTCATGCGTGCTGCCGAGCGGACAGACCATGCCGAGGGCGTTCAGATAAAGGCTCATGCGTGTGGCGATGTCATTCAGAGGTCACCACCGACTGTATGGTCAGCTTGTAGTGGTAACGCAGATTGTTCAGGATCACTTTGCCTCCCCAGCGGCGCTGGTCGGGGTAGTCGATCACGGCAATCGTTTCGCCGTGGAGCAGGAGGGTACGTTGAGCCTGGGCTTCGCGCAACTCCCAGCCCTCGGGAAGAGCCTGGCGGATGGCGTCGGCGGGCCACAGTGTCAGCTGGACGTCCTGCAGTACATCTTCACCTTGCACCTGGCTGGGCAGCATGGGGTGGCGCCAGACCTGCAATTGCTTGCCGTCATAGTGAAGCGACATGACACGCTGGCCAAACGCCAGGCCGACCAGGTCGACATGGTCGGCATCGATTTCCAGCGCCGTGTCGAGCTGGTCGACACGGTTGCCGCGCTCCACCGTCAGGTGTTGCTGCAGGCTGATGTCCTGGCCCAGCGCGGCCGGCGGCAGGCGCAGGGACAGGCGCGCCGACGGGCGCGTATCCGGGGGTAGCGGGCTGGCACAGCCGCCCAGCAGCAGGAGGATGGCGGCGCTCATGGCGGCCAGCAGGCGGGAGGGCTTCATGCGGATTCCTTGTCCGGCTGTGCGCGCTGAACCTGGAGCGGTTCGCGGCCGGGATGGGTGAACAGAGGGGCCAGCAGCCATACCAGCAGCATGCCGCACAGCATGGTCAGGCCGAAAGCGTGCAGCGGCGGGCTGTGGCTCAGGGCCAGCAAGCCGAAGGACAGCAATGCGCTGGCTGCCGACAGGCCCACGGTCAGCCAGGCGTGGGGACGCTGGTGGCCGGAGGCTTCCAGCAGGAAGATGCCGTAGTCCACGCCCAGCCCCAGCACCAGCAGTCCGGCCAGGACGTGGAACAGCTGCAGCGGCAGGCCCAGCCAGCCGAACAGGCCCAGCGTCAGCAGCGAGGCCAGCAGCGGCGGGGCCAGCGCGCGCCAGGCGCGGCGGCGATAGCGCAGCGCCAGCAGGGCGAAGATGGCAGCGTAGGCACACAGCAGCGCCCAGCCCATGGTGATGCGGTATTGGCGCAGCACGGCCGAAATGTCGCCCACCTTGTCCACCCATTGCACGCCCGGCAGTCCATCGGCCACGGCGGCCAGGCGGTCCAGCTGGCGATAGTCGCTCAGGCCGCGCAGGGCCACGATGCTGGCGTACTGGCCCTCCACTTGGCCCAGCCAGAGGTGGCGCGAGGCGGCACCGGCCGGGGTGGCCAGGAATTCTGCGGGGGTGAGCGGCTGGGCGTTGTCCAGCATGCGCTGGCGCAACGCTTGCGCCCATTGCGGGCTCTCATCGATGGCTTGCGCGGTGAGGATGACGGCGTCGGGCGCTGTACCTTGGGGCTCCAGCAGTGCGCGCCGCAGCAGGGTCAGGTTGTCCTGCTGGCGCTGTTGCGAGGGGACCCAGTTGGACACGGCCTGTACGCCGCTGATGAGCTTGCCTTTTACCAGGGGTTGCAGCTTCTCGCGCAGGGCTTCTTCCTGCCGCAATACGGCCTCGGGGGAGGCGCCGCGCACCAGGTAGAACTGGACCGGGGCGGCCATGTCCAGCAACTGGCTGATGCGGATCTGGTCCTGCAGCAAGGCCGGCGGACTGTTCTGCAAGGCGCGGATGTCGTCGCTGCTGTGCAGGCGGGTGATGCCGGCGAGGGCCAGCCCGATCAATGCCACCGCCGCCGGCAGAACCAGGTGCCAGGCTGCGCCGCCCAGCAGGTCAGGCCAGCGGGCGATGCTGCGGCCGAAGCGTTGCGCTTGCGGGCTGGCACGCAGGCTGTGCGGACCGATCAGGCGGGGGAACCAGCAAGCCACCGTGAGCCAGGCAAACACCAGTCCCAGGGCCGAGAACACGGCCATTTGCTGCAGGCCGGGGAAGGGCGTCAGGGCCATGCCGAGATAGCCGATCAGTGCCGCCAGCAGCATCAGCGCCAGCCCCGGCAACAGGCGGCGCAGCAGGGTTGTCGAGTCCTGCGTGGCCGGCGCGGCCAGGCGCGCGCAGAGAAAGTAGATCCCGTAGTCCTGGGCGATGCCGATCAGGCTGGCACCGAATACCAGCGTCAGCAGATGGATCTTCCCGAACAGCAGCATGCTCACCGACAGCGCACCGAGGCAGCCGACGGCGATGGACAGGGCGATGTAGAGAATCGGCTTGAGCGAGCGGAAGCTCAGCCACATCAGCAGCAGGATGCCCAGCAGCGAGCCGGCACCGATGGTGGCGCTTTCGCTGCCGGCCTGGGCGCTGGCAGCGGCCGCATGCAGGATCACGCCGCCGGTGATGACCTCGCCGGCCTCGCCGTGTGCCGCCTGGCGCGCCTGCGCCAGCAGCGGCACGATCTGCTCCTGCGCCTGCATGGAAAACGCCGGGGCCTTCAGTTCCAGCAGCAGCAGGGCGTAGTTCACGCCATCGCGCTCGACGAAGAGCTGGCCGTCGCGCGGGCGCACGGGCGTCTCCCTGGCGCGTTCCTGCACCCAGTCGCTGAAGAGTCCGAAAGGATCATCCTGCCAGGCACCCAGGCGGGGTCCGCCGAACGCGCCGTACAGGCCGCTCAAGGCGCGCTGGCTCCATGCCTGCGGCGTGCCGCTTGCCAGCTGGGCGCGCTGGGCCTCACTGAGCAGCAGGCTGCGGCTGCCCGCCAGGCTTTCGAGCCATTGGTTTTGCCATTGCGCGTTGTCGCCGCTGATCGGGGCGATCAGGCCGGAGTGCGCGCGCAAGACCGTGAGGTAAGCCTGCGCGCCGGCCTGGGCCCGGCTCCAGTCGCGGTCGCCCACCAGCACCACCAGCTTCTGCTGGGCCGCATCGACCATGTGCGAGAAGGCTTGCTGGCGTACCGCATCGCGGCCACTGGTGCCCGGCAGCAAGGCCAGGATGTCGGTATCGGGACTGGCGCGCTGGCCCAGCCACAGCCAGGCATTGTGGCAGGCCACCAGCAGCACCGCCAGCAGCCAGGCCAGCGCCAGCAGGCGCGGCAGGCGGCGCGCGGGCTTAGTCAAACAGGGCTCCTTCGTCGGCCGTCATCGCACCCTCGCCGGTCTTGATGGCCGAAAAACGGATCTCGGTGCGGTCGCCGCTGGCTTCCTTCATGTCGACCTTTTCCACATAGCCGGCACCGGCCAGGCTGATGTCGCCGATGGCCTTGGCCAGTGCCGGCTGGCGCGCCTTGAGCGCGACCTGCCAGTGGCCCTCGCGCAGGCTGCCATCGAGTTCGAAGAGCGTATCGAGCTGGCTCAGGTCGCCTGCCAGCAGGGAGAACAGCACGCTGTTGATCATCTTGACCACCGGCTCCTGTTGCGCATTGAGCTTCATGGCCACGCGGCCATCCTGGATCTGCACGATGGCTTCGCGCGTGATGCGCAGGGTGCTGGGGAAGGGCTGCAGTGTCTGCCACAGGATGCCCCGGCCCTTGAGCACGCAGAAGCGGCCCTGGGCCTGCAGCGGCTTCTTGATGCCGGTCAGTTGCTTGGTCTGGTCGAAGCGTCCGCACATCACGGCCGGCTTGGCCAGGGTGGCCTGGATCTGTTGCACCGGGGCGGCGGCGTGAGCGGGCAGCGCCGCCAGCCAGGCCAGGGAGACGAGGAAGGTTCTTGCGTTCATGGGGCAGGAGGCGTCAGTCCGAGCTTGTGCCACAGTACCGGGGGCGATACGAAGCACATCTCGTGGTTGTTCATCTGCACCGCCACCTGGACGGTGGAGGCGCGGGTCAGGCGTGCGCCGCTGGCGGCATCGCTGATGAGGTAGTCGATGCGCAGGCGGTTTTCCCACTCGACGATGGCGGCACTGACGCGGATGCGCTGGCCGAAGCGGGCCGGTGCGGCATAGCGCAGGTGCAGATCGATCACCGGCCAGCCATAGCCGGATTCCTTCATGGCCGGATAGTTGTAGCCGAGGCCATCGAGCAGGGCGCAGCGCGCGGCTTCCATGTATTCGACATAGCGGCCATGCCAGACGATTTCCATCGGATCCAGGTCATAGAACTGGATCTGCAATTCGACTTCGCCGCGCCACGGGGAATTGGCCAGGGTGACTTTGCCCGCCGGCAGGACGGTCTCACTCATACAGGCTCCAGGCCTGGGCGCGGATACGCTGCAGCAGCAGGCGCAGGTCGGGCTCCAGCATGCGGTCTTCATCGACCACGGCAATGTCTTCGGCCAGCGCGGCCTGCATGGTGGCCAGGCGGCCGGCGGGCAGATCCTGCAAGGGCGTGTCGCCGGCCTGCTGGCGCTGGCTGCGCAGCCAGACACCCTGGCGTACCGTGATCAGCAGGGCGGCGGCGACCTGTTCGGTCAGCTCCAGCACGCGCAGGCAATCGCGTGCGGCAATCGTGCCCATGCTGACCTTGTCCTGGTTGTGGCATTCGGTGGAACGCGAGAAGACCGAGGCCGGCATGGTCAGCTTGAGGGCTTCGGCGGTCCAGGCCGAGGCGCTGATCTGCAGCGCCTTCAGGCCATGGTTGATGGGGGCGCGCGGGCCTCGGGCACCGGACAGATTGGCCGGCAGGCCGTTGTTGTAGCGCTGGTCTACCATCAACGCCATCTGGCGGTCGAGCAGGTCGGCGATGTTGGCCACGGCGGTCTTCATGCTGTCCATGGCGAAGGCGATGTGGCCGCCATAGAAATGGCCGCCATGCAGCACGCGTTCGCCGTCGGGGTCGATCAGCGGGTTGTCGTTGGCACTGTTGAGTTCGTTCTCGATGAACTGGCGCAGCGACGGCAGGGCGTCATTGAGCACGCCGATCACGTGCGGCGCGCAGCGCACCGAATAGCGATCCTGCAGGCGCTTTTCGTTACGGTGCGCCTGGCCGCACGGCAGGTCGCGCTGCAGCCAGCCGGCCACCTGCTGCTGGCCCGGATGCGGCTTGGCCGAGAACAGGGTGGCATCGAAATGGTGGGCATTGCCGTCCAGCGTGAAGCTGCTCATGGCCGTGATGCGGGTGGCCAGCTGGCACAGGTAGCGGGCGCGGTCGAAGGCCAGGCAGGCCAGCGCGGTCATGACGGCCGTGCCGTTCATGATGGCCAGGCCCTCCTTGGGACGCAACCGCAGCGGCGTCATCCCCGCTCCCGCCAGTGCCTCGGCGGCCGGCACCGTGGCACCGTCGCGCCAGACCTGGCGTTCACCGCACAGCACCGCCGCCAGGTAGGACAACGGCGTCAGGTCGCCGCTGGCACCCACCGAGCCCTCGCAGGGAATCTGCGGCAGCAGATCATGGTGCAGGAGGCCGGTGATCTGTTCCAGCAGGGCCACGCTTACGCCCGAGAAACCCTGGCACAGCGAATTGAGGCGGGCGGCCAGGATGGCGCGCGATTGCTCCGGCGTGAACAGCGCGCCCAGGCCGCAGCCGTGGTAGGTGTAGAGGTGGTGCGGCAGTTCCGGGACCAGTTCGGGCGGGACGGTCACCGTGCAGGAATCGCCATAGCCGGTAGTGACGCCATAGATGGTGCCATCCTCGCGCAGCAGGCGGTCCAGGAAATCGGCGCCGCGCGCGATGCGCGCACGGAAGCTGTCGGCATCGTGCAATTGCGCCGTGCGCTCGCGCCGCGCCAGTGCCACGACATCCTCGATGGAGAGAGGCTGGGCACCGAAGCGGATGGGGCTGCTGCTGGCGGAAAAGGAAACGTCAGTGTGAGGCATGGTGTTCGTCCAGGGCCGAGTCGGCCCAGAAATCATAGAAATTGAACCACTGGTAGGGCGCTTGCAGGCAATGCGCTTCCAGTCGTGCGGCGTAGGCGCTCGCCAGTTCGGCCAGTACTTCGTCGCGCTGCTTGCGCGGCAGGACGATGCGGTCGCGGAAGGCTTCGAAGCTCACCTCCGCGCCCTCGGCGCTGCGGCGCGAGAACATCAGGTAGACCGGACATTGCAGCAGTGCCGCCATCACGTAGGGCCCGATCGGGAAAGGCGCGATCCGGCCCAGGAAGGATGCGCGAGCTACCCGAGGCTGCGGCGAGACCGGGACGCGGTCACCGGCGATGACCACGAACTCGCCCTGCGCCACTTTCTCGGCCAGCACCATGGCGGTGGCCGGGGACATGTCGGTGACCTGCATCAGGTTGAGCTGGCTGCCGGGATCGAGCTGGGCCAGCATCTGGTTGAAGGCCTGGGCATGCCGCGTGTGCACCAGCACCGTGAGCTTCAGAGCCGGATGCTGGCGGCCGATCACGCGGCACAATTCGAGGTTGCCCAGGTGGGTGCAGATGATGAGTCCGCCGCGTCCGGCGGCGATGGCATCGGTGATATGGGCGCTACCGGTCAAATGAACTTTATTGATCGGGAACAGGCCGCCCCACAGCAACATCTTGTCCAGCAGGCTTTCGCCGAATGCGGCGAAGTGAAGGAAAACGCCAAAAAGTCCGGACCGCAGCGGCAGTTGCGGACGGTAGCTGCGGACTTGCGCCAGGAAGCTGCGCGAGGCCTGGCGGGCGCGGCCATTGGCGGCGATGTACCAGCACAGCACCGGATAGAGCATGAGCCGGAAGGGCAGCCGGCCCAGCAGGCGATGGACCGCGAACAGCAAGCGCATGCCGGCCACGAAGCTGACTTCGTTGATCTGCGCCCAATGGCGCGCGCGGTGGGGCTGGCTCATGCGCTGCGTCCGCCCAGCCGACGCCAGCTGCCGCGCGCCAGCAGCACGGGCGCACGCAGCAGCATGCCGAAGAACAGGCGGGCATGCATGCGCGAGATCAGGACATTGTCCAGCCAGACCTGGAAATGCGACACGCCGTCGGCCGGATAGCGCACCCGCGTGGCGAGGTTCTGCACGCGCAGACCGCGCCAGTAGAGGCGTACCAGGATCTCGGTGTCGAAATCCATGCGCCGGCCGATGTGAGCCTGGTCCATCAGCTGCAGCGTCGGAGCCAGTGGATAGAGCCGGAAGCCGCACATCGAATCGGCAATCTCCAGTGAAAGCGTGTTGATCCACACCCAGACGTGGGTCAGGTAGCGCGCATAGAGCCGGCCCTTGGGTACGCTCTCGTCGTAGATCGGCTTGCCGTTGATGACGGCGGCCGGCGCTGCCTGCGAGGCCGCCAGAAAGCGCGGGATGTCGGCGCTGTCATGTTGGCCGTCGGCATCGATCTGCAAGGCGTGGGTGTAGCCGGCTGCGGCAGCATGGCGCAGGCCGGTCATGACGGCGCCGCCCTTGCCCTGGTTGTGCGGATGGACCAGCAGCGTGATGTGCTGCGGATCGGCTGCGGCCAGCTGCTGCAGCACGGTGGCGCAGGCGGGACTGCTGCCATCGTCAACCAGGATGCAGGGCAAGCCGTGGCCGCGCACGGCGGCGACCACCGCGCCGATGGCGTGTTCGTGGTCATAGACCGGGATCACCACGACGGTGCTGTGTGAGATGCCGGTCTTCATGCCGCCCCCAGCAGGAAGCGGCCGCTGGCATGCTGCCCGGCCTCCGAATGCAGACGGAAGGCCAATTGTGACTTGGCCGCATCGTGCTGCAGTTCCAGCACGACGCGCATGCCGGGCGTGATGACGCGCTGGAATTTCAAGGCCTGCAGGCCCAGGAACCTTGGCGGCAGGCTGAAATAGCGCCGGCCCAGGATCAGCGACCACTCGGTCTGCACCACGCCGGGCAGGATGGGCGAGCCGGGGAAGTGGCCCTGGAAGTAGAGCAGCTCGGCGGGGATCTCCAGCGCCAGTTGGACCTGCTCGGCGGTGCGTTCAAGTTCGGTCACCCTGGGCAGGGTCGGCGGGCTGGTATTTGCCGCGCCCGTGTTTTCCAGGAGTGCCGTCAGTGCCGAGAGCGTGACCTTGCCCTGCGGGTTCAACGGCAGCGCGGGCAGGTAACGCCACAGGCGAGGCAGGGCGATGGCTTCGACGGCATCGGCCAGGCTGGCCTTGAGGGCGGCATTGAGGGCCAGTTTGCCCTGGCCATCCAGCACGGCCTGGCCTTGCGCCGTCGGCACCACGAAGGCGGCGATGAACTGGCGCGCCCTGCGGCCCTGGTGCACGATCACGCGCACGTCTGCCACCAGCGGGCTGGCGGCCAGTCCTTGTTCGATGCGGGTCAGAGAGATGCGCTTTTCTTCGAGCTTGACGATGCGGTCGCTGCGTCCGCGCAGTTCGAAAGCCGCCGGCAGGCCATCCACCAGCACCGCGCGGTCAGCCATGCTGAACCACTGTTCATCGGGCAGATGCGGAGAACGGACTTGCAGCGCGCCTTCGGCACCGATGCGTACCGACACGCCGGGCATGGCCTGCCAGTGTTCGAGGCGTTGCAGCAGATCACTCTCCGGCTGCCGCCAGGCGATGCCACCGGTCTCTGAGCTGCCATAGATTTCCAGCGGACGGTGACCCAGCAGGCGGGCGGCATCGCGCGCGGCCTGTGCCGGCAGTGGACCGCCGGACGAGAAAATGGCGCGCAACTGCCGCGCGTCCGGCTGCGTGACCTGCTCGGGCAGACGCGTCAGATGCGCCGGGCTGGACAGCAGCAGCCAGGGACGCGGACCCGTCATGCGCTGCAGATCCTCCGGGAAGAAGGCGCTGCCGGCATGGATGGGACGTCCCGCACAGAGTGCCCAGAGCACTTTGAACAGCAAGCCGTAGATGTGCTGGTGCGAGATCGTGGCCACCACGTCGGCCTGGCCCGCGATGCTGCCGAAGAGCGCCTCCAGCGTGGCCACTTCATTGGCCATCTGGCCGAGCTGCTTGGGGATGGCCTGCGCCTGGCCGGTACTGCCGGAAGTGTAGACCACCAGTCCGGTGAAATCGGCGCGCAGGGCAGGCCAAGGTGCGAGAGCATCGTCAGGGATGGTATCCGCAGCCGGCCACAGGGCCGGCCAGTGGGCACCGAAGTCTCCCGCGAATGCATCGACCTCGGTACGCAGCTGGCGGCAGGTCTCGGGCAGGGTATCGCTGGGCAGGTAGGCTGTCTTGCCGGCCAGCCAGATACCAAACAAGGCGGCGGCGAAATGCAGTGTATCCGGATGGAACAGCGCAATACGCTCGCCGGGCGTGGCCATGATCAGATGCCGCCAGCGCAGCACCTCGGCGCGCCAGGCGGTGTGCGTGAGTGCGGCCCCATCGCGCCACCCGATCACGCGCTCACCGTCGAAGGCCTGGAAGGGGAGCTGCAGCAGGTCCAGCTGCGCGGTCGTGTTCATGGCGGCCACCTCACGCATGATGCTGGCGGCGTACATACAGACGCACCAGATATTCGCCGGCGAACAGCACGCCCATGGCGACGTAGGAAATGACTCCGGTGTACATCGACCACACCGCAGGGGAGGCCCACAGGGCGGTGCCCAGGGCGATGCTGCCGTTGACCGCGAAGAACAGGCACCAGACCTGGGTGACCCGGCGCGTGTAGGCGACGACGAACAGGGGCAGGTCCGGAGAACTCAGGCGCGCCATGCGTTCGATCACCGTGGGCGGCTTGTAGAGGCTGTAGCCGAACAGCGCCAGCATGCCGGCGCTGATGGCCACCGGATAGAGCTTCAGCGGCAGCAGCGCGTTCCAGAGTAAGGCCGGTGCGGCCAGTGCCAGCGCGGCCACGCCCATCCAGCGCAGGGGGCGGCCAGTGCGGCTGGTGAACAGGCGCACGGCGGCGATGAGCACCAGCAAGAGGGCCAGCAGGCGCGGTTCAAGCTTGCCGTGGGCATACCAGATCAGCAGGGGATACAGCAGGATCAACAGCGGGCCGGCCAGGCTGGCCAGCCGCGACATCGCAGGAGGCTTCATGCCTTATGCGTGCGCTTGTTCGCGCATCAGGTTCGCCAGGATCTCGACCACATCCTGCACGGTACGCACGCTACGGAAGACGTCGGGCTGGATGCGCTTGCCGGTAGTCTGGTTGAGTTTGACGACGATGTCGACGGCATCAATGCTGTCGATGTCGAGGTCGGTGTAGAGGTTGGACTGGGGCGTGATGGCGGCTTTGTCAAGCTCGAACATCTCGTGCAGCATATCGACGATCCACACGGTGATTTCGTCCTTGGTCATGTCAGGTGTGAGAGTGGTCATGATCTGCTTCTCTTGCAAGTGGCTTGGCGGGGTCGTTATTGAAATGTGCAGCGTGGAGGGCTGCTCAGGCGGTGGCCTGGTGGCTGGCTACCAGCGCAGCCAGCGCCTGAACCGAGGCGAAGTGCTTTCGGGTTTCTTCGGAGTTGGCCGAGAGCTTGATGCCGTAGCGTTTCTGCAGGCTCATGCCCAGTTCCAGCGCGTCGATCGAATCCAGCCCCAGGCCATCCCCGAACAAGGGCGCGGCGCTGTCGATATCGCCGGGAGTGAGGTCCTCCAGGTCGAGGGCCTCGATGATGAGTTGCTTGATGTCTTGTTCCAGATCGTGCATCGCCTAGTTCTCTTTCGTGAAGTACTGTTGCAGGTAAGTCGTCAACTGGCGCGCCGCCAGAGTCGGTTGGTCGGCGCCGGCTGCTTGCTCGCTGGCGATGATGTGGTCGAGATGGAGGTCTTCGCCGATATGCAGCCGGAAATGTGCGCGCGTAGCAGGTACCTTCCACCATTTCTCGCCCTTGGCGAGGGTGCCGGGCGTGCAGCGGATGCGCACCGGGGTGATGGCCCATCCGCCGCGTACGGCCACATTGGCTGCGCCGCGCTTGAGGCTGATCCGGCCATCGCTGGGCGTGCGGGTGCCCTCCGGGAAAATGATCAGGTTGCCGCCGCTGCGCAGGGAGCGGATGCAGTCCTCGATCAGGTCAGGTCCCTGGGCATTGCTGATGTAACCCGCCGCACGGACCGGGCCGCGCGTAAAGGGATTGCGCCACAGTGCGCCCTTGACGATGCAGTCGGCATGGCGCACGAAGGCCATCAGCAGCACGGTATCGATGAGCGTGGGATGGTTGGCCAGGATCAGGAGACCATGGCGATCCAGACGTTCGAGTCCGGTAATTTCATAGCGGATCACGCCGCTCATGTGCATGACCTCGACGAAGGCGCGAAATGCCAGGCGGATGATGTGGCGTGCCCACTTGACGCGCTGCTGCGGATCGCGGACCAGGCACTGCAGGATGGGGAAAACCACCAGCCGCAACATCAGCCCGCCCAAGCCGAAGAGCGCAAAGCACATCCCCGTGGCCACGATGCGCCAGCCACGGTCGATCAATGCCAGGGCCCGTTCAAGCATGCCGCATCCAGTGCCAGCGGCGGCCATCGGCCTGGCGGTGCAGGGTGGACGTGGACGCGTCGAGGAAGAAGCGCAGCACCGCGGCCGCGCCAGCGGTGGCATTTTCAGAGGGGAGGGTGCCGTGGCCCGGCTGAATCTGTTGCCATTGCAGAGACACGGTCGGAAGCGCGCCGTGTTCGTCGGCGGCCTGCATCAGCCAGGACCAGCCGCAGGGCTCTTCGTGTTCATCGGCGAAATCGGAAAAGAGCGTGGGGAGCGGTGCATCGGCGACCACCAGCAGTACCTGCCGCGCGCCATCGGCCAGCAGGCCGCAGGCTTCGATGACGGCATGTTCGACCGTACTCTGGCCGGCTGCGATGGCCACCGTATTGGCCTGGCTGCCACGGGCGATGGAGAACAGGCCGGCGTTGGCGTTGTGTACCGAGAGACTGAAGGCGGTGGGTGACATGGGCGCAGCAGCGGCCAGGGCCATTTGCAATTCCACCGAACGGGCGCATTCGCCGTGGCGCGAGGCAAACACGACCGGCATGTCTTGCGCGTCCTTGCTTGCGTCGTCGGGGGGGCTGGATGCAATGGCAGGCGAGGCCGCACTCAGTGCGCCATAGGCCGCCTCGAGCGCCAGCTTGCCCACTGGGCTGGTCCGTCGACGCAGCATGGGCGGCATGGACTTGACTGCTGGTTCCCCCGAACCAGCGGCCTGGCGATCATCGCTGATCCAGCGTTGCCAATCGGCATGGGATTCGATACCCGGAACCCACTGCGCGTGCGACGCGATTGAAAAACTGACATCCCCTGAATACATATCTTGAAAAGCACTAGGCTTCTGCTTGGCGGTGTTATTTACCGGATCCCCCTACCAGTTCGGACCCCATTCATCGGTGCGGCCCGCGGTCAACACGCTGTTTTCTTGTTGATTTACAGCGTTTATCCGGTGTCTTGAAACGTTACAATTTGTAAGACCGGGTAATGGTACGACAAAACCTCATTGAAATAACACGAAATTTTCACGAAGAATCGCGGAAAGCCATGGCCCAAGGGCTTATGCACTGAGTGGACGTTGTCGTTTGGGTACGCGCTCTGTCGTCCTGCAGGGTAAAACTGTGCTGAATTTTGTGCCTGATTCTCTAACAATTTTTGACATACTCGATCCAAATTGGGCCGCTACAGTTCAAGAGATTGTTCATTCAGCAAGATCAGGAGGGGGTACCCGTCCGGGATTCGGCATCGTCAAGACGGCGAGTCCATGCAATCGCTGAGGACAGAAAGACAAAACCATCAGGAACCGGCGTGATGCCGATTGCTGATGGTCGTGATGTTGGTGGAGCCGGCGGGAATTGAACCCGCGTCCAGAAGCACTCTACAGACAGTTCTACATGCGTAGTGCAGTCAATTGGTTTTAACCCTGGCGACGCGGACGCACACGCTTCGACAGGACGAGTTACCTTGGATTTAATGACGTATGAAGTAACCCCATACGCCACGATTCCCTGTAAATGACTCTACCGCTGTTGCCAGCACACCCCAGGGAAGAAGTGCTGTAGAGCTAGAAGTTTCTTAGGTTTCTAGGTGCGATTTACGCTGCGAGAGCGTAAGATTCGTCGTTTGCATTTAAGCAGTTCCGGATGGATTAACGAGGTAACCAGTCCTCGGCATGCCCTGTTCCGCTTTGCAACCCCTGTCGAAACCAAGTCGGCCCCGTGGTGTTGAAGCTTCGCAAATCCCGCTGGGCGCGTGAACTTGCGTATTACGCTTGCCTCTCTCCGAGTCTCTTCAAGAGGCGCCCGCTTGTTCGGCGGGAGGTGAATTATAACCTACTCCCTACTCTATGGGCAGCGCATGGCTTTTCAAGAGCCGCGCCGCCCGCTGGCGCATCGCCTGCTCACTGGATGGTCAGCTCGACCCGCGCCTTCGGTTCCTTTTCAGGAATGCCCGCGCCATCCAGCTTGGGTGCGATCAGGAAGATGCGCGCCGGATCGATCACGCTCTGTTCCTGCAAATAATTTCGCACCTGGTCGGCCCGGCGCTGGGCCAGGTTGCGCAAGTCATCCTTGGTCACTTCGGTGTGCTCGAGGATCAGCTTTTCCATCTCGGCTTCGGGCAGGCTCTTGCTCAAGCCGATCATGTTGCGCGGCTTGTCGAACTTGGCATCCTTGTAGACGCGCTCCAGGTACTTGGCGCGCTCGGCCGCGCTCACGCGCACCGGGCCGTCCGGCTGGCCTTCCTTGGCGATCAGGTCGGCACGCTTGAGGCTGCGCATGGCACGTTCCAGCGCTTCGCGGCGCAGGCCCTGGTCATCGACCTGGGGATCGACGCGACCGGTGATGTCGAGCTTGATGCCCGGACGCTCATGCAGCGCGTAACCCAGCGCATCCAGTTTCTTGCGCACCTCGTCGGTGACTTCCGAGGAGCCCGGCGAGAACTCGATGTAGCGCAGCTCGCCAATATGCTCGTCCGCACGGAACATCGACCCGATCAGCGCGAAGGGCGAGGTGACGGCCTTGACGATCAGGTTCACGAACACCCGCACGATGATGCCGCCGACCGAAAACTCCGGATCCGACAGCGAGCCGGAGATCGGCAGGTTCAGGTTGATGTTGCCATCGCGGTCCTTCAGCAGCGACACCGCCAGCATCACCGGCAGATTGGTGGCATCCGGGCTGTCCACGCGTTCGCCGAAGCTCAGCTGTTCAATGCGCAAATCGTTTTGGGCCACCAGCTTGTCGTTCTCGATCTTGTATTGCACATCCATCGAGAGCTTGCCCTTGGTGATCGGATAACCGGCGTACTTGGCCGAGTAGGGCGTCAGGCGCGGCAGCTGCACACCGTTGGCGCTGGCCTTGAGATCCAGGTACATGGGCTTGAAGAGCGGATTGAGCGAGCCCGAGATCTGCAGGGGGGCATCATTGTCGATCTTGCCGCTGATGTTGACCGGGGCCGGTTGCGGTTTCTCCGAAGAGATCTGGCCGATGCTGCCGGACAGTCCCGTCATGTTGGCGGTGTAGTTGGGTTTGACGAAGTTGTCGGTGTAGTTGATGTTGCCGCCTGCCAGCACCACCTGGCCGACCTGCACGATGGGCGCATCGGCGGGCGCGGTCGCGGGCGTGACCGGGGTGGCGGACACGGTCTTGCGCGAGCTTCCCGTGTTGGCAGGCTTGTCGGTTTTCTTGCTGTCGTCCGTGATCGAGCCCTGTTCCTGCGCATCAGCCACCACGATGTCCTGCAAGTTCAGGCGGCCCTTGTCGGAGAGGATGGCGCGGGCGTAGAAGTTGGACAGCGTCACCTTCTCCAGCGCCACTTGCGGACGTCCGCCCAGCTTGGCCTGGATGCCGGCCAGTTCCAGCGTACGCCAGCGCAGGAAGTCGGTGGAGGTCTGCTTGTCCTGCATGCGCAGGTTGGTGATGGCGGCGCTGCCCTTGTAATCCAGCGCCAGCTTGCGATCGTCCAGCGGGGGCGTTAGCTCCAGCTTGCCCTTGGCGCTGGCCAGGCCGCTGCTGATGGTGACATTGAGCACATCGGTGAAATAGTGCTGGAAGGGCGTGATGGGCAGATCCTTCACCTCCAGATCCAGCGCCACGCTCCTGAAATGCGCTGCCGCCTGCCCGGCCAGATCGGCGCTGCCGTTCTTGTCGAAGCGCGCCTGCAGCTTGAAGGGGATGGCCTGGTCCAGCGTATCGGTGAGCGTGGGTGCCTGCAGCGAGAGCGATTCCAGCGCCAGCGGCTGTGCGCCCTTGCCCGGGGGCGTCAAGCGCAGGTCGGCCAGTTGTACCTTGCTGTCGTCGAGCTTGAGATGGCCGTCACGCAGCTGCAGTGTGGTCTGCCCGGAGAGTTTGCCGGCTACGCCGCTGATGGGGGCGCGTGACAGGTAATTCTGGTAGCCGGCGAGGTCGATGTTCTCCAGCGTGATCTTGCCTGCCACGCCGGGTTTGAGCGGCTGCAGCTGGCCGTCGAAGGCCAGCTTGCCATGGCCGTTTTCCACCGCCGACAGGGTCAGGTGCGCGGGCTTGGCATCAGCGGCGGTAGAGAGCTGGGTGGCGTTGATGTCGATCTTGCTCAGCTTGATCGCTTGGGCGGGCGTCGCATTGGCTTCGTCGCGCCAGTTCACTTCGCCGCCGCGCACGGTCAGTTGTTGCAGCACGATGGGGGCTGTCGGCTGGGGTGTGCTGGCCGCAGGAGCAGGTGCTTCTTTCTTTGCGGTACGGGCGTTGGTCTTGCCTCCCGCAGTACTGCCACCGGTCAGCGCGCGCTGCCAGTTGATCTCGCCGCGTGCATTCATGCTGGCCCAGACTTGCGGCTGCTCCAGCGTGAGCTGGGTCAGTTCGCCGCTGGCGGCCAATACGTCAAATTGCTTCACCTGCAGCGCTACCGACTTGGCTTTGAGCAGCGGTGCGCGGGTCTTGTCCTGCAGAGCGACGTCATCCAGGCGCACATCGCCTGCCAGGGTGACGGTCGGCTTGTCATCCTTGCGGGTAAAACCCAGATCCAGCTTGGTGCTCAGCTTGGCACTCTGGATGACGACCGGTAATTCGGCAGGGACGAAGGGCAGGTAGCCCACCAGGTCGAGCTGGTCGATGTCGATGGCGAAGGCCGATTCCTGCGTCGAAGCGAAGGGTTTGCTGCGGCCCTTCAGGTGCAGCGGCGTACCGTTGATGGTGGCCGACAGTTGTGGCTGCACGAAGCTGTCAATGTTGCCCGGCAGGTTGGAGATGAAGGGCAGGCCAACTTGCAGCGCGGCGATGTCGATGTTCTTGCCGCTGACCTTGTCCTCGAAGCGGATCTGTCCATCCTGCAGTTGCACGTTGGCCAGCGAGAAGCGCGCCTGGCCTTCGCTCTTGGGCTGCGCGGCCAGGCGATCAAGGATGTCGGAGAAGTTGTAATGGCCACTGCCCTCGGCATCTACCCGCACCACGTGCAATTGCGGCGTAGTCAGCCTGATCTCGTCCAGCACCGGTGCCAGGCGCAGCAGCGAGGCGGCCGAGAGGTCGGCCAGCAAGCCCTTGGCGCTGAAGAAGGGCTGCGTGCCATCGGCTTCATAGAGTGTGATGTCGGAGGCGCGCAGGGCCAGCTTGAAGGGGTTGAAGGCGATCTCGCCGATTTCCAGCTTGCGGCCGATCTGGGCCTGGGTCTGGTCGACGGCGATCTTGCGCACCAGCGCGGGCAGGGCGGCCCAGCTCAACGCAGCCAGGACCAGCAGGACGGCCAGCGTCCAGCTGGCCCAACGCAGCGGGCGTCTCATTCGTTGCCAGGCGAGGTGCTGGGTGAGTGAGGCGCGATCCGGCTTGCTCATGACGGTTTCCCTTGTCGGTGCCGGTCCGTCCTGGGGCGATGCCTGCGCAGGTGGCCGGTTCTGGTTGTGATGGTGTGTGGTGCTGCGGCGTGCGCCGGGTTGTCGCCATTCTAATGCGAGGCGACATGGCACTGCTAGGAGGGAAAAGGCGCGCTCAAGTTTCCTTGCGCGCGCCAGCAAAGGCGGGAAAGCGGATCAGTCCAGCAGGGTCAGGATGTCCAGCGGTGCATGCAGCAGCGCATCGGCCTGCCACGCAGCCGGTTCGGTATGGCCGCAATAGCCCCAGGCGGCGGCAATGGTCGGCATGTTGGCGGCGCGCCCGGCCTGGATGTCGCGCAGGTCGTCGCCGACGTACCAGCAATCCTCGGCTGGCAGCCCCAGGCGCTTGGCAGCTTCCAGCAGCGGCGCGGGATGCGGCTTGGGATGCGGGGTGGTGTCGCCGGAGACGATGCATCCGGCATGGCCCAGCCCGATCTGCGGGGCCAGCACGTCGGTGAAGCGTGCCGCCTTGTTGGTGACGATACCCCAGGCGATGCCGCGTGCTTCCAGTTGCGCCAGCAGTTCCGGGATGCCGTCGAAGAGGCCGCTGTGGGTCGTCATGTTGGCCTGGTAGCGGTCCAGGAAAAGTACGCGCAAGTCTTCATATTCCGCATCGCCCGGATGGATGCCCAGCGCTGCACCGATGAGCCCGCGGGCACCGGCCGAGGCGACCGGACGCAAACTTTCATAGGGGGCATTTTCCAGGCCCCTTTGCTGGCGCAGGTAGTTGGCGGCAGCCGCCAGGTCGGGGGCAGTGTCGGCGAGCGTGCCGTCGAGGTCGAACAGGATCGCGCGGGGAGGGCGGAGTGGCATGGGCTTCAGGATGGCAGGAAGAAAAGCGCCGCAGCGGACAGCTGCGGCGAGGGGAACGAACCGGCGAGGCGCGAGCGAGGCCGCTCAGCCCAGCTTGGTACAGGCCACCAGGTAGTTCACGCTGGTGTCGTCGTTGAGCGAATAGATCTTGGTCAGCGGGTTGTAGCCCATGCCCTTGAAACCATCGATCTGCAAACCGGCTTCGCGCGTGTAGTGCGCCAGCTCGGCCGGGGTGATGAACTTGGCATAGTCATGCGTGCCCTTGGGCAGCAGCCGCAGCACGTATTCGGCACCGATGATGGCCATGACGTAGGACTTCATGTTGCGGTTCAGCGTGGAGAAGAACAGCTTGCCGCCCGGCTTGGCCAGATTGGACGCAGCGCGCACGATGGCAGCCGGATCGGGGACGTGTTCCAGCATCTCCATGCAGGTCACGACGTCGTACAGGCCGGCTTCACGCGCGGCCATGTCTTCGGCGGCGATCTTTTCGTAGCGCACCTGCACGCCGGATTCCATGCTGTGCAGGTCGGCCACTTTCAGGGCCTTGTCGGAGAGGTCGATGCCGGTGACGTCGGCCCCTTTCTTGGCCATCGATTCCGCCAGGATGCCGCCACCGCAGCCGATGTCGATCACCTTCTTGCCGGCCAGCGGGGCGCGGGCGTTGATCCACTCCAGGCGCAGCGGGTTGATTTCGTGCAGGGGACGGAATTCAGAACCCGGGTCCCACCAGCGATGGGCCAGTTCACTGAATTTCTGGATCTCTTGGGGATCGGCGTTCATGGTCGCATTGGTCGTGTTCATGGGGCCTAATGATAGCCCAATCCGACGCAGCGGGTAGGCTGCGCCAGGTCAAGATGTGCCGCAATGAAGGGGCAAGTGCCGGCAAAAGCCTGCATGACCAGCAAATGAAACAGGAATAAAAAAACCCCGCCGAAGCGGGGTTTTCATAACAGCCTTGTAGCGGCAATCGATTACTTGCGGGTACCCACAACTTCGATTTCCACGCGACGGTTCTTGGCGCGGCCAGCAGCGGTCTTGTTGTCAGCGACCGGTTGCGACTTGCCCTTGCCTTCGGTGTAGACGCGGTTGGCTTCAACGCCCTTCGAGACCAGGTAGGCCTTGACGGACTCAGCACGGCGAACCGACAGCTTCTGGTTGTAGGCGACGGAGCCGATCGAGTCGGTGTGGCCGACGGCGATGATGACTTCCAGGTTGATCGCCTTCAGGTTGCCAACCAGTTCATCCAGCTTGGCCTTGCCAGCCGGCTTCAGGGTTGCCTTGTCGAAATCGAAGAAGGCGTCAGCAGCGTAGGTGACCTTTTCCGAGGTCGGGGCAGCGACAGGAGCAGGAGCCGGAGCAGGAGCAGCAGCGGCAACCGGAGCCGGTGCGGGCGGTTCTTCGCACGGACCGTTCACGTAAGCGGTTTGCCAGCACAGACCGTAACCGCTGCGGGTCACGACGTCACGGCCATCTTGCAGGTACAGGCTGCCGGGACGAACCTTGATGTCCTTGGTTTCCTGAGCGGTGGCAGACAGTGCGATGGCTGCGGACGCAGCAGCGAAGACGAGTTTTGCTAATTTGTTCATGTTTCTCCTCTCGGGTGAGATATCCGCAGATAAACTGCGCTACAAGATTACGACATCAAAAAAATGAATAATATCATGTGTTCAGGTCGTCACAGGCCCTTGTTCCATGGGGCTAGTAATGAACTTAGCCGCCATTCTGCCACACGGATTGACCTTCAGCGATGCTTGCCAATTGGTCCAGACAACGTTTTTGGGACTGTGTTGTTTCTTCGCAACGCGATATTTTCGGGCCGTTTTTGTTCCTTTAAGGCTGAAAAAAGCCGGATTTTTTAAAGAAAATCCTTATATTTCATACAGTTCGCGCATTTTCACTCGGGCAAGTAGTTGCCATTTTCTCCGCAGCATCGCTATTCCCGGGCCCTCCGAATTCTCCTGATGGCGTGCACCGGGAAAGTGAGTTTCGGAAAATTTTCCCAAATTGGTCATTTGACAGCAATCCACGGCGGAGAAACATTCGATGCCGGGCGGCAATGCCGGTCGCTGAGTTCGGGCGCTCTAATATATATAGGCGTTCGGACCTGGCATTTCGTCGCTCCCAGGCGCTGGGAGGAGCTTTGCGGCGCATGCGGTGATGGCCTGCACCGGGCCGGGTGTCCTCGCGAAGCATGCCGTTGCAGGGTCATTGAGGGCGTTTGACGGGCTTTTGACCCTCCTGGCGTGCTAGAATGCACTGTTCTGATCAGTCCAAGGGCCACGCCCGCCCGGCACGATTTTCTGGCCGGGAAACATCTTTCGACTCTCCAATGGATCAATTCGCTAAAGAAACCATCCCCATTTCCCTCGAAGAAGAGATGCGCAAGAGTTACCTCGATTACGCCATGAGCGTGATCGTGGGTCGGGCACTGCCGGATGTGCGCGATGGCTTGAAGCCGGTGCACCGCCGCGTGCTGTATGCGATGCACGAGATGAACAACGTCTGGAATCGCCCGTTCGTGAAGTGCGCGCGCGTGGTCGGTGAAGTCATGGGTAAATACCACCCGCACGGCGACGCCTCCATCTACGACACCCTGGTGCGTATGGCCCAGGACTTCTCGCTGCGCTACACCCTGGTCGACGGCCAGGGCAACTTCGGTTCCATCGACGGCGACGGCGCTGCGGCGATGCGTTACACCGAGTGCCGCCTGGACAAGATCTCCAACGAATTGCTGGCCGATATCGAGAAGGAAACCGTCGATTTCGTGCCCAACTACGACGGCAAGGAAAAGGAACCCTCGGTCCTGCCGACGCGAATCCCCAACCTGCTGGTCAACGGCTCCTCCGGCATCGCCGTGGGCATGGCCACCAACATCCCGCCGCACAACATCACCGAAGTGATCAACGGCGCGCTGCACCTGCTGGCCAATGAACACTGCACCATCGATGAACTGATCGAACTGGTCCCGGCACCGGACTTCCCGACCGGCGGCATCATCTATGGCGTCTCGGGCGTGCGCGATGGTTACCGCACCGGCCGTGGCCGCGTGGTCATGCGCGCCAAGACCCACTTCGAAGAGTATGGCCGCGAAGGCCGTATCGCCATCATCGTCGATGAGCTGCCCTACCAGGTCAACAAGAAGGCACTGCTGGAACGCATCGCCGAGCTGGTGCGCGACAAGAAGCTCGAAGGCATCTCCGACCTGCGCGACGAATCCGACAAGTCGGGCATGCGCGTGGTCATCGAACTCAAGCGCGGCGAAGTGCCTGAAGTGGTGCTCAACAACCTCTACAAGCAGACCCAGCTGCAAGACACCTTCGGCATGAACATGGTGGCGCTGGTCGATGGCCAGCCGCGCCTCTTGAACCTGAAGCAACTGCTGGAATGCTTCCTGTCGCACCGTCGCGAAGTGGTCACCCGCCGCACCGTGTTCGAACTGCGCAAGGCGCGCGAACGCGGCCACGTGCTTGAAGGCCTGGCCGTTGCACTGGCCAACATCGATGACTTCATCGCCATCATCCGCGCCGCACCGACCCCGCCGATCGCCAAGGCAGAACTGATGACGCGCGCCTGGGATTCGTCCATGGTGCGCGAGATGCTGGCCCGCACTGGCGAAGGCAATCCGGGCGGCATCGACGCCTTCCGTCCGGAAAGCCTGCCGGCCCATTACGGCATCCAGTCCGACGGCCTCTACAAGCTCTCCGACGAACAGGCGCAGGAAATCCTGCAGATGCGTCTGCAACGCCTGACCGGTCTGGAGCAGGACAAGATCGTCAATGAATACAAGGACGTGATGGCGCAGATCGCCGACCTGCTGGATATCCTCTCCAAGCCGGCCCGCGTCACCGCCATCATCACCGACGAACTCAACGCCGCCCGCAATGACTACGGCATCGGTGCCAAGGACGAGCGCCGCTCCACCATCGAGCACAACGCCACCGACCTGGCCACCGAAGACCTGATCACCCCGCAGGACATGGTGGTGACGCTGTCGCACACCGGCTACATGAAGTCGCAGCCGGTCTCCGAGTATCGCGCGCAGAAGCGCGGCGGCCGCGGCAAGCAGGCCATGGCGACCAAGGATGACGACTGGATCGACCAGCTCTTCATCGCCAATACGCACGACTACATCCTGTGCTTCTCCAACCGTGGCCGCCTGTACTGGCTGAAGGTCTGGGAAGTGCCGCAGGGATCGCGCAATTCGCGCGGCAAGCCCATCGTCAACATGTTCCCGCTGCAGGATGGCGAGAAGATCACGGTGATCCTGCCGGTGTCGGGTGCCAATCGCAGCTTCCCGGATGACCGCTATGTCTTCATGGCGACCAGCCTGGGCACGGTCAAGAAGACCCCGCTGTCGGACTTCTCCAACCCGCGCAAGGCCGGCATCATCGCCGTGGACCTGGACGAAGGCGACTTCCTGATTGGTGCCGCCCTGACCGATGGCGCGCATGACGTGATGCTGTTCTCCGACGGCGGCAAGGCCGTGCGTTTCGATGAAAACGATGTGCGCCCGATGGGCCGTACCGCCCGTGGCGTGCGCGGCATGAATCTGGAAGAAACCCAGCAAGTCATCGCCCTGCTGGTGGCCGAGAACGAACAGCAGTCCGTGCTCACCGCCACCGAAAACGGCTTCGGCAAGCGTACCCCGATCACCGAGTACACCCGTCACGGCCGTGGCACCAAGGGCATGATCGCCATCCAGACCAGCGAGCGCAACGGCAAAGTCGTGGCCGCCACGCTGGTCGATTCCAGCGATGAGATCATGCTCATCACCACCGGCGGCGTGCTGATCCGCACCCGTGTCTCGGAGATCCGCGAGATGGGCCGCGCGACCCAGGGTGTGACCCTGATCGCAGTGGAAGACGGCACCAAGCTGTCGGGCCTGCAGCGCGTGGTCGAGTCCGATGTGGAAGACGTGATCGAAGGCGAAGGCGCAGAGGCGGCCGGCGGCGAAGCACCAGCCGCAGGCGAGTAAAGCAAGTCCAGGGCGGCGGGCCGCATGCCTGCCGTCTTTTTTGATGGCGAACGCAGACATGGTTTATAACTTTTCCGCCGGTCCGGCGGTATTGCCCAAGGAAGTGCTGCAACAGGCAGCCGACGAGATGCTGGACTGGCATGGCAGTGGCATGTCGGTCATGGAGATGAGCCATCGCGGCAAGGAATACATGTCCATCATCGAAGCCGCGCTGGCTGATGTGCGCGCGCTGATGAACATCCCTTCCAACTACAAGGTGCTGTTCCTGCAGGGCGGGGCCATCGCCGAGAACGCCATCATCCCGATGAACCTGGCGGCGCTGCGTTCGCCGGCAGGCAAGCGTGAAGCCGGTGTGGCCGACTACATCAACACCGGCTCCTGGTCGACCAAGTCGATCAAGGAAGCGGGGCGCTACTGCAGCGTGAACGTGGCAGCCTCTTCGGCTGATCACAAGTTTTCCAGCATCCCGGCACGTGCCGACTGGAAGCTCTCGCGCAATGCCGCCTACGTGCACATCTGCAGCAACGAAACCATCGACGGCGTCGAATACCAATATACGCCCGAGGTCGCCGCCGATACCGATGGCGCACCGCTGGTGGCCGACATGTCCTCGCACATCCTCTCGCGCGAGGTGGATGTCTCGCAGTACGGCGTCATCTATGGTGGTGCCCAGAAGAACATCGGCCCGGCGGGCGTGACCATCGTCATCGTGCGCGAAGACTTGCTGGGTCACGCGCTGCCGTTCTGTCCCTCGGCCTTCGACTGGAAGATCGTGGCCGACAACGATTCCATGTACAACACCCCGCCGACCTACGCGATCTACATCGCCGGCCTGGTGTTCCAGTGGATCAAGCGCCAGGGTGGCGTGGCCGCGCTGGAAGCGCGCAACATCGCCAAGGCCGAGCTGCTCTACGGCTACCTGGACAGCACCGATTTCTACAGCAACCGGATCGCAGCGGACTGCCGTTCCCGCATGAACGTGCCGTTCTTCCTGCGCGACGATGCGCTCAATGATACTTTCCTGGCCGGCGCCAAAGAGCGCGGCCTGCTGCAGCTGAAAGGCCACAAGTCGGTCGGCGGCATGCGTGCATCGATTTACAACGCGATGCCGATCGAGGGCGTACAGGCTCTCGTCGATTATCTGAAAGACTTCGAACAGCAGCACGGCTGAGGCCGCATCTGGCCGGGCGTATCATCATCGCCCGCGCAGTGCTGGCCGTGGCCGTGCGCCAAGCCAACGCCATGCCCGGTGCGCCGCCGGCCGCTCGTAGCGCCCGTGCGCCGTGCAGAACCTGAAAGAGCAAGATGAGTGACGACAAGTTGCTGCCCCTGCGCCAGAAGATCGATGCCATCGATGCGCAGATCCTCGACCTGCTGAACCAGCGCGCCCGTGTCGCGCAGGAAGTGGGCCACGTCAAGGCCGAGACCAATGCTCCGGTGTTTCGTCCCGAGCGCGAAGCGCAGGTCCTGCGCCGCGCCGCCGACCGCAATCCCGGGCCCTTGCTGGGCACCGATATCCAGACCATTTTCCGTGAAGTGATGTCGGCCTGCCGCGCGCTGGAAAAGCGTGTGGTGGTGGCCTATCTCGGCCCCGAAGGCACCTTCAGCGAACAGGCCGTGTACCAGCAGTTCGGCCATGCCATCGAGGGCTTGCCCTGCGTGTCCATCGATGAAGTGTTCCGCGATGCCGAAGCCGGTACCGCCGATTTCGGTGTGGTGCCCATCGAGAATTCATCCGAAGGCGTGATCAACCGCACGCTCGATCTGCTGCTGCAGACCACGCTGACCATCAGCGGCGAAGTGGCGATCCCTGTGCATCACAGCCTGATGACCGCCAGCGGCAACATGGAAGGCATCACCCGCATCTGCGCGCATTCGCAGGCCCTCGCCCAGTGCAACGCGTGGCTCAATCAGAACTATCCTGCCATCGAACGCCAGGCGGTGGCCTCCAACGCCGAGGCCGCGCGCATGGCAGGTGAAGACAAGAGCGTGGCGGCCATTGCCGGTGAAATCGCGGGCCAGAAGTACAACCTGCAGACGGTCAACGCCCACATCCAGGACGATCCGCACAACCGCACTCGCTTTGCGGTGATCGGCCGCCTGCGCACGGCACCGTCGGGGCGCGACCAGACTTCCATCGTGCTGTCGGTGCCCAACAAGGCCGGTGCGGTCTACAACCTGCTGGCACCGCTGGCGCGGCACGGCGTGTCTATGACGCGCTTCGAGTCGCGCCCGGCCCGCATGGGGGCGTGGGAATATTATTTCTACGTCGACCTCGAAGGCCACGAGCAGGATGAGAAGGTCGCCAAGGCGCTCGAAGAGCTGCGCCAGAACGCCGCCTTCTTCAAGCTGCTGGGCTCCTATCCGCTGGGCCTGTGAGCGCCTGCCGTCCCGCCATTCTTCAAGGCTGAGTTCAACGTGTTCAAGAAAGTCGTCATCTTCGGTGTGGGCCTGATCGGCGGCTCGTTCGCCCTGGCGCTGCGCCGTGCCGGCCAGGCCGCGCACATCGTCGGCGTGGGCCGCTCGCTGGCCAGCCTGGAGCGTGCGCGCGAGCTGGGCATCATCGATGCCATTGCCACCGATGCGGCCGCCGCCGTTACCGGTGCCGATCTGATCCTGGTGGCCGCGCCAGTGGCGCAGACCGAAGCCATCCTCGCTTCCATCAAGCCGCATCTGGAGGCCCGGGCCATCGTCACCGATGCCGGCAGTACCAAGAGCGATGTGGTGGCCGCCGCCCGCAAGGCGATGGGGGAGCGCATTGCGCAGTTCGTCCCGGCGCATCCGATTGCGGGCCGTGAAAAACATGGTCCGGAAGCCGCGCTGGCCGAATTGTATGAAGGCAAGAAAGTGGTCATCACCGCCTTGCCCGAGAACAGCGAGTCCGATGTCGAAACCGTGGCCGCCGCCTGGCGCGCCTGTGGTGCGATCATCCATCGCCTATCCCCGCAGGAACATGATGCGGTGTTCGCTTCGGTGAGCCATTTGCCGCACGTGCTGGCCTTTGCGCTGGTGGATGACATCGCCGCCAAGCCGCATGCCGGGACCCTGTTTCAGTATGCCGCCAGCGGTTTCCGCGATTTCACCCGCATTGCTGCCTCCTCGCCCGAGATGTGGCGCGACATCACGCTGGCCAACCGTGATGCCTTGCTCACCGAGGTCGATGCCTATCTGGTGCAATTGCAGGGCATACGCGCGATGATTGCCGACAGCGACGGCGCGGGCCTCGAAAAGATCTATGCCAACGCCCAGCATGCCCGCCAGCAATGGGCGGCCGCCATCGAGGCGGCCGAGCGCAAGGCCAACTGAACATTCTTTCTTGGCCACATCGTCAAAGCCGCCTGGGCGGCCCGATTCCATCACCGCATCATCCACAGAAAAGCAAGCAAGATGAAACAGCCTTCCTACCCCCGCCATATCGACCTGAACCCGGTTCCGCACGTGCAAGGCACGGTCAAGCTGCCGGGCTCCAAGAGCATCTCCAACCGCATCCTGCTGCTGGCGGCGCTCTCGGGTGGCACCACCCGCATCTTCGACCTGCTGGCCTCCGACGATACGCTGGTCATGCTGATGGCCCTGCAGACCCTGGGCGTGAAGTGGGAGCAGATCGAAGGTACCCAGGATTACATCGTCCATGGCGTCAACGGCGTGCTGCCGGTGCACCAGGCTGATCTCTTCATGGGCAATGCCGGCACCGCCATCCGTCCGCTGACGGCGGCCCTGGCCGTGCTGGGGGGCGACTACACGCTGCATGGCGTGCCGCGCATGCACGAGCGGCCGATTGGCGACCTGGTGGATGCCTTGAATGCCGTGGGCATGCGCATCGAGTACACCGGCAATCCCGGCTACCCGCCGCTGCATATCCGCCGTGGCCAGCTGACATCGGCGCGCATGAAGGTGCGCGGCAACGTCTCCAGCCAGTTCCTGACGGCCTTGCTGATGGCCGCGCCCCTGATGGCGCGTGAGGAGGCCATGCAGATCGAGGTGGTCGGTGAACTCATCTCCAAGCCTTACATCGAGATCACCCTGAACCTGATGCGCCGCTTCGGCGTCGAGGTCGAGCGCGACGGCTGGCAACAGTTCACCGTCAAGCCGGGCCAGCATTACCGCAGCCCCGGCAGCATCCACGTCGAGGGCGATGCGTCGTCGGCCTCCTACTTCCTGGCCGCCGGTGCCATCACCGGCGGCCCGATCCGGGTCGAGGGCGTGGGCCGCGACAGCATCCAGGGCGACGTGCGCTTCGTCGAAGCGCTGGAGCAGATGGGCGCGACCATCACCATGGGCGAGAACTGGATCGAGGCCTCCTCCAATGGCCCGCTGAAGGCCATCGATGCCGACTTCAACCACATTCCGGATGCAGCGATGACCATCGCCGTGGCGGCGCTCTACGCCGACGGCCCCAGCACCCTGCGCAACATCGCCAGCTGGCGCGTCAAGGAAACCGACCGTCTTTCGGCCATGGCGACCGAGTTGCGCAAGCTGGGTGCGCAGGTGGAAGAGGGCGCTGATTACCTCACGGTGATCCCCCCGGCCGAGATCGGTACGGCCGCCATCGATACCTATGACGACCATCGCATGGCCATGTGCTTCTCGCTGGCGGCACTGGATGGTGCATTGCGGCGCGGCAACCGTATTCGTATCAACGACCCCAAGTGCGTGGCCAAGACCTTCCCCGATTATTTTGACGTTTTCAAAAAGATTGCCGAGCAAACCTTGATCTGATACACCCTGTCTCTGAAAGTAAAAGCACTAAATTATTCACAGATAAAGGGTTCAGGCCATGGAAAAAGCAAAGATACCGGTCATCACCATCGATGGCCCGACCGCCTCCGGCAAGGGCACCGTGGCGCAGAAGGTGGCGCGGCAACTGGGTTTCCATTACCTGGATTCGGGCGCGCTGTACCGCCTGACGGCGCTGTCCGTGCTGCGCCGCGGCGTAGCCCTGGATGACGAACACGCCCTGGCCAAGGCGGCCGAGCACCTGCACTGTCATTTCGATGGCGGCCACATCTTCCTGGCCAATGAAGACGTGACCCAGGCCATCCGCGCCGAAGAGGTCGGCAATACCGCCTCCAAGATCGCGGCACTGATCACAGTGCGCCAGGCCTTGTACGGCCTGCAGTTGTCATTCAGGAAACCTCCCGGCCTGGTGGCCGACGGCCGCGACATGGGCACCGTCATCTTCCCCGGTGCCCGTCTGAAGGTGTTTTTGACCGCCAGTGTGGAAGCACGCGCTACAAGACGCTATAAGCAATTGATTGACAAGGGTTTTTCTGCTAATATCGAAGACCTCTCCAGAGATTTGAAGGAGCGCGACGAACGCGACATGAATCGCTCGTCGGCCCCCTTGAAGGCTGCGGAGGGTGCATATCACCTGGATACATCCGACATGACCGCTGACGAAGCGGTGCAGCAGGTACTCAGCTGGTACGCTGCCCTGGGGCACTGAAATCCGTTGCAATCCGCTTGAAACGGCCCGTTCAGCACCCATCATGGGCAAGTCCTTGTTGTACCCGTAGTGCCATTGGTGCCCGGCAGATGCAAAGTCTGACGGGTGTTGATAAACCTAACCCAGTACCCATGTCGTCGGCGGCAACGAAGACGGCAGTGCAAGTCAGTCTGATTGCATCACACGGATACCGGCCAATCTTTCTTACTTTCTTTTATGTCTACCACTACCGTTATCGCTGCAGGTGTTGATACCTCCAGCGAATTTGCTGCTCTGTTCGAAGAATCGCTGTCGCGTCAGGACATGCGTTCGGGTGAAGTCATCTCGGCAGAAGTCGTGCGCCTGGATCACAACTTCGTGATCGTCAACGCCGGCCTGAAGTCCGAAGCATTCATCCCTGTTGAAGAATTCAAGAACGACAACGGCGAAGTCGAAGTCAACGTCGGCGACTTCATCTCCGTTGCGATCGAATCCCTGGAAAACGGTTTCGGCGACACCATCCTGTCGCGCGACAAGGCCAAGCGTCTGGCATCGTGGCTCTCGCTGGAAAAGGCGATGGAGTCCGGCGAGATCGTCACCGGTACCGTCAATGGCAAGGTCAAGGGCGGCCTGACCGTTCTGACCAACGGCATCCGTGCCTTCCTGCCGGGTTCGCTGGTCGACACCCGTCCGGTCAAGGACACCACCCCGTTCGAAGGCAAGACCCTGGAATTCAAGGTCATCAAGCTGGACCGCAAGCGCAACAACGTCGTTCTGTCGCGCCGTGCCGTGATCGAAGCCTCGATGGGCGAAGAGCGCGCCAAGCTGATGGAAACCCTGAAGGAAGGCACCGTCGTCACCGGTATCGTCAAGAACATCACCGACTACGGTGCGTTCGTTGACCTGGGTGGCATCGACGGCCTGCTGCACATCACCGACCTGGCATGGCGTCGCGTGCGTCACCCGTCGGAAGTGCTGTCGGTTGGCCAAGAGATCACCGCCAAGGTCCTCAAGTACGATCAAGAGAAGAACCGCGTCTCCCTGGGCGTCAAGCAGCTGGGCGACGATCCGTGGACCGGTCTGTCGCGTCGCTACCCGCAAGGCACCCGCCTGTTCGGCAAGGTCACCAACCTGACCGACTACGGTGCATTCGTGGAAGTCGAACAAGGCATCGAAGGCCTGGTGCACGTCTCCGAAATGGACTGGACCAACAAGAACGTGGCCCCGAACAAGGTTGTCCAGCTGGGCGACGAAGTCGAAGTCATGGTTCTGGAAATCGACGAAGAGCGTCGTCGTATCTCCCTGGGCATGAAGCAGTGCAAGCCGAACCCGTGGGACGACTTCGCCATGAGCCACAAGAAGGGCGACAAGGTCAAGGGTTCGATCAAGTCGATCACCGACTTCGGCGTGTTCATCGGCCTGCCGGGCAACATCGACGGCCTGGTGCACCTGTCCGACCTGTCCTGGACCGAAGCTGGCGAAGAAGCCGTGCGCAAGTTCAAGAAGGGCGACGAGCTGGAAGCCGTTGTGCTGGCCATCGACGTGGAACGCGAGCGCGTCTCCCTGGGCGTGAAGCAACTGGAAGGCGACCCGTTCAACAACTTCGCAGCCCTGAACGACAAGGGTGCGATCGTGACCGGTACCGTCAAGTCGGTTGAGCCCAAGGGCGCCGTGATCCAGCTGACCGACGAAGTCGAAGGCTACCTGCGCGCTTCCGAAATCTCCCGCGACCGCGTGGAAGATGCCGGTACCCACCTGAAGGTTGGCGACGCCGTCGAAGCCCTGGTCATCAACATCGACCGCAAGGCTCGCAGCATCCAGCTGTCGATCAAGGCCAAGGACAACGCCGAGACCCAGGAAGCCATGCAGAAGATGTCGGCTGACTCCAACGCTGCTTCGGGCACCACCAGCCTGGGCGCGCTGCTGAAGGCCAAGCTCGACAACAAGAACTGATCTTCCGGTCACGATGACAAAGTCGGAGCTGATCGCCCGTCTGGCTGAGCGTTATCCGCAACTTGTTGCCAAGGATGCGGATTACGCGGTCAAAACCATCCTCGATGCCATGGTCGACGCGCTCGCGACCGGCCAGCGCATCGAGATCCGTGGCTTTGGCAGCTTCGCGCTCAACCGCCGTCCGCCGCGTATCGGCCGCAATCCCAAGTCCGGCGACAAGGTGATGGTCCCTGAAAAACGGGTCCCCCACTTCAAGCCGGGCAAGGAATTGCGCGAACGCGTCGATGCGATGGTCGGCCAGCCAATCCGCGAGGATTGACCCGGCTGGGCCTGTGACCAGGCAGTTCTTGTGGTGCGCAGATGAAGTTTTCTGCGCCCGCGAGCAGTAACAATGGTTGAAAGCTGCACACTCGCGCACCGCTAGGTGAACGGGTGTAAAGGCTGATCAACAAAATGAACGGCATCTTTGGATGCCGTTTTTTTTCACGTACAATCCCGATTTACCCTGGATTGACCGGGAATGCGCGCGAAATCGGCGCGATTTTTCCGGCCAGCGCAATAATGCTGCGGACCGGCACCGTCCTCGCGCATCGCCTTTATCGTCATGGGGGTTGCGCATCGCTTGCCGGCGAGCTTGGCCTTCGGGCCTCCGGGCTAACCACGACCCGCCAGAAAGGATTACGCCATGAAAATACTGTCCCGATTGATCGCGGCCATCCTGTTCGTGTTCTTCTTTTTCTTCGCCCTGCGCAATACCCAGGAAGTGACCATGCACTTCTTCCTCGGTTATGAACGCACCGACCCGCTGGTACTGGTGCTGCTGGCCTTCTTCGTGATCGGCGCGATCCTGGGCGTGCTGGCCATGGTGCCGCTGGTGATGCGCCACCGCCGCGAAGCCTCGCGCTACCGGAAGGCCCTGTCGCAAGTCCAGAAGCAGCAGGAAGAGATCGCCCAGGTGCAGGCCCAGCCGCCGCAGCCTGACAGCGTGATCACCGCGCAGCACATCCTCTAATTGCCTCTCACTGTTTATGGAATTTGAATTTTGGTGGTTGCTCGGCATCCCGGTCTTCTTCGGCCTGGGGTGGATTGCCGCGCGGGTGGATATCAACCAGTTGCTGTCCGAGTCGCGCACACTGCCGCGCGGCTACTTCAAGGGGCTCAACTTCCTCCTGAACGAGCAACCCGACAAGGCCATCGACGCCTTCATCGAGATCGTCAAGCTGGATCCCGAGACGGTGGAATTGCACTTCGCCCTGGGCAACCTGTTCCGCCGCCGCGGCGAGACCGAGCGCGCCATCCGCGTGCACCAGAACCTGCTGGCGCGTCCCGACCTGCCGGCCGAGCACCAGGGCCATGCGCTCTATGAGCTGGGCCAGGATTACCTGAAGGCGGGCTTGCTGGACCGCGCTGAAGAAACCTTCAACAAGCTCATCGACACCCCTTACAGCGCCCAGGCCGGCCGCGCCCTGCTGGAGATTTACCAGCGCGAGAAGGAATGGGAGCGCGCCATCTCCGCCGCCGAAATCCTGCAAGCCACGGGTGCCGGCGGCCGCCAGCGCGAAATCGCCCAGTTCTACTGCGAGTTGGCCGCTGATGAACTGGTGCGCACCAACACCGATGCTGCCATGGCCCTGCTGGACAAGGCCCTGGCCGCCGACCGCAAGAGCGTGCGCGCCACCATGCTGATCGGCGATGCGCTGCGCGCGCGCGGCGACATCGAAGGCGCGCTGGAAACCTGGCGTCGGGTCGAGCACCAGAGCGTGCCGCACACCGCCCTGGTGGCGCAGCGCCTGATGGATGGCTACATCGCCGTCGGTCGCCCGCAGGAGGGCATCAACCTGCTGCGCGCCTACCTGGCGGAAGCCCCGTCGATCGATCTGCTGGAAGTGGTCTTCAAGGCCGTGCTGGACGCCGACGGCATCGATGCCGCCAACGTGCTGGTGAGCGACGAACTGCGCCGTACGCCGACGCTGCTGGGTCTGGACAAGTTCCTGGAAGCGCGCATGATGAGCGCGCCCCAGACCGTGCGCCCCGAGCTGGCCGTGGTCAAGACCCTGGTGCACGGCTATACGCAGAAGCTGGCGCGCTACCAGTGCAGCCATTGCGGCTTCAAGGCGCGCCAGTTCTACTGGCAATGCCCGGGCTGCAGCCAGTGGGAAACGTACCCGCCGCGCCGCACTGAAGAATTGAATGTCATGAATTGAGGCCCTCGCGGGCCGTACTTGAACTCTGGATCTACCATGAAAATCACCATCATCGGCACCGGCTACGTAGGCCTGGTGACCGGGGCCTGCCTGGCCGAACTGGGTAACGACGTCTTCTGCCTGGACGTTGACCAGCGCAAGGTCGACATCCTCAACAACGGCGGCATTCCCATCCACGAACCTGGCCTGGAAGAAGTGGTGGCCCGCAATCGCGCTGCCGGTCGTCTGCACTTCTCTACCGATGTGGCAGCCAGCGTGGCCCATGGTGACATTCAGTTCATCGCCGTCGGCACCCCGCCGGATGAAGATGGTTCGGCCGACCTGCAATACGTGCTGGCGGCGGCCCGCAACATCGGCCGCCATATGGAAGGTTTCAAGGTCGTGGTCGACAAGTCCACCGTGCCGGTCGGAACTGCCGACCGCGTCACGGCAGCAATCAGGGAGGAGCTGGCGGGGCGTGGCAAGACTGAACTGAGCTTCTCGGTCGTCTCCAATCCGGAATTCCTGAAGGAAGGGGCGGCCGTCGAAGACTTCATGCGTCCTGACCGCATCGTCATCGGCCATGACCAGACCGCCGAAGGCCTGCGTGCGCAGACCCTCATGAAGAAGCTCTACGCACCCTTCAACCGCAATCACGAACGCACCTACTGGATGGACGTCCGCTCGGCCGAGTTCACCAAGTATGCGGCCAATGCCATGCTGGCCACGCGCATTTCCTTCATGAATGAACTGGCCAACCTGGCCGATCGCGTCGGTGCCGATATCGAATCCGTGCGCCACGGCATCGGCTCCGATCCGCGCATCGGCCACAGTTTCCTGTACGCCGGCTGCGGCTATGGCGGCTCCTGCTTCCCCAAGGATGTGCAGGCGCTGGAACGCACTGCGCGGGACTATGACCAGTCGCTTCTGATCCTGCGGGCCGTGGAGCAGGTCAACGACCTGCAGAAACACGTGCTGGGCAAGAAGGTCGTGACGCGCTTCGGCGAAGACCTCGCCGGCAAGCATTTCGCCATCTGGGGGCTGGCCTTCAAGCCCAATACCGACGACATGCGCGAGGCCTCTTCGCGCGTGCTGATCGGCGAACTGGTGCGCCGTGGTGCCAGCGTGGCGGTCTATGATCCGGTCGCCATGAAGGAAGCTGCGCGCGTGCTGGAACTGGACTTCGCCGACGAGTCCGACCGTCTGCAGCAGATCCGCTTTGCGGCTTCCCCGATGGATACCCTGCAGGGTGCGGATGCACTGGCCATCGTCACCGAATGGAAGGCTTTCCGCAGCCCCGATCTTGAACGCGTCAAGGCAGCGCTGAAGCATCCGGTGATCTTTGACGGCCGCAACCTGTTCGATCCGCAGCTGATGGCCGACAGCGGCATCGAGTACTACGGCATCGGCCGTTCTCTCCAAGCCCGCGCGCAGTAAGCTGCCGCGCCCCTGAACCTGAAGACGGACAAGATCGTGGACAAGAACATCGCGGCAGCCTGGGATTCCGCCCGCATCCTCATCGTGGGCGACGTCATGCTGGACCGCTACTGGTTCGGCGAAGTCAATCGCATCTCGCCGGAAGCTCCGGTGCCGGTGGTGCGCGTGGAGCGCAAGGAAGAGCGCCTGGGCGGTGCCGCCAACGTGGCCCGCAATACCGCCAGCCTGGGTGCGCAGACGGCGCTGCTGGGCGTGACCGGCGACGATGAACCGGCGCGCGTGATGGAGAGCATGCTGGGCGAGATGGGCATTCGCAGCCATCTCAACCGCGATCCTGGCATTTCCACCATCGTCAAGCTGCGCGTGATCGGCCGCCAGCAGCAGCTGGTGCGCATCGATTTTGAAGAAGCGCCTACCGATACGGTGTTGCGCGACAAGCTCACGCAATTCAATTCACTGGTGGCCGATTACGATGTGATCATCTTTTCCGATTACGCCAAGGGCGGCCTGGTCAACGTTGCCGAGATGATCGCGACGGCCAGCAAGCTCGGCAAGCGTATCCTGGTCGATCCCAAGGGCGATGATTTCGCGCGCTATGCCGGGGCCTCCGTGCTCACGCCCAACAAGTCGGAACTGGTGCGCATCGTCGGCCAATGGAAGAACGAGGAAGACCTCACCGAGCGCGCCCAGAAGCTGCGCGCCGAGCTCAAACTGGAAGCCCTGCTGCTGACCCGCTCGGAAGAGGGCATGAGCCTGTATCGCGAGGGCGAGGTTACGCACTTCCCGACCATGGCGCGTGAAGTCTTTGACGTCTCCGGTGCCGGCGATACCGTCATCGGCACGCTGGCCGTGATGCTGGGTGCAGGGGCCTCGCTGGTCGATGCGGTGACCATGGCCAACCGGGCCGGCGGCATCGTGGTCGGCAAGCTGGGCACCGCCACCGTCACGCGCGAGGAGTTGCTGGCGGGCTGATTTGAGGACTGTTTCTAGCGGAATTTCGGTCAACAGGCGGGTTCGGTTTTCGTTGAGCAAGGGCAGTCCATCTTCCGGTGGACTGCCCTTTGTTTTTTCCTCCAACCGAACGTTGAAAGTCGAAAGGACACATCATGTTGAAGAAAACCCTGCTGTTCATCCTCAGCTTCTTCGCCGCCACCGCCCTGGCCTGGGCTGAGGTGGACGTCAACAAGGCCGACCAGGCCGCCCTGGATGGGGTGCGCGGCATCGGCCCCTCGATGTCCAAACGCATCCTGGAAGAGCGCCAGAAGGGCGGTGCCTTCAAGGACTGGGCCGATCTGGAGAAGCGCGTCAAGGGCATCAAGGACAAGGCGGCCGTGAAGTTGTCCGCCAATGGCCTGACCGTCAACGGCCAGGCCAAGGCGGGAGCCGCCGCACCGGCCGCCAAGGAAGGCAAAGCCTCACGCGCTGAGAACAAGGGCAAGGAGGGCGCGGCCAAGTCCGGCAAGAGCGACGACAAGACGGCAGAGAAGGGCGCTGACAAGAGCGCTGACAAGGCCCCGGACAAGGCCGGCGGCAAGTGATGCCAAGGCAGGCCAGGGAGCTGGGGAGCCTGCCGTTTCCGGCGGTGCAAGCGGCAACGAAAGTCGGTCCTCACGGTTCATATTGATATATGCAATTGTGAACAACTATTTCTTGTTTCTGCAAAAATTTGGGGTTAAAGTCATCCGAAGCCTGTCGTTAACGTCGGCAACCACGTCCATTCTGATTCTGCGCTGATGACCATGAGAATCGCCGAGCTACCCGCCAATGAAGCCGCCCGTATCGACGCCCTGCATTCGCTGCGCATCCTCGATACGCCCCGCGAAGAGCGATTCGACCGGCTGACGCGCCTGGCGCGGCGACTGTTCGACGTGCCGATGGCGGTGGTGACCCTGATCGATGTCAACCGGCAGTGGTTCAAATCCTGCGTGGGCATGGGCGACGCCTCGGAAACTTCGCGCGACATTTCTTTCTGCGCTCATGCCATCCTGCATGAAGGCATGACGGTCGTACCCGATGCCCGGCTGGATGAGCGTTTTGCCGAAAATCCACAGGTCACCGGCGAACCCTTCATCCGTTTCTACGCGGGCTGCCCCATCAAGAGTGAAAGCGGCTTCACTCTGGGTACCTTGTGCCTGGTCGATCTCAAGCCGCGCGACTTCGATGCGGATGAACAGGCCCTGCTCAAGGATCTGGCCGCCATGGTGGAACAGGAGCTGGCCGCGGTGAAACTGGCCACCATCGACGACCTGACCGGTGTGTCCAACCGGCGCGGCTTCGAGGCGCTGGCGCGGCACGCCATGGCCACCAGCAAGCGCACCGGGCGCCCGGCCTGCATGCTGGGATTCGACCTCAATCAGTTCAAGCAGATCAACGATCGCTTCGGCCATGCCGCCGGCGACCTGGCGCTGGCCGATTTTGCCGGCCTGCTGCTGACGACCTTGCGCGAGTCCGATGTCGTCGGCCGCCTGGGCGGGGATGAATTCGCGGTGTTCCTGACCAATACCGACGAGACCGATGTGCCGGTGGTCCTGTCACATCTGCAGAAGGCCGTACAGGCCTTCAACCAGAACGGTGGGCGCGAGTACCAGCTGGATTACTGCGTCGGCGTGGCCCAGTACGATGCGGCCAGCCATGCCGATCTGTCGGACCTGATGGGCAGCGCTGACCACGCCATGTATCAGCGCAAGAAAGCGCGCAGCGCCCCGGCTTGAAGGGACGGCAGCGCAGTGGATGCAGGCAAAGGCGTTGGCGGCGGCGAAATAGCTTAAAATGCCCCCCTGAGCCAAAAAGCCCACAGCAGCCACTCCATGTCCTATCAAGTTCTCGCCCGTAAATACCGTCCCCGCAGCTTCGACACCCTGGTCGGCCAGGAACACGTCGTGCGCGCGCTGACGCACGCGCTCGAACAGCAGCGGCTGCACCACGCCTATCTCTTCACCGGGACCCGCGGCGTGGGCAAGACCACGCTCTCGCGCATCCTGGCCAAGTCGCTCAACTGCGTCGGCCCTGATGGCACCGGCGGCATCACCGCTGCACCCTGCGGCGTATGCGAAGCCTGTGTGGCCATCGATGCCGGCCGCTTCGTCGACTACATCGAAATGGATGCCGCCTCCAACCGTGGCGTGGACGAGATGGCGCAGCTGCTGGAGCAGGCCATCTATGCACCGTCGAATGCACGCTTCAAGGTCTACATGATCGACGAAGTGCACATGCTCACCAACCACGCCTTCAACGCCATGTTGAAGACGCTGGAAGAGCCGCCGGAGCACATCAAGTTCATCCTGGCCACCACCGATCCGCAAAAGATTCCCGTGACCGTGCTGTCGCGCTGCCTGCAGTTCAACCTCAAGCAGATGCCGCCCGGCCACATCATCGGCCACCTCGACAACATCCTGAACCAGGAGGGCATCGAATTCGATCCGCCCGCGCTGCGCCTGCTGGCGCAAGGGGCTTCGGGTTCCATGCGCGATGCGCTGTCGCTGACCGACCAGGCCATCGCCTATGCCGCCGGCAAGGTCACCCTGGAAGCGGTGCAGGGCATGCTGGGTGCGCTGGACCAGTCGTACCTGATCCGCGTCCTCGATGCGCTGGCGGTGCAGGATGGTGCCGCCTTGCTGGGTGTGGCCGATGACATGGCCACCCGCAGCCTGTCGTACAACGCCGCCCTGCAGGACCTGGGCACGCTGCTGCACCAGATTGCACTGGCGCAGGCAGTGCCGGCGGCGCTGGCCGATGACCTGCCCAATCGCGAAGATATCCTGCGCCTGTCCGCTCAGTTCAGTCCGGAACATGTGCAGTTGTTCTACCAGATCGCCGTCCACGGCCGCAATGAACTGGGCCTGGCCCCCGATGAATATGCAGGTTTCAGCATGACGCTCGTGCGCATGCTGGCCTTCCGCCCGGTCAGTGCCAGCGCGAGCGGTCCGGTACCGGCAGCGCCCGCGCCGGGTGCTGCTCGTCCGGCCACGCCGCGCCAGGCTGCCCCGCTGCTGGCGCCGCAGGCGGCCGTGACCAGTGCGCCGGTCAGCCGCGCGCAACCGGCCGCTGTACCCGCTGCTGCGCCGGCCGCACCGGCCTCAGCGCCTGCCGCAAGCCCGACGGCCGCAGCGGCGCCCGCACCAGCAGCACCGATGCCTGCGGCACCTGCAGCACCCGCAGCCCCGACATCCGCCCGTGAAGCTGCACTGATGGCCTTGCGTGGTGGCAAGGGCGGCAAGGGCGCTGCCCGACCCGCCGCGGCTACGCCAGCCCCGGCACCCTCAGCGGTCCCGGCAGCAGCTGCGCCGATGGCCAGCGCGCCGGCCGCCGCTCCAGCTGCCGCAGCGGCACCGGCTCCCAAGGCTGTCCGTGCCGCCTCCGCCATGCCGCCGGACATGCCGGAACCGCCGCCCTTCGATTCCATCCCGCCCTGGGAAGATGACTCCGGTGCGTCCGCCATGCCGCCGTCCGCCCCCATGCCGGAGTTCGCGGAGCAACGCATGCAGGCTGCTCCCGCCGCTGCCCCAGCGCCAGCCGCACCGGCCTCCGCAGAACCCCCCGCGCCCCAGCGCCCGGCCGCCACGCCCGCACAGCAGCAGGAAACCGCGCGCATCGCCGCCGAACTGGGCTGGGATGGCCACTGGCCGACGCTGGCTGCCAGCCTCACCACGCTGCGCGGCGTGGCGCACCAGATGGCATTTCAGAGTGAACTGGTACGCTGTGAAGCGCTCAATGGAGGCAATGTGTGCTTCCATCTGCGTATCCCGCTGGAAACCTTGCGCTCCTCGGGCAGTATCGAAAAACTGATCGCCGCCCTGTCCGAGCGTTTCGGCAAGGAAATCCGCGTCGAGACCGAGATCGGTGCCGTCTCCGATACCGCCAACGCGGTGGCCGAGGCCGAACGGGCCGAGCGCCAGCGCAAGGCCGAACAGAAGATGAAGAGCGATCCCTTCGTGATGAGCATGATGCGCGAGTTCGGCGCCACCATCGTGCCGGGGTCGATCCAGGCGTTGTGAGACGTGCACGGCGCTGCTGGCGAGATTGCCGGCCGCCGAGCCAAACGCGATAGAATTCCGTGAATTGAAACAAGGAGCAATGAGCATGATGAAAGGTCAACTGGCAGGTCTGATGAAGCAAGCACAGGCCATGCAGGACAACATGAAGAAGGCCCAGGAACAGCTGGCCAGCATCGAAGTCGAGGGCCAGTCCGGTGCCGGCCTGGTGAAGGTGGTGATGACCTGTAAAAACGACGTCAAGCGCGTCTCCATCGACCCGTCGCTGCTGGCGGACGACAAGGACATGCTGGAAGACCTGGTCGCTGCAGCCTTCAACGACGCCGTCCGCAAGGCCGAAGCCACCGCCCAGGAAAAGATGTCCGGCGTGACCGCCGGCATGCCGCTGCCCCCGGGCTTCAAGATGCCGTTCTGATGCTGTGCCGGCCCGGTGGCTGCGACCGCCGGGCGCAGGCAGCATCGCGCAGGACAGTCTGATTCTGATGGAATGCAGGATTGCTTAGTGGAGGCACCATGTTCATCGTCTCGATCACGTACACCAAGCCGGCAAGCGAAATCGATTCCTTGCTGACCGCGCACAAGAAATTCCTCAACCAGCAATATGCCGAAGGCGTATTCCTGATGTCCGGCCGCAAGGTGCCGCGTACCGGCGGCATCATCATTGCCGACTGTGCCGACCGTGCCGAGATCGAAGCCATCATGGAATCCGATCCCTTCTTCATCGGCGGCGTGGCCGAATACGAGATCATCGAATTCGTCCCCTCCATGACGGCCGAGGCACTCGAAGCCTTCCGCTATTCCGTAGACCGCAATTGAAAACGCCCTCCAGTCTCACCCTTCTGACCGAATCGCTGCGCCGGCTGCCCGGCATCGGCCCCAAGACCGCGCAGCGCATGGCTTTCCACCTGCTGCAGCACGACCGCGACGCCGCCGCCGGCCTGAGCCAGTCGCTCACCAAGGCGCTGGAAACCATTCGTCACTGCGCCCTGTGCAATACCTTCACCGAGCAGGTGGTCTGCGAGACCTGCCAGGACAGCCAGCGCGACCACACCCAGCTGTGCGTAGTGGAGTCGCCCTCGGACCAGGTCATGATCGAGCAGACCCTGACCTTCAAAGGCCTCTATTTCGTGCTCATGGGCCGGCTCTCGCCGCTGGACGGCATCGGCCCGCGCGACATCCATCTTGAAAAACTCATCACCCGCGCTACCGATGGCGTAGTCAGCGAAGTGGTGCTGGCCACCAACTTCACCAACGAAGGCGAAGCCACCGCCCACTACATCAGCGAAACGCTCAAGGCCCGCGGCCTGAAGGTGAGCCGCCTGGCGCGCGGCGTACCGGTCGGGGGCGAACTGGAATACGTGGACGCCGGCACCATCGCCCGCGCCATGCTGGATCGCCGTTCGACCTGAACCCGAGGCGACCGCAAGATCCGCACGAATCGCGGACGAGATCGTTTTCAGATGAAAAACTTGCAGGCATGACGTCGCCCATGCAGGTCAAAATGCGCGACATCGCGCGCATGCTGCAATAGAATGTGGACTTGCCGGCGTGCACGTACGACGTCAGGCCAGGAGCCGCAAGGGGGTGACCCACCCACATACTGCGCACTGCTCTTCGCCCGCCGCGCAGCATCACCCGAATCCATCGCATTCCAGGACACTGGCCAATACCCCACAAGAGCCCGGTCCGCAGCATCGACCAAGAGGAGAACACCGGAGCGCCCGCGCAGGCCGCGCCTGCCAGGCATCCGGTGCAAGCACGATGAGCACAGCCACATCCAAGCCCGGCCCGCTGGCCGGCATCAAGGTTCTTGAACTGGGCACGCTGATTGCGGGTCCTTTCTGTTCGCGCATGCTGGCCGAGTTCGGGGCCGAGGTCATCAAGATCGAAGCGCCCGGTGATGGCGACCCCCTGCGTCACTGGCGCGTGCTCAAGGACGGCACCTCGCTGTGGTGGTCGGTCCAGGCGCGCAACAAGAAGAGCATCACCCTGAACATGAAGGATGAGCGCGCCCAGGAGATCGCCCGCCAGCTCGCGCTGGACGCCGATGTCATCATCGAGAACTACCGCCCCGGCGTGCTCGAGAAGTGGAAGCTTGGCTATGAGGACCTGAAGCAACTCAATCCCGCCACCATCATGGTGCGCCTGTCCGGCTACGGCCAGACCGGTCCGCTGCGCGACCTGCCGGGCTTCGGTGCCATCGGTGAATCGATGGGCGGCATCCGCTACGTTTCCGGCCATCCGGACCGCCCGCCGGTACGCATTGGCATTTCCATCGGTGACTCCATCGCCGCATTGCACGGTGTGATCGGCGCCATGATGGCGCTGCGCCATCGCGATGTCAGCGGTGGCCGCTGGAACGGCAAGTCCGGTGCGGACTGCGTGGCAGGGCAGGGCCAGATGGTCGATGTGGCCTTGTACGAAGCGGTCTTCAACATGATGGAATCGATGGTGCCCGAGTTCGATTTCGCCGGCGTGGTGCGGGAGCGCACCGGCGGTGCGTTGCCCGGCATCGTCCCTTCCAACACCTACACCACCGGCGAAGGCATGAACATCGTCATCGCTGGCAATGGCGATGCCATCTTCAAACGTCTCATGAGTGCCATCGGCCGCGACGACATGGCCAATGATCCGGGCCTGGCACGCAACGATGGCCGCGTGCCGCGCACCCAAGAAATCGATGCCGCCATCCAGCAGTGGTGCAGCACGCAGACCATCGATTCGGCCCTGGCCACGCTGCAGGCAGCTGACGTCCCGGTCGGCAAGATCTACTCCGTCAAGGACATGATGAACGATGCCCAATTCCTGGCGCGCGACATGTTCGAGCAGCACCAGTTCGCCGATGGCACGCCGGTCAAGCTGCCGGGCATCACGCCCAAGATGTCGGAAACGCCCGGCCAGACCCGATGGCTGGGCCCGGAGCTGGGTGCCCACAGCGATGAAATCCTGCAATCGCTGGGGTATGATGAGGCCCACATCAAGAAGCTGCGGGACGCAGGCGTGGTCTGAAGCAGCATGACAAAGGCAGGCACCGGCACGGGGTCGCCTGCAACAAGCTGGACAACAAGCAGCACCCCCCATCCACACACGGAGGAGACACAATGAAATTGAGCTGGAAGCAATTGCTGATCGCCGCTGGCCTGTTCCTGGCCGGCTATTTTTCATTCAACGGCAGCGCCGGCGCGCAGGCGCTGGAAAAACCCAAGGTCTCCATCGCCGTGGGTGGCAAGAACCTGTTCTACTACCTGCCGCTGACCATTGCCGAGCAGCTCGGCTATTTCAAGGATGAAGGCCTGCAGGTCGAGATCTCCGACTTCGCCGGCGGTGCCAAGGCGCTGCAGGCCATGGTGGGCGGTAGCGCCGACGTGGTCTCGGGCGCTTTTGAACACACCATCAACATGCAGGCCAAGAACCAGCCCATCGTCGCCTTCGTGCTGCAGGGCCGGGCGCCGCAGATCGTGCTGGCGGTCAACAACAAGACCATGCCCAACTACAAGACCGTGGCCGACCTGAAGGGCAAGAAGATCGGCGTCACCGCACCGGGTTCTTCCACCAGCATCATGGCCAGCTACGTGCTGGCCAAGGCGGGCCTGAAGCCCACCGATGTTTCCTTCATCGGCGTGGGGGCGGCAGCCGGTGCCATCTCTGCGATCCGCTCGGGCCAGATCGACGCGATCGCCAACCTCGATCCGGTCATCTCCATGCTGGAGCAGAACAACGAGATCAAGGTCATCGCCGACACCCGTACCCTGAAGGACACCAATGATGTCTTCGGTGGTCCCATGCCGGCGGCAACCCTGTATGCACCGGCGGCCTTCGTGCAGAAGTATCCCAATACCACGCAAGCCCTGACCAATGCCATGGTGCGCGCGCTGAAGTGGATCCAGAAGGCCGGTCCCTCCGACATCATCAAGGCCGTCCCGGAAAGCTATCTGCTGGGCGACCGTTCGCTCTACATCGATGCCTTCATGAAGGTGCGCCAGGCCATTTCGCCGGACGGCTACTTCCCGCCGGGCGGTCCGGATACGGCGCTGCGCACGCTGAAGGCCTTCGAGCCCTCGCTGGCGGACAAGCAGATCGATCTGTCCAAGACCTTCACCAATTCCTTCGTACAGAAGGCCAACGCCAAGTACAAGTAAGCACAGGCAAGGCGCTCCCGTCCCGTGCGAACGCACCGCAAATGCCCGGCAACGGGCATTTGCGCATCTTGGGCAGGGAGTGCTCAGCTTCTTTTCAGCTTCTTTCGTCTCCTCCAACCGGGCCGCAGCCGCCCGCACCACCATGACGCCAGCACTCCAGTTCGACAACATCACCTGCACCTTCGTCTCCAAGGACGACCGTTCCCAGCGCTACACCGCCGTGGCCAATACCGACCTCTCGATTGCGCCGGGCGAATTCGTTTCCGTGGTCGGCCCCACCGGCTGCGGCAAGTCCACCTTGCTCAATGTCGGGGCCGGATTGCTGCAACCGTCCTCGGGCAGCGTCAAGGTATTCGGTGAGGAACTCAAGGGCATCAACCGCCGCGCCGGCTACATGTTCCAGGCCGAGGCGCTGATGCCCTGGCGCAGCGCGCTGCAGAACGTGATCGCCGGCCTGCAGTATCGCGGCCATGAGGAAAAGGCGGCACAAGAACTGGGCGAACAATGGCTGGCGCGCGTGGGCCTGCAAGGCTTCGGCGACCGCTATCCGCACCAGCTCTCCGGCGGCATGCGCAAGCGCGTGGCGCTGGCGCAGACGCTGATCCTGGACCCGGACATCATCCTCATGGACGAACCTTTCTCCGCGCTCGATATCCAGACCCGCCAGCTGATGGAAAACGAAGTGCTGGACCTGTGGAACGCCAAGAAGAAAGCCGTGCTCTTCATCACCCACGATCTGGATGAAGCCATCGCCATGTCCGACCGCGTGATCGTATTGGCGGCCGGCCCCGGCACGCATCCCATCGGTGAATTCAGGATCGACCTGCCGCGCCCGCGCGACGTCGCCGAGATCCGCATGCATCCGCGTTTCGTCGAATTGCACCAGCAGATCTGGGATGTGCTGCGCGATGAAGTGCTCAAGGGCTATCAACAACAAAAGCGCGCAGCGTAAGCCGTACCGAACAGATCAGGGAAGAGAATCAGCATCATGTGGAAATTATTTAAACCGAATCACAAGAACATCCGTTTCTGGCAGCTGATGGTATTGGCCGTGGTGCTGCTGGTCTGGCACGTGGCCACGCGCAATCCGCAGACCGCCTTCTTCTTCGGCGAACCGCTGAAGGTGGCGCAGCGCATCTGGGAATGGTTCACCGTCGGCAGCGGCTCGCTGGAAGTGGGCATCGGCGACACCACCTTCTTCACGCTCAGCTTCCCGGCAGAAATCTATTCACATCTGTTGATCACGCTGACCGAAACCGTGCTGGCCTTCCTCATCGGCACCGTCTTCGGCCTGGCCATCGGCCTGTGGCTGGCGCTCTCGCCGACTGCCTCGGCCATCCTCGATCCCTATGTGAAGGCCGCCAACTCCATGCCGCGCGTGATCCTGGCGCCGATCTTCGCGATGTGGTTCGGCCTGGGCATCTGGTCCAAGGTGGCGCTGGCGGTGACGCTGGTGTTCTTCATCGTCTTCTTCAACGTCTACCAGGGCGTCAAGGAAGTCAGCCCGGTGGTGCTGGCCAATGCCCGCATGCTGGGCGCCAATGCACGTCAGCTGCTGCGTACGGTCTACCTGCCCTCGGCCACTTCATGGGTGTTTTCCAGTCTGCACACGTCCATCGGCCTGGCCTTCGTCGGGGCGGTGGTCGGTGAATACCTGGGCTCGGCGCGTGGCGTGGGCTACCTGATCCTGCAGGCCGAGGGCAGCTTCGACATCAACACCGTCTTTGCCGGCATCGTCGTGCTGACCATCTTTGCGCTGGTGCTGGACCTGGCCGTGGGGGGGATCGAGAAACGGCTCATGAAATGGCAGCCCAAGAGCGGGGAGACCGAAAAGCTCTGAGCTGGTTGCCATGAGGCACGGGTTTGAGGCGATATGAAGCTTCAGACGCGAGACCTGGCGCAAAAGGGCAGCGGGCGCGTACCCGCTGCCCTTTTTTCGTTGGTGTAGTGACGTTTTATGACAAAAAGCGGTAGAAAACCCGGCGATTGTCAGCATAGGGGAGTAGCATCACCGCCTATTGAAGGTTTCACGCACATAAAGGTCAGCGAAGTGGACGAACAACAGTCGGAATTCAGCTGGCTCTCCGGTGGTGGCGAGATGGGGAAACTGATTCGCGCGATGGACTGGTCGTCCACCCCGCTGGGTCCCCTCGACAGCTGGCCACAAAGCCTGCGCACGGCGGTCAGCCTGTGCCTGTCTTCCACCTTCCCCATCCTGATCGCCTGGGGGCCGCACGACATCCAGATCTACAACGACGCTTATCGCCCCATCTGCGGCGCCAAGCATCCCGAGTCGATGGGCCAGGATTTCCGCATCTGCTGGGCCACCGCCTTGCCGGTGGTGGGCGATGCCTTCGACCGCGCGCATCAGGGCGAGGGCACCTACATCCGCGACCAGCGCATGTTCCTGGATCGTTACGGCTATCTGGAAGAAGCCTTCATGACCTTCTCCTTCTCCCCGATCCGGGTCGAGTCGGGCGAGGTCGGCGGCGTGTTCCACCCGATCTCCGAATCCACCGACAAGGTGCTGGGCGCGCGCCGCACCGCCGCCTTGCGCGAACTGGCGACCGCACTCGGCAAATGCCTCTCCATCGACGATCTGTGCCAGGGACTGGAACAGCGCCACGCCGCCATGGAACTGGACTTGCCCTTCACGCTCTTCTACCAGCTCGAAGGCGATGTCCTGCAGCGCCGCGGCTTGGCCGGCATCGCGGCCGACAGTGCGCTGGCCCCGGCCAGCGTGCGTCTGGACGATGCGCAAGCCTGGCCTTTCGCTCAGGCTCTGGCCGAACAGCGCATGGTGCAGGTCGACGATCTGGCCGCGCGCTTCGGCCCCTTTGTGGCCGGGCCGTATGAAGAAGCCCCGGTGCAGGCCGTGATCCTGCCGGTCACCGTGGCCGGGATGGAGCAGCCCTTCGGTTTCGTGGTGGCAGGCGTGAGTGCGCGCCGTGCGCTGGACGCCGAGTACCAGGATTTCTATGCCCTGCTGGGTGGAGCACTCAGCACGGCTGTCTCCAACGTGCTGGTCTACCTGCATGAACAGCGCAAGGCCGAGGAGCTGGCCCAGATCGACCGCGCCAAGACCGCCTTCTTCTCCAACATCTCGCACGAATTCCGCACCCCGCTTACGCTGATGGTCGGCCCGCTTGATGATGCCCTGGCCGATCAGGCCGAGCCGCTGGGACCGGCGCAGCGCAAGCGGCTGGAGGTCACGCACCGCAATTCGCTGCGCCTGCTCAAGCTGGTCAATGCGCTGCTGGATTTCTCGCGCATCGAGGCCGGACGCGCCAAGGCCAGCTTCGTCGCCACCGATCTGGCCAGCCTCACGGAAGATCTGGCCAGCGTATTCCGCTCGACCCTGGAAAAGGCCGGACTGCACTACGAGGTCAAGACCACGCCGCTGCCCGAGCCGGTCTTCGTTGATCGCGACATGTGGGAAAAGATCGTCTTCAACCTGCTCTCCAATGCCTTCAAATTTACCTTCGAGGGCAGCATCACGGTGCTGCTGGAGCCGCTGGCGCACAGCGTGCGCCTGTCGGTTACCGACACCGGCTCCGGCATTGCGCTGGACCAGCAGGCGCGCGTCTTCGAGCGTTTCCATCGCATCGACAACGCGCACGGCCGCACCTATGAAGGCACCGGCATCGGCCTGGCCCTGATCCAGGAACTGGTCAAGCTGCATCACGGCCAGATCGGCGTGCACAGCGTGCCGGGCGCGGGCTCGACCTTCTTCGTCGAGATCCCGTTCGGCACCGCACACTTGCAGGCCGATGACGTGATCCGGGCCGACGCCGTGGCGATCAGCCAGGACCGCCAGCCCGGCCAGGCCTTTGTCGAGGAGGCGCAAGCCTGGCTGCCTGCAGCCACCTCAGCGCTGCTCTCCACGACGGCCGCCGAACCCGTCACCGCGGCGGCCCCGGCCTTGCCTCCGGCAGGCGGCGCGGCGCATCCGGTACGCATCGTCATTGCCGACGACAACCGCGACATGCGCGACTACCTGCAGCGCCTGCTCGGTGACTACGCCGACGTGCAAACCTGTCCCGACGGCGAGGCCGCCTGGGAAGCCGTATGCGCCGCGCCACCGGACCTGGTCCTGAGCGACGTGATGATGCCGGTGCTGGATGGCTTCGGCCTGCTGGCCCGCATCAAGCGTGATGCGCGTACGCGCGAGGTGCCAGTGATCTTGCTCTCGGCACGTGCCGGTGAAGAAGCGCGCATCGAGGGCATCGCCGCCGGTGCCGATGATTACCTGGTCAAGCCCTTCGCGGCCACCGAGCTGATGATACGCGTCAAGAGCCAGGTGGAAGCGGCACGCCGCCGGCAAGCTGCGCGCGAGGCGCTGCAGGCCAGCGAGCGCTATTTCCGCTCGCTGGTCGATGCCTCCACGGCCATCATCTGGACCACCAGCCCGGAGGGCCGCACCAACTATTTCAGCCGTCGCTGGCACGCCTTCACCGGTCTGCCGGCCAGCGCCATCGCCGATGGCGGCCATATCGCCTGCATCCATCCGGAGGACCGCGAGGCCGCCCTCGCCGAGTTCGTCCGCTGCCAGCAGACACGCAGCGCCTTCCACGCCGTCTATCGCTTGCGCCATGCTGATGGCGGCTATCGCTGGGTGATCGATTCAGGTACGCCCTTGCAGACAGAGGACGACCAGCCCGGTGGTTTCGTCGGTGCCATCGTGGACGTGCATGAGGAACGCCAAGCCAAGCGCAACCTGGAACTGCTGGCGCAGGACCTGACCACCATCAACCGCCGCCAGCGCGAATTCCTGGTGACGCTGGCGCACGAGTTGCGCAATCCGCTGGCCCCGATCCGCAACGGGCTGGAAGTGATGAAGCTGATGGGGGCCGGCAACGAGCGCCAGCACAACATCCACCAGATGATGGATCGCCAGATCCGCCATCTGGCGCACCTGATCGAAGACCTGCTCGATATCTCCCGCATCACCGAGGGCAAGATCAAGTTGAGGAAGCAGCACATGTCGGTCAAGTCCGCGCTGGCCAGCGCGGTCGAGATCAGCATGCCGCTGATCGAGAAGAATCGCCACAAGCTGGAACTGGAAGCCCCGGAAAGCGACCTCTTCCTGCAAGCCGATACCCATCGCGTGGTGCAGGTGGTCAGCAACATCCTCAACAATGCGGCGAAATACACGCCCCCGGGCGGCCTCATCCGCGTGATGGCGCGCATGGATGGCGACGATGTCCTCATCAGCATCAGTGACAATGGCGTGGGACTGGCCGCCGAGGATATCGGCACGGTATTCGACATGTTCACCCAGATCCAGTCCGAGGTGGATCGCGCTCAGGGCGGCCTGGGCATTGGCCTGCACCTGGTCAAGCGGCTGGTGGACCTGCATGAGGGCAGCGTCTCGGTCACCAGCCCCGGCCCCGGCCTGGGAGCCACCTTCGCGGTGCGCCTGCCGCAGACCACGGCGCAGGACCGCAGCGAGGCGGCCGGCGAGCTGCCCCAGGCGGAGAGCGGCAAGGGACTGGACATCCTGATCGTGGACGACAACTTCGACAATGCCGACATGCTGGCCATGCTGCTCAACTATCGCGGCCATGCCACCCATGTGGCCGGCAACGGGGCCGAGGCCTTGCGGCTGGCGCAGGAGGTCAGCCCTGATGTCGGCTTCATCGACATCGGACTGCCCGACATGTCGGGCTATGCACTGGCCACGCAGCTGCGCGCGACCGAGGCGGGCGCGCGCATGCAGCTCATCGCGCTCACCGGCCGTGGTGCCGATTCGGATCGCCAGGAAGCGGCCGCCGCCGGCTTCGATCACCACCTGACCAAACCGGCACCGCTGGAGCGGCTGGTAGCGCTGCTGGCAGAGGCGGGGCAGGGCAGCTGACCCAGGTCCGGAACGCGCTTCATCGAACCAAGCCGTGCAAGAAAAAATGCTCCTCATCGAGGAGCATTTTTTCTTGCACGGGCGCTGCAACTTTCAGGTTAACGCCGGCGCAGCGCGGTGACGAACTGATGCGCGGATGCATCGCCTGATCAAACGCCGATGCATCCTTGCATCATCACATCAACGCTTCAATGCAGGCTGCGAGCCCTTGCCCAGGATCAGGTTGGCGATGACGGCCACCACCACGTTCAGGGCCAGCGCAATGAGGCCGGTATAGAGCGTGTAGGTCTCGCCGCCGATCAGGAAGCTGTGGACCGGCTTGATGCCGTCACTGAAGGCCAGCCAGCTGCCGCCGACGATGCCCACGGCCCAGCCGCACAGCAGTGCGCGGGCACCGAACCAGCCGACAAACAGGCCGAACACCAGCGCCGGGAAGGTCTGCAGGATCCACACGCCGCCCAGCAATTGCAGGTCCAGCGCGAACTTGGTCGGCAGGAACAGGATGAACACCAGCGCCCCGAACTTGACCACCAGCGACACCACCTTGGCCACCTTGGCTTCGCCTTCATGGCTGATGCCAGGATTGACGTAAGGCTTCCAGAAGTTGCGGGTGAACAGGTTGGAGGCCCCGATGGACATCACCGCCGCCGGCACCAGCGCACCGATGGCAATGGCCGCAAACGCGAAGCCCGCGAACCAGCCCGGGAACAGTCCGTTGAACAGCGCCGGCACCACGTCGTTGTTGGCCTGCACCTTGATGCCCGCCGCATACGCCATGTAGCCCAGCAGCGCAATCAGACCCAGCAGCACCGTATAGGCCGGCAGGAACACGGCGTTCTTGCGGATGGTATTGGCATCCTTGGCCGCGAAGATGCCGGTCAGCGTGTGCGGATACATGAAGGCCGCCAGTGCCGAACCCAGTGCCAGTGAAGCGAAGGGCAGGAACTGCGTGGGTTTCAGGGTCAGGCCGGTAGCGCCGCCCTTGATTGCGAACGCCTCGCGCGCCGAGTTGAACACGGCACCATAGCCGCCCAGCTTGGCCGGCACCACCACCACCGCCACCAGCACCACGATGTAGATCATGATGTCCTTGACGAAGGCGATCAGCGCCGGTGCCCGCAGGCCGGCCGAGTAGGTGTACAGGGCCAGGATCACGAAGGCCGCCAGCAGCGGCAGTTCACCGGTCAGGCCCAGGGCCTTGATGACCACTTCCATGCCGATCAGCTGCAGGGCGATGTAGGGCATGGTGGCGACCACGCCGGTCAGCGCAATGGCGAACTCCAGCGGACGCGACTGATAGCGTCCCCACACCACATCGGCGGCGGTCACGTGGCCGGCCTTGTGCGCCGCATGCCACAACTTTGGCATGATCACGAACACGATCGGGTAGACCAGGATGGTATAGGGCAGGGCAAAGAAGCCATAGGCCCCGACCGCATACACCAGCGCCGGTACCGCGATGACGGTATAGGCGGTATAGAAATCGCCACCGACCAGGAACCAGGTGATCCAGGTGCCGAAGTTGCGGCCACCCAGGCCCCACTCATCGAGATGGGCGCCCTTGTTGCTGGGACCGGCCATCCATTTGGAGGCCAGGAAGCCCATCACGGTGACCAGGACAAAGAAGAACAGGAAGACCCAGAGCGCGGTCCAGTGGATGTTGGACGTCTCCATCATTCGACTCCCTTCTTCAGGCCATCACGATAGACCAGCCAGATGATGAGCGAGGTCAGCGGTACCCAGGCGAACTGGTACCAGTAGAAGAAGGGGAAGCCGAACAGGCTGGGCAATTCGGCGTTGTAGAAGGGGACCCAGAGCAGGCCGATGAAAGGCAGCAGAAGTAATAGCCGCATGATTGATGCTCCTCGAACTTTTGGCGGAAGAATTTTTATGTCGGCGCTGTCCCGGCCTTGCGAGCCGGGTGCGCCTTGAAAGTTGCACGGGAATTATAGGGAGAATCGGCAAATCGCGTCCGCCGCCCCCTGGCAGGAGCGGTCCTCGCGGCTGCAGGCTCGGCCGAATTCGCGTAGTCTGCCGTGTGTGATCCTCCCGCCAATCTTTGCCATGAGCCCGAGTCTGTCCGTTCCGCGTGATGCCGCTTTCCCTGGTGCAACTGACGTGAGCAGCAATGCCGATGCCGACCTGCTGCCCGCATTGGCGCAGCTGTTGCAGCGTCATCGCCAGGTGCTGGTCCTGACCGGGGCCGGCATCAGTACCGCGTCCGGCATTCCCGACTACCGCGACGACAGCGGTGTGCGGCGCGGCCGGCTGCCCATCCAGGGCACCGAGTTCCGGCAGTCGGAAGCGGCCCGCAAACGCTACTGGGCGCGCAGCATGCTGGGCTGGCCACGCCTGGCGCAGGCCGCGCCCAATGCGGCGCACCGCGCGCTGGCGCAATTGCAGCAGGCCGGCCATCTCGGCGGCATCCTGACCCAGAACGTCGATGGCCTGCACCAGCAGGCGGGCAGCCGCGACGTGATCGAACTGCATGGCAGCATCCATGCGGTGCGCTGCCTGGCCTGCGACACCGTCTATCCGCGCGCCGAGATCCAGCAGGAGCTGGCACGCTGCAATCCCTCCTTGGTCAACCTGCAGGCCGAGGCCTTGCCCGATGGCGATGCCCGCCTGGAACCGGAGGCCGATGCCGCCTTCCATGTGCCGTCCTGCGTAGCCTGTGGCGGCATGCTGCAACCGGACGTGGTGTTCTTCGGCGATGGCGTACCGCCCGCGCGCACGGCCCAGGCCGAAGCGGCGGCCCAGGCCTGTGATGCCATGCTGGTGATCGGCTCTTCGCTGATGGTGTTGTCGGGCTTCCGCTTCCCGCGCACGGTGGCTGCGGCCGGCAAGCCGGTGGTGGCGATCAACCGCGGCGTGACCCGTGCCGATGACTTGCTGGCCTTCAAGCTGCGCGAGGATGCCGAGTCGGTGCTGCCGCGCCTGGCCACACTGCTGGGTGCGGACCGGCCCTGAGCGACTCCTGTGCTTGCCCAGGCGAGCAACGATCAACTATCGACATGCGGATTGCTTCGTTCAGTTCCGCGCCGCGCATCCCTACACTGGCGGGCGACCCTTCTTCTCCCGGAAAGCGAACCTGCCATGTTGAAGTCCCTGCGGCCCCTGCTGCGCTTGTCGCACATCGTCCTCCTTGCCACCGTCCTGATCGGCAGCGCACAAGCGGCACCGCCCGTGCGCGAACTCAAGCTCGGCTTCGTGCCCGGCCCTTACATCGATGAATTCAAGCTGGGCGTGCAGCCCCAGCTGGAGCAGAAGGGCTACAAGATCCGCTACTACGAATTCTCCACCGGAATGGAAGCCAACAGCGCCGTCTTCAAGGGCGACATCGATGCCAACGTGATGCAGCACTCGGTGTTCCTGGCCTCCTACAACGAACGCAACAAGACCGACCTGGTCGGCATCGTGCAGGTGCCCACGCCGCCGATGGGGCTCTATTCGCGCAAGCACAAGAGCCTGGACAATCTCAAGAAGGGTTTTACGGTGGCCGTGCCCAATGACCCGGTCAACCTGCAGCGCGCACTTTGGATCCTGCAGCGCCTGGGATGGATCCGCATCCGCGAGAACAAGCCGGTGGACGTGACCGAACTGGATGTCGTGGAAAACAAGGTCGGCCTGAAACTGGTTCTGCTGGAAAACGCCCAAGGACCGCGCGCGCTGGATGATGCGGATTTCGCGGCGATCCAGGGCAACTTCGCGATCTTCGCCAAGTTGAAGCTCTCCGAAGCCTTCATCCTGGAAGACATGAAGCCGCCCTACATCAACGTGGTGGCCGTCAAGAAGACCAAACAGGACGACACCTATGCACAGGACATCGTGCAGGCTTATCGTTCCGAATTCTTCCAAAAGGCCATCCGTTCGGAACCCTTCTATGACGGCTTCACCTTGCCCGATTATTTCAGCGCCACCAGCACGCTCAAACTCGGCAAGAACTGACCCCTGCACCTGAGCCGGACCGCGCTGGAGTCAGCAGCGCGGTCCGGCTTTTTTGTCCATGTCTTCACAGTGGCGGGCTCATGCTGCCCGTACTGTTTGCTCCCCCCCTGCAGACGCCAGTGGACGCGGCAGTCCGAGGTGCTCGCGCAAGGTGCTGCCTTCATAGTCATATCGGAATAAACCCCGGCGCTGCAGCAGCGGTACCACGCCATCGACGAAGTCTTGCAAGCCGCCTGGCAGGGCATCGGGCATCAGGTTGAACCCATCGGCGGCACCCGCCTTGAACCAGCGTTCGATCTCATCGGCAATCTGCTCGGGCGTCCCGACCAGCACGCGATGTCCGCCGCCACCGCACAGCGCACGGATCACGTCGCGCACGGTATGCGTGCGTCCGCGCACCAGCGACAGCGTGGCCTGGAAGAAGGTGTGGTTGCCATTGCCGCCATTGGGCAGGGCGAGCTTGTCCGGCAGGGGACGGTCCAGGTCCAGGCTGGCGACCGGTACCCCCAGGATGCCGGCCAGGCGCTTGAGGCTGTAGCTCCAGGGAATCATGTCGATCAGTTCGTCACGCCGTTGCAGCGCCTGCGCCTCGGTGGCACCGATGATGGTGGCCAGTCCCGGCAGGATCTTCACCGCCTGCGGCCGACGTCCCAACGCGGCGGCGCGGGCGTGGATGGCCAGGCGGTAGGCGCGCGCTTCCTCGATGGTGTGGGCGGCCGAGAACACGGCCTCGGCATGGCGTGCGGCCAGTTCCCGGCCATCGCCGGAGCCGCCGGCCTGCACCAGCACCGGCTGGCCTTGCGGCGTGCGCGGCAGGTTCAACGGCCCCTGCACCTGGAAGTGGGTGCCGCGATGGGCAATCGGATGCACGCGCGTATCGTCGATGAAGCGGCCGCTGGCAGCATCGCCGACGACGGCATCGTCTTCCCAGCTGTTCCACAAGGCCTTGACCACCTGCGTGAATTCGTCGGCGCGGGCATAGCGGGCCGCATGGTCGGGGACTTGCTCCAGCCCGAAATTGCGCGCCGAGGGCAGGTCAGCCGTGGTGACGATGTTCCAGCCGGCGCGGCCGCCGCTGACGTGATCCAGCGAGGCGAAGCGGCGCGCGATGTTGTAGGGCTCGTTGTAGCTGGTGGAGGCCGTGCCGATCACGCCGATGCGGGTGGTGGCGGCAGCGATGGCGGCCAGCAGCACGGTCGGCTCCAGCGCCGTGATCGGGCGGAAATCGATCTGCTCGATGATGGCCGCATTGTCGGCCAGAAAGACCGCATCGAACTTGGCCGCCTCGGCGATGCGCGCCACCTCGACGTAATGCGAGGCCTTCACGAAAGCATGCGGATCGGCCCCCGGCAGACGCCAGGCGGAGGGGATGAAACCGGAATGCAGGATGTTGACGTTCAGGTGCAGTTGCTGCGGCGGCTTGGGCGGCTGTGACATGCGGATTCCTCGGAGAAGACAAAGCGGGTCGTCGATTGTGGAACGCGCCCGCCGTGACGGCCACGAATGCTTTCGCATGAACTTATGCGGACAAGGCCGCTACAATTCGGCTGGACCGAACCGAGACAAGTTGAGGATGTTGCCGATGGCTGTTGTGCATGCTGCGATGATGATGGTGCTGGGCCTGCTGGCACTGGGCCTGGCCGTATGGGGCGGGTTTGCGCTGTGGTTCCAGCTGCCGGGCGCCGCCTGGCTGCGCATCGCCGCCATCGTGCTGTGGAGCTTGCCGCCTGCAGCGACGCTGGCGCTGGTGGCCGGGGTGCCGGGCCTGCCCGGCCTGCCTCACTCCTGGCGCTGGGGCCCGGTGGCCCTGGTGCTGGCCGGTATTGCCATGGCCGGCTGGTGGAGCAGCATCCGCCCCAGCCACGCGCGCGACTGGGCCGATGATGTGGCGCGCATGCTGGTGTCGCAGGTGCAAGGCGATACCGTCACGCTGGACAACGTGCGCAACTTCAACTGGCGCACCGAGACTGATGTGGACATCCGTTGGGAATCGCGCCAATATGATCTCGCGCAACTGGTCTCGGCCGACTTGCTGCTGTCTTACTGGATGGGGCCGGCGATTGCGCACACGCTGGTGTCCTTCGGTTTTGCCGATGGACGGCGTCTGGTGTTCTCGCTGGAGATCCGGCGAGAACGCGATGAAGCCTTCTCGGCCCTGGGCGGCTTCTTCCGCAAGTTCGAGACCGTCATCGTTGCCGCCGACGAAGCCGACATCATCCGTACCCGTACCAATGCACGCGGGGAGGATGTGTATCTGTATCGTCTGCAATTGCGCCCGGACCAATTGCGCCGCGTCTTCCTCGGCTACCTCGAACGCGCGGCGCAATTGCGGGAGCGTCCGCGTTTCTACAACACCCTCACCAGCAACTGCACCACCATCGTCTTTGAACTGGCGCGCCGTCTCTCGCCCTCTCTGCCGCTGGACTATCGCCTGCTGCTCTCCGGCTACTTCGCCGATTACGTGTTTGACCATGGCGTGCTGACACCGGGATACAGCTTCGCGCAATTGCGCGAGGCCGGGCGCATCACCGAACGCGCCCTGCAAAGCGGGCCGGAACCGGACTACAGCAAGCGCATCCGGCAGGGTGTACCGGGCGTGTCCACGGCCGAGCTGCGCTGAGTCACAGGGCCTGTTCATACTCAATCTCGCAGATGAAGCGTGAACAGGCCCTAATCCGTTTACCGGATATCAAAACACAAAATCATTCGTATTCCCTCGCCGCGAAGCTGATTACGATTTCCTTCTTTGCACGACCCGGCGGCCTGCCGGGTGCGTCCTCGCTACCACCGAGAAGGAAACGCCATGCCCGAAGCGGTCAATCATTTTCCCCTGCCGGCGGCGGGGGCTGACTCCGCCTCTGCTGCGCCGGACAACACGTCGCACAGCGCGCGCGTGCTCACTGCACGCAGTCTCTTCTTCATTTCATGGGCCGCACCGCTGGTGCTGCTGCTGGCCTGGGAAGCGCTGGCCCGTGCCGGCGTGCTCTCGCCGCAGGTGCTGCCCGCGCCCAGCAAGGTCTTGCAGACGGCACTGAACCTGATCGCCCAGGGCCGCCTGCTGTCGGACCTTGGTGCCAGCCTCTTGCGCGCCGCTGCCGGGTTTGCCATCGGCGGCAGCATCGGCTTCGTGCTCGGTACGCTGGTGGGCTTCTCGCGCCTGGCCGAGGCGCTGGTGGACCGCAGCGTGCAGATGGTGCGCGCCGTCCCTTTCCTGGCGGCGCTGCCGCTGGTGATCGTGTGGTTCGGCGTGGGCGAGGGCGGCAAGGTGTTCCTGGTCTCGCTGGGCGTGCTGTTCCCCATTTACATCAATACCGTGCTGGGCATCCGCCAGGTCGATCCCAAGCTGCTGGAACTGGGCCGCGTGACAGGGCTGTCCAACTGGACCCTGATCCGCCGCATCGTCCTGCCCGGTGCACTGCCATCGATCCTGGCCGGGGTGCGCTATGCACTGGCCGTCGCGTGGCTGGCGCTGGTGATCGCCGAGACCATCGCCGCCAATACCGGCATCGGCTCGCTGGCCATGGATGCGCGTGAATTCCTGCAGACCGACGTGATCGTGCTGACCATCGTCATCTATGCCGGCATCGGCGTGGTGTCCGATGGCATCGCCCGCCTGCTGGAGCGCCGCCTGCTGGCCTGGCATCCCAACTACGCCGCCAAGGGGAAATGATGAGCGAGACCTTGTTTGAGCGCCATACCCTGCACCCCGCCACGGCCGATGAACTGGCCGTGAGCGTGGCCGGCCTGAAGCGCCGCTACGGACAACGCACCGTGATCCAGGGCCTGAACCTGCGCATTGCGCGCGGTGAATTCGTGGCCCTGCTGGGCGAGAGCGGTTGCGGCAAGACCACCTTGCTGCGCGCGCTGGCCGGACTGGATCCCATCGATGGCGGCCGCATCGACGGACCGGCGCATCCCGCCGTGGTCTTCCAGGAACCGCGCCTGATCCCGTGGGATCCGTTGTGGCGCAATGTCTCACTGGGCCTCGATGACCGCCGGGGCAAGCCGCTGGCGCACGCCGCCCTGGAAGAGGTGGGCCTCGGTGACCGGCTCGACGACTGGCCGCGCAATCTCTCGGGTGGCCAGGCCCAGCGCGTGGCGCTGGCACGCGCCCTGGTGCGCGAGCCGCGCCTGTTGCTGCTGGATGAACCCTTCGCCGCGCTGGATGCGCTCACCCGCATCCGCATGCATGCCCTGGTGCGCCAACTGCTGGCACGGCATCGCCCCGGGGTGCTGCTGGTGACGCACGATGTGGATGAAGCCATCGTCCTGGCCGATCGCATCCTCGTCATGCGCGAAGGGGCCATTGCCAATGATGTCCGCGTCGCCCCCGAAGCGGCCCATGACCGCAGCCATCCTGCTGCCCAGGCCCTGCGTGCGCAATTGCTGGCAGAACTGGGCGTGGTGGCCGCCCAGGCTGCGTAGCGGCGGCATTAAGTTTTCCTGAATGCTGTTTTTTTCCTCATTAAATCCTGCTTAATGCTCATGTCCCACGATTCCAAGCCTGCCAATCTCCATCGTCGTCAACTGTTGCAAGCCGCGCTGGGTGGCGCGGCCCTCGGCGCCAGCGGCCTGCCGCTGCTGGCGCGCGCCGCCGGCAAGTCGCGCACTACCGATACGGTGCGCCTGGCCTGGGGCAAGGGTGGTTTGCCCGGTATCGCCCGCACGCGCGGCGAGTTCGAAAAGACGCTGGCCCGCGATGGCATCAAGGTACAGTGGATCGGTCCTTTCCCCAACCATGCGCCGTCGTTGCAGGCCGTCACCGGTGGCAGTGCCGACTTCGGTTTCGGTGGCAGCACCACCCCCGCACTGGCCGCGATGATCGCCGGCTCGCCGCTGGTATTCACGCAGTTCGCCGTGGTGGAGCCGCGCAGCACGGCCATCATCGCCAAGGATGGGTCGGGCATCAACAAGGTCAGTGACCTGGTGGGCAAGACGGTGGCAGTCAATCGCTCCGGGCTCGGAGAATTCCTGCTGGTGGCCGCGCTGGAAAAGCACGGCATCGCGCGCGACAAGGTCAATTTCGTCTATCTCAATCCGCCGGATGCGGGCCCCGCTTTTTCGCAGGGCAAGGTCGATGCGTGGTCCATGTGGAGCCCGGGCGTGGACATCGCGCGGGTGGAGTACAAGGCGCATGACGTGTTCTTTGAAGGACGCGACCTCGATTTCCTGATCGACTTCAACTCCTACGTCACGCACCGCAAGTTTGCCGAAGAAAACGCCGACATCGTGCGCGCCGTCAACGCCGCCTATCGTGCCGAGGGCGAGTGGATCAGCAAGAATCCGCGCGAGGCCGAAGCGCTGGTGCAGAAGGATGCCGGCTATTCCGACGCGGTGCGCGATTCGCTCATCAAGCTGGCGCGCCGCTGGGAATTCCACGGCACCGACGACGCCAAGTTCATCGCCACCTTCCAGGGCGCGGCCGACTGGCTGGCCGCACGCAAGATCCTGCCGCAGAAGGTGCAGGTGAGCGACTACATCGTGAAGGTGTGAGCGTGCCAGTCGCATTCATCTCACGAGGACTCACTGCATGAAGCGTCGCCACTTTCTCACTGGTCTTTCCGCCCTGGGCATGGCCGCGCTGGGCAGCCGGGCCGCAATGGCCGCCCCTTCCGGCACGCGCCTGATCGTGGCCGACCAGAACGAATTCCTGCGCCAGCTGCTGGAGGCCAGCGGCGAGCGCAAGTCGCTTGATGTCGCACTGGAATTGCCCAATTTTGCGGGCGGCCCGGCCATCTTCGAGGCCATCCGTGCTGGTGCGCTCGATGTCGCGTATGTCGGTGATACGCCGCCCATCCAGGCGCGCGCAGCGGGCGTGAAGCTGCCCATCATCGCCACCTTCACCCGCGAGCTCTCGCAATACCGGCTGGTGCAGCGCGCCGGTGCGGGCGTGGAGAAACTGTCCGACCTGCGTGGCAAGCGGCTCAGCTATGTGGAAGGCTCGGGACGCCAGGTGTTCCTGATCGATGCCTTGAAGCGTGGTGGCCTCACGCTGGCCGATGTGCAACTGGTCAACCTGCGCGTGGCCGATCTCAACGATGCGCTGCGTGCCAAGGCGGTCGATGTGGCCGTCCTGCTGGAGCCGCATGTGACGCGTCTGGCCAAGCAGATCGGTGCCACCACCGTCCCCGATCCGGAAGAACGCAAGCTGCTGCCCTCGACGTCCTATCTCTACGCCCGTCCCGAGGTGCTGGCCGATGCGCAGAAGTCGCAGGCCATCGCCGCCTTCATTGCCGCCTTCGTGCGTGCCGGCACGTGGAGCAATGCCCATGAGGAAGAGTGGGGCCGCTTTTACTTCACGCAGTTCCAGCGCATCGATGCGGCCGGCACCGCGGCCATCCTTGCGGGACAGTCGCCGTTGAAATTCCAGACCGCCGCCGAGGCCATCCCGCATCACCAGAAACTCATCGACATCCTCTACGAAGCCAAGGCCGTGCCGCAGCGTTTCGACGCCGCCGGCGCCTTCGTCTCCACCTACGACAAGCTGATCGTCGCCAACCGCTGAGGCCCTCATGAGTGCACACGCCCGCCTGGATCCGCCCGCTGATGACTTGCCGCTGGCTGCACCGGCGGCGGCGTCCTCCATCGCGCCTTCGCCATCGCTGATGCCGGCGCGCCTGCCGCCGCGTGCGCTGCTGTTGGGGCCGGCACTGCTGCTGGCGATCTGGGAAGCAGCCTCGCGCCTGGGCTGGCTGTCGCCGGAAACCCTGACCGCGCCCTCGCAGGCGCTGCTGACCGGCCTGCAGATGCTGCGTGATGGCAGCCTGCTGCCGCATTTGCTGGCCTCGGCCGCGCGGGCCTACAGTGGTCTCTTCATCGGGCTGGCCACCGGCGTGGTGCTGGCGCTGTTGTCCGGCCTCACGCGCAGCGGCGAGGCGCTGATCGACGGGCTGGTGCAGGTCAAGCGCGCCATTCCCACGCTGGCCCTGATCCCGCTGGCGATCCTGTGGCTGGGCATCGGCGAGGCCATGAAAATTTTCCTGATCGCCACCGCCGTCTTCGTCCCCATCTACATCAACACCCACGCCGCCCTGCGCGGCATCGACATCGGTCACGTGGAGCTGGCGCGCACGTTGCATCTCTCACGCGCTACCTTCCTGCGCAAGGTAGCGCTGCCGGGGGCCTTGCCGGGCTTCTTCACCGGGCTGCGGCTGGCAGTCTCGCTGTGCTGGACGGCACTGGTGGTGCTTGAACTCATCAACACCCAGACCGGCATCGGCTACCTGATGAACCGGGCACGCGACTGGGGCCAGACCGATGTGATCGTGGTTGGCATCCTGATCTATGCCGTGCTGGGCCTGTTGTCGGACCTGGTGGTGCGCGCCATTGAGGCGCGCGTACTGCGCTACCGGAGGACCGCATGAGTCCGCAGGTATTGAGCACGCCGGGCGCCATCCACGCGCGTCACCTGAGCCGCCGCTTCGGCAGCAAGACCGTGCTGGACCAGCTCGACCTGGACGTTGCGCCGGGCCAGTTCGTGGCCCTGCTGGGCGAATCCGGTTCCGGCAAGACCACCTTGCTGCGTGCGCTGGCCGGACTGGATCAGGACGCCGCCGCCACCGGAAAACTGGCGCTCACCGGCAACGTGAGCGTGCTGTTCCAGGATGCGCGGCTCCTGCCCTGGCTCAGCGTGCTGGAGAACCTGACGCTTGGCCTGGAGGCCGCTACCGCCAGACCGGCGGCACTGCAGTTGCTGCAGGAAGTGGGACTGGCTGAACAGGCGGGCGCCTGGCCTGCGACGCTGTCGGGCGGGCAGAAGCAGCGCGCCGCCCTGGCCCGTTCGCTGTTGCGCACACCGCATATCCTGCTGGCCGATGAACCCTTCGGCGCCCTTGATGCCCTGACCCGCCTGCGCATGCAGGGCTTGCTGCGCCGCCTGGTGGAGCGCACCCGCCCGACCGTGATCCTGGTCACCCACGATGTGGATGAAGCGCTGCTGCTGGCCGACCGCATCCTGGTGCTGGAACAGGGCCGCATCGCCCAGGACCACGCGGTGAACCTGTCCCATCCCCGGCACGCCGACGATCCCGGTTTCGCCGCCCTGCGCCAGGTGCTGCTGCAGCGCCTGGGTGTCGAGTCCCTCGCCTGAAGACCACTACAAGGAGCCGCCATGTCGCGCCCACGCCAATTGCACCTGAACCTCTTTCTCATGAGCCGCGGTCACCATGAAGGCGCGTGGCGCCATCCCGGTGCCAATCCCAAGGCGCTGACCGATCTGGAACTCTATGCAGACGCAGCGCGCCTGGCCGAAGCCGCCAGGTTCGATGCCGTGTTTCTGGCCGATACCCTGGTCGGCCCGGAAGGCGGGCAGCAAGCCACCTCCGGCCTGCTTGATCCGTTGCTGCTGTTGACGGCGCTGGCTCTGCGCACCGAACGCATCGGTCTCATCGGCACGGCCTCCACCACCTACAACCACGCCTACACGCTGGCGCGCCAGTTTGCCTCGCTGGACCATATTTCGCGCGGCCGTGCCGGCTGGAACATCGTCACCTCCTGGGCCCCGCGCGCGGGCCAGAACTATGGCCTGCCCGAGAACGTGGACCATGGCAGCCGCTATGAAATCGCCGAAGAATTCGTGGCCGCCGTCGATGCGCTGTGGCGCAGCTTTCCGGCGGCGGCCGTGCTGGATGACCGCGCTGGTGGCCGCTTCCTCGATCACGCGGCAGTGCAGCCGGTGCACTTCGAGGGCAAGCATGTACGCACACGGGGGCCGCTCAATGTGCCGGGCAGTCCGCAAGGGCGGCCGGTCTACGTGCAGGCTGGCCAGTCCGAAGCGGGCCGTGCGTTTGCGGCGCGCTGGGCCGAAGCCATCTTTACCGCGCACGGCCATCGCGCCTCTGCGCAGGCGTTCTACCAGGACATCAAGGGCCAGGCAGCACGCCTGGGACGCGCCGCCCAGGACATCGTGATCCTGCCCGGCATCAGCGCCGCCATCGGCAGTACCGAAACCGAGGCACAGCAGGTCTGGGAAGAACTGGATGCGCTCACCAGCATCGAGACTGGCCTGGCGCGTCTGTCGGCGCGCTTTGGCGGCCACGATTTTTCTGCCTTGCCGCTGGACCGCAAGCTGACCGCCGATGACTTTCCCGACCCAAGTCTGGTGCAGGCCTCGCGCAGTCGCGCCGTCGGTTATGTCGAGACCACGCTGCGCGAAGGACTGACCCTGCGCCAGCTGCTCAAGCGCCTGGCCGGTGCGCGTGGCCACCTGGCCGTGGCCGGTACGCCCGAACAGGTGGCGGACCTGATCGAGGACTGGTTCAACGCGGGTGCGGCCGATGGCTTCAACGTCATGCCGCCCATCATCGGCCAGCAATTCGAATTGTTCACCCGCGAAGTGGTGCCGCTGCTGCGCCAGCGCGGACTGTTCCGCGAAGACTACGAGACCCATACCTTGCGTGGCCACTTCGGCCTGCAAGAGGTGGCGGCCCAGCCCGGCTGGCAGGCCGGCGCGAACAAGGTTGCGGCCTGATGCCCGCAGTATCCGATCCCGAATTCCTTACTGAAGAGAGTCCAACATGAGCGTCAATTTCATCGGCATGGTCACCACCCACAAGAACTCCGAGATCCATCCCTCGGTCGGGCCGGCCATCGATACCGACTACCTGCTGCGCTTTGCGCGCGCCCACGAAGAGGCCGGCTTTGACCGGGTGCTGGTGCCGTATCATTCCAACGGCCCGGATGCCATCCTTACCATCGCGCAAGTAGCTGCCGCCACCCGGCGCATCCAGCTGATGCTGGCGCATCGCCCCGGTTTCGTCGCGCCCACGCTGGCGGCACGCCAACTGGCGACACTGGACCATTTCAGCGGCGGACGGCTGGGCGTGCACATCATCTCGGGCGGCTCCGACATCGAACAGCGCCGTGACGGCGACTACCTCGATCATGACCAACGCTATGCCCGTACCGATGAATACCTGCAGATCCTGCGCCAGGTGTGGACTGCCGACAAGCCCTTCGATCACCAGGGTGCGCACTATCGTTTCGAGCAGGCGTTCTCTGAAGTCAAGCCGCTGCAGCAGCCGCAACTCCCGATCTTCTTCGGCGGGGCCTCCGAGGCCGCCATTCCGGTGGCCGGCCGCCATGCCGATGTCTATGCACTGTGGGGCGAATCGCTGGAGCAGGTGCGCGACCTGACCGGACGCGTGCGCGCAGAAGCAGCACGGCATGGACGCGAGATCAGTTTCTCGGTGTCCTTCCGCCCCATCCTGGCGGCTACCGAAGAGCAGGCCTGGGCACGTGCCGAACGCATCCTCGATGAGACGCGCCGGCTGCGCTCGGGCAATGGCACGCGCCATCCGGCCTACACCGGACCGCAAGAGAGCGAAGGCGCGCGCCGTTTGCTGGCTGCCGCCGAGAAGGGCGACCGGGTCGACAAGCGCCTGTGGACGGCCATTGCCAGGGAGACCGGTGCGCGCTACAACTCCACAGCACTGGTCGGCACGCCCGAGCAGGTGGCCGAGGCGCTGCTGGATTACTACGATCTGGGCGTGACCACGTTCCTCATCCGTGGCTTCGACCCGCTGGAAGATGCCATCGACTATGGCCGTGAACTGATCCCGCGTACGCGTGAGCTGGTGGCACAGCGTCTGCAGCAACGGGCAGCGGAGAAGCAGGCCGCCTGATTTATCCACTGCCTGAAACGAAAATGGCTCCGCATGCGGAGCCATTTTTTGTTGAAGGACCGATCAGATCACGCCGACTGCAAGGCCTGTTCCAGGTCAGCCAGCAGATCGTCGATATGCTCGATGCCGATGGACAGGCGCACCGTGTCTTCGGTGACGCCCGCCTTCTCCAGTTCGGCGGGCGACAGCTGGCGGTGGGTGGTGGAAGCGGGATGTGTAGCCAGTGACTTGGCGTCACCGATGTTGACCAGCCGCGTGAACAGTTGCAGCGCATCCTGGAAGCGCGCGCCGCCGTCGCGGCCATTGGCCACGCCGAAGGTCAGCACGCCCGAGGCGCGGCCCTTGAAATACTTCTGCGCCAGCGCATGGTCGGGATGATCTTCCAGCCCGGCATAGTTGACCCAGCGTACCTTCGGGTGACGCTTGAGGTATTGCGCCACGGCCAGCGCATTGGAGGTGATGCGGTCCAGCCGCAGGGACAAGGTTTCGATGCCCTGCAGGATCTGGAAGGCGTTGAAGGGGGAGAGCGCGGCGCCAGTATTGCGCAACGGGACCACGCGCGCACGGCCGATGTAGGCAGCCTCGCCCAGCGCTTCGGTATAGACCACGCCGTGATAGCTGACGTCCGGTTCGTTGAGGCGCTTGAAGCGTTCCTTGTGCTTGGCCCACGGGAACTTGCCCGAGTCCACGATGGCGCCGCCCAGCGTAGTGCCGTGCCCGCCGAGATATTTGGTCAATGAGTGGACCACGATGTCGGCCCCATGCTCGAAGGGACGCAGCAGATAGGGCGTGGCCACGGTGTTGTCCACGATCAGCGGGACGCCATGGCGATGCGCGATCTCGGCCACGGCAGCGATGTCGGTGACGTTGCCCAGCGGGTTGCCGATGGATTCGATGAAGATGGCCTTGGTGCGCTCATCGATCAGCGGGGCAAAGGACTCCGGCTGGCGCGGATCGGCGAAGCGCGTCTGGATGCCGAACTGCGGCAGCGTGTGGGCGAAGAGGTTGTAGGTACCGCCATACAGGGTGGAGGCCGAGACGATATTGTCGCCTGCTTCGGCAATGGTCTGGATCGCGTAGGTCACGGCGGCCTGCCCGGAGGCCAGGGCCAGGGCGGCGATGCCGCCTTCGAGTGCGGCCAGGCGTTTTTCCAGCACGTCCTGGGTCGGGTTCATGATGCGCGAATAGATGTTGCCCTGGACCTTCAGGTCGAACAGGGCGGCACCGTGCTGGGTATCGTCGAAGGCGAAGGCCACGGTCTGGTAGATCGGCACGGCCACGGCGCGCGTGGTCGGGTCAGGATCGTAGCCGCCGTGGACGGAGAGGGTTTCGAATTTCCATTGTGGGTTGTCTGGCATGTTGTCTCTCTTTGTCTTGGATGGAATGCGCAAAGCAGGGGGAAGCCCAAGCGCCACGCTAGCGCGAGCCTGCATCCGGTGCCAAGAAATGTTTTCTCATAAGCATATGCAGCCGAGGCCAATGCCGATGCTGGTGACGATGTACTGATTCGCAGGCAGCAAGGCAGTTGTGCTGGATGTCATGCGACCTATGGTGCGCTTGTCATTGGCATCGAATAGTTTCGGCAGTCACTGCAAAGATCGCGGCGATCCGTGTCGGCCAATGACGACACGCCGATACTGGCGCGCTCGTTCATCTCGCTGGTGCTGCCTGCTCATGAGCCTCTTCGATTCGCTGCTGCGGCAGCCGCAGTCCCGTCGCCTGCTGCGACTTTCCTTTCCGCATGACGATGCGCCTGCCTGTGCGCTGGTGATCAACCGCTTCGAGGGCAGCGAGGCGATGTCGCGCGATTTTCGTTTCGTGCTGGAGCTGCTCAGCGACGAGGCCGCGATTCCGTTGACCTGTCTGCTGGGCAAGCTGCTGTGCGTGTCCTTGGTGACGGCCGACGGGAGCCTGCGTCCTTTCACCGGGCATGTCATGTCGTTTCGCTTCGTGAGGACCGATGGCGGGATTGCCTTCTATGAAGCGGTGCTGGTGCCATGGTTGCATTACGCGCATCTGCGGCGGAACTGCCGGCTGTTCCATGACCAGACCATTGAACAGCAGACCGGATCGATCTTGCGGGACTATGCCGGCTTGGCGCACTGGCGCTGGCAGGTAAGCGAGGAGGAGGTTCCGAGCTCACTCTGCACGCAGTGGGAAGAGACTGACCACAACTACCTCGCCCGGCGCTGGGAGGCCGAAGGCTATTGCTACTGGTACGAGCATACGGCGCAGGGCCATACGCTGGTGATCTGCGATGACAGTACCCGCGCGGAGGCGATCGAGGGGTCTTCTGCGGATATCCGTTTCCATAGCGCGGGAGGAGCCGAGGACGAAGATGCCATCGCGCAATGGCAGGTCGTGCAGCAGGGGGCGACAGCGCAGGTAGCGGTGAGCGGGTTCGATTTCAAGCAGCCATCGCCGCGTCATGTGGAGATCATGACGGTGGTGGAACAGGGCGAGATCGCACGCAAGGAGATCCACCAGTACAGCGGTCATGATGGCTTTCGTACCTTCCTGGAGGGCGACCGGCTGGCCCGCCGGCGCATGGAAGAGATCGAGGCCGGCAGCCTGCTTTTCGAGGCGCAGGGCAATCACCGGCAAGTGGCACCGGGGCGGCGATTTCGGCTGCTGGAGCATTTTCACGCGAAGGCTGGCGATCCGCAGTTCGTGATCCTGGAGGTGGTCCATGAGGCCAGCAACAATTACCTGCAGGATGCGGATGTGCCGGCCAGCTACGCGAACCGTCTGCGTTGCCTGCCGTGGGACACGCCCTGGCGGCCGGGCCCGGGCTTTGACAGCCAATCCACTACGCTGCTGGCATTGCAGACGGCGACCGTGGTCGGGCCGGAAGGGCAGGGGAGTCTGCACGTCGATGCGTATGGACGCATCCAGGTGCGCTTCCATTGGGATCGCGCACGCAGTGGCAGTTGCTGGATCCGTGTGGCCACCCATTGGGCGGGTGCGCACAGCGGCTGGAGTTCGCATCCGCGTGTGGGCTCGGAGGTGGTGGTGCAGTGGCTGGATGGCAATCCGGATCATCCACTGGTCACCGGCTGTGTCCACAACCAGGACAACATGCCGCCATGGGAATTGCCGCAGCAGCGGGCCTTGAGCGGATTGCGCAGCCGTGAGCTGACGCCGGAGGGCGGCAATGCGGCCGGTGGCCGCAGCAATCACGTGATTCTCGATGACAGCTGCGAGCGCATGCAGGTCCAGATCCGCAGTGATCATCTGGCCAGCCAGCTCAGCTTGGGTCATCTGACGCGCATCGAGGGACAGGCGGGACGCAAGGAGGCGCGTGGCGAGGGCTTTGAATTGCGCAGCGATGGCCACGGCGCGCTGCGGGCGCAACGCGGTCTGTTGCTCACGACGCATGCGTGCGCAGAAGCGGAAGGGCAGCTCACCGCGATGGAAGAGACGACGGCCGATCTGCAACGAGGCGGCCAATGGCAGGCCGAACTGGCGCAGGCGGCCGTGCAGGCTGGCGCACAAATGGCGGGCGAGCAGGAGAACGTCGCACAAATCCTGCAGCAGCAGTGCGCTGCGATTGCGGGCCAGACCAAGGGAGCGGTGCTGGAAGAAGGCGTTCCGGCATTTCTGGCTCCACATCTGGTACTGGCCAGTCCGGCGGGCATCGAGACCGCCACCGCAGGGTCGACGCATCTGTTGAGCCAGCAGCACACGGCCATCAGCAGTGGTGGCCATGCCAGTCTGAGTGCCGGAAAGAGCCTGCTGGTCAGCGTGCGCGAGGCGGTGCGCCTGTTCGCTTGCAAGGCGGGCATGAAGCTGGTCGCCGCAGCCGGTGACATCGACGTTTCCGCGCTTGCCGCGAGCGTGAACATTCTTGCGCGTCTGAACATTACGCAGACGGCCAATCGCATCAGCATCGAGGCCAAGGAAGAGGTCGTCATCAATGGCGGCGGCAGCGTCATGCGCTGGCACGCAGGCGGTATCGAACAGAGTACGTCGGGCCAGTGGCGAGCCCATGCCGCCGGGTATGCGCATGACGGTCCGGTCAACGGGCCGGTCCCGGTCTTGCCGGATCCTCCCGCCCTGGACGAATTGAAGCAGCAGCGGCGTCTGGCCTTGGTGCTGACCTCGCACGCCGTGCAGGGCAAGGTCTTTGCGCATGAGCCCTATCAGCTCTTCAAAGCTGGCAACCGGGTCGCCGAGGGTGTGACCGATGCCTACGGCCAGGTGCTGATTACGGTGACGGACGAGGAGACGGCCAGCTATGAGGTCAGGCTCAGCAACGGCCATGTCTTTGAGCTGCCGGTCAGGGCGCGGCTGGACGATATGGACGCACAACTGGCAGCACGAGGTTATCGCGCCCGCGAGGGCGATGCCCGGGACCGCGAGCGTAACCGCGAGTTGCGTGAGGGGTGAGCGGCGCGTTTTCTCTTTCCCGATCTTGATGCACTTCACCAGAGAGAGTTCATGAGTACTACTCAATATGCCAGCACCGTCCCGCTCAGCCGGGCGCATCCTCGCAGCCGTGGCAGCGCGCAATGGTTGCTGGAAAGCGCACAGGACAAGGACTGTCCCATCCATCGCTGCAACCGGCTGCAGATGCTGTATTGCGGGGAGCAGGCGTTTGCACGGATTTGCGACGACATCCGCCGCGCAAAAGATAGCGTCGAGATCATCTGCTGGGGCTTCGATCCGGCCATGGAATTGGAACGGGGCACAGGAGCATGGCCGCGTGGCGAAACCTGGGGTGATCTGTTGCGCGATGTGGCAGCGGGCCGCTACAACGAGGGCAAGCCGGTGCAGGTGCGCTTGCTGTCGTGGTATGGCGTGATCGGCAGCGCACTGGCGCACAACATGCCGGGCTACCAGCGGCCGAGTGATTATGAATTGAGGCAGGGGCCGATGCGTGGCGAGGCCAGCGTGATACGGCCGGATGCGGGCGGCATGCCGGATCCTGTGGCCGTGCGTGATCGGCGTGAAGTGTTCAACGCAAGCTGGTATCGCGCAGCAGAAGCGTGTGCCATTCCGAATCTGAGTCTGCGGGTGCGTGATGGCGACATGCGTGCGGTATGGGGCAGCCTGGAGAAGGAGGCTGGCAAGCGCAGCTTTCTGGAAACAGCGGGGATGGTGCTGGTGGCCACCGATCATCAGAAGAGCATCCTGATCGACTATGAATATGAGGGAGGAGCGCAGGCTGTGGGATATGTGATGGGCCTCAATGCCGTTACCGATTATTGGGATAACCGCACGATCGCGCGCAGGATGCTGGAATGCGGGCTGAATCAAGGGAACGCCGAGGCTGCTTTCAATCTTGGTGGCGCGAGTGTTGGCGACAACGTTGAATTTGATCAGGATAATGATCGAGCCCGCATTGTTCTTCAGGAGGGTTTAAGACTCGGTAGCTACCTGTCAGCAATATTTTTGGCTAGCGCTTTCCGACACGGCGACCCTTTATCCGTTATCGGTATCGACAAGGCCCGTGAAGACCGCTACAGGATTTTCTCCGATGCACTCCAGCGCAACCCCGACCTGCGTTTCCCCAATCTCGACAAGGTACTTCCCCTTCCTCCGGCCAAGCTGCCCATGTGGAATGGTGATCGCAAGACTTTGCTTGAGGCTGCCAGGGCAATCTTGCAGAAGCCTGCAGGGCTTACACCCCCTATACCCGATCCAGCTTGGCTGCGCACCGGCCGTGCACGGATCCCGGATGGCCAGCAATTGCCGACGCACCCACAGAGACAGATTGCACCGCAATTCGAAACTACCGCAGCTCCGGAAACAGGGTACTGGCAGGCCCGCCTGATGCGCCCCATCACGGAGCGCCACCGCACATGGAACGCCGAACAACTGCCCTTGCGTTATGAACAGGGAGAACTGTTTGATCGCAGCCGCGCCGGTTTGCAGGATGAGGACGGCCGCATCCAGTTTCATTACCTTGGCATGCCGGTCGATCTTCTCGCGCCGCCGCAGGTGGTCGAAGATCCCCGAGTACGAAGACGTGTTGCGCGTTACGCAGAGATTCCCCAGACCGAGCGCCGCTACCGCAGCCATTCGCCTTGTCCGCACAGCGGCATCTGGCGACCCTATCTACCGGAAGATCATCCCAAACATCAAAGTTTCAACCGCTGGGATCGTCAGGTGTATCTGAGAAAGGGCATGCCCTTCCCGGATGTCATCCGTCAGCGTCCCGGCATCAGCGAGAAAGATCTCCTGTGGCAGTGGCTGGGCAATGCCAATGAAGAACGCGAGGGACTCGAACACATCAGCCTTGATCAGAAAAGCGGCCCGGCCAGTCCGGAGGGGCAGCATTGAGTCCATCCCAGATCGTCTCCTTGCCCTCTTTACTGCACCTTGACGATCACATAGGCGGTTGCAAAAACCCGTCCCGCTGCCACGGCTTGCCCTGGCAGCCTTTGCAGCGTAGCGGTCAGCCGCTTTTCCACCGTGAACTGATACGCCGGGGCAGCAGGTTCCGGCGGCAGGCAGCGTGATGCATTGCTGGCGTCGAGCCGATACCACCCGGCGTTGCGACCCGCTGGCAGCGGTCTGGATAGTCCTTGTCCGGCCAGCGGCGAGCTGAGGAATTGCATCGGCTGCTGGCTGTCGCTGTCGCTCAGGCTGATGCCCACACCCTTGGCCAGAGAAGGATCCAGGCCGTAGTAGTCCGAGAGCAGATACCGCACGCCCTGATCCTGATTGACATACCCCAGCTGCCGCGCTGCCGCCAGTGCGCCCGGTGAGACCTGAATGCCAAAGGCAGTCTGGTTGTCGTCAGTGCCGGCGGTGTTCGGCGGTCGGGTATTGACTCCCTCGTCACAGCGAAAGGCCAGCGTGAATTCCACCTGCCGTGTCTCGCCCTGGTTGAGTTCCTCTTCCGAGATCGTCGGAAAAACCACTTCCGGCGTCACGTTCTGCACCACGCACGAGGGCAGCACGCTCAGGGTGGCCGCCTGGCGCATGCCGAAGGCAATGCCGTTGGCGGCACCGAAGAAGAGGAAGCGCGTCGCGTGATCTTCACCATCATCATCCATGTCGCCGCTGGCGCGGTTGTACCCCGGACCCCGCAACATCAGGTATCCATTGGGCTGCAGACAGCGGTAGGGAACGGCCGTCTGCAGCCGGTTGTTCGGGCGATCGCCGCACCAGTTGCTGGTGCCGGTGCCGGGGCTGAGATCGGAGACACGGGCGATCTCTGCCTTGACCGGACTGAGATGCCTGGCGCGGATCAGGATCTTCTTGCTGGCTTCATCGACGTCGTAGTTCTCAAGACGGGCCGATTGGTAATAGCGCGAAAACACCTTCCCTGAGCGCAGATGCGTGAGCCGGATCGCCACACCGGGAAACCAGGTGCGGTAGAAGCCCGGCAAGCCATCCTGCGTGCCGATCTCGGCAAATCCGCCCACGCGGTCATCGCCATTGGTGGAAAACACTTCGGATATCTGTCCGGCATCGGCCAGATCACAGGTCCACAGCAGCGTATCGCCGCTGATGCCGGAGGCCTCAGCGGCCGTCGCCACCGCACTTCCCAGCAGTGTGCCGGCCGGCTGCAGGACGGTGCTGGCGAGATTGATGCGGCCGAACCAGAACTGGGCCGAGCCGCCATCGCTCAAGGGCGTAAAGGGATAGGCGATGCGATTGTTGCGCTTGCAGATGGCCTCTGCCGGGACCGACAGCAGGCATAGCGCCAGCAAGGCAAGCAGCAGGTGCAAAGGGCAGGGCAGGACCCGGGGGGAAGGTACGCCGGGCCTGGCGTGATCGGGCGGGCGAGCAGACAAGGGAAAACTCCGGCAAGGATGGGAAGCCCTGCATGTTCGCGCAAGCGCACCTGTGCGCGACATGGGCCAGCTCTGCAATGTGCATGGGCCAAATCCCATTGTGCGGCGATGCCCGCGTTTGGGATTTTGCCCATTGCTGAATCAGCGATTGCCAAGGGCTGCTTGGGGAAGCGCCGATTCTGCTGCGCCACCTGCCTGCCTATGATTCGTCTGGTGCAGGACGCATCGGTTGGCGTCGGCATTCTTCGTGGATCGACCGAATTCTCCTTGGGGGTAAAAATGAAAAAGCATCTCGCAATTCTGTTGCTGGTCTCGCCGTCGGTGGTGCTGGCGGCAGGCAGTACCATCAATTTCCGTGGCCAGGTCAACAGCCAGACCTGCCAGGTGATGGTTGACGGCGCGGCCAATCCAGTGGTGCTGCTGCCCACGGTGGCCACCGGCGACCTCGCGGCGGCAGGCACTTCGGCGGGCGAGACGCCCTTCGTGGTCAGTGTCAGTGGCTGCACGGCATCGGCCACCGATAAACTGAAGATCAAGACGCAATTCCTGGCCAGCGCCGCCACCAGCGGCAACAACATTCCCAACCTGGGCAGCGCCAAGAACGTGGCGCTGCAATTGCGCAAGAGCGTCGGCGGCGATCCGATCAGCCTGGTGGGGGGCAGCGGCGTGTCGGTCGAGGGGCTGGAGATCGCCGCCGGCGGTACCAGTGCTTCTCATACCTTTGCCGTACGCTACGTCGCCGAAGGCGGTGCGGCCGAAGCCGGCTCCGTGATTGGCTCGGTGCAGTACGCCCTCGACTACTTCTGATGCGCCTGTCCGGGCGCGGACTTCCGTTTCCCCGTTGGTCTCACCCCTGTCGCTGCCGGGATAGCTCCCGGCGGCGCATCCCCGTTTTTGCCATGAACAGAACAAGCTTGCGCGCAGGTCTCCTCATGTTGCTGGTCTTCCTGCTGAGTGCGCACGCCAGCGCCAGCGTGACCATGCTCGGTACGCGCGTCATCTATCCGGCCGACGCCGGCGAGCAGGTGCTGCGCTTCAGCAACCCTGATGATCATCCCAATCTGGTCCAGTTGTGGCTGGATGATGGACACGCCGGCCGGCCCGATGGGCAGGCCTCGCCCTTCCTGGTCATTCCGCCGGTGTTCCGCATCGAGCCGCATGGCGGCCAGGTGGTGCGGCTCTCCTACATCGGCGCAGCGCTGCCGCAGGACCGCGAGTCGCTGTTCTTTCTCAATTTCCTGCAGGTGCCGGCCCTCAAGGCCGATTCGGTCAACGACAATCAGCTGGTGCTGACCGTGCGCAGCCGCATGAAAGTCTTCTATCGTCCCCCCGCCCTGGCCAGCGAGGCCGATGCGGCGCGCGCACCCGCGGCGCTTTCCTTCGCCATCGACAGCAGCGACGGGATGGCCAGCATGGTGGTGCGCAACGGTAGTGGCTATCACCTGATGGTGCAACAGGCCGATCTGGTCTTGGGTGACCAGGCGCAAGCGCTGGCCAGGACCACGGTGATCCAGCCTTTCCAGGAACTGCGCTGGCCGCTGGACCATGTGCCGGCCGACCGTGCAGGCATGCGCATGCGTCTGCGTCTGCTCAACGATGTGGGTGTGGAAGTGCCGCGCGACTATCCCGTGCAGTGAGGTGATCACGGTGAGTGTGCATCCCTCGCCTCTGCGGCGTGTGGCCCGGTCTGTCCTGTCGCTCGGAGCCGGGCTGCTGGCCTGGCCGGTGGCCGTGGCCGGCCCGGCGGAGAACAGCTATCGATTTCTGGAATCGCTGGAGATGGCCTCGCCCATCAACAAGGGCAGCCTGTCACGTTTCAATCGCGTGGGCAATGTCGAGCCCGGCATCTACAGTGTGGATGTGTTTGTCAATGGCAGCTACAGCCACCGTCGTGCATTGCGCTTCGACCTGGTCGAAGGGATGGGCGCGGCGGCCTGCTTCAAGGCCGAGGACGCCGTCTTGCTCGACCTGCGGCAGGATCTGGTCGCGCAGCTGGGCCAGCGCGAGTGCGCCCGCATCGACGAGCTGGCGCCCGGGGCGCAGGCCGTGTTCGATCTCTCACGCCTGCGGCTGGACGTCAGCCTGCCGCAGGCGCAACGCAACCATGTCGCGCGGGGCTACATCGATCCCGCGCTCTACGATGCCGGTGACAGCATGGGTTTCCTCAACTACAGCATCAGCCAGTATTACGCCCATACCGCCCAGGCCAGCAGCAGTTCGGTCTACGGTTTTACCAACAGCGGCGTGAACCTGGGCCTGTGGCGTTTGCGCCAGCAAGGCAGCCTGGGCTATGACAGCCGCAGCGGACTGCGCTGGAATCCGGTGCGCACCTATGCCCGCCGCGCCTTGCCCGACTGGACCAGCGAACTGACCGTGGGCCAGAGCTATACCTCCGGCAAGCTGCTGTCGGGATTGGCCTACCAGGGACTGGAACTGAGTTCGGACGAGCGCATGCTGCCCGATTCGCAGCGCGGCTATGCACCGGTCATTCGTGGCACTGCGCGCAGCAACGCTCAGGTCATCGTCAGCCAGAAGGGGCGCGATATCTACCGCACCACCGTCGCTCCGGGCAGTTTCGTGATCGACGATCTGTATCCGACCAGCTACAACGGCGATCTTGATGTGACCGTCATCGAGGCCGATGGCACCCGATCCCGCTTCAGCGTGCCTTACTCGGCGCTGCCGGAATCGATGCGGCCTGGCAGTGAGCGTTACAGCGTCACACTGGGCCGGACCCGCGATACCGACAGCAGCTTGCCGTTCGTGGATGCGCTCTACCAGCGCGGGCTGAACAACAGCATGACCGGCAGCCTCGGACTACGCCTGGCGCCGGCATACCAGTCGGCGGTGCTGGGCACCACTCTGGCCGGGCCGGCCGGTTCGCTGGGCCTGTCGCTGAACTATTCGCATGCCGACACGGGGGGCGGTGCGCGTGGTGGCTGGATGATGGGCGTATCTTATTCACGGGCCTTCGATGTCACCGGCACGCAGTTCTCCATCGCCAGCTATCGCTACTCCACGTCCGGTTACCGCGAACTGGCCGACGTGATCAGCGAGCGCCAGGTGCGGCGTACCGGATTCTCTTCGCTGGCCAGTTCCACCAGCTATCAGCAGCACTCGCGCATCGATCTCTCGCTCAGCCAGCAACTGGGGAGCCTGGGCTCGCTCTATCTCTCCGGCCTGACCCAGACCTTCCACCATGACCGCAGCCGCATCACGCAATTGCAGTTCGGGTATTCGACCTTGTGGCGCAACGGCGTGAGCCTGAACCTCGCCTTCCAGCGGCAGCAGGTCAGCAGTGTGGCCCGGACCGCCAATGATCTGGACGGGCGGCTGGCAGCGGTGGCGCAACCGGGCTCCTCGTTGATGCTGTCGCTGTCGATCCCGCTGGGGCGCGAGGGCGGTGAGCGGCCTGTCGCCAGTACGTCGGTGGTCCGGGCGGCGGACCAGGACCTCTATCAGACCCAGGTGTCCGGCATGCTGGCGGGCGAGCGCCAGCTCAGCTACAGCGTGGGGGCCAGCCATGTGCCGGGCGGCCAGCAGGACAGCGTCAACGGCAACCTCGGCGCGCGTTTGCCCAAGGCCAACCTCAATCTCAATCTCACGCACGGGCGCGACTACTGGCAGGTGGCCGGCAACGTGCGCGGTGCGCTCGCCGTGCATGCCGGCGGTATCACCCTCGGTCCCTATCTGGGCGATACCTTTGCCCTGATCGAAGCCAAGGGGGCGGAAGGTGCGCGCCTTTTCAACGGCCAGGGGGCGGTAATCGACAGCCACGGCTACGCCTTGCTGCCCTCGCTCTCGCCCTATCATCGCAACGTGGTCGAACTGGCGGCCAGCGGCAAGCGCCACAAGACCGAATTGCTGGAAAGCCAGCGCACCGTCATCCCGTATGCCGGTGCCACGCTCAAGCTGAGTTTCAGGACGCGCACCGGCCATGCCCTGCTGATTCGCCTGCAACGCGACGGCGCCTCGCCCTTGCCGATGGGAGCCGATGTGCTCGATGCGCAAGGCGGCGTGATCGGCATGGTCGGGCAGGGCAGCCAGGCTTATCTGCGCACCGACCAGCTGCAGGGCGAGCTGCTGGTGCGCTGGGGCGACGGCCAGCAGGAGCGTTGTTCCGCGCGCTACGATCTGCAGGGGCAGGATCTGGCGCAGGAGCTGATCCGGCTGGAAGCGGCCTGTGTGGCCGCACCCCGCCGTGCCGAGTTCCTGCCGGCAGAGGCCGCACAACCGCGCCTACCGGGAGCGCCGCAATGAGCCGCTGCCGGATCGGTTGGCTGGCACGCTGGCTGCTGCTGTCCATGCTGCTCTGCTGCATGCGTGCCGAGGCCGGGGTCATGCCCGAGCGCACGCGCCTGGTCTTCAGCCAGGGAGCGCGCGAACTCAGCCTGCGCCTGGCCAATACCAATCCGCATGCGGTGGTGCTGCAGAGCTGGGTGGACCAGGGCGAGGGCAGCCAGGCACCGGACACGGTCCAGTCTGCGCTGTTCGTCCTGCCTGCCGTACAGCGGCTGTCGCCCCAGGCCATCGGCCAGGTCCGGGTGCTGACCACCGGCGAGCCGCTGCCGACCGATCGCGAATCGGTGTTCTGGCTCAATCTCTACGAGATCCCCCTGCTGGCGGATGCGCCGCAGGCAAGCGCGCCGCGCTTGCTGCTCGGGCTCAACACCCAGATCAAGGTGTTCCATCGTCCCCCCGGCCTTGCCGATCCGGGGCCGCAGTGGAGCGATGCGCTGCACTTCCGGCTGCAATGGCAAGCCGGGCAATGGGTCCTGGTCTGCCGCAATGACAGCCCTTATTTTGCTTCCCTTGCCAGCCTGCGGGTCAGCGACGGTCGCCGCGAACTGGTGCCGCGCGCGGCTCCCGACCAGATGGCACCGCCCTATGGCGAACAGGTCTTCGTGCTGCCCGTGGACGATGCCACCCTGCCGTGGCAGCAGCCGCGCCTGAGCTTCCAGCTCATCGATGACGACGGGCGATCCAGCGAGCACGCAAGGTCCCTGATGCCGCCCAACCTGCCATGAAGGAAATTCCCATGCATGCCGCCGCTCATTGCGCCCACTCTGCCGCCGTCCCGCCCATGGATCGCAGGCACTTGCTGCTGGCCTTGCGTCGCCGTCAGTTCCAGCCCTTCCTGCAGCCTATCGTCGGCGAGGACGGCGACTGGCAGGGGGCCGAGATCCTGATGCGCTGGCAGCATCCGCACGCCGGTGTGCTGGCACCATCGGTTTTTCTGGAGCGCTTGTCCGAGGAGGGCCTGCTGGCCGCCACCACGCGCCAGATGCTGCAGCAGGTGCGCACATCGTGGGGCAGCGCACCCGCCTGCCTGCGGCAGCCCTTCGTGCTGTCCTTCAATGCCTGTGGTGAGCAGTTGCGGGGCGAGTCGCTGGTGGCCCAGTGCCAGGCCCTGCTGCGCCGCCTGCCGTGGCCGCAGTTGCAGCTGATGATCGAGATGCCCGAGCGCGGTGCCGACCTCGGACCGGAGCGCTGCCGCCGCCTGTTCGCCCAGTGCGAGCGGGCCGATATCGCCATCGCCCTGGATGATTTCGGCATCGGCGACGCGCGCCTGCACCAGCTGGCCTGTGGCCGCGTCAGTTGCCTCAAGCTCGATCGATCGTTTGTTGCTGCCATGCAGGGCAATTCCCTGTACAGTCGCCTCATCGAAACCATCGTCAGCCTGGCCGCCGAGTTCGATGCGACCGTCACCGCCGAAGGCATCGAGACCCGGGGGCAGTGGCAGCGCTTGCGCCGGATGGGGGTGCGGCGCTTCCAGGGATATTATTTCGCCAGGCCGCTGGCGATGCCGGAGTTCTTCCGGCAGATGCAGCGCCGCCGGGGCCAGGCGGCCACCAACTGAGCAGCGCGGAAAGGGAATGCCAACATGGCGACCAAGGGGACATTGATACGGGTCGGGATCGCAGATGATTATCCGGTCGTGTTGCGGGGCATCGAAGCCATCCTGGCCACCTGCGCCGACCTGGCGCTGGCCTTCTCGGCCGAGAGCATCGCGCAGCTGATGAGCTGCCTGGAGCGCGATCCGGTGGACGTACTGCTGTGCGACTATGCCTTTGATGATGACCCCCAGGCCGACGGGCTGGACCTGCTCAAGCGCCTGCGCCGCCAGCATCCGGCGATGAAGGTGATCTTCCTCAGTGCCCATGCCCAGCCGCAGATCATTTCCAGCGCCCTGGAGCTGGGGGCAGCCGGCTTCATCGGCAAGAACCGCAGTGATTTCGTCAACCTGCCGCAAGCCGTCTGCAGCGTCCATCACGGCCAGGTCTATCTGCCGCAGTCGCTGTCGTCGGCCTTGCTGGGCAGTCTGTTCAATGTCAACGCACGCCAGACCGGGCTGGCCCAGTTGTCCGAGCGCGAGCTGGTGGTGGCGCGCATGATCTGCCAGGGCATGTCCATCAGCGACATCGCCGAGCGCCTCAACCGCAGTCCGAAGACCATCAGCAACCAGAAGGTGGCGGCCATGAAGAAGCTGGGGGTGAGCAATGACGTCGAACTGAGCCGGATCTTCCAGAACCTGGGCCACTGAGAGCCGCGATGCCGCGCCAGATCCTTGCCCTGTCGGAGCGCTACTATCGCCGGCTCCTGTATGGCTGCGCCACGCTGTTGTCGGTGGCCATCGTCTGCGCGGTGATGTTTCTGGGCTACAGCGCCTTCACGCAATTCCGCGAACGGCAGATCGGCAGCTTCACCAGCAAGCGCGAGCAGATCAAGTCCGAGGTCGATCGCCTCACCGCGCGGGTGGTCCAGTTCGCCGAGATGTATGCCCGCCTGCAGCATCTCTACAAGAAGGAACTGATGGTGCTCGATACCTACAGCGAGCGCGTGGATCCCGGCGAGATCACCCGCAGTCCCGAGAGTCTGACGGTGGTGCCTTTTTCCCTCGTGATACGCGGTGACACCGCCGCCGACCGCCTGCGCCTGGCCACGCTGCTGCTCCTGCTGCGGCAGGCCTCGGGCTTGCCGATGTTCAATCCGGCCGAGCCCGGTGTCACGCTGGACGGCTTCATCTATACCGCCGAGGCCGGCTTCCTGGCGGTCTCGCCGCCGCTATCCGGCGCGGAAGAGCAAGAGGTACGCCGGCTCGGCATCTCGCCCTACATCAGCGCCATCAGCGCGCCGGTCGATGCGGCCTTCGCCGCCGAGCGCGAACGGGCGGCGCGCGCCCAGGGCAGCACCGGGCAGCGCGTGCTGTGGATGAGTCCGGCCTTGAGCGCACCGCTGCAGCGCTCGGCCGTGACCCGGCTGGCCGTGCGCATTGCGCTGGACAAGGGCGATCAGGCAACGGCCGTGTTCTCGGTGCCGGCCAGCCAGTTTCGCCAGTTCTTCATGAAGAACGAAGAGATGCCCGGCCTGATGGTGTTTGAAGGGAAGGGCAGCACACGTTTGCTGAGCAGCCCCGATCCGCACGTCAATCCGCTGCTGATGCGCCACATCCAGGAGCATGTGCGGCATGCCACCGATCCGCACGATCACGTCGGCCACTTCCACGATGACGGCAGTTTCTTCATTGCCCAGACCATCGAGGGGCCGGAGTGGGTGGTGGTGCTCACCTTCACCTGGCGCGACGTGCTGGCCGGCTTGCAGGGCGACTTCACGACGGGGGCCGTCTGGGGTTTGTTTGCGTTGCTCTTCGTCTGGGTCGCTACCCTGTATTTCGACCGCTGCGTGATCGGGCCGCTGCAGAAGAAGGCGCTGGCCATGGTGGAGAGCCGCCAGTTCAGCCAGACCATCATCGATACCCTGCCGGTCGGCATCGCCGTCTATGCGCCCGGCTCCGGCGAAGTGGTACTGCGCAATGCGGTGGCCTCGCGCATGCTGGAGCAGTCGGCGCTGCCCTGCGCGGCCTTCTACGCGCAGATCCTCACCGCAGTGCGGGTCGGCGACAATCTGCGCCAGGCCATGATCGAAGCCGAACTGCCGCTGCGCGATGGCGGCATCAGCCATCTGGGCGCGGTCTGGTCGCGCACCCGCTTCTCGGGCCAGGATGTGCTGCTGCTGGGCATGATCGATCTCAACATGCAGAAGGCGCACGAAGCCCTCATGCGCGAAGCCAAGAGCATGGCCGACCGCGCCAACCAGGCCAAGTCCATGTTCCTGGCCCAGGTCAGCCACGAGATCCGCACGCCCCTGCATGGGGCCATCGGGCATATGGAGCTGCTGGCGCGGGAAGAGCTGTCGTTGCCGCAGCGGCAACGCATTGAGCTGATCCGTCATGCCTTCGACATGCTCATGGGGCTGGTCAACGACATCCTCGACATCACCAAGATCGAATCGCAATCCATCACGCTGGCCTCGGAAACGCTGCAGCTCAACGACTTGCTGGAAGAGTGCGCGCAGCTGTTCGCACCGCTGGCATTGGACAAGGGACTGGCCTTCTCCTGCCTGCCCGCCGTGGCACTGGAAGCACCGGTGCTGGGCGATCCGCGGCGGCTGATGCAGATCCTGCACAACCTGGTCGGCAATGCCGTCAAGTTCACGGCGCAGGGGCGTATCCGCTTGTCGGTGCGGCTCCTGCGCCGCGAACCGGCGCGCATGGTGGTGCGCTTCGACGTCAGCGATACCGGCATTGGCGTCTCGCCCAGTGCCCGGCAACGCATCTTCAAGTCGCTGCAACAGGCCGATGACAGCATCAGCCAGCGCTTCGGCGGCACCGGTCTCGGTTTGTCGCTGTGCCGCCGCCTGGCCGAGCTGATGGGAGGCGATATCACCCTCGACAGCGAGCCGGGCCGGGGCAGCGTCTTCGGTGCGGAAATCACGCTGGCGCTGGTGGAGGGAGGCGGCACGCTGCCGGTCTCGCGCCCCTTGGCAGGCAAGACGGTGGCATTGCATTGTCACGATGCGGACATGGCAGCCACGCTCCGCGACTATCTCGCCGCGTGGGGTGCAGCGCGGCGTGACAGCGCCAGTGCGCCCGGCGCTGTGATCCATCTGGTCGCACCGGATTGCGTGGATGATTTCATCGCCTGCACGCAACACCAGTCCGTGCCGGCCGTGCTGATCTGTCCTGACGTGGCCATGCGCGCCAGTCTTGCGCCTGGCTGGCAACAGGTCAGCGCCTTCGACCGGCACGACTGGCTGCGCGCGCTGGCCAGCCAGCCTGCTGCTGTGGAGCCGCATCCGGTGGCAGAACTCGTCAGTGTGGCCGCCGGACTCGACGTGCTGGTGGTCGAGGATGACTATGTGAACCTGACCTTGATGCAGCAACAATTGCAGGCGCTGGGCTGCGCCTCTCCGCGGCTGGCCCGCGATGGTCTGGATGCACTGGCGCAATGGCAGGCGCACCCGGCCGATGTGCTCATCACCGATCTCGGCATGCCCGGTCTGGATGGCGTGGCGCTGGCCACGCGCGTGCGCGAGCAGCAGCCGCACGCCCGCATCATCGCCACCACGGCGGCGGGGCCGGGCAGTCTGGGGCAATGGCCGCAGGCGCTCTTCGATGCCCTGCTGACCAAGCCGGCCTCGCTGCAGCAGATGCAGGAGATCCTGGCGCGCCTGGTGCGCACGGTGCCTGCGCCATCGGTGCAGTCAGTGCCGTCAGTGCAGACGGTGCCGGTTGATCCGTTTGAACGGGTAGTGCGGGAGGCTTTCCGGCAGAGCTGGCCGGCGGAAAAAGAGAAGCTGCAGCAGGCCATCGAGCGCGGCGAGCATGAACGCGTGCTGCGCATCCTGCATCGCCTGCAGGGCGGGCTGCAAGCCATGGGACTGGATGACCTGGCAGCGCGCAGCGTCGAACTCCAGCACGCCATCGCGGCGGGCGAGCCCTCGGCGCTGGCGGCCTGCAGGGAATGGATGCAGGCCATGGAGTCTGCCAGCTGAGTGCGAACAAGTTCTTCATGTTCATCCCCCATTTGCTGTCGATTGTGTGTTCGGGGCTGTACACGCCGCAATGGCGGCTGCGCAGATCCTGAAGCGTGCCGGTAACAAGCGCGAATGAATTTCTCGACAGGCGATGTACGTGTCTACGCGCATGCCAGTGTTTGTTGCGACGATCTTGCTGAAGGAATTGACCAAAAAATAGCTACCGCTTGCCTCCTGCAGCCGCAGGCTTGTCCGCTTTTTTCACAGGAGAGGCAGGCGCTGTGAGCCTTGCTGCGCGCTGGTGCAAGCGCGCGCGAGAATGCCGTGGCGTGGTGCAGGAACGAAAAAACGACACCGTGTCGATGCCATGGTCGAGGGGGCCGGTGCATAGTCCGGCGCGCCCCGAAATCAGCGCGTGACGCTGCGCGTCTGCTTGGGCAATTCGCCAAAGCGCTCGCGATAGTAAGCCGAGAACCGTCCCAGATGCCCGAAGCCGAACTCGAAGGCGGTATCGGTGATGTTGGCACCGGGATGCGTGAGCAGGCGCTCGCGCACGGCATCGAGCCGGATGTTGCGCAGCAGGTCCATCGGCGCCACGCCATATTGCTGGTGGCACAGCGCATTGAGCGCGCGCACGCTCACGCCGGCCGCACCGGCCAGGTCGGCCAGCGCCAGCGGCGCGCACAGGCGGCTGCGGATGTAGCGCTCCAGCATGTCCAGGCGCTGCAGCTTGCCGGCACCGACCAGGCTGTCGGCCGATTCGCTGGCCGCACGCTGACCGCTGCTGGCGGCATGCACGGGCTCCACCGTGGACGTCAGTTGCGAGAGCAGGAATTGCGCAGCGCTGCGTTCGAAGTGCTGCACCCATTCTCCCTGTCCTGCGCCCTGGCCGGGCAGGGCCAGCACGCGCAGCAGCGACTGGATCAGCAAGTCCCAATAAGGCGCGGCCTGCTGCGGCAGCAGGAACACCGAGGGAACCTCCATCGGCCCGCGCTGGCCGACCGCACGCAATTCCTCGAACAGGGCCAGCGGCACTTTCAGGATCAGTTGCTCGGAGCCCGCCTGCCACCACAGGCGCAGATTCTTCTTTGGTGCAATCAGCGCAGTATGGCCTTGCGGGATGCACACCTTGCGGCCATCGGATTCGATCTCGGCGCTGCCCGAGAGCGTCATGTGGACCAGCGCAAAACCATTGAACAGGCGCGGCCGCACGACGACCTCGGCACCATACTTGAGCATGAAGATCTGCAACTGCTGGATTGCCGCCTTGAAGAGCACGGTATCGACATCGTCGCCCTTCCAGAACAGGTCATGTTCCGCGAGTTCGTTGGCGACCTGGGCGTGACAGTCGACCTTGCGGGTGGAGTGAAAAACGCGGCGACGATACAAGGGCTCCAGACTGAGCGCATGGACAGTGTTGAGCATGTTAACCTCTTAACGCTGCCCTTCCGCACGGGCCGGTGGCGGAAGAGCGGTGGTACCGGGTTGGGGTGCTGCTGCGTGCAGACGGCGCGGGAGCCGGTCTGCCATGCACCTTCATGGACGATGCGAACGGAGTGCGCGCTGTCTGCTTTCCCTCAGCCAGCGGCGGCTGCGTTCAGCGTCATGCAAGTGCAAGTTTCATGCCCGGGATGGAAGCTCGTCGGCGGTGCGCAGAACAAAGCGCGCCAGCATGGGCGGGGTGGATCATGTCGGTCTCCTCTACGGTCTTCTGGTCGGACCCTGCTGCCGTGGACGCGGGCCTCGTTGCTGTGGGGCACGGCTCTGCGGCCGGCTGATCGCCGATTCTATGCGTTTGGCGGGTGAACGTACAATATCAAATCAGCATCATGGTATGCCTCGGAGGTATAGTGGAACTGCGTCATCTCAAGTATTTCAATGCCGTCGCCAGCACGCTCAGTTTCAGCCGTGCGGCCGAATTGCTGCACATCGCCCAGCCGCCCCTGAGCCGGCAGATCCGCCAGCTCGAGGAAATGCTCGGGGCCGAGCTGATCGACCGCGCCTCGCGTCCGATTGCGCTCACCATGGCAGGCAAGTTTTTCTATGAACAGACCTTGCAGGTATTGTCCCGGCTGGAACAGATCGAGGAAGGAACGCGCGTCATCGCACACGGACAGCAGCACTGGTTCAACATCGGTTTCGTGCCCTCGGCGCTGTATGGTTTGCTGCCGGAGATGATCAAGCGTTTCCGCGCCGACATGCCGGACATTGAAATCGGATTTTCCGAGATCGTGACCATGGAACAGATCGAGGCACTCAAGTCCGGACGCATCGATGTAGGCTTCGGACGCCTGCCCATCAGCGACCCTGACATCCTCTGCGAGACCATCGTGGAAGAACCGCTGGTGGCGGTGTTCCCGCTGGGCCATCCGCTGCTGGCGCGCAGCAAAGTGACGCTGGCGCAGCTGGCCGAGGAACGTTTCATTCTCTATCCGGCCAAGCCTCGTCCCAGCTATGCGGACCAGGTGCTGGACATTTTTTCCAGCCGCGCCCTGCGGCCGGCCATCGTCAAGGAAGCCAACGAGATGCAGACCGCCATCGGGCTGGTCGCCGCCGGCGTGGGCGTGACCCTGGTGCCGCGTTCGGTGCAGGGGCTGCATCGCTCAGATGTGGTGTACCGGCCGCTGTCCAACAAGGGCGTGCATTCGCCGGTGATCATGAATTTCCGCGCCAATGACCGCTCGCTGTTGCTGCAAACATTACGGTCGACAGCGGCCTCGATTGCGCGCATGCATGCCGAGGAGTACGTCTGATCGCAGGCCTCCGAAGGGCGAGATGCAATGCACACGGGCCATGCAATCGCATGGCCCGTGGTCGTTCAGTTCAGCGCAGGATCACGCGGCCAGACGCGGACGATTGATATCGGCCTTGGGCAGGTCCTTCTGTTCCGGCAGCAGGTTGAAGTTGAACTCGATGGCATAGAAGGGCGCATCGACTTCATGCTTGCGGATCTCGGCAGGATCGGTGACGTGCTTCAGTTCCGGCACCAGCCCTTCGCGGGTGGCGAAGGCGAAGTCATCCCACAGGTACGGATCGCCGGCGATGTTGATCTGCGTGGTCAGCTTGCGATAGCCCGGCACGGTGACGAAGAAGTGGATGTGCGCAGGACGGCTGCCATGACGGCCCAGCTTGTTGAGCAGGCGGTCGGTGGCGCCACCCGGCGGCACGCTGTAGCCGACCGGCACGCGGCTGCGGAAGCGATAGCGGCCTTGGTCATCGGTACGGATGGAGCAGCGCAGGTTGAACGGGCTCTGGTCCGGATCGAAGAAGGAATAGCGGCCCAGGTGATTGGCGTGCCAGACTTCCACCAGCGCATTGGCCAGCGGCTTGCCGTGCTCGTCGAAAACCTGGCCTTGCATGAATAGGGTGTCGCCCGGCTGCGGGTCCTTGTCCATGCGCGCAAAGCCCTTCTGCTCGGGCGCACCCGAGACGTACAGCGGTCCTTCGATGGTGCGCGGGGTGCCGCCCTGCACGCCACGGCGCGCTTCGGCTTCATCCATGCGCAGGTCGAGGAAGTGCTCGAAGCCCAGGCCGGCGGCGATCAGGCCGAACTCGCCCGACTTGCCCGCCGAGGTCAGATAATCCACGGCAGCCCAAAATTCTTCCGGCTGCACATCCAGCTCTTCAATCGTATAAAACATGTCGCGCACGAGGCGGTTGACGATGGTCTTGACACGCTGGTTGCCCTCCGCGAGTTCGGTGCTTTCGATTTTTTGCAGTACGGCGTCGATGGCTTTCTTGTCCACGTTGTCTCTCCTGTCTCTGGTTGGATATGTGTGGGGGTGAGTGCGGTTGGTCCGGGCCGATGGTTCAGGCCACGGAGACCAGCGGGGTCTTGCGGTCGCGGCGCAGCGCGTTGACGCGATCTTCATCCAGGGTGATGCCGAGGCCGGGGCCGCTCGGCAGTTCCAGGGCGAAGTCGCGGTAACGCAGCGGCGTGGCCAGGATTTCTTCGGTCAGCAGCAGCGGGCCGAACAGTTCAGTGCCCCAGGCCAGCGTGCCAAAGGTGGCAAACAACTGGGCCGAAGCCATGGTGCCGATGGCGCCTTCCAGCATGGTGCCGCCATACAGTTCGACCTGGGCGGCAGCGGCGATGGCCGCGACTTGTTGCGCACCGGCCAGTCCGCCGGATTGGTTGATCTTCACGGCGAACACATCGGCAGCACCGACGCGGGCCAGTTGATAGGCATCCTGCGGACCATGCAGGCTTTCATCGGCCATGATGGCGATGCGGTTCTTCTGGCGCAGGCGGCCCAGGCCATCGTGATGGCTGGCGGCGATGGGCTGCTCCACCAGGTCCACGCCGGCATCGGCCAGCAGCTGCATGCCCAGCATGGCCTCGGTCTCGGTCCAGGCCTGGTTCACATCCACCCGCACGCTGCCGCGCTCGCCGAGGGCGCGCTTGATGGCGGCCACGTGGGCGCAATCCTGCTGCACGGTGCGCGCGCCGATCTTGAGCTTGAAGATGTTGTGGCGGCGCTGGGCCAGCATCTTCTCGGCTTCCTCGATGTCGCGCGCCGTGTCGCCGCTGGCCAGGGTCCAGGCAATCGGCAGGCTCTCGCGCACCCGGCCACCGAAGAGCGTGGACAGGGGCACGCCGAGGCGGCGCGCCAGTGCATCCGACAGCGCGGTCTCGATGGCGCATTTGGCGAAGCGGTTGCCCTGCACATGTTCGCCAATGTGATGCATGCGCGCGGCGACCTGGTTGGCATCGGCGCCCAACAGCAGCGGCGTGATGTAGGTGTCGATGTTGACCTTGATGCTTTCCGGACTTTCTTCGCCATAGGCGAGGCCACCGATGGTGGTGGCCTCGCCCCAGCCGGCCACGCCATCGTTGCCGGTGATGCGCACCAGCACCAGGGTCTGGCGGTGCATGGTGGTCATCGACAGGCGGTGCGGGCGGATGGTGGGAACGTCCAGCAGCAGGACCTCGACGGTTTCGATGGAGGTGGCGGGCAGGGTGGAATTCAAGATGCAGTCCGTAGAAAAGAAGAAGGCGAATGCTGACGATGTCTGACTTGGAATGGATGATAGGAACAAAGCCGCCCGGGTGTCCAAGACCGATTCGGGCATGCTGCATACCTTTTGGGTATAACGTGAAAGGTATGCAAAAAACGGACAAGACTGCCCCGCAACTATGCAAATGGCGGATATTCGTCCTTGCGCACTCTGCCTAAGATGGCTCATCGTCCAGGCCCCGCCTGGCATCCAACGATGAGGACCGTCGCATGAGCACATCCACCGAACTCGAACAGCAAGGCTATGCACCGCTGGTGCAATTCCCCCGCACCGATGGTGCACGCACTCCTTACAAGGTATTCAGCTCCAAAGAGGTCTATGACCTGGAGCAGGAACGCATCTACCGTGGCGAGACCTGGAGCTTCCTGGCACTGGAAGCCGAGATTCCCAATAACGGCGATTACAAAAGTACCTTCGTCGGCGACACCCCGGTGGTAGTCACCCGCACCGAAGATGGCAGCCTGGCCGCCTGGGTCAACAAGTGTTCGCACCGTGGCGCCATCGTCTGCCGCACGCCGCGCGGCAATGCCAGTTCGCACAGCTGTGCTTATCACCAGTGGAGTTTCGATGCGCGCGGCAACCTGCTGGGCGTACCCTTCCGCCGTGGCCAGAAGGGCGCCACCGGCATGGCCAAGGATTTCGATCCCAAGTGCCACGGCCTGCGCCAGTTGCGCGTGGACAGCTACAAGGGCCTGGTCTTCGCCACCTTCAGCGAGACCGTGGAATCGCTGCCGGACTACATCGGCGCCGAGATGCGTCCGTGGATCGACCGCATCTTCCACAAGCCCATCGTCTACCTCGGCTGCACGCGCCAGTATTCCAAGTCGAACTGGAAGCTCTACCTGGAAAACGTCAAGGACCCGTATCACGCCAGCCTGCTGCACCTGTTCCACACCACCTTCAACATCTTCCGCGTGGGCATGAAGGCGCGCTCGCTGGCTGACAAGCACCATGGCCTGCACAGCATCATCACCGCCACCAAGAATGAAGTGGAGACGGCGGACGCCTACAAGCAGCAGGAGATCCGTTCCTTCGATGAGGGCTTCTCGCTGCAGGATCCGTCGGTGCTGGGCCAGATCAAGGAATTCGAGGAACTGACCACCAACCACATCCAGCCCATCTTCCCGCAGCTGGTGGTGCAGCAGATCCATAACACCCTGGTGGCGCGCCAGTTGCTGCCCAAGGGACCGAGCAACTTCGAACTGGTCTTCCACTTCTTCGGCTACGAGGACGACACCCCCGAGCTGCGCGCGCTGCGCATCAAGCAGGCCAACCTGGTGGGGCCGGCCGGCTACATCTCGATGGAAGACACCGAGGCCACCGAACTGGTGCAGCGTGGCACCGCCCGCGATCCTGACCACTGCTCGGTCATCGACATGGCGCGCGACAATCCCGACCAGGAAGACACATTGATTACCGAAAGCCTGATCCGCAAGTTCTGGATGGGCTACCAGAAACTGATGGGCTTCCCGTCCATCGAGAAGGCATGAGCGAGGCAAAGCAGATGCAAAACATGGAACAGATGAGCTTGTGGTTCGAGCTGCACCAACTGCAGGAGCGCTACGTGCATGCGCTCGACAACGACCGCCTGGAACAGTGGCCGGAGTTTTTCACCGACGACTGCCTGTATGAAATCGTGCCGCGCGAGAACGCCGATGCCGGCCTGCCCATCGGCATCATCCATTGCGACAGCAAGAAGATGCTGCAGGATCGCGTGCTCTCGCTGCGCCACGCCAACATCTACGAGGCGCACACCTATCGCCACATGACTTCCGGGCTGGTGTTCACGCAGAATGCCGACGGCTCGGTGGATGCGCAATCGAGCTACGTGGTGGTGCAGACCTTGCAGAACGGCGAATCCTTCGTCTACCAGGCCGGCCGTTATGAGGACCGCGTGGTCAGGACCGAGGCCGGCTGGCGCTATGCCCGCCGCCGCGTGATCTACGACACGCTGCGCGTGGCGACCCTGTTGGCCACTCCGATCTGAGGCGGCCATGAGCGAGTGGTTCGATGTCGGCCATGCCGATGATTTCGCCGAGGGCGAAGTGGCTGCGGCCCGCGCGGGCAGCCAGGCGGTGGCGGTGTTCCGCCTGGGCGAGGAAATCTTTGCGCTCAAGGACTTGTGCACCCACGGCAATGCCAAGCTCTCCGATGGCTATGTCGAAGATGGCTGTGTCGAGTGTCCGCTGCACCAGGGGCTGTTCGACATACGCAGTGGTGCGCCGCGGTGTGCGCCGGTGACCGAGGCGGTGCGCAGCTTCCCGGTGCGCGTGGTCGCGGGCCGGGTGGAGATTGGTGTAGGCGGGGAGGGGGATGCAGCCCCTGCAGAGAGTACCGCACCGGCATTGCAGCAGGTGCAGGCCACGCTGGAAAGCATCACGCGCGCCGCTCCGGACGTGGCCATCCTGCGCCTGCGCTGTGCAGCGCCGCTGTCCTATCGCGCCGGCCAGTACATCGACCTGCTGCTGGAAGACGGCCAGCGCCGCAGCTATTCCATGGCGACCTATGCGAGGGACGGTAGTGATGTGCTGGAGCTGCATGTACGCCACCTGCCCGGCGGACTGTTTACGGACCGCCTCTTCAACGGCATGCAGCCGGGGCAGCAGTTTTCGCTCGAAGGACCGGCCGGCAGCTTCTTCATGCGCGAGGGCAGCGAGCCGGTGATCCTGCTGGCCAGTGGCACAGGATTTGCTCCGGTCAAGGCACTGGTGGAAGAGGCCATCGCCACCGGCAGCACGCGTGCGATGCGCCTGTACTGGGGCGGTCGCCGTGCCGCCGACCTGTATCTCGATGCACTGTGCCGCGACTGGGCGGCGAGCCTGCCCTGGTTTGAATACGTGCCGGTGCTGTCCGAGGCCGATGCCGCCAGTGGCTGGAGCGGACGCACCGGATTCGTCCACCAGGCCGTGATGCAGGATGTACCGGCGATGCAGTCGTATCAGGTCTATGCCTGTGGCGCGCCGGTCGTGGTAGAGTCAGCGCGGCGCGATTTCACGGCCACCTGCGGCCTGCCGGGGACGGCTTTCTTTGCGGATGCCTTTGTCTCGAAAGCCGACCTGCGTAAATAGTTTTTCCAGGCCGGGCTTGCGGTGAAATCCAGGTTTCACGCGCCGCTGCGCTTCCAGCTTCACACCGAATTCAAACCAAAGAATCTAGAGGGGAATCCAGGCATGAATCGACTCACTAAAGTGGCAGGTGCGGTAATGATGGCGATGGCGGCGGGCGCAAGCCTGTCCGTGCAGGCGGCCGATGTGGTGAAGGTGGGTTTCCTGACCACCCTGAGCGGCCCGGCCAGTGCGCCCGGCGTGGATGAGCGCGAAGGCTTCATGCTGGCCATGAAGATGCTGGGCAACAAGCTCGGCGGCGTGCCCGCCGAAGTCATCGTGGTCGATGACCAGTTCAGCCCCGATGCCGCCAAGCAGGGCGCGGACCGCCTCATCAAGCGCGAGAAGGTCGATATCCTGAGCGGCTTCGTCTATTCCAACATCCTGCTGGCCGTGGCTCCGGCGGCCTTCGCCAGCAAGACCGTGGTGGTCAGCGCCAATGCCGGTCCGGCGCAACTGGCCGGTGCAGGCTGTAATCCGTATTTCTTCAGCGCCAGCTACCAGAACGACGCCACCCATGAAGCGGCCGGCAAGCTGATGGCCGACAAGGGCTACCAGCGCGTGGCCATCATCGCCCCCAACTATCCGGCGGGCAAGGATGCCTCGGCGGGCTTCAAGCGTTTCCTCAAGAAAGACCCTGCGGTCGAACTTTTCCCCAAGCTGGGCCAGCTCGATTTCGCGACTGAGATCGCGCAGTTGCGTGCAGCCAATATCGATGCCCTGTATTTCTTCCTGCCGGGCGGCATGGGCGTGAACTTCGTCAAGCAATACGCGGCCGCCGGCATGGACCCCAAGATCGTGCGCGTGATGCCCGCCTATGACGCGGACCAGCAGATGCTCTCCAATGGAGACCTGATCGCCGGCGTGGCCAACACCGGCCAGTGGTCGGCCGATCTGCCCAATGAACAGAACCGCGCTTTCGTGGCGGCCTACGTCAAGGAATACGGCCATCAGCCTTCGATGTTCGCCTCCCAGGCGTATGACGCAGCCATGCTCATCGACAGCGCCGTCAAGGCCATCGGCGGCAAGGTCGAGAATCGCGAGGCGCTCATTGCAGCCATCAAGGCGGCCAACTTCAAGTCGGTGCGCGGGGGCTTCAAGTTCGCGGCCAATCACTTCCCGATCCAGAATCAGTATGCACGCGTGGTGACCAAGGGTGCCGACGGCAAGTACGTCAACAACATGACGCAGACACTGCTGCCCGATCACGTCGACGCCTATGTCGGTCAATGCAAGATGCCTTGAGGACGGTGCACCTTGGGTAATCTGATCTTCGAGCAGGTGCTCAACAGCCTGCAGTTCGGCGTCATGCTGTTCCTGATCGCCTCGGGATTGACGCTGATCTTTGGCGTGATGAACTTCGTGAACCTGGCGCACGGCAGCTTCTTCATGATCGGCGCCTACGTGGCGGCGGTGGTGGCCGGGGCCAGCGGTTCCTTCTGGCTGGGCCTGCTGGTGGCCCTGCCGGCCACGGCAGCGTTGGGCTTCCTGCTGGAGTGGCTGGTGTTCCGGCGGCTCTACAAGAAGGACCACATGGTGCACGTGCTGGCCACCTTCGCCTTCATCCTGATCTTCAACGATGGCGTGCGCATGATCTGGGGACCGCAGCCCCTGCCGCTGAACATGCCGCCGGCCTTCGCCGGGCCGGTCAATCTGTTCGGGCTGCCGTATTCCAGTTATCGCCTGCTGGTCATGGCGGTGGGCGTGGTGGTGGCCGTGGCGCTGTACTTCCTCATCAACCGCACGCGCATCGGCATGTGGGTGCGTGCCGGCGCCAACAACCTGGAAATGGTCACGGCCATGGGCATCAACATCCGCCTGCTGTTCCGGCTGGTGTTCAGCTTCGGGCTGCTGCTGGCGGCGCTGGCGGGCATCATGCTCGGCCCGCTGGTGGCGGTGCAGGCCGGCATGGGCGACGACGTGCTGATCCTGGCCTTCGTGGTGGTGGTCATCGGCGGCATCGGCTCGGTGCCGGGCGCGGCCATCGGTGCGCTCATCGTGGGCGTGGTCGATACGCTGGGGCGCAGTTTGCTGCCGCAGCTCTTCGCGCTCTTCCTCAGTGCCGATGCGGCCGCCTCGGTCGGTCCGGCGCTGGGCTCGATGATGATCTACCTGGTGATGATCGCGGTGCTGTTCTGGCGCCCCAGCGGTCTGTTCCCTGCCCGTACCTGAGGAATCCCATGCAACGTCTGTTCGTTCCCCTGCTGCTCGTCCTGGCGGTGCTGCTGCCGCTGCTGGCGCAGGCCAGCGGGATGGAGTACTACATCGGCGTGGTCACCCGCATCCTGATCTTTGCGATGGTGGCGGCCAGCCTCAATTTCATTCTTGGTTACGGCGGCATGGTCAGTTTTGGTCATGCGGTGTTCTTCGGGCTGGGCGCGTATGTCACGGCCATCGCCAGTTTCCATGGCGTGACCAGTGCCTGGCTGATCTGGCTGCTGGCTGCGCTGGTGACGGGACTGGTCGGCCTGGTGATCGGGGTGATCGCACTGCGCACGCGGGCGGTGTATTTCATCATGATCACCATGGCGCTGGCGCAATTGTTCTACTACTTCTTCGTCGGCTTCCGGTATTACGGCGGCGACGATGGCCTGCAGGTGACGGCGCGTCCGCTGCTGGGCTTCGGTCTCGACATGAGCGGCGACAACGCCTTCTACTGGGTCGTGCTGGCCTGGCTGGTGGCCAGCTTCGTGCTGCTGCAGCGGCTGCTGGCCTCGCGCTTCGGGCTGGCCTTGAATGCCATCCGGCAGAACGAGCGCCGCGCCCAGGCCATCGGCTATCCGGCGCTGCGCTACAAGCTGGCGGCCTTCGTGATCGCCGCCGTCATCGCGGGACTGGCTGGCAGCCTCATCGGCATGAGCAATCTCTTTGCCAGCCCCAAGCTGCTGCACTGGTCGCAGTCCGGCATCCTGCTGGTGATGGTGGCGCTGGGCGGGGTCGGGTATTTCTACGGCGGCCTGCTCGGCGCAGCGGCCTTCCTGTTGCTGGAGGAAGTGCTGTCCACCCATTTCGAATACTGGCAGATCTATGTCGGCCTGATCCTCTTGCTGGTGGTGATGGTGGCGCCGCGCGGCGTGAGCTCGTTGGCCACCATCGGCAAGACACTCAAGCAGGGAGAGCAGCATGGGGCGTGAACAGGCAGCGGTGGCCCTCTCGGTCAAGGGCCTGAAGAAAAACTACGGCGGCCTGGCGGCCACGCGCGACGTCGACCTGGAGATTGCAGCGGGCCACGTGCACGCCATCATCGGTCCCAATGGCGCGGGCAAGACGACCTTGCTGTCCTTGCTCTCCGGGGCGCTGGCAGCCGATGCGGGCGAGGTCCACCTGTTCGGCCAGCCCATGCATGGCCACGCGGAACAGGCGCGGGTGGCGGCCGGGCTGGTGCGTTCGTTCCAGATCACCAGCGTCTTCGATGAACTGAGCGTGCTGGAGAACCTGCAGGTGGCCGTGCAGCGCGGGCAGCATCGCAGCTATGGCTTCTTCCATGCCAGCGCGAGTGATCGCGCCGCACGCGAAGCGGCCATGACGGTGGCGCGCCGGGTCGGATTGGAGAAGGTCGTGCATCAGTTGTCGTCGCAGCTTTCACATGGTGCGCGGCGCCGGCTGGATGTGGGCCTGGCCATCGCCTGCGGTCCGCGCGTGCTGTTGATGGATGAACCGATGGCCGGCATGGGCCATGAGGAATCCGGCGACATGATCGCGCTGATCCAGTCCCTCAAGGAGGAGCTGACGGTGGTGCTGGTGGAACATGACATGGAGGCCGTCTTCGCCCTCGCCGACCGCATGACGGTGCTGGTACAGGGGGCGGTGCTGGCCACCGGCAGCGTGGACGAGATCCGCGCCAATGCCGAGGTCAAGCTGGCCTACCTGGGCGAGGAGGAAACGCAATGAGTGCTTTGCTGGAAGTGGAAGGCCTGACCGGCGGCTATGGTGCGAGCCAGGTGCTGTTCGGGATCGACATGCAGGTCAGGGAAGGCGAAGTGGTAACCCTGCTGGGCCGCAATGGCATGGGCAAGACCACCACGCTGCGCACCATCCTCGGATTGAATCGCCCGACCGGCGGCGTGGTGCGCTTTCGTGGCGAAGCCATCCACAGCGCCAGTGCCGATGCGATTGCCCGGCGCGGCATCGCCATCGTGCCGGAGGGGCGGCAGATTTTCAAAAACCTGAGCGTGGAAGAAAATCTGTCTGCCTTCGCGGCGCGCCGCAACGGCCGCGACAATCCGTGGACGCTGGAAAAGATTTATCAACAGTTCCCGCGCCTCAAGGAGCGCCGCCACAATGGCGGCGGCCAGCTCTCCGGCGGCGAGCAGCAGATGCTGGCCATCGGCCGGGCGCTGATGACCAATCCGCATCTGCTGATCCTGGATGAAGCCACCGAAGGGCTGGCGCCGCTGGTGCGGGAAGAAATCTGGACTTGCCTGAAAGCCTTGCGCGAATATGGGCTGACCATCATCGTCATCGACAAGTACATCAAGCGTCTGATCGGCTTTGCCGACCAGCACACCATCCTCGAAAAGGGCAAGGTGGTCTGGCAGGGTGATTCGGCACAGCTGTCGGTGCAGACGGAATTGTGGGATCAGTATCTGAGCGTGTGAGGTGCTTGTTGCGCGGATATTGATCATTAACGCAGGTTTAATGCTGTGGCAAACAGCATTAAGGAAAACTGAATGCTCCCCAATCAAGTCAAGACGGACGCTCGCCGCGTTCTTTGCCCCATCGCCGAGTGCGAAGCGGGCTACAACCTCAAGGCCGCCTTTCCGGATTTTCCGCAGGTGCTGCAGCAGTGGCAGCAGGCGACGGCCGCCATTGCCACTACCTTGCTGACCGAGTCCGACATCGCCTATGGTGATGCACCGCTTCAGCGCTTCGATTTCTATCGTGCGCAAGGGGCGCAGCGGCCTTTGCTGGTGTTCATCCACGGTGGTTACTGGCAGGGCGGCGACAAGCGTGACATCGGCTTCATCGCCGCGCCTTACGTCAAGGCGGGCATCAGCGTGGCGGTGATCAATTATTCGCTGGCCCCGCAGGCAGGCATCGAGTACATGGTGGCAGAGGTACAGGCGTTGCTTGCCACCATTGCGCAGCAGGCGGATCGCCTGGGCATCGATGTGAATCGTGTCTCGCTGATGGGGCATTCGGCGGGCGGCCATCTGGCGGCCTTCGTGGCCGCGCAGGCGAGTGCCTTGCCGGTGCAGGCCGTCTTTGCCATCAGTGGCGTGTTCGATCTGGTGCCGTTGATCCCGACTTCGCTCAACAAGGCACTGACGCTGGACGAGCAGCGTGCGGATGCGCTCTCACCGGTGCTGCAGGCCGGGCCCACTGGCACGCGCATGCATACCATCATCGGCGAATTGGAGACCGCGCAATTCCATCTGCAGGCGGCCGTGATGGCCAACTGCTGGCCGCAGGTGGTGGCGCATCATGTGGTGCCGCAGACGCATCACTACACGGTGCTGTTCCCGCTGGCTGATGGAGACACTCCGGTGTGCCGTGCGGTGATTGCGGAGATCGGTGATGCAGGCCGCCGCTGAGGACGACCTGCAGGGAGGCGTGGGGCTCAGGAAACGGCCGAGGAAGACAGCATGCGCTCCACATAGCGCGCAATCAGGTCAATCTCCAGATTGACCTTGCTGCCCGCCTTCAGATGCTTGAGCGTGGTCACTTCCACCGTATGCGGAATCAGGTTGATCGAGAAGCGGCAGGCATCGGCCAGGTCTTCCACGCGGTTGACCGTCAGCGACACGCCATTGACCACGATCGATCCCTTGTAAGCCAGGTACTTGCCCAGCGCCTTGGGGGCATCGACGATCAGCTCGCGCGATTCACCCACGGGCTCGAAGGAATGCACCTGTCCCAGGCCATCGACGTGGCCGGAGACCAGGTGGCCGCCCAGGCGCTCGGCCAGGGTCAGGGCCTTTTCCAGATTGACTTCGCCAGGGGCGTCCAGCCCGGCCGTCAGGCGCAGGCTTTCCCGCGAGACATCGACGGTGAAGCCGCTGGCGGTCTTCTCCACTACGGTCATGCAGGCACCATTGAGCGCAATCGAATCGCCCAGGCCGACATCGGCCATGGGCAGGCTGCCCGCATCGATGGTCAGGCGCACACCGGCGTCAGGGCCGGCTGCCAGGGGGGTGACGGAGGTGATGGTGCCGACGGCGGCAACGATTCCTGTAAACATGATTCAGTCCTGATACAAAAAATCTGAAAGAAAAAGCAAAAACGCTTACGCGAAACGGGCAAGGATACGCAAATCCGGCCCGACCTGCTTGACCTCGTGGAAGTGGATGCCGATCTTGCCCGACAGGTCTTCCAGCGGCGGCAGTTCGAACATGTTGCGGCCATCGCCGATCAGGGCCGGGGCCAGGTAGACCAGCAGTTCATCCACGCAGCCTGCGCGGATCAGCGCGCCATTGAGCTTGGCGCCGGCTTCCACGTGCAATTCATTGATCTGGCGCTGGCCCAGTTCACGCACCAGGCCCGGCAGGTCCACCTTGCCTTCGGCGTTGTCCAGCAGGATGACTTCGGCCCCCTCGGCTTCCAGCGCGGCGCGCTTTTCGCGGTCATCGGTGGCGGTGAAGACCCAGGTATTGCCGCCCTGGATCACGCGCGCTTCGGGCGAGACGATCAGCTTGCTGTCGACCACGATGCGGCGCGGCTGGCGCGGGGTGTCGATGGCACGCACGGTGAGTTGCGCATCGTCCTTCTGGATGGTGCCGATGCCGGCCATGATGGCGCAGGCGCGGGCGCGCCAGATGTGGCCGTCGTCGCGCGCGGCCTGGCTGGTGATCCACTGGCTCACGCCATTGTGCAGGGCGGTTTTGCCATCCAGGCTGGCGGCGCTCTTCATGCGTACCCACGGACGTCCGGTGCGCATGCGATGCAGGAAGCCGATGTTGATCTCGCGCGCCTCTTCCTCCAGCAGTCCGCAGGCGACCTCGATGCCGGCTGCCTGCAGGCGGGCCAGTCCCTGTCCGGCCACCAGCGGGTTGGGGTCGGCGATGGCGGCGACCACGCGCGCCACGCCGGCGCGCACCAGCGCATCGGCACAGGGCGGGGTGCGGCCGAAATGGCTGCAGGGTTCCAGCGTGACGTAGACGGTGGCACCGCGCACCTCGTGTCCGCGCGCGGCGGCATCGGCCATGGCCTGGATTTCGGCGTGGTTGCCGCCGGGCGGCTGGGTGAAGCCGGCACCGATGATGCGCCGGTCCTTGACGATGACGCAGCCCACGCGCGGATTGGGGGTGGTGTCGAGCATGCCGAAGCCGGCTTGCAGCAAGGCCAGGGCCATGGCTTGCTGGTCATTCTCGATGTCGAACAGGTAGAGCGGATCTGCAGTGGAAGTCATGGTGTGCTAACACGAAATAGGCGGCAAGGCCTGCCAGGGGCGAGGCCGGATGCCCGTCAATATACACGGCTTTGCCGGATCGCCCGCAAGGCCGGCGGCACCGGCGATCTACTCGGGCGCGGCCAGGCTGCACTGGCTATCGAGGATGGGATTGCAGATCCGTACCCGCCCCAGGAAGTTGATCACCACCGCACGCGAATTCACGCCGCTGCTGAAGTACCAGCTGCCGCGCGTGACCGGCTGGCCGTCCGGCTGGTAGGCCACCAGTTCGCCGCCGGTGGTGTAGGCCACGGCGATGCCGACCTCCAGAGCGCGATGATGGGCGACCACTTGTTGTCCGACCCGGATCTCCCAGCCGCTCTGCCAGTCGCGGCCATCGCGCGGACGCATCTCGGCGCGGCGGCCGGCGCGCAGGGCTTCGGAGCGGGTCAGTTGCACGCCGTGGAAGAAATCGCTGCCGGCCGCCGCCAGCTGGTGTTCGGTGGAGAGCTGTTGCAGCGCCGGGATGCCGGCGGCCAGCACCAGGGCCGCGATCAGCAACACCACCATGAGTTCGATGAGCGAGAATCCGGTTGCGCGCATGAGGTCACCAGCACTCCTTGCCGTCGGCGCGGCGATTGCCCCGGTTGTCGGCTTGCAGCACGCCGCATTGGGCATCTTCATGGGCGGTGTTGACGCCGCTGCCGCCCGGCGTGGCGATGACCAGCACGCAGCTGGCCAGATCCTCATCCTCGCAGGCGCGTGCCGACAGGGCATAGGCGCTGGTTTGCGGTGTGGCCCCGGAATACCACTTGAACCCCTGGGCCGCGCTGCCCGGCTGGAAGGGCCGGTAGCGATGCTGGTAGGCGTAGTGCCGTTCCTGTTGCAGCAGCACGTGGAGGATGGCCGCGCGTCCTTCGGCGCGGCTGGCTTTCTTGACGATGTGAAGGTAACCGTTCCAGCCGAGCCCGGCCAGCAGGATCACGATGGCCAGGCTGACCAGGATTTCCAGCAGTGTGAAGCCATTTGCCGGAGCGGGAGAGGAGCGCAAGGGAGGGTACATGGTCATTCCGTCAAGGGAAGATAGAGAGGACGCCAGGCCCGCAGCGGGCAACTGGCGGGCACGCTGGCGGGCCGGGCGGGCAACTGCACCAGCGCCTGCAGCGCCACGATGGCACCCTGCCGGCCGTAGCCGACGGCGCTGAGGCGATAGAGGGTGGGAGCCTCTTCGTCGCCGGGGAGCTTGCCTGTGCTCTTGTCGGACTTCGGCGCCAGACGTTCGATCAGATAACGCGGCGTCGCCACGCCGGGCAGGGCGCGATAGCGCCGTCCGGTGAACTGGCCGTAGGTGGCCGAGAGGGCGTCGGGCCCATGCAGTTGTGCAGGCTCCCAGCCGGCGCGGTCGTGTTGGCCCACGCACAGGCCGGCACCGGCGGCATCGCTGCGGCAGGCGCGCCTGGCAGTGAATTGCCCGGGATCGATCTGGCGGTGGTAGCGCAGGTCGTCGCAGGCATCTTCCAGCGCGGCCTGGGCGGCCAGCCTGGCCTGGGCACGTTCGCGATGGTTGCGCGCGCCGCGTTCCTCCAGCAGGAGCAGTGAGGTGGTGGCCGCACCCAGCAACAGGATCACGCTCAGCAGCATGAGCGTGATCATCAGCGTGGCACCGCCCTGGCGCGGGTGACATGGTGGCCTCTTCATTTCCCGGCCTCCGCCATGGACAGGTTGCGCAGCATGACGCTGCCTTGAAAGACCGCACGCCGCCGCTGCTCCTGCCCGGTCTCGGTGACGCGCCACGCCGGATCGCTGGGTCGGCCGGGGAGGAACAGGTCGTAGCTGCGGGTTTCACTGCCCGGCGCGGCCGGCCGTCGCTGTACGCCGCGCACCAGCAGCGCGATGCGCACCAGGATCACCCGGCCCCAGGCCTCGCCCGGCATGGCCGAGGCATCCAGCCAGCGATCTGGACGGCCATCGCCATCGCTGTCGATGGCATAGCGCAATTGCATGGCTTCCACGCCACGGGCGATGGCGTCCGAGGTCCAGTTGCCGTTTTTGCCCTGGTAGCGGCAGCGCAGCTCGGGCTCGTCGCCGGTGCCGGGTGCGATGTAGTAGATGACCCAGTGGCGCGCGGCTTCTTCCGGCTTGCCCACCGGAGCTTGCGCGCCGCTGCAGTGGCTGATTTCGGCATGGCTGCCGCGCGGGGCACCGAAGAAACCGAGCATGAGGAGATCGCTGTGGTTGACGCCGTCACCGGTACTGCTGCCGAACAGTCCGGCGGCGGGATCGAGGGCGTCGGCCTGGCGGCTGTCATCCAGCCCGCGCAGGCCCGGCAGCAGGGCGGGCGAGCTGCCGTCGGGCAGGCTTTCCAGCGGCAGATGGCCGGCTTGGCGCAACACTTGTTGCAGGTGATCCAGGGCCACGCGGCCGGTTTCCTCGACGCGGCCGGCATCGTCCATCTCCTGGTACGCCTCACGCGCCTGCTGCAGCAGCGTACCAGCCACCAGCACCACCAGGAGGCCGATGGCCAGCGCAATCATCAGTTCGACCAGGGTCAGTCCGGTCTCATGCAGACGCATCGCGCGCGCCGGGAAGAGGGGCCGGGCCGGCATCGTCAGCGGCCCAGGTTCAGGCTCACCAGCGGCGCGGCGGCAACGGCCATCCCCTTGGCCGCGCCGGGGCGATGCCAGGCCATCTTCAGGACGGCAGGGCTGCTTTCGAGGCCGTCGCAGCGCCAGTCTTCGGGGGGCGGGCGCGGGCCGTCACGGCAGACGGTGACGCGCGCTTGCGGGAAATCGCGGACCAGCCGGCCGCTCCAGTCCGCCAGGCTGGCCCGGGCGAAATCGGCCGGGCTGCAGGCACTCTGTTCGCAATCGGCATGGGCCGTGAACGGCTTGCCCGCCGCGAGGGAAAACAACAGGGGATCGGCGACGCCAGCGCTGGCCGGCAAGGCTGCGCGCAATTCGGCCAGTTCCTGCGCCAGCAGGGTGGCACGGGCGTGCAGGCTGCTGTCCTGGCTGCTGCGCAGCGCGTGCAGTTGCAGCATGGCGATGGCCAGCGCACCGGTGCCGATGACCAGCATGGCCACCAGCACCTCCATCATCGAGAAACCTGGGGAGCGACCGCGCATGGGAAATCCTGGAAAGGAAAGCCCGCGAGTCTAGGGAAAAAGAAAATGCCGCTCCAGCAAAACCCCGAATCAGTGCGCTGCTATCGAAAACTTCAGAAGGAAGAGCCCGGTTGCTTGAGGAAGTCGACTTCTTCCGGCGTGCTCTCGCGCGCCAGGATGCGGTTGCGGTGGGGGAAGCGTCCGAAGCGCGCGATCACGGCATGGTGTCGTCGCGCATAGTCGGCATAGCCGTCAAAGGTCGCCTTGTCTTCCGCGCTGGCCGCCTTGGCCAGTGCGCCCATGAGCTGCACCACGTACTCCTGGTCGTCGAGGTCTTCGGCGTGTTCCAGCGGCAGGTAGAGGAACACCCGGGCCAGCGGCGGCAACTCTGCATCCAGGCCCATGGCCAGCGCCAGATGGCTGCACTGGCGTGCCAGTTCATCGTGGGCGAAGGCCTGGGCGGTGTCGCGGTAGATGTTGCGCGGCATCTGGTCCAGCAACAGGATCAGGGCCAGCATGCTGCGCGGGGATTCGGTCCAGTCATCGAGCTGGTTGGCGGCCGCCTGCTGCACCAGAGGGGCGAAGCGGGTGCGGCATTCGGCGTCGATGTCGGGGTTCTTGCTCCACCAGAGTTTCTTCTGGCGTTCGGCCACCTGATGCGCGGGGAGCTGCTCCCAATCGGGGCCGAACCAGAAGTCCAGTATCGCGTCGACGCCGGCGTGCGGGCTCATTCGGCCAGCACCGTGATCTGCACGTCGCCCAGGGTGACTTTCTGGCCGACGGTGATCTTGCAGGTCTTGCGGGTTTCCAGCTTGCCGTCGACCTTGACCTGGCCGTCGGCCACCAGTTGCTTGCCGGCACCGCCGCTGTCGCACAGGCCGCAGAGTTTGAGCAGCTGGTTCAGTTCGACGTAGGGATGGCCCTGCAGCGGGAAGGTGATCTTTTGCATGTGCTTTCTTTCGGAAACCCCGGCCGCAACAGGCGGCACGGGGGACCGGTACGGTACGCCCGGCGCGGCCATTTGTCCAGCCGCCCCGACGTTCAGGTGGCGCTTGCCAGCGTCTGCTGCGCCTTGTCCAGCCAGGTGGAGAGGCTGTCGGTCAGGTCCTTCTGGCTGAAGGAACAGCTTTCTTCGGTGAAGAGGCTGCCCGCTTCCAGCCGGCCCAGGAGGTCTTCGGCGACCTGGCGATAGCGCGGCGGCAGGGCGGTCATGACCTCTTCCTGGGCCCGCCAGGTACTGCACAGGCTGGCGATATTGCCTTGGCCGGTGCGCAGGGCATTCAATGATGCACGCATGAAATGCAGTCGGGAAGCGGCAGGATGGCTCATCGAAGCTTCCCGTCTCAGGCGCGCGCAGCGATGACGAACAGCGCAATCACGCTCAGGTAGCCGATGATCCACACCGCCGAACGGGCCGAGGGCTTGTCCGTCAGGTACAGCACCGTGTAGAGGATGCGGGCGGCGATGAAGACCAGCGCGGCGCTATCGATCTGTCCCTGCGCTGCGCCCACTTGCTGCGCCACCAGCACGGCGGCAGCGAAGAAGGGGAAGGCTTCGAAGTGGTTGCGGTGCGCATAGTCGGCGCGGCGGCGCACGCCGGTCTGCTTGTCCAGCCAGGCGCGCGGTTCGGCATTGTCGAAGTCGCGCCGGCCATACTTGGCCACGGCGATGGTGAACACCGGCATCAGGCCGGCAATCAGGATGCACCAGTAGGATAGGGTCATGCAGGAGGTCTCCTCGTTGTGATGTCAGTTGTCAGTGAATCAAAGTTCCTTGGCAGCGAAGGTGTTGCAGGCGCTGACCTTGCCTTCGGAAATGCCGCGCTTGAACCAGGTCACGCGCTGCGCCGAGCTGCCATGGGTGAAGGAATCCGGTACGACCACGCCGCGCGCCTGGCGTTGCAGGGCATCGTCGCCGATGGCCGAGGCGGCATTCAAGGCATCCTCGATATCGCCTTCTTCGAGGATGTGACGCGCCTGGTTGGCGTGATAGGCCCAGACTCCGGCGAAGCAGTCCGCCTGCAGTTCCAGCCGCACCGACATGGCATTGGCCTGCTTTTCGGTGGCATTGCGGCGGGCAGCATCGACCTTGTCGGAGATGCCCATCAAGTGTTGCACGTGGTGTCCGACTTCATGCGCGATCACATAGGCCTGCGCGAAATTGCCGGACACCTTGAAGCGCTGCTTCATCAGTTCATAAAACGACAGGTCGATATACACCTTCTGGTCGCCGGGGCAGTAGAAGGGGCCGGTGGCGGTCTGGCCGGTACCGCAGGCGGTCGGCGTGCTGCCGGAAAACAGCACCAGCTTGGGCCGCACATATTGCTTGCCGTTGTTGGCGAAGATCTGGCCCCAGGTATCTTCGGTATCGGCCAGGACGGTCGAGACGAAGCGCGCCATCTGGTCATTGGGCGAAGGCTTGTGGGCCGGTGCCTGCTGTTGCACCGGCGCAGGCGAGCCGCCGCCGGAGAGCAGGTTGAGCATGGTCAGCGGGTTGATGCCCAGGAAGTAGGAGGCCACCAGCGCCACCGCGACCGTGCCCAGCCCGATGGAGCGCCCGCCGAAGCCAAAACCGCCACCCCCGCCGCCACCCTCGCCACGGCGGTCTTCCACGTTGTCGCTTTCGCGATTGCCTTCCCATTTCATGATGTGTTCTCCGGTGCTGCAGTCTGCAATGGCGCGATTGTAATGGATGGCATGGGCCGCGGCATGTCGGGCGTTGTCTGACCGTGTGAGGTTGCTCTGTCCGATTCCGCCGGATGAGCTGGCGGTGTAGGTTGAGGCAGCAGGAGGGTGACAAAGCGGGGAGCGGCTTGGCGCTGTCGGCAATCGATGCCACACTGTTCCCGGCAGCCTGCATTCCTAACGCTCACAACGACAACAGTACAGGAGACGACATGATCATCTGGCTCATTCTTCTCATCGCCGGCGCGCTGGCCCTCATGATGATGCGCGCCAGCGCCTGGGTCTGGCTGGTCGCTGAAGCGGTCCTGATCTGGCTGGGCGCGCGCCTGGCCGATATCGAATTGCCGGTGCTGGTGCTGCTGGCCATCCTTTTCTTCACGCCCACGCTGCTGGTGGCGATCAAGTCCGTCCGACAGTCGCTGATGACACGCCCGGCGCTGGACCTGTTCCGCAAGATCGCCCCGCGCATGTCCGCCACCGAACGCGATGCCATCGAGGCCGGTACCGTCTGGTGGGATGCCGAACTGTTCTCCGGCAAGCCGGACTGGAAGCGCCTCTTCGACCTGCCCGCGCCGCGCCTGACGCCGGAAGAGCAGAGCTTCCTCGACAACGAGGTCGAGCAATTGTGCGCCATGGTCAGCGACTGGGACACCAGCGTGAAGACCCAGGACCTGCCGCCCGACGCCTGGCAGTTCATCAAGGACAAGGGTTTCCTGGGCATGATCATTCCGCGTCAATACGGCGGCAAGCAGTTCTCGGCCTACATGCATTCGCAGGTGGTGATGAAACTGGGCTCGCGCAGTTCGGCCGCCGCCATCGCGGTGATGGTGCCCAATTCGCTGGGCCCGGCCGAATTGCTGCTGCATTACGGCACCGACGCCCAGAAAAATCATTACCTGCCGCGCCTGGCGCAGGGGCTGGAGATTCCCTGCTTTGCGCTGACCAGTCCCTATGCGGGTTCGGATGCGGCCGCCATTCCCGATGTGGGCATCGTCTGCAAGGGCGAGCATGAGGGCCGCGAGACGCTGGGCTTTCGCGTCACCTGGAGCAAGCGCTACATCACCCTGGCACCGATTGCCACCGTGCTGGGCCTGGCCTTCCGCGTGCGCGATCCGGATGGCCTGCTGGGCAGCGATGCCGAACCCGGCATCACCTGCGCCCTGATCCCGACCGACCATCCGGGCGTGATCACCGGACGCCGTCACTGGCCGCTCAATGCCGTCTTCCAGAACGGGCCGACCGAGGGGCGCGATGTCTTCATTCCGATGGAATGGGTGATCGGCGGTGCCGGGCAGGTCGGACGCGGCTGGCGCATGCTCATGGAATGTTTGGCGGCAGGGCGGGCGATTTCGCTGCCGTCCTCCAGCGTCGGTTTTTCCAAGCTGGCCGTGCGTGGCACCAGCGCCTACACGGCCATGCGACGCCAGTTCAAGATCGAGATCGGCAAGTTCGAAGGCGTGCAGGAGGCCCTGGCGCGCATGGGCGGGCATCTCTACATGATGGATGCCACGCGCCGCTTGTCGGCGCTGGCGGTGGATGCCGGCGAGAAGCCTTCGGTCATCTCGGCCATCTCCAAGTATCACGTCACCGAGCGCGGGCGCATGGTGGTCAATGACGGCATGGACGTCATCGGCGGCAAAGGCATCTGCATGGGGCCGGGCAACTTCCTGGCGCGCGCGTATCAGCAGGTGCCTATCGCCATTACGGTGGAAGGGGCCAATATCCTGACGCGCTGCCTCATCATCTTTGGCCAGGGCGCGATCCGCTGCCATCCCTACGTCCTGCAGGAACTGGCCACCGCCGCCGACGAGGACCGCGAGCGCGCCGTGCAGGAATTCGACCGCCTGCTCTTCGGGCATCTCTCCTTCGTGGCTGCCAATGCCGCGCGCAGCTTCGTGGGCGGCATCAGCCGGGGCTGGCTGCTGCCCTCGTCCAGCCATGCCGCACGTGCCACGCGGGGCTATTTCCGTGCGGTGGTGCATCTGTCGTCGGCCTTTGCGCTGCTCACCGATGTGAGCATGGGCGTGCTGGGCGGAACGCTCAAATTCCGCGAACGGATATCGGCACGGCTGGGGGATGTGGTTTCGCAGCTTTATCTGGTGTCGGCGGTACTGAAGCGGTTCGAGGATGACGGCCGGCAGGAAGAAGACCTGCCCTATGTGGACTGGTCGGTGCAGGATGCCTTGCATCGCGCCCAGGAAGCCATCATCGATGTCTTGCACAACTTCCCCAATCCGTTCATCGCGGTACTGCTGCGGGTGCTGATCTTCCCGCTGGGCCTGCCGTATCGCAAGCCTTCCGATGTGCTCGGCACGAGCGTGGCCCAGGCCATGCAGACCCCGGGTGAGAGCCGCAACCGCCTGGTGGCCGGTGCCTACCTGCCGCGCGAGGGCGATCCGCTGGCCTGCGGCGAGAAAGCCTTCGTGCTCGCGCCGGTGGTGCAGCAACTGGAGCATCGCCTCAAGTCCGACATCAAGGAAGGCAAGCTGCCGCCGATGCCGCAGAGCCTGCTGGAAGTTCCGGCCTGGAGTGCGCTGGCGCTGGAACGCCAGCTGATCTCGCAGCAGGAGAAGGAAGCGGTCGATGCCTTTGCCCACTATGGCGACCAGAGCGTGCAGGTCGATGACTTCGGCGCAGATTTCGACCGTGCGGAGATCGTGGCGCAGCAGCGTTCATAAGGAGATGAAGGTTTGCGTTATCCTGCCGGTTCCCGCGTATTCCACAGGATGAACCATGACCCCGCAGCCCCGCATCTACATGGCCGGCCCCGACGTCTTCCAGCGCGACTATGCGCAGCACAAACTTCAGATCAAGCAGTGGTGCGCCGACCTCGGGCTGGTCGCCCTGTGCCCGGGTGATGACGAGGTCAGCGGCGACAGCAAGTCCGAGGTGGCGCGCCGCATCTACGAGATCAACGTGGCCCTGATCGACTCCGCCGATTATGTGGTGGCCAATGTGTGCGATTTCCGTGGCCATGAGCCGGACTCGGGCACGGTCTTCGAGATCGGCTATGCCGTCGGGCGCGGCAAGAAGGTGTGGTGCTACAACACGCCTGCGCAAGACTTGCTGCAACAGGTGCCGCAGGCTGAACCGGGCGTCTGCCATGACGGCATGTTCATCGAGGACTTCGGCCTGCCGCGCAACCTCATGCTGGCGCATGCCGCCGAGCTGGTACAAGGCGACGTGCATGACTGCCTGCAAAGGGTGGCGCGCTGGCACGCGGACCAGCGCTGATCGCCACCGCTTTCCTGCTTCACTGCTGGGGCAGGCGCCCCAGCAGGTAGAACTCTTCATTGGGCCGCATGCCGGTCACGTTGGCCAGCCGGTTCGACATGCCGAAGAAGGCCGCGATGGCGGCCATGTCCCAGGCATCTTCCTCATTCCAGCCATGCGCCTTGAGCGTGGCGAAATCCTCTTCATTGACAGCCCAGGCGCTGGCCGAGACCTTCATGGCGAAGTCCAGCATGGCCTTCTGCCGCGCGCTGATATCGGCCTTGCGGTAATTGATGGCGACCTGGTCGGCCAGCAGCGGGTCCTTGGCGCGGATGCGCAGGATGGCACCATGCGCCACCACACAGTACTGGCACTGGTTGGCATTGCTGGTGGCCACCACGATCATCTCGCGCTCGGCCTTGGTGAGGCCGCCGGGTTTGTCCATCAGCGCATCGTGATAAGCGAAGAAGGCGCGGAATTCATCCGGACGATGCGCCAGCACCAGGAACACGTTGGGGATGAATCCGGACTTTTCCTGCACGGCCAGGATGCGGCTGCGGATGTCCTCCGGCAGGGTATGAAGATCGGGGATGGGAAAGCGGCCGATGGGCGCATCGGGAGCGGTGGCTGGGGTCATGCTTGTCTCCTTGTTCATTTGTTGTGGATGCTGCATCAAGAACTTAGCACTTCTGGCCCACAGGTAATGTCGCCGGACTGACGGTGAAGCTTTTTGCTTCAGATTTCCTTTTTGGAAACCTTTCTGAAATATTATTAAGATATATCTTGAAATGCGGCGAATTAAGATATATCTTGGCTATATCGATCGACCCGCAGCGTGCGTCAGTCGCTGCCTCAGCCACCTGACAAGAAGGAAATACCATGTTCAAGCATTTATTCAATCAACCCGGCGAACCCGGCCACGGCCCCAAGCACCAGCGTCACGACCGCCCGCATCATGGCGGCGGCCTGTTTGAAGATGACGAGCCGCGCGGTCCGCGTGGCCATCATGGCCCCGGCGGCCGTGAAGGCGGCGGCGGACGCGGCGCGCGCATGTTCGAGCAGGGCGCGTTGCGCATCGTGATGCTGCATCTGCTGCAGGAAAAGCCGCGCCACGGCTACGACATGATCAAGGCCATCGAGCAACTGGTCGGCGGCGGCTACAGCCCCAGCCCCGGCGTGATCTACCCGACCCTGACGCTGCTGGAAGAAATGGGCCATGCCTCGGTGCAGGGCGAGGATGGCGGCAAGAAGCTTTACACCCTCAGCGCCGAGGGCAAGGCCTATCTGGAAGAAAAGGAAAACGCCGAGCTGCTGCAGCAGGTGCTGCGCAAGTTCGAATTGCGCCGCCAGGAGCGTCCCGACGCCGATTCGCCCGAACTGCGCCGCGCCGTGCAGAATTTCCGCATGGCCCTGCATACGCGCCTGGCCAAGGGCAAGCTGGCCAAGGAAGAACTGCACGCCATCATCGACATCATCGATCGCGCCGCCGTGGCGGTGGAACGCGCCTGATCCGGCGATCCGGGATTTTGGAAAGGAACTTCACATGAGAGAACATCGCTACCGCATCACTCTGGAGCATCTGGCCCCCGCCTCGGAGGGACAGCCTTTGCACGCGCCCCTGAGTTTCGAGGCCGGCAACCATGACGATATCTTCAGTATCGTCGCCCGCCTGCGTGGCAACGGGCAGTTCGACAGCGACACCAGCGCGCAGCTGGCGCTGGGGTTGAAACTGTTCTCGGAGGTGATGCTCAAGAATCGCAAGCATCCGCTGTTCGAAGATATTCAGCCGGCCTTGCGCGACTTCATCATGAAGCTGAAGTCGCAGGGCAAGGCCGCTGCCGCAGCGCAGGACGAAGCCGCCTCCGAATAAGATGCGCGCCGGACCTTACTGATTGGCCGGCGCAATCATCTCCGCATAGTCATACAACGCACCGAGGATGTCTTGGGTGCGTTCGTCATCCGCCTCCTCCTGCAACTGGTCGATCTGCTCGAACAGTTGCGCGACGGTACGCGCGCCGCCAGCGCCTTCAAACAGGCGCGCGGCGCGGTGTTCTTCCCAGTGCTGTGCTTCCTCGGGGCTCAAGGTCTCGGGGAAGTTGCGTGCGCGATAGCGGAACAGGATTTCATTCAAGCGCCTATCGTCAAAGGCCACGCTGGCCCCGGCCAGCGCCTGTGGCGGCAGGGCACGCAGCTGCGTCAGCTGGCGGCGGTCGCCGTTGCCGATGAAGCCGCCGTACAGATCTTCATCCACGTCCGGCGACGCCTCGTGTTCGCGCTGGTAGACATCGCGCCACAGCGGGCCCAGGTCGGGCAGGGCGGCGGCCTTTTCCGCGTGGCGCAGGGCCAGGTCGACATCGATGTTCAGCTGCGCGGCGCGCTCGGCAGACAGCGTCTTGAGGCTGCCGACCACCATCGGCGACTTGTTCAGGTGAATGCTCTTGACCGGCAGGCGGACCATGCCTTCAGGCATCTCGTCGCGCTTGGTGAACATGCGTTCACGTACGGTGGCCGCATCCATGCCCGCCAGTTCGCTCGGGTCATTGCCGAGATCCCAGGCGATCACTTCATTCTTGTTGGTCGGATGCATGCCCAGCGGCCACATCAGCGCCAGGCAGCCATTGGCTACCGGGAACATGCCGGAGACGTGCAGGAAGGGTTTGGCGGCCGGCAGGCCGATTTCCGCTGCGGCCTTGTCCTTCTTGTGCAAGGCCAGCGCGAAGTCGAACAGGCGCGGATTGTTCTGGCGGATTAGGCGTGCCAGGGCGATGGTGGCGCGCACATCCGACAGCGCATCGTGCGCCGCTTCATGCACCAGGCCATTGGCCTTGGACAGATGCTCCAGCTTGAAGCTGACGCTGCCGTCTTCCTTGGTCGGCCACTGTATGCCCTCGGGGCGCAGCGCATAGGTCAGGCGCACCACGTCGAGCAGGTCCCAGCGGCCACAGCCGTTGGCCCATTCGCGGGCATAGGGATCGATCAGGTTGCGCCAGAACATGAAGCGCGTGACTTCATCATCGAAGCGGATGGTGTTGTAGCCCACGCCGATGGTGCCGGGCTCGCCCAGCGCCTGCTCGATGCGGGCGGCGAACTCATGTTCGGGGACGCCGTGCGCCAGGCAGTGCTGCGGGGTGATGCCGGTGATCAGGCAGGACACCGGGTCGGGCAGGTAGTCCGGTGCCGGCTTGCAATACAGCATGATGGGCTCGCCGATCTCGTTGAGTTCGGCATCGGTGCGCACGGCGGCGAACTGCGAGGGACGGTCGCGGCGCGGTACGGCGCCAAAGGTTTCGTAGTCGTGCCAGAGGAAGGTGTGATTGGACATCGCGGACGGCTTCTAAGGGAATCGCGCGATTATAGAGCCTTGCGCCGCCCTTGCCGTCACGCAAAGGGCAGGCGGCGTGATGAAGCCGTTCTTTTTTGAAGGCCTGCGGCCCGGGGAGGGGCCGTGACCGGCCTGAACTCACTTCGCTGGCGCAGGCGCAGCGGCGGGGGCCAGCGGCGCCATGGGGGCCGCGTCGCGCTTGAGGACCTTGCGCATCGCATCCTGCAGCGTGCCGCTGCGCATGGGGGCGTTGCCGCCGGCGTACTGGATGTTGTCGATCACCCAGCCGCGCGCATCGCGGGCCAGCGTGACCTTGTCGGTCCATTTGGCGGGCGACTGCAGCTTGGCGTCACTGAAGATCAGTTCCACGGCGCAACTGGCTTCGCGTTCCTGGGCCTCGCACTGGACCACGCGGAAGGTGGAAGCGCCATTCGGGTTGCCGGTGAAGACATCGCCCTGCACCAGCGGCGGCACGGGATCTGCATCAGGATCGGCTGCTACTTCGGCCGCAGACTGCGTCGCACGGGCTTCGTCAGCCACCGAGACATCCTTCAACAGATCGAACAGCGGCACCGACAGGAAGCGGCGGAAGGTAATCAGTTCCTTCAGCGTCAGGGCGCCCGAGGGACGGTTCGAGGCATGGGTCTGGTAGAACTCCGTCACCAGTTCCTTGGCCTTGCCCTCTTCATTGGCCGAGCATGCTGCAAGCAACAGGCTGGCGGCGACGACGAGTGTCTTACCGATCCGCTTCAATCCGATTCTCCCTGGTCCAGCCGCGCGTGCGCACTGGCGTGTTGTTTCATGATGCCATTGTCATTTTGATATTTCCTGTCTGCCGGTGCGCAGCGGGACCCGAGGGGCGCAACACGACCAGCCTGACAGAGCGGCATCTTACGCGCTGCGGCTCAGCAGGAAGACCGGGAACACACCGCCAAAAAGCCGCCAATTCCGCAGCGCACCGGCCCCGGCGAGCCGGGCCGGCTCATTCGGCCTGCTGGATGGCGTCGGTGAGGTTGTCGCTGAGGTATTCGCGCTGGGAGGACTGGTCGTTGCCGATGAATTCGATATCGTCGATGCGCCACTGGCGTTCTTCGCGCACCAGCAGGATCTTGTCGTTCCAGGATTCATCCGCGCCATCCTTCTGGTAGCGGAAGCTGACCTGGCAGGAAGCCCGGTCGGCCTCGCTGTCGCAGGATTGCACGGCAAAGGAGGTGGCCCCTTCATACAGCGAGGTGAACAGGTCGCCCTCGATGATGGGGGCGGCCTGCGCACCGGCCACGGTGTGGTAGCGCACGTCGGCGGCTTCGGCGCGGGTCAGCAGGGCGTACAGCGCACGGCTGACCAGTGGCTCGAACTGCTTGAGTTCGTCTGCCGACGGCAGGCCGGGAGCGTGGTTCTTGAGATGGATGCGGTAGAAATTGCCGATCACCTCGGCCTGCTGCTGTTCGTCACCACTGAAGTTGTTGCAGCCGGACAGGGCCAGCAGCAGGCCCACCGCACAGGCGGTGGCGCGCAGAGGGCGAGCGGAGGGGGAGGCTAAACGGAGCAGTGTGGTCATTCTGGTGTTCCTGCGCGCGGTGCGGACCGGCGCTGTTGTCATGGCGGCACATCATCGTCGTGAGGCCGGCAGGGGCGGCCGGTTCGGCCAGCCCCCCGGGCCTGCCCTTTAGTCAGGGGAAGGCCGCAAACGTTCCGCTGCGCCAGGTCGGGTAGCGCGGCGGGTCTCCGTTGTTCGGCGGGCGCGGTCAGCGCACATCGGTCTTACGCGGATTCGGTCAGCAGCGCGAAGTGTTCCACCACCGGCGCACCGGCGAAGAAGGGGCCGACGATGCCGCGCCATTCGGTGAAGGCGGGCGATTCACGGAAATCCACGGTATGGTTTTCCAGGGTGGCCCAGTACACCATGAGCAGGTAGCGCTCGGGCGATTCGATGCCTTTCTGGACCTTGTGGCCGAGATAGCCGCGCGCCTTGCTGATGGTCTGCGCCAGGCCGCGCTGGATGGCTTCGTCGAATTCTGCTTGCTTGCCGGGTTGGATGCGGATGTCCGCCAGTTCCAGGATCATGTAGGTCTCCAGTGCATAGTCGAGGGGTGCCCGGCACAAACCGGGCGGCTCGATTATCACATGTTCGTCCGAAGCGGGCGTTCAACGGAATTGAACCCTGCCTGAAAAGCTTTCACTCGACCAGGATGTCGCGCTTCTCCAGTTTCTGCGCCATGTCTTCCAGCGTGATCTCGATGGCGCGCGTACTGATCATGATTTCCCACAGCGACACCAGCAGCGATGCCACCAGCAGCATCAGGCTGATGCCGAAGAACACTTCGGCCCAGCGATTGAAGTCGACGAAGATCAGGTACATCGAGACGGCGCACATGATGAAGCTGGAGACCCCCAGCGCCTGCATGTAGCGGGTCAGCACGATGCGTTTCCTGAGATTGAGGATCTGCCGGATCACCAGCCCGCGTTCATCGTTCTGGCCCTGGTTCTGCAGGTTGCGGATCAGCTGCGCCAGCACCAGGAAGCGGTTGGTATAGGCCAGCAGCAACAGCGAGGTCGCGGGAAACAGCAGGGCAGGGGTGGTGAGGTTGATCATCGACATGGCAAGGAGCAATCGGGGACGTGATTCTAACCTCTCCCGAGGCGCAAGAAACATGCCCGGGAACGGTCGCCGGCGTTTGCGCAAACGGGCGGTCTGTTTTGGGGCGCCAGCCTGGTGCAGTCGCGCTTTTTGCACCGCCGGGCAGCAGCGCGCCGGGCGGCCGAAATCTTTTACGGATTTTTTTTGCGGGGCAGCGCCGCAGCAATTGTTATTTGTGCGGTCGCTCAATACACTAGCCCCCGTTCCACATCCACGTACAAATCAAAACAAATCCACAACGAAAGGGATCTCCATGTCGGGTTCGTATTTCCCCCAATGGCGGCTGCGCCAAAGCACCAACGACGGCCAGGGGGCCGTGATCGCCGCCGATGAGCGGCTGCCTGCGCCGCAGACGCTGGCCATGGGCGTGCAGCACGTGGTGGCCATGTTCGGCTCGACCGTGCTGGCCCCGCTGCTCATGGGCTTCGATCCCAACCTGGCGATCCTGATGTCGGGCGTCGGTACCCTGCTGTTCTTCCTGCTGGTGGGCGGGCGCGTGCCGAGCTACCTGGGGTCGAGCTTTTCCTTCATCGGCCTGGTCATTGCCGTGACCGGTTATGCCGGCTCCGGCCCCAACGCCAACCTCGGCGTGGCACTGGGCGGCATCATCGCCTGTGGTGCCGTGTATGCGGTGATCGGCCTGATCGTCTCCGGCGTGGGCACGCGCTGGATCGAATCCCTGATGCCGCCGGTGGTGACCGGCGCGGTGGTGGCGGTGATCGGCCTGAACCTGGCACCGATCGCGGTCAAGGGCGTCTCCGGCAGCAGCTTCGACAGCTGGATGGCGCTGGCCACCATCTTGTGCGTGGGCTTCGTGGCGGTGTTCACGCGCGGCATGCTGCAGCGCCTGCTGATCCTCATCGGCCTGTTGCTGGCCTATGTGCTCTACGCGGTGCTGACCAATGGCATGGGCCTGGGCAAGCCGATCGACTTTTCCACCGTGGCCAATGCCGCCTGGTTCGGCCTGCCGCACTTCGCGGCTCCCGTGTTCCAGGGCAGCGCCATGGCACTGCTGGCTCCGGTCGCGATCATCCTGGTGGCCGAGAACCTGGGCCACATCAAGGCCGTCTCGGCCATGACCGGCCAGAACCTGGACCGCTACATCGGCCGCGCCTTCATCGGCGATGGCCTGGCCACCATGCTCTCGGGCAGCGTCGGCGGCACCGGCGTGACCACCTACGCCGAGAATATCGGCGTGATGGCCGTCACCAAGATCTACTCCACCCTGGTCTTCGTGGTGGCGGCTGTCATTGCCATCCTGCTGGGCTTTTCGCCCAAGTTCGGCGCGGTCATCCTGACCATTCCGGGCGCGGTGCTGGGCGGCGTGTCGATCGTGGTGTTCGGTCTCATCACCGTCTCGGGTGCCCGCATCTGGGTCGAGAACAAGGTCGATTTCTCCAACAATACCAACCTGATCGTGGCTGCCGTCACGCTGGTGCTGGGCGCAGGCGACTTCACCCTCAAGATGGGCGGCTTCGCCCTGGGGGGCATCGGGACCGCCACCTTCGGTGCCATCATCCTGCATGCCCTGCTGAAACGTCGCGGATGATTTCATCCTGACAAGACACCGATGCAACAGCGGCAAGGCCGGTCCTGGTGACCGGCCTTTTTTGTTCTACCATGATGTGAGGAGAGTGAAGATTTCCGTTGAGCAATCCTCAGTGGCTGTCTATACTCTGTCGCGTTGCAGCGCAGCGTCGCCGCTACGGCCCCGGGGAAGGGCCGGCCGGAGGCGCATTCCGGCCGCTGCCTGTCGCGGGCCTGGCCCGCCTTTCAGGGGAATCACCGCATGAACTCCGCCCTCCGCCTGCCAGCGCTGCTGTGCATCGCCCTGCCTTTGCTGTCGGCCTGTGACGCCGTGGCCGGCAAGAAGGATTACGCCTATTTCCGCAAGAACATCGAGGAGGCCAAATCGGTCTCCGACCAGTGCCAGCTCAACGGCACTTCGGGCATGAACGAGGAACAGATCCGTGTCTGCGGTGCGGCCCGCGAAGCCTGGGGCAACCGCAACTTCAATTACTGAGTCGGCGCGGCTGTGGGCAGCGGCCGTCACGGCGCTGTCACAAATTTGTCAAAAGCGGTGGTTAGAATGCGGGGTCGTTCATTGCCCCTGGCCCATTCCCGACCCGCCCGCCCATGCACAATCCGCCGGACACCCCGCAAGCCCTGCACCTGCTCTATGAGCCGGCCGGATTCATCTGCGCCTTCCGCTTCGAAGACGGCCATGCGCGCCAGATGAACTGGAATGAAGTTGTTGACTATCATCCGAGTGCGCCGGATTTCACCTGGCTGCACGTCAAGACGGCCGATGTGAAGATCCAGCAATGGCTGGCCCATCACAGCGACATTCCCGAGTACATCACTGAATTCTTGTTGAGCAGCGACACCCATCCGGGCCTGCATGCCACCCCCGAGGGGGTCTACGGCACGCTGACCGATATGAAGATGGAGATCGGCGACACCGGCACCGAGAAGGGTGCGCTGCACTTCTACCTGGATCGCACGCGCCTGTTGACGCTGCGCACCCAGCCGCTGATCTCGACCAACATGCTGCGCCAGAAGGTGCTCGACGGCGGCGACTTCGACAATCCCATGGATCTCTTCGCCGAGCTGCTGCGCTGCCTGGCTGATGGCTTCAATGCGCGTCTGGACAAGCTCAACGACAAGGTCGACGACATCGAATTCTCGGTGCTCTCGGACCGCCGTGCCGAAGACCGTGCCGAGCTCTCCGGCATCCGCCGCCAGCTGGCCGAACTGCGCCGCTTCATCGCGCCGGAACGCCGTATCCTGGCCCAGTTCCAGCGGCTGCGCCCGGCCTGGGTGCCACGCGAGGCGCTGGAAGACCTGACCCATGCGCTGGATGAACTCAATGAACTGCATTCCACCGTGGAAGCCGTCTATGAACGTGCCAAGCTGCTGCAGGAAGAGATCGCCTCGCAGATGTCGGAGCAGATGAACCGCAACCTGATGGCACTCTCTGTCCTGACCGCGCTGCTGATGCCGGCCACGTTGGTGTCAGGGATTTTCGGGATGAACGTGGCAGGTCTGCCGGGCCTGCATGACGAGACCTCGTTCTGGATCGTGATGGGATTGATGGGCGGCCTCGGTGTCGCCACCGTGGCCTTCCTGAAGTGGATGAAGATCTTCTGATGCCCTGATCTTCTGAACCGCAGCCGGGCGGCGGCGGTGGCGGCCCGGCGCGAGGCTGCTCAGTCGCGCGTGGCCATGGCCTCTTCGCTCTCGCGAATGAGCTTGTCGATGTCCAGGTTGTCGACCGGCTCCACCTTCAGCGACAGCGGACGCCACAGGGAATACAGCCACAGGCCGATGCAGCACATGGTGCCCAGGAAGAGGGTGATGAAGGCCGACAGGAACAGGCCGATGAAAGGCGAGGCGATCAGGCCGTCATAGCCGATCAGGTGCTTGCCATCCCAGGTGATGGTCTGTGCGCCGAACAGCGAGAGCACGCCCATCAGCGTCGAAAACGGTACCAGCGAAAACGTGGTCCCCACGGCCAGCAGCTTGTAGATGGATGACATCGACAGGCGCTGGATCTTGATCTGCTCGAACATGCGTTCCCCTTGCTCCGCTTGTGGCCTGTGCCATCAAGCTGCGCCATCCCGTTGGCACGGGCGGCTGGCGCACTGCCGCCCGCGTGGCCTTGCGGCCGTATTCCCCTGCCGGGCCCCTTCCGGGTCCGGTCTTGTCCTGCCTGCGCTGAGGCTTACTTGCCCCAGCTGTCCTTGAGCGTCACGGCCCGGTTGAAGATCGGCTGGCCCTCGGTCGAATCGACGCGGTCGGCCACGAAGTAGCCGTGGCGTTCGAACTGGTAGATCTCGCCGGGCTTGGCGGTCTTCAGGGTCGGCTCCAGGTAGGCGGTGATGACTTCCTTGGAGTTCGGATTCAAGGCGGCCAGGAAGTCCTTGCCGCCGGCGTCCGGATGCGGGTCCGAGAACAGGCGGTCGTACAGGCGCACTTCAGTGGCAAGTGCGTGCTCGGCGCTGACCCAGTGCAGGTTGCCCTTGACCTTGTAGTTGGAGCTGCCTTCGGTGCCGCTCTTGCTGTCTTCGAAGTAGTTGCAGTGCACGGCGATGACGTTGCCGTGTTCATCCTTGTCGCAGCCGGTGCATTCGACCACGTAGCCGTAGCGCAGGCGCACCTTGTTGCCGGGGAAGAGACGGAAGTAGCCCTTGGTCGGTTCTTCCATGAAGTCTTCGCGCTCGATCCACAGTTCCTTGGTAATCGGGAAGTGGCGGTGCGCGGTGTCATGTTCCGGATGCGCCGGCGGATAGACCGGGCCGCTGCAATCGATGGACACGCCTTCCGGGAAGTTGTCGATGATCAGCTTCAGGGGACGCAGCACGGCCACGGCACGCGGGGCCTTGGGATCGAGGTCTTCACGCAGCGCGCCTTCGAGCACGCTGAAGTCGATCCAGCTGTTGTTCTTGGAAGCGCCGGTGCGGTCGCACATCAGGCGGATCGCCTCGGGCGTGTAGCCACGGCGGCGCAGGCCGACGATGGTGGGCATGCGCGGGTCATCCCAGCCGGAGACGATCTTTTCATCCACCAGCTGGCGCAGCTTGCGCTTGCTGGTGATGATGTAGGTCAGATTGAGGCGGGCAAATTCATATTGATGCGGCAGCGGCTTCTTGAAGAAGCCTTCCTCGGCCAGCTGTTCCAGCAGCCAGTCGTAGAACGGGCGCTGGTCTTCGAATTCCAGGGTGCAGATGGAGTGCGAGATATTTTCCAGCGCGTCTTCGATCGGATGCGCAAAGGTGTACATCGGGTACACGCGCCACTTGTCGCCGGTGTTGTGGTGGGTGGCGTGGCGGATGCGGTAGATGGCCGGATCGCGCAGGTTCATGTTGGGGCTGGCCATGTCGATCCTGGCGCGCAGGATCATGGAGCCGTCCGGATGCTTGCCGTCGCGCATTTCCTCGAACAGGCGCAGCGACTCCTCCGCCGGGCGGTCGCGCCATGGCGAATCCTTGCCGGGTTCGGTCAGGGTGCCGCGGTTTTCGCGCATCTGTTCGGCGTTCTGCTCGTCCACATAGGCCAGGCCCTTGCGGATCAGGGCCTGGGCACAGGCGTACATGACGTCGAAATAGTTGCTGGCGTAGTACAGGTGCGACTTGCCTTCATGCTCCCAGGAGAAGCCCAGCCACTTGACCGAGTCCAGGATGGTGTCGACGTATTCCTGCTCTTCCTTCTCCGGGTTGGTGTCGTCGAAACGCATGTGGCAGCGGCCGGCGTAGTCAGCGGCCAGGCCGAAGTTCAGGCAGATCGACTTGGCGTGCCCGATGTGCAGGTAGCCGTTCGGCTCGGGCGGAAAACGGGTGACCACCTGCGGCAGGGCCTCGCCATCCTGGCTGCTGCGTTCGGCATAAGTACCCGAGACCAGGTCGGATTCGATGATGCCGCGCAGGAAATTGGTGGAGGGGGCAGGGGTGTGACCGTTTTTCAGTTCGTTGCTCATGGGATGAATCGGGAGGAATGCCTGTTTATTCAGATGGCAAGCATTTTACCGCAGCTGCCCGGTTCCACGGGCGTTGCGGCCGTTCCTGCGGGAATTTTTGCTCGTTGGCAAGGCGGCTGGAGCCGATATGAAGCTTTTTTACCGGGTCTTGTTACAGAAGATACGCCCATGCATTACCTGTCAGGCATGGCGGCTGGCACTCTGCGAGCGTGGCCTGGCATCCCGCCGGGCGCAGTGAACAAAAACGCCAAAACACAAGGAGTGCATCATGAGCCGTTGGATCAAGCTGATCGTCGCCGCTGCGGTGGCTGCTGCCACGCTGTCGGCCTGCGTGGTGGTGCCGGTGGGCCCGCCGCAGCCGCATTACTACCGTCCTTATTACGGACCCGGTTATTACTATGGCCGCTGATGGCTGACGAGGGATGGCCTACATCTGCCTGAACAGATGGGCGAACAGGCGGCTGACCGCCAGTTTTTCCGGGCGGTCGCGCAGGGTCACGAAGAGCTTGCCGCTCTCTTCCCGCAGCGCCGCCTGGATCTGCCGCACCTGGACCACGGTGCCGCGATGGATCTGCCAGAACTGGCGGCCATCGAGCTGGGGGATCAATTCCCGCAGGCTGGTCCGGATCAGCGCGCTGCCCTCGGCGCTGACCACATTCACATACTTGTCGGTGGCTTCGAAATAGATCACCTCGTCCACCGGAATCAACTTCACCTTGTTGCCGACCGCCGCGCGGATGTAGTCCAGCCGGGGCGGCGTGTCGTCCACAGCGGGCGCGGACAGCGCTCGCAGCTGCGCCAGCGCGCGTTCCAGGTGGCTGTCCTGGTCGCTGGCGGCGCGCTGGGCCAGCAGCCCTTGCAGGCGCGCCACCGTCACCGCCAGCCGGTCCTGGCTGACCGGCTTGAGCAGGTAATCGATGGCTGCCCGCTCGAAGGCTTGCAGGGCGTAGTCGTCATAGGCCGTCACGAAGACGATGAGCGGGAAGGCCCGCCCGGCAGGCCACTCCTCGGCCAGGTCGCCGGCCACCTCCAGCCCGCTGCGGCCGGGCATCTTGATATCCAGGAACAGCACATCCGGCAGCAGGGCCAGCGCCTGCTCCAGCGCTTCATCGCCATTGGCGGCCAGGTGCGGCGCGGGCAGATCCGGCCAGCAGCGCGCCAGGGCCTGGCGCAGGGCATTGGCCAGCAGGGGTTCGTCTTCGGCGATCAGGGCAGTGGGCGCGGCCATGGTGGACTCCGGACAAAGCGGCAGGGGACTCAATGATGATCCAGCAGGCGGGTGTTCTTGCTGCTGCGGTGCGCCGCCTTGAGGGCCTTGAGCGGGATGGTGATCTGCGCCATCGCGCCGGCCGGTACGTTGTGGGTGATGATGAGTTCGGCCAGCGGGCCGTAGAGTGTCACCAGGCGCTCGCGGATGTTGTCCAGCCCGAAGTGCATGCCGATCACCGGTTCCTTCTGGGCGGGCGGCTGGTTCAGGCTCACGCTGGTGGGCAGGCCGACGCCCGTATCGAGCACGCTCAAGACCAGCATGTCATTGTGCACCGCGGCCCGCACGGTGCAGTTGCCGCCGGCCACCTTGGGTTCCAGGCCGTGCTTGATGGCGTTTTCCACCAGCGGCTGCAGCAGCATCGGGGCCAGGCGCAGCTTGCCCAGGTGTTCCGGCAGTTGCAGGGTGTAGGAAAGGCGCAGCCCCATGCGCAGCGACATCAGTCCCAGGTAGGCCTTGATGAGGTCGAATTCCTTTTGCAGCGAGGTGCTGTCAGCCCGCGAGGCCGACAGGGTCGTGCGCAGGTAGTGCACCAGCTGGTTCAGCATCAGCTCGGCCTGCAGCGGATCGGTGCTGATCAGCGACTGCAGCGTGGCCAGCGTGTTGAAGAGCATGTGCGGCTCGATCTGGGCCTGCAGCATCTGCAGTTGTGCCTGCACCGCCTGCTTCTCGACCTGGCTGGCGTGGGCTTGCAGGGCGGCCATCTTCTGGCGGTTCCAGAAGAAGACGGTAGCGCCGAAGCACACCAGGAAGGTCAGCACGATCACCGCAATGATGTTGTCGCTCTGCTCGGGGACCATGTTGAGGATGGGCTGGTCCATCAGCAGGCTGGCCAGGATGCGCCCCAGCAGCACCGCCAGCGGGGCCATCACCGCGATGATGGCGAGGAAACCCAGCTTGTTGGGCTCGCCATCGCCCCAGATCGCCAGCCGCGTGCCGTTGATGAGCAGCATGGCCAGCAGGCCGATGCACATCGAGACCTGCAGGTTTTCATAGAACGTGCCGCCGATGCGCATCAGGTAAGTCACGGCCAGCGCGCACAGCAGGTTGATGACCAGCGTGGGCAGCAAGGCCAGCGCCAGCTGGCGCAGCAGGACGATCAGGCGGGGCGGAAGGGCGGTGTCGTGTTGGGTCATGCGTTTCCAGGGATGAAGCAAGCAAGCGGCCCGGCGTACCGGGCTCTCTTTAGCGGCGGCGCAGTTCACGGGCGATCAGCGCCTGCTTCCAGCCGGCGGGAAAACGCCCGAATACGCTCAAGGCGTGGAATAGTACCCCGATTCCCCAGCCAAGGAGAGGCCCCAGGCTCCACCAGTGGCGGTGCTGGCCCATCAGGTTCAACAGGATCAGGCCGGTGTTGACCGCCAGGTAAATGCCGAAATGATGGAAAAAGCCGACCTGGCGCGCTACCCGCCGCTCGGCATGGGCCAGCTCCTCGGGCGAGGCAGCGGTGATATGAAGATTCTGGTCAGAAAGGGAGGAGGGGGCAGTGTCGCGCATGATGGCCTCGCAGTGGTGGGGTGAATGATGGCGCAAGCATGCGCCGCCGCGCCGGCTCCGGCGAGCCACTTGCGACGGGCGGCATTCTGGCGGGCGCCAACGGCTTGTGGCGCGGCGTGATCTGCTCTACCTTATGCGCCGATCGCCTTGATCCTTCTGCAAGGCCTACCCTCGGAGAGAACATCATGTGGCCCTATCCCCGCATCCTCGCCCATCGCGGCGGCGGCACCCTGGCACCGGAAAATACCCTGGCCGGCTTTCGCTGCGGCCTGGAACACGGCTATCGCGCCGCCGAATTCGACGTCATGCTCACCCGCGACGAAGTCCCCATCCTGATGCACGACCCGCAGCGCGGCCGCACCCTGCCCGGGGCCGGCAAGATCGCCGAGACCGACTGGGCCGATCTGCGCGACCTGGAAGCCGGTGCCTGGCTGGATGCGCGCTTCGCCGGGGAACGCCTCTGCACGCTGGAGCAGGGGCTGGATTTCTGCCTGGCCGAAGGGATCTGGATGAACGTCGAGATCAAGCCAGCCGCTGCAGAATTCGCGCGCCGTACCGGGGAGCTGACCGCCCAGGCCGTGGCGCGGCGCTTCGCCGGCAAGAGCGGGGCGGCGCTGCCGGTCTTGTCCTCGTTCTCCTTCGACGCGCTGCTGGCGGCCAAGGAAGCAGCCCCAGCCCTGCCGCGCGGCTACCTGGTGGATGTGATTCCCGAGGACTGGCAGGCGCGTCTGGAGCAACTGCAGGCCGTGGCCCTGCACACCAATCACAAGCACATCACCCCGTCCCTGGCGGCGGCCGTGAAGGCGGCGGGGTATGGCCTCTTCTGCTACACCGTCAACGACATGGCGCGTGCCGAGGAAATCCGCCAGTGGGGCGTGGATGCCTTCTGCACCGATCGCATCGATCTCATCGCGGCCGACGCCTGGTAAGCCACGACACCCCCACGCTGCCCGCATTGTTCATATCGCGCAGCGTGGAAATGAATGGCAAATTACGCTCTTACCGGCGGACTGAATCCTCATACGCTAGCTATGATTTGCATGCGGACAACAATAACTGGAGGGCAGTCGACAGTTGTTGTCAACGCGTCGCGAAAATCTTGCGTTAAGGAAGCACAAGGCCGGCGCCCGTGAGCACGCCGGTGGACTTGTGGAAGCACACAACACTGAGAGATAGAGGAAAACGATGAAGATCAACAAACTGCTGGCTGCCGTACTCGTCGCCGCCTTCGCCATGCCGGTCCTGGCCCAGCCCGCACCGGCTCCGGCTGGCGCTCCCGCCGCTGAAGCCCCGGCTGCCAAGCCTGCTCACAAGAAGCACAAGAAGCATGCGAAGAAGGCCAAGAAGCACAAGCACAAGAAGGCCAAGAAGAACAATCCGGTGCCGGCCAACAAGGGCGCCTGATCGTCCGGTCTTCTGGTGGCGGACCGCACAGCGTGGCCCGCACTTGTTTTTACCGGAAGGTTCGGCTGACGCAGTTAAGGTCCGGCGGCGCAGGTTAGCGCGCCATGCCGGGTCAGCCGGGCCTGTAACCCGCGGGGATTTTCCCGGCGGGTTTTTTTTCGCCTGCAGCGCCCTGCTGCCGGCCGGGCTGGCAAGGCGTTGCGGCGGGGCGGGCAAGCCTGCGTATCCGGGCCGGGATCACGTATAATCATCGGTTCGCAATCGTTTTTTGCACCGACTCCCATCCGGGCCGGATCTGCGCGTTAGCGGCGGCATCAGGCCCATTTATCCGTCTTCGAACATGAACTCAGCCGAAATTCGCGACAAGTTTCTGAAATTCTTTGAATCCAAAGAACACACCATCGTCCGTTCCTCCAGCCTGGTGCCGGGCAATGACCCGACCCTGCTGTTCACCAATTCCGGCATGGTTCAGTTCAAGGACGTGTTCCTGGGTACCGACAAGCGCAACTACGTGCGCGCGGCCTCCGTGCAGCGCTGCCTGCGCGCCGGCGGCAAGCACAACGACCTGGAAAACGTCGGCTACACCGCGCGCCACCATACCTTCTTCGAGATGCTGGGCAACTGGTCCTTCGGCGACTACTTCAAGCGTGAATCGCTGAAGTGGGCCTGGGAACTGCTGACCCAGGTCTATGGCCTGCCGGCCGACAAGCTGTGGGCCACCGTCTACCAGACCGACGATGAAGCCTACGACATCTGGACCAAGGAAATCGGCCTGCCGCCGGAGCGCGTGGTGCGCATCGGCGACAACAAGGGCGCACCCTACGCCTCCGACAACTTCTGGCAGATGGCCGAGACCGGCCCTTGCGGTCCTTGCTCGGAAATCTTCTACGACCACGGTCCGGACATCTGGGGCGGCCCCCCGGGCAGCCCCGACGCCGACGGCGACCGCTACATCGAGATCTGGAACAACGTGTTCATGCAGTTCGACCGCCAGCTCGATCCGGCCACCGGCGAATACACCCTGACCCCGCTGCCGGCCCCGTGCGTGGATACCGGCATGGGCCTGGAGCGCCTGGCCGCCATCCTGCAGCACGTGCACAGCAACTACGAGATCGACCTGTTCCAGGCACTGATCAAGGCCGCTGCCCGCGAAACCGGCATCAGCGACCTGTCCAACGCCTCGCTGCGCGTGATCGCCGACCACATTCGTGCGACCTCCTTCCTGATCGTTGACGGCGTCATCCCCGGTAATGAAGGCCGTGGCTACGTCCTGCGCCGCATCATCCGCCGCGCGCTGCGTCATGGCCACAAGCTGGGCCAGACCAAGCCCTTCTTCCACAAGCTGGTCAAGGACCTGGTGGTGCAGATGGGCGCGGCCTATCCGGAACTGCCGGAAGCCGCCGAGCGCGTCGAGATGGTCCTGAAGCAGGAAGAAGAACGTTTCGGCGAAACGCTGGAACACGGCATGAAGATCCTGGAAGCCGCGCTGGCTGCCAACAGCAGCAAGCTCGATGGCGAAACCGCCTTCACCCTGTACGACACCTACGGCTTCCCGCTGGACCTGACCGCCGACATCTGCCGCGAACGCAATGTCGAGCTGGATGAAGCCGGCTTCACCGCCGCCATGGAACGCCAGAAGAGCGCCGCCCGCGCCGCCGGCAAGTTCAAGATGGCCGCCGCCATCGAATACACCGGCGACAAGACCCGCTTCGTCGGTTACGAATCGCTGGCGCAGTCGGCCAAGGTGGTGGCCCTGTATGTGGCCGGCAGCCCGGTGCAGAAGATCGAGGCCGGCCAGGACGCCATCGTGGTGCTGGATACCACCCCGTTCTACGCCGAATCCGGCGGCCAGTCGGGTGACGCCGGTGCCCTGGAAGCAGCCAATGGCCTGTTCGCCGTGGCCGATACGCAAAAGATCCAGGCCGAGGTGTTCGGCCATCACGGTCAACTGATCAAGGGCAGCCTGGCCATCGGCGACGCCGTCGAAGCCAAGGTCGATGCCGATCAGCGTGCCCGCACCATGCGCAACCACTCGGCCACCCACCTGATGCACAAGGCCCTGCGCGAAGTGCTGGGTTCGCACGTGTCGCAGAAGGGTTCGCTGGTCGATGCCGACAAGACCCGTTTCGACTTCAGCCACAACGCCCCGATGACCGCCGACGAAATCCGCCGCGTGGAAGACATCGTCAACCGCGAAGTGCTGGCCAACGTCGCCACCGGCGCCCAGCTGATGGGTTACGACGATGCGATTGCCGCAGGTGCCATGGCGCTGTTCGGCGAGAAGTACGGCGACCAGGTGCGCGTGCTCTCCATCGGTACCTCCACCGAACTGTGCGGCGGGACCCACGTCACCCGTACCGGTGACATCGGCCTGTTCAAGATCGTCTCCGAAGGCGGTGTCGCCGCCGGCATTCGCCGTGTCGAAGCCGTCACCGGTGAAGGCGCTCTGGCGCTGGTGCATTCGCTGTCGACCCGCGTGGCCGAAGCCGCTGCAGCCCTGAAGACCCAGCCGGAAGAACTGCTGCCGCGCATCGGCCAGGTGCAGGACCAGGTCAAGGCGCTGGAAAAGGAACTGGCTTCGCTGAAGTCCAAGCTGGCCTCCAGCCAGGGCGACGAGCTGGTCAACCAGGCGGTCGACATCAACGGCATCAAGGTGCTGGCGGCCACGCTGGAAGGCGCTGACGTCGCCACCCTGCGCGAGACCATGGACAAGCTGAAGGACAAGCTCAAGACCGCCGCCATCGTGCTGGGCAGCGTCAAGGATGGCAAGGTCAGCCTGATCGCGGGCGTCACTGCCGATGCCACCTCCAAGGTCAAGGCCGGTGAACTGGTCAACTTCGTCGCCCAGCAGGTGGGCGGCAAGGGTGGCGGCCGTCCGGACATGGCCCAGGCCGGCGGCACCGAGCCGGCAGCCCTGCCGGGCGCGCTGCAAGGCGTGGCGGGCTGGGTCCAGGCCAAGCTGTGATTTCCACAGGCCCTGGCCCGGAGCGCCCATGAGCGAATTCAAGTTTTGCCCGGTCTGCGCAGCATCGCTGGTGCTGCGCGCCGATGAAGGCGAAGCCGGCAAGGTCCGGCTGGCCTGTCCCGAGGGTCACTGGACGCATTGGGACAACCCTCTGCCGGTGCTGGCCGCACTGGTGGAGATCGACGGCAAGATGCTCACTGCGCGCAACGCCGCCTGGGCCGAAGGGCGCTTTGCGCTCATCACCGGTTTCATGGAACGCGACGAGACCCCGGAACAGGGAATCGCCCGCGAACTGAAGGAAGAGACCGACCTGGACGCCGAGCAGATCGAGCTGATCGGCGTCTATGAATTCATGCGCAAGAACGAGCTGATCATCGCCTATTACGTGAAGGCGAGCGGCACGATCAAGCTGTCGCCGGAGCTGCTGGAATACCGCCTGAGCGAACCCGCCGACCTGCGCCCCTGGCCGGCGGGTACCGGCCATGCGGTGGCGGACTGGATGCGCCAGCGTGGACTGCCGGTGCAATATGTCGAGTTTGCCGGTTCGTCTACGCCGATTGAAACCCCGCAGGTCCTGAAATAAGCGTGCGGTCAAGACGCAGCGTTCCATCTTGGACCGTGATTTTCTTGCTTTTGCACAAGCCTAGTGCGGCGAAAACAACAGAACTTGTGCAATGCATCAAGTCGGCGCGTTTTGCAGTAAAATCGTTTTCGTCGTGATCCATTTTGAGTCGAAGTAATGGCCATTCAATTTCACCGGGAACTTGATGCGCGCGGTCTGAACTGTCCGCTGCCCATCCTCAAGACCAAGAAAGCCCTGGCCGACATGGCCAGCGGGCAGGTGCTCAGGGTGACCGCCACCGATACCGGTTCGGTGCGCGATTTCCAGGCCTTTGCCAAACAGACCGGCAACGATCTGCTGGAGCAATCGCAGAATGATGAACACGAGTTCATCTTCTTCATGAAGCGCAAATAAGCAGCATCCCTGTCCATCCCGGAAAGATCAGGCTGGCAGCATTGAAAAACCCGCAGCTCGGATGAACTGCGGGTTTTTTGTTGTCTTTCGATTAATGAAGTTGTCGTTACAGCTCCGGATGGAAGCTCTCGGCACGTGCAATCGGCCAGAACTTTTCATAGACCCGATAGCGGTAATTGCCTTCCAGTAAATCGTTGGGCTGCAGATATTTCAGCACGTTGGACATGAGTTGAATCTCGTGGTCGTTGATGCGCCGCACGATGTGATGCGGGCGCAGCGCCGACGTATGCGGCAGCCCGGCCGCCTGTACCAGCTCCTGCAGCGCATGCAGGGTGCTCTGGTGGAAGCGGTAGACGCGCTCGGCCTTGTCCGGTACCACCAGGGCGCGGGCGCGCTGGGCGTTCTGGGTGGCCACGCCCGTGGGGCAGCGGTCGGTATGGCAGCTCTGCGACTGGATGCAGCCCAGCGCAAACATGAAGCCGCGCGCCGAATTGCACCAGTCCGCGCCCAGCGCCAGCGTGCGCGCCACGTCGAAGGCGGTGATGATCTTGCCGCTGGCACCGATCCTGACCTTGTCGCGCAGGCCGATGCCGGTAAGCGTGTTGTGCACCATCACCAGGCCTTCCTGCAGCGGCATGCCCACGTGGTCGACGAATTCCAGCGGGGCCGCGCCGGTGCCGCCTTCGGAGCCATCCACCGTGATGAAGTCCGGCACGATGCCGGTCTTGAGCATGGCCTTGGCGATGCTGAAGAATTCCCAGGGATGGCCCACGCACAGCTTGATGCCGACCGGTTTGCCGCCGGAGAGGCCGCGCAGCTTCTCGATGAATTCCAGCAGCCCGACCGGTGTGGAGAAGGACGAGTGCACGGCCGGCGAGATGCAATCCACCCCCATCGGGATGCCGCGCGTAGCGGCGATCTCCGGCGTGATCTTGGCCGCCGGAAGCACGCCGCCGTGGCCGGGCTTGGCGCCTTGCGACAACTTCACCTCGATCATCTTGATCTGTGGCGACTGCGCCTGGGCCGTGAATTTTTCTTCATTGAAGCTGCCGTCCGCGTTGCGGCAGCCGAAGTAACCGGAGGCGATCTGCCACACCAGGTCACCGCCGAATTCGCGGTGGTATTCCGAGACCGAACCCTCGCCGGTGTCGTGGGCAAAATTGCCTTTTTTCGCCCCCTGGTTGAGTGCGCGGATGGCATTGGCCGAGAGCGAGCCGAAGCTCATGGCCGAGACGTTGAAGACCGACATCGAATACGGCTGTGCCCGGTCGCCGCCGACCACCACGCGGAAATCGTGGCTGGCGATCTTGGTCGGGGAGAGCGAATGGCCTATCCATTCATGGCCGGCCTGCTGCATGTCCAGCTCGGTGCCGAAGGGGCGGCTGTCGACATCGGCCTTGGCACGCTGGTAGACGACGCTGCGCTTCTTGCGGGAGAAGGGACGGCCATCCATTTCGTCTTCAAAGAAGTACTGGCGCAGTTCCGGCCGGATGGCCTCGAACATGAAGCGGAAGTGGCCGATCAGCGGATAGTTGCGCAACACGGCGTGCCGCCGCTGCACCAGATCGTGGACGCCGACCACGCTCAAGACCAGGGGAATGAGCGGCCACCCCCAGCCGATATCAAGGGTCGCCGCCAGGACCACCAAGGCCAGGGTCAGCGCGATCACCGCCCAGAACACGAAATACCGATTTGCCCACATAGAAGAGTCCGCTAGTTGTCAGGATGGAACCGGCACCGGCCGAAGGCCATGGTCGGGTTTGCAAGGATTCTACCGCCCGGGCTCAACAGTCGTGCGCGACGAAGTGAAGGGTTTTTCCTGCCGATATGGCGGGACTGGCCGCGATACTGCCCGGCAAGCCCGCTGCTTGCGCAGTGGCATCCTTATTGCTTTGACGTATCTTCCTGCCAGGCAGCGTGGGGAACCGCTGCCCTGTGCATCAATGAACTCCACTATCACAGCGCGCCTGCTTGTCCGAGGCCGGAGACACGATGTCGTTATGAAAACAGTTGCTTCACGAGGCGCATCGGCGGCCTCTTCCTCCTCTTCCCGCCCTGCGGCGCGGGCGCTGTGCCGCCAGGATGCCGCGCAGAGCCAGGCGGTGCTGGCCATGGCGCGCCCGCCGCGCCTGCTGGAGACGCTGCTGGCCAATCTCGACGGCATGGTCTACCGCTGCCGCGATGATGCCCACTGGACGCTGGAATTCGTCAGCGAAGGCTGTCATGCCTTGACCGGCTATGCCCCCGAGGACCTGTTGCTCAACAGCCGCATCTCCTTCCTGCAACTGACCCATCCGGAAGACCGCGCGTTGGTGCGCAGCCATATCGACACCTGCATGCGCGAGCGGCGTCGCATCGACATCGAATACCGCATCGTCCACGCCGATGGCAGCCTGCGCTGGGTGTGGGAGCGTGGCGTCGGGCTGTATAACGCGGCCGGCAAGGTGGAGGCGATGGAAGGCTTCCTGCAGGACGTGACCGAGCGCAAGGAAGCGGCCCAGGCGCTGCAGGAGGCCGAGCGCCGTTATCGCAGCATCTTCGAGAACGCCATCGAAGGCGTGTTCCAGACCACGCCCGATGGCACCTACATCGCGGTCAACCCGGCGCTGGCGCGCATCTACGGCTATCACTCGCCGGAAGACCTGATCGTCGGCCTGCGCGACATCAGCCACCAGCTGTATGTCGAACCGGAGCGCCGTACGGAATTCATGCGCCTGATGGAGCAGCATGGCTCGGTCTCCAATTTTGAGTCTCGCGTGTACCGGCGCGACGGCGACATCATCTGGATCTCCGAGAACGCCCGCGCCGTCTATGACGACAGCGGCGCGCTGGTCTGTTACGAGGGTACCGTGGAGGCCATCACCGAGCGCAAGCTTTATGAAGCCGAAATGCGCCATCAGGCCACCCACGATGCGCTGACCGGATTGCCCAATCGCAACATGCTGCATGAGCACCTGCAGCGCGCCATTCAGGTGGCGCGGCAGAAGGGTGGACTGACGGCGGTGGTATTCGTGGATCTTGACCAGTTCAAGTTCATCAATGACAGCCTGGGTCACCAGGTCGGCGACGAATTGCTCAAGACCGTGGCGCAGCGTCTGCAAGCCTGCCTGCGGGATACCGACATGGTGGCGCGCCAGGGGGGCGACGAATTCGTGCTGGTGCTGCAGAACCAGACCGGTGGCGAACTGGGCATCGCCGAGGTGATGCAGCGCATCCTGGCCGCCGTGGCGCGGCCCTGGCAGGCGGGCGACCGCGAGTTTCAGGTCACGGCCAGCATCGGCGTGAGCCGCTATCCGGTCGATGGCAAGGATGTCGAGACCTTGCTGAAACAAGCCGATTCGGCCATGTACCGGGCCAAGGAGCAGGGGCGCAACAACTTCCAGTTCTTCGCGCCGTGGATGGACACACAGGTCAGCAATCGCCTGGAGATGCTCATCAATCTGCGCCGCGCGCTGGATCAGGAAGAATTCAAGCTCTATTACCAGCCCAAGCTGAGTTTGAAAGATGGCAGCGTGATCGGTGCCGAGGCGCTGATCCGCTGGCAGTCGCCAGAGCAGGGCATGGTGCCGCCCGACCGCTTCATCCCCTTCGCCGAAGAAGCCGGCCTGATCGTGCCGATCGGAGAATGGGTGCTGCGTACCGCCTGCCACCAGAACAAGCGCTGGCAAGAGGCCGGATTGCCGCCTATCCCTGTGGCGGTGAACCTGTCGCCACGGCAGCTGAACCAGAGCCTGCCGGAATTCGTTTCCGGCGTGCTGGAGCAGAGCGGCCTGGCGGCCTCCTGCCTGGAGCTGGAAATCACCGAGAACGTGGTCATGAAGGATGCCGAGAAGAGCGTGGCTACCCTGCATGCCCTGAAGCGCCTGGGTCTGCAGATTTCTGTCGATGATTTCGGAACTGGCTATTCCAGCCTCTCGTACCTGCGCCGCTTCCCGGTGGATGCCCTGAAGATCGACAAGTCCTTCGTGCGCGACATTGCGCGCGATGCCGACAGTGCAGCCATCGTCAAAGCCGTCATCTCGCTGGCCCATATCCTGAACTTGCGTGTCATTGCCGAGGGCGTGGAGGATGAGCAGCAACATGCTTTCCTGAAGGAAAATGCATGTGACGAAGTGCAGGGTTATTTCTTCGGCAAGCCCATGGCGGCAGAGGATTTCACCGCCTGGATGAGCCGGCAGGCGCAAAGCGGTCAGGCATGCAAATAATTGTCCGCAGGCTGCAACAGGCTGCATCCCCGCAAATCTTTGTGCTACACTCCGCGCAGTACTTTTGATGCCTTGCGCCCCGACCGCCGCAGCCTGTGCGGCCAACAAAGGCTCCATGACGCAAGGCCGGTAGTTGAAAAGGTGCAGGTCGGCCGTCCGCAACCCCGCGACATGACGGCTTTGCGAAAGCGCGAGTCCTCCGCGACGCCGATTTGCCCGGGTCTTAGATTCCAGCTCATTCAATCTCCAAACACCGGAAGGCAGCGCCGCCGCATCCAGCACTGCGCAAGACTTGCCGTACCTGGCCCGTTTCAGCTTTCGCTGCAGGCCGGACTGGCTGCAGCCGTAGCGCCGGAGACCAGCTGCAAGCCGAACTTTGTTAACAACAAGACGCACAAGAGTGGTACATGAATATTGCTGAGGCCAAGAAAGTCCTCGAAACTGCATTGCTTTGCACGCATGAGCCCCTGTCGATCAATGATCTGAAGAAGCTGTACGTCGATCCCGAGAGCGAAGAGAGCAGCGACATCAATGCCGAGATGATCCGGCAGATGCTCGATGAACTGCGCACCGAATGGGCCGACAAGGGGGTGGAAGTGGTCAGCCTGTCGACCGGCTGGCGCTTCCAGAGCCGCAAGGAGATGAAGGTCTACCTGGAGCGCCTGAATCCGGAAAAGCCGCCGAAATACACCCGGGCCACGCTGGAAACGCTGGCCATCATCGCCTACCGCCAGCCGGTCACGCGCGGTGACATCGAGGAGATTCGCGGTGTGGCGGTCAATACCCAGACCATTCGCATGCTGGAAGACCGGGGCTGGATCGAATCGATCGGCCATCGCGACGTACCGGGCCGGCCGGCGCTGTTTGCCACGACCCGCAAGTTCCTGGATGACCTGGGCCTGAGTTCGCTGGAAGAATTGCCGCCGCTGCAGCAGGTCAGCGGCGAAGCTGCCGCCCAGGGCGCGCTGCTGGAATTGCAGGCGCTGGAAGGCGGCGTGGCGGCCCTGGCCGAAGCGGAGCAGGAAGAGGGCGTGGGCGAAGATCTGATCGGCGGCGACGCTGAGGAAGCAGGCGAGGCCGCAGCGGCCGAATCTGCCGCCACGGCAGAAGCAACTGACGCAATTGCAACAACTGAAGCCGCCGAGGCAGAGGTGCCGGCACAGGGTAATCCTGCTGACGACCTTGAAACGCCCGTGGCCCGAGAGCTTGCCACAGAGGAGCTCCAGCAGACCGATATCGAAGCAGCCGCCGCCGGGGAAGAGCGTGCTGCAGGCAGTGAAGACGCTTCCCCAGAAGCGCAAGAACCTTTTGAGCAAGACGTTGCCGTAACTGGCACGGACGCCACCGAAGCCGCCGGCGAAGCGGCAGGCGAGCACAACGACACCACCGAGCGGGCCGATCAGCGGGAAGATGACGCGCGTCCGCCACATCCAGATTCGAAGAATGAAGCCAACTAGTTCCAAAGACGAGACCCAGGTCGACCTGGCCGCGGCCGATGCCGCCGCATCCGACAAGCCGGTGAAAAAGCGCACCCGCAAGCCTGCGGCCAGCGCCGCGCCGGCCGAGGCAGTCGCATCCGCGCCGCAAGCGGCCGCTGACGAGGCTGCGCCGAAGAAGCGCGCGCCGCGTGCCAAGAAGGCCGCCGCCGATGAAGCTGCCCCGGCCCCGGCCCCGGCCGCCGCCGTCGCCGAGTCCGCACCCGCTCCCGAAAAGAAGCCGCGCGCCACCAAGCCGCGTGCCAAGAAGGCCGATGCGGCAGACGCCCCGGCCTCCGACGCACCCGCCCAGATGAGCCTGGCCATGGAGCCTGCACCGGCCGCTCCGGCCAAGCCCAAGCGCGCTGCCAAGCCCAAGGCTGCAGCACCCGAGGCGGCTGCGCCTGCACCGGTTGCGCCTGAGCTGCCCAAGGTCATTGTCACCGTTGGTGAAGAAGTGGTTGCGCCGCCGGTCCTGCTGGATGCGCCCGTTGATCCGAATCGCGCCAAGCCCGCCCGCCGTGGCGTGCGCGGTCCGCGTGCCCTGCGCAACAACCGCGCTGCCCAGCGCGCTGCGGCCGGAGGCGGTGATGCAGCCCCTGCACATGGCAAGCACGAGGGCGATGCCGCTCCTGTTGCCGCCGTTGAGCGCCAGCCGCGCGGCCAGTTCGGCAAGAACAATGGCCAGCCCGGGCAGCAAGGCAAAAAGAATTTCGAGAAGAACGGCAAGAAGCCCAAGGCCCCGCAACTGGGTCTGCGCTCGGCCGAACCGGTCGATGACATCTTCTCCTACGTGACCTCCGAAGCGTACGACCGCGACGAAGGCGCCAAGGCCGGTGGCCGCCAGCCGCACCAGATGCGCGGCAAGAACGGCCGCCGCGACCTGACCGCCGAGGACGATGCCCCCAAGCTGCACAAGGTGCTGGCTGACGCCGGCCTGGGTTCGCGCCGCGACATGGAAGAGCTGATCGTCGCTGGCCGCGTTTCGGTCAACGGCGAGCCGGCCCACATCGGTCAGCGCATCCTGCCTACCGATGCCGTGCGCATCAACGGCAAGCTGATCCAGCGCAAGGTGAGCAAGCGCCCGCCGCGCGTGCTGGTCTATCACAAGCCTTCGGGCGAGATCGTCAGCCATGCCGACCCGGAAGGCCGCAGCTCGGTGTTCGACCGCCTGCCGACCATGAAGGCCGGCAAGTGGCTGGCCGTGGGCCGCCTGGACTTCAATACCGAAGGCCTGCTGCTGTTCACCACCTCCGGTGACCTGGCCAACCGCCTGATGCACCCGCGCTACAACATCGAGCGTGAATATGCCGTGCGTACCCTGGGCGAGCTGGAAGAAGGCATGCGCCAGAAGCTGCTGTCGGGCGTGGAGCTTGATGACGGTCCGGCCCAGTTCTCGCGCATTGCCGATGGCGGTGGCGAAGGTGTGAACAAGTGGTATCGCGTGACCATCGGCGAAGGCCGCAACCGTGAAGTGCGCCGCATGTTTGAAGCGGTCGGCCTGACCGTGTCGCGCCTGATCCGTACCCGCTACGGTGCCATGACCCTGCCGCAGACCTTGAAGCGTGGCCGCTGGGAAGAGCTGGAAGAAAACGCCGTGCGCAACCTGATGGCCGCCTGTGGGCTGGAAAAGCAGGCCGGGGAAGCCAAGTCCGGCAACGGCGGCAACGCCGGCCAGGCCAGCCGTGGCCAGGGCAATGGTCCGCGCGGCAACGGCATGCAGAACAAGGGGCCGCAGAAGGGGCGCCAAGGTGGCAACTTCGGCCAGGGCGGCAACGGGGGGAACGGCGGCAACTACGGTAATGGTGGTGGCTATGGCGGTGGCAACAAGGGTGGCCAGCCCAAGAGCCGCCAGCCGGATCCGCTGCAGACCGCACTGGGCTTCCCGGATGCCGGCAACCAGCGGCGCGGCAATCGCCCGCAACGCGGTGGCAACACCGCTGCGAACTATATGCTGGGCGGCCTGCCGGGCATGAATCGCCGTCGCGGCGGTCGCTGAGGCTTTTCCTTGCTCGTCAGCAATGCTGCTGATGAGCAAGGTCTCCCTCGCAAGGCCAGCGGCGCGTGAAATGCACCAATGACGTTTTTTATGAACGTTTTTGTCGCTGCGATCACAATTGACATCATTCCGGATTTGCTGTGAATAGCTGAATCGGTTATAATGTGTTAGTTAAACGCAACCCGCCGCGAATCGCATATGTGATAAATCATTGATAGATCCGCCTGCGCCATGATGGATGGAAGGTCGGTGGTTCGCGTGATGTGTGATCTCGCGTTGCGTGGGATAACAAAAGATGGGCAGATGCCCATTTTTTTTTTTGCTGATCAATTTTAGATGTCCGTCTACCCTCGCTGGCCAGGCGGCATCCTGATGGAGAAATAGTCTTGCAATTGCTGGAACTGATCGAATCCACCCTCGCGGGCCTGGGCTACGAACTGGTTGAGTTCGAGAAGGCGCCGCGCGGTCTGGTGCGCGTCTTCATCGATTTCCCGTTCGACCCTGAAGCAGAAGAAGCGCGTTCGATCACTGTCGAGGATTGCGAGAAGGCGACGCATCAGTTGCTGCACGTCTTCACCGTGGAAAACGTGCTGTATGAACGCCTGGAAGTCTCCTCGCCCGGGCTGGACCGCCCCCTGAAGAAGTTCACTGACTTCGTGCGTTTCGTGGATTGCGAAGCCGTAGTCAAGTTGCGCGTGCCGCTGCCCGGCACGTCCAACCGCAAGACCTATGAAGGCGTGCTGCGCGAGCCGGAAGGCGAGGAACTGGTATTGGAATTTGAAGCAAACGATGGGTCGGCTGCCGTGTTGAATTTCACGCTGGCCGATGTGGATAAGGCACACCTGGTGCCGCAGGTCGATTTTAGGAGTCGCAAAGGATGAGTCGCGAAATTTTGTTGTTGGTCGATGCGCTGGCGCGCGAAAAGAACGTCGATAAGGAAGTCGTCTTCGGCGCATTGGAGCATGCGCTTGCGCAGGCTACCAAGAAGCGCTATGAAGGCGAGGTCGACATTCGCGTCTCGATCGATCGCGAAAGCGGCGAGTTCGAATCCTTCCGCCGCTGGCACGTGGTGCCCGACGAAGCGGGTCTGCAATTGCCTGACCAGGAAGTGCTGCTGTTCGAAGCCAAGGATCAATTCCCCGATATCGAAGTCGACGAATACATCGAAGATCCGATCGAGTCCGTCGAATTCGGCCGCCGTTTCGCGCAAGACACCAAGCAGGTCGTCCTGCAGCGCATCCGCGACGCCGAGCGCGAACAGATCCTGGCCGACTTCCTGGCCCGAGGCGATGCCCTGGTGACCGGCACCATCAAGCGCATGGAGCGCGGTGACGCCATCATCGAATCCGGCAAGATCGAAGCCCGCCTGCCGCGCGACCAGATGATCCCCAAGGAAAACCTGCGTATCGGCGACCGCGTGCGTGCCTACATCCTGCGCGTGGACCGCGGTGCCCGTGGCCCGCAGGTGATCCTGTCGCGCACCGCGCCGGAATTCATCATGAAGCTGTTCGAGCTGGAAGTGCCGGAAATCGAACAAGGCTCGCTGGAAATCAAGTCGGCTGCCCGTGACCCGGGCGTGCGCGCCAAGATCGCGGTCTACACCGCCGACAAGCGCATCGACCCCATCGGTACCTGCGTGGGCATGCGCGGTTCGCGCGTCCAGGCCGTCACCGGTGAGCTGGGCGGCGAGCGCGTGGACATCGTGCTGTGGTCGGAAGACCCGGCGCAGTTCGTCATCGGCGCGCTGGCCCCTGCCAATGTGACCTCCATCGTGGTCGATGAAGAAAAGCACGCCATGGATGTGGTGGTGGATGAAGAAAACCTCGCCATCGCCATCGGCCGCGGCGGCCAGAACGTGCGTCTGGCAGCCGAGCTGACCCGCTGGCAGATCAATATCATGACGGCCGAGGAATCGGCCGACAAGTCGGCGGCCGAGACCGCGCTGATCCGTACGCTGTTCATGGAAAAGCTCGATGTTGACCAGGAAGTGGCCGACATCCTGGTCGAGGAAGGTTTCTCGACCCTGGAAGAAATCGCCTACGTGCCGATCACCGAGATGCTGGAGATCGAATCGTTCGACGAAGAGACCGTCAATGAGCTGCGCAACCGCGCCCGCGACGCCCTGGTGACCGAAGCGATCGCCTCCGAAGAAGGCCTGGAAGGCATGGAAGAGGAGCTGATCAACTTCGAAGGCCTGGACCGTGTGCTGGCCGGCAAGCTGGGCCTGGCAGGCGTGAAGACGCTGCCGGCCTTCGCCGGCCTGGCTTATGACGAATTCGGCGCGATCCTGGCCCTGCCTTCCGAGCGCGCGCGCCAACTGATTGAAAATGCATTTGAAGATGTGACCGACGATGAAATGAAGCTCATCGATTCCAAATACGATGAGCGCGCCAAGGCCCTGCAGGCCAAGGCATGGAGCGCAGTCGAAGGCCGCTGAGAAGCGGAGCGTCTCCACATCATCTGCCGAGCCACATAGAAAAGAGGACTGAATGGCGAGTAACAACGTTGCCCAATTTGCCACCGAGCTTAAGATGCCCGCTGACCTGCTGCTGACCCAGCTGCGTTCGGCCGGTGTCGAGAAGAGCTCTGCATCCGACTCCCTGTCGAAGGAAGACAAGGACCGCCTGCTTGAACACCTGCGCCGTTCGCGCGGAGCCGCGCCGGAAGGCGAGAAGAAGAAGATCACGCTGACCCGCAAGGAAACCACCGAGATCAAGCAGGCCGATGCAACCGGCAAATCGCGCACGATCCAGGTGGAAGTGCGCAAGAAGCGCACCTTCATCAAGCGTGACGAGCCCGGTGCCGACGAGTCCGCAGCGCGTGCTGCGGCCCCTCAGCGCGACCCGGCCATCGAAGCGCAGGAACGTGAGCAGGAAGAGGCTCGCCGTCAGGCTGAACTGAAGGCCCAGCAAGAACGTCTGGCCCAGCTGGAGGCCGAACGCGCCGCCCAGGCCAAGGCTGCCGAGCTGGAACAGCAACGTGCCCGCGAAGAAGCCGAAGCCGAAGCCAAGCGCCAGGCTGCTGAAGCCGCCGCTGCGGCGGCCGAAGCCGAGAAGGCCAAGGCTGCTGCTGCGGCCAGCGCGAAGGCGCCCGCTGCGGCTGCCGCACCGGCCCCCGCCGTGGATCCGGCTGCGGAAGAAAAGAAGCGCGCTGCTGCTGAAGAAGCGAAGAAAAAGGCAGAAGCTGCCGCCAAGGAAGCCGCTGACCGTGCCGCCGCCGCTGACCGTGCGCGCAAGGCCGTGGAAGACGAAGTGGCCCAGATCAAGGCCATGATGAATGCGCCGCGTCGCGTCATCAAGGCACCGGAACCTGCACCGGCCCCGGCCAAGACCTCGGAAGGCACGCTGCACAAGCCGGCCACCGCGGCCAAGCCGGGCGAAAAGAAGGATGACAAGAAGCCCGCCGTGGCCGCAGACAAGAAGTCGATCAAGTCGGCCAATGTCTCCTCCACCTGGCAGGATGATGCCAAGAAGCGTGGTGCCGGCGGCATGAAGTCGCGTGGCGCCACCGGTGGTGGCGGCCGTGACGGCTGGCGTGCCGGCCCCAAGGGCCGTCGTCACTCGCATGGCGATGACCAGCGTGAAAGCAACTTCCAGGTGCCCACCGAAGCGGTGGTGCACGATGTCTACGTGCCCGAAACCATCACCGTGGCCGAAGTGGCCCACAAGATGGCGGTCAAGGCCTCCGAAGTCATCAAGCACCTGATGAAGCTGGGCCAGATGGTCACCATCAACCAGGTGCTGGACCAGGAAACCGCGATGATCGTGGTGGAAGAAATGGGCCACCGCGCCCACGCCGCCAAGCTGGACGATCCGGAAGCGCTGCTGGTCGAAGGCGAAGAACACGCCGACGCCGAAGCCACCCCGCGCGCACCGGTGGTCACCGTCATGGGTCACGTCGACCACGGCAAGACCTCGCTGCTGGATTACATCCGCCGCACCAAGGTGGCCTCGGGTGAAGCCGGTGGCATTACCCAGCACATCGGTGCCTACCACGTGGAAACCCCGCGCGGCATGATCACCTTCCTGGATACCCCGGGCCACGAGGCGTTCACCGCCATGCGTGCCCGTGGTGCCAAGGCCACCGACATCGTGATTCTGGTGGTGGCTGCCGACGACGGCGTCATGCCCCAGACCAAGGAAGCGATTGCCCACGCCAAGGCCGGCGGTGTACCGCTGGTGGTGGCCATCAACAAGATCGACAAGCCGGGTGCCAATCCCGACCGCGTCAAGCAGGAACTGATCGCCGAAGAAGTGGTGCCGGAAGAATACGGTGGCGATGCCCCGTTCATCCCCGTCTCCGCCAAGACCGGCGAAGGCATCGACTCGCTGCTGGAAAACGTCCTGCTGCAAGCCGAAGTGCTGGAACTGAAGGCGCCGGTGGATGTGCCGGCTCGTGGTCTGGTGATTGAAGCCAAGCTGGACAAGGGCCGCGGCCCGGTCGCCACGATTCTGGTGCAGTCCGGTACCCTGAAGCGCGGCGACGTCGTGCTGGCAGGTTCGGCCTATGGCCGTGTGCGTGCGATGCTGGACGAAAACGGCAAGAACATCGCCGAGGCAGGCCCGTCCCTGCCGGTGGAAATCCAGGGCCTGACCGAAGTGCCCTCCGCCGGTGAAGAAGTGGTGGTCATGACCGACGAGCGCAAGGCGCGCGAAATCGGCCTGTTCCGCCAGGGCAAGTTCCGCGACGTGAAGCTGGCCAAGCAACAGGCCGCCAAGCTGGAAAACATGTTCGACCAGATGACCGAAGGCGAGGTCAAGAACCTGCCGATGATCATCAAGACCGACGTGCAAGGTTCCCAGGAAGCCCTGGTGCAGTCGCTGCAGAAGCTGTCGACCGCCGAAGTGCGCGTCCAGGTGGTGCACGCTGCAGTGGGTGGCATCAGCGAAAACGACGTCAACCTGGCCGTCGCTTCGAAGGCCGTCATCATCGGCTTCAACACCCGTGCCGATGCCTCGGCGCGCAAGCTGGCCGAAGCCGCTGGCGTGGACATCCGTTACTACAACATCATCTATGATGCGGTGGACGAGGTGAAGGCCGCGATGTCGGGCATGCTGTCCCCGGAAAAGCGCGAACAGGCGCTGGGCCTGGTGGAAATCCGCCAGGTGTTCGTGGTCAGCAAGGTCGGCTCGATCGCCGGCTGCTACGTGCTCGAAGGCCTGGTCAAGCGTGGCTCGCAAGTGCGCCTGCTGCGCAACAACGTGGTGGTGTGGACCGGCGAACTGGATTCGCTCAAGCGCTTCAAGGACGACGTCAAGGAAGTCAAGTCGGGCTTCGAGTGCGGTCTCTCGCTCAAGGGCTACAACGACATCGAAGTGGGCGATCAGCTCGAAATCTTCGAAGTCCAGGAAGTCGCCCGTACCCTGTAATGCACTACGCCGGCGTATCGTTCGCGATGCGCCGGCTTCACTGGCAAGATCCGTCGCAGCAACGCGGGAATCCTCCCGCCACGCCCTCGGCGGATTGTTTTTTTAAAGCATGGCAAAACACAGCAAATCCATTCCCGGACGCGGCTTGCGCGTCGCCGACCAGATCCAGCGGGACCTGTCGGAGTTGATCGCCTTCGAGCTGAAGGATCCGCGGGTGGGCATGATCACCATTACCGAAGTGCAGGTCACCCCGGACTACGCGCATGCCAAGGTCTTCTTCACCACGCTGGTGGATAACCCTGAGGCGATCAAGAACACCCTGGCCGGCCTGCGCAAGGCGGGCGGTTATCTGCGCACCCAGCTGGGCCGCAGGCTGACCATCCACACCCTGCCGGAACTGCATTTCGTGCACGACAACTCGACCGCACGCGGCATTGAAATGTCGCGCCTGATCGACGAAGCCAACGCCACCCGCGCCAAGGATTCGGACGACGAGGCTTGATGACGGGCGGTTCTTTTCCCGTTGCATTGCAGTTTTCTTCACACTTTTCACGCCGGTCTGCGTTTCCCTTCAGCGGGGCGTGGGCCGGTCTTGCATTTCATGGCCGACGATACGACGGCGGACATTGGTTCCGCTTCCCCTGAACCGCCGCAGCCGCGCGCCAAGCGTGGCCAGCAGGCGCGCACGCCGCGTGCGCCGCGCGTGCCGGTGCATGGCGTGCTGTTGCTGGACAAGCCGGTCGGCTTGTCCTCCAACGACGCCCTGATCCGCGCCAAGCGCATGCTCAATGCGCCCAAGGCGGGACACACCGGCACCCTGGATCCGTTCGCCACCGGCCTGTTGCCGCTGTGCTTCGGCGAAGCCACCAAGTTCTCGCAGGATTTGCTGGAAGCCGACAAGACTTACGAGGCCCTGGTCCACCTGGGCGTGCGCACCGATACCGGCGACACCGAAGGCCAGGTCATCAGCGAGCGCGCCGTTGAGGTCAGCTTGTCGCAGATCGAAGCGGCGCTGGCGCAGTTCCGTGGCCCCATCAGCCAGGTGCCGCCCATGCACTCCGCCTTGAAGCGCGACGGCAAGCCCTTGTACGAATATGCGCGCGCCGGCATCACGCTGGAGCGCGAAGCCCGTAACGTCACCATCCACGCCCTGGAACTGCTGGACTATCAAGCCCCCATGCTGCGCATCCGCGTCACTTGCAGCAAAGGGACATATATCCGCGTGCTGGGTGAAGATATTGGCGAAGTACTGGGCTGTGGGGCGCACCTCAATGCCCTGAGACGCACTGGAGTCGGCGCTCTCACGCTCGATGGCGCAGTCACGCTGGAGACCTTCGACGCCGCCGCTGAGCTGGAGGCCCGCAAGGCCTTGCTGCTGCCGGTGGACGGCCTCTTGCGCAGCTTCCCGGCGGTGCAGCTCAGCGATGAACTGGCGCGCCGCTTCCTGCACGGCCAGCGCTTGCCGCTGGGCAAGGAAGGCGTGGCGGTGCCGGAGCAGACCGGCCGCGTCCGCGTCTATCGCAGTTCGGACGCCGCCTTGCTGGGCACCGGACTGTTGCAGGAATACGCCATCCTGGCCCCCGAAAGGCTGGTGTCCACCGCCTGAGGACAGATAGCGTCAAACGGCTCGCAGCCGAGCCTTGCGGGGTAGCCCGCAAGGCTCGGCAAGCCGTTGATAACACAGGTTTTTCCAAAGTTCATGCGTCGCAACATGCTATAATGCGCGCCTCCCGAGATTCGGCATTCCCAACCACATTCACCATGTCAAACAATATCCGCGCAATTCGCAACATCGCCATCATCGCCCACGTTGACCACGGCAAGACCACCCTGGTGGACCAGCTGCTGCGTCAGTCCGGCACCTTCCGCGACAACCAGCAAGTGGACAACCGCGTGATGGACTCCAACGACATCGAAAAGGAACGCGGCATCACCATCCTGTCGAAGAACTGCGCGGTGGAATACAAGGGCACCCACATCAACATCGTCGACACCCCGGGCCACGCCGACTTCGGCGGTGAGGTCGAGCGCGTGCTGTCGATGGTGGACTCGGTGCTGCTGCTGGTGGATGCGCAGGAAGGCCCGATGCCGCAGACCCGTTTCGTGACCCGCAAGGCACTGGCCCTGGGCCTGAAGCCCATCGTCGTCCTGAACAAGATCGACCGTCCGGGCGCACGCGCCGAGTGGGCCATCAACGCCACCTTCGAACTGTTCGACAAGCTGGGCGCCACCGAAGAGCAGCTGGACTTCCCCGTGATCTACGCCTCGGGCCTGAACGGCTACGCCAGCCTGGATCCGGAAACGCGCGAAGGCAACATGGAGCCGCTGTTCGACGCCATCCTGAAGTACGTCCCGGCCCGCAAGGATGACCCGGACGCGCCGCTGCAACTGCAGATCACCTCGCTGGAATATTCTTCCTACGTCGGCAAGATCGGCGTCGGCCGTATCCTGGCTGGCCGCGTCAAGGGCGGTCAGGACGTGGTGTGGATGAATGGTCCGGAAGACAAGCCGACCAAGGCCCGCATCAACCAGGTGCTGACCTTCAAGGGCCTGGAGCGCGTGCTGGTCGATGAAGCCCTGGCTGGCGACATCGTGCTGATCAACGGTATCGAAGAAATCGGCATCGGCTCCACCATCTGTGCGCCGGATGCCCCCAACGGCCTGCCGATGCTGAAGGTGGATGAACCGACCCTGACCATGAACTTCATGGTCAACACCTCGCCGCTGGCTGGCCGCGAAGGCAAGTTCGTCACCACCCGCCAGATCCGCGACCGCCTGGAAAAGGAACTGAAGTCCAACATGGCCCTGCGCGTGGTGCAGGCCGAGAACGACGACTCGACCTACGAAGTGTCGGGCCGTGGCGAATTGCACCTGACCATCCTGATCGAAAACATGCGCCGTGAAGGCTTCGAGCTGGCCGTCTCGCGTCCGCGCGTGGTGTTCCGCATGGTTGACGGCGTGCGCGAAGAGCCGTACGAAAACCTGACCGTCGACGTCGAAGAAACCCACCAGGGCGGCGTCATGGAAGAACTGGGCCGCCGCCGTGGCGACCTGCAGAACATGGAACCGGACGGCAAGGGCCGTGTGCGCCTGGAATACCACATTCCGGCGCGTGGCCTGATCGGCTTCCAGGGTGAATTCATGACCCTGACCCGCGGCACCGGCCTGATGAGCCACGTCTTCGACGACTACAAGCCGGTCGATACCACCAAGGGTGAACTGGCCGGTCGTCGCAACGGCGTGCTGATCTCCCAGGACGACGGCGCTGCCGTGGCCTACGCCCTGTGGAAGCTGCAGGATCGCGGCCGCATGTTCGTCAGCCACAACGACCCGGTGTATGAAGGCATGATCATCGGTATCCACTCGCGTGACAACGACCTGGTCGTGAACCCGATCAAGGGCAAGCAGCTGACCAACGTGCGCGCTTCCGGTACCGATGAAGCGGTGCGCCTGGTGCCGCCGATCGAACTGTCGCTGGAATACGCGGTGGAATTCATCGAAGACGACGAACTGGTCGAAGTGACCCCGAAGAGCATCCGCCTGCGCAAGCGTCACCTGAAGGAACACGAGCGCAAGAAGGCGTCGCGCGAAGAATCCATTTGATTCGGTAGCAGGGAAGGGCAGTCCGTGAATGGACTGCCAGTAGTGGAGAGCGGGAAATGGCAGGCTGGGCTGGTGGTGATATCTGGTTGGTGAATAACTGATATCAGCATAAAAAAGCAGACAGCCATGATGCACTGCCATATAGTTACACCTGTCTCCTCCAATTTCCTCCTAAAGAATTGGATTCAAGCCCGCAACTTCGGTTGTGGGCTTTTTTTTTGCCGCTCGGCGCGAAGGCTTGCTGCTGTGGGTGTCAGGCCTGCCGGGCGGGGGGAAATGAAGCTGTTTGCTTCCGTTCACCGGTGTGTGAGATGAACGTTTGTCCAAGATCGTTTGCGATGCGCTGTTTTTGTGCATTGCGAAATGACGGCTGCCGGATTGTGGTGCAGAATCGTGTCCGTTGTACGAAAAATCCTATCTCGAAGAGGATAGAGGGGACACCAGCCCGCAATGCGCAAGCCTTGCGGGCTTTCTATTTGCCGCTGCGGCTGATCCCGGGCGCCAGGAGGGGGATGTGAACCTTCCTTCGTCTCCTGCGCCGCATAGCCACCTGCCATCCGCTTTCCGGTGCGCATCCCAGAACCTTGAATGAAGCATTTCGTCAGTTTATGAAGAAAGCCCTGCCTCCGCGTACGCTGTCGGTCGCTCCGATGATGGACTGGACCGACCGCCACTGCCGCGTCTTCCATCGCCAGATCACCCGCCACACCTGGCTGTATACCGAGATGGTCACCACCGGTGCGCTGCTGCATGGGGATGTGCCGCGCCATCTGGATTTCGACGAGCAGGAACATCCGGTCGCCCTGCAGCTGGGCGGCAGCGAGCCGTCCGACCTGGCGCACAGCGCCAAACTGGGCGAGCAATGGGGCTATGACGAGATCAACCTGAACTGCGGCTGCCCGTCCGAGCGCGTCCAGAAGGGGGCTTTCGGCGCCTGCCTGATGGGCGAGCCCACGCTGGTGGCCGATTGCGTCAAAGCCATGAAGGATGCGGTCTCCATCGACGTGACCGTGAAGCACCGCATCGGCATCGATGACGTGCAATCCTATGACTTCGTGCGCGATTTCGTCGGCCAGATCGCCGAGGCCGGCTGCAAGACCTTCATCGTGCATGCCCGCAATGCCATCCTGAAGGGCCTGAGTCCCAAGGAAAATCGCGAGATCCCGCCGCTGAAGTATCACTACGCCTATCAGCTGAAGCAGGATTTCCCGGAGCTGGAAATCCTCATCAACGGCGGTATCAAGACCCTGCCCGAGATCGATGAGCATTTGAAGCATGTGGACGGCGTCATGCTGGGCCGCGAGGCGTATCACAACCCCTATCTGATGGCGACCTTCGATGCCCGCTACTACGGTGATCTGGACGGCGGCCGCCAGCCCAGCCGGGCCGAGGTGATCGAGGCCATGTTGCCCTACATCAAGCGCCAGCTGCAATTGCACGGTGACAATGGCCGCGGCCTGCGTTTGAACAGCATCACCCGGCACATGCTGGGCCTGCTGGCGGGCATGCCCGGTGCGCGTGCTTTCCGCCAGACCTTGTCGGATTCCAAGCGCCTGGCCCTGGGCGACCCGGCTCTGTTGCTGGAAGCGCTGCAACGCACGCAGGCGGCCCAGGCGGCGCAAATCGGTTGAATGGCCTGAATCGCCGGATTGGCGTAATTGGCCAGCGGAAGAGGCCCGCAATCCTTTAAAATAGCGGGTTCCAATTGGGAAAAGAGCGCGAACATGCCACTTGCTACAACCGAAGAAATCGTCGCCGAACTCCGTGCCGGCCGCATGGTGATTCTGGTCGATGAAGAAGACCGCGAAAACGAAGGAGACCTGGTGCTGGCCACCGACTTCGTCACGCCCGAAGCCATCAATTTCATGGTCACGCATGCGCGTGGCCTGGTCTGCCTGACGCTGACCGAAGAACACGTGGACCAGCTCGACCTGCCGCTGATGGCCACTCGCAACGGCACGCCCTACGGTACCAATTTCACCGTCTCCATCGAGGCCGCCGAAGGCGTGACCACCGGCATCTCCGCCGCCGACCGCGCGCGCACCATCCAGGTAGCCGCCTCCAAGGGCGCCAAGCCGTCTGATCTGGTGCAGCCGGGCCACATCTTCCCGCTGCGCGCGCAAAAGGGCGGGGTGCTGATGCGCGCCGGCCACACCGAAGCTGGTTGCGACCTCACTGCCATGGCCGGCCTGACGCCTGCTTCCGTGATCTGCGAGATTCTGAAGGATGACGGCACCATGGCGCGCCTGCCGGACCTGCTGGAGTTCGCCGAAAAACACAATCTGAAGATCGGTACCATCGCCGACCTGATCCATTACCGCAGCCGCAACGAAAGCATCATCGAACGCCTGGCCGAGCGCGAGATGCAGACGGCCCACGGCAGCTTCAAGGCCATCGCCTATCGCGACACCCCCTCGGGCGGTGCGCATCTGGCGCTGGTGCGTGGCGACATCCAGCCGGGCCGCGAAACCCTGGTGCGCGTGCACCAGCCGGTCTCCATCCTGGATCTGCTGGAGGCCGGCGTGACCACCCACTCGTGGAACCTGGCCGCCGCCATGCAGGCGGTGCAGGAAGCCGAGTCCGGCGTGATCGTGCTGCTCAACTGTGAAGAATCGGCGCAGCAGATGTTCGACCAGTTCGGCGCACTCAACAAGGTCGGCACGCCCGAGGCCGCCAAGCCCAGCCGCGCCGACCGCATGGACCTGCGCACCTATGGTATCGGCGCGCAGATCCTGAGGGATCTCGGCGTGTGCAAGATGAAGCTGCTGGCCAGCCCGCGCAAGATGCCGTCGATGACCGGCTTCCAGCTGGAAGTGACTGGTTACCAGGCGCGCGAAGGCGCGTGAGCGTCCAGCCCCAGATATTAAGAATTACGCAAGTCAACCTATCAAGAAGGAACAGCCATGACCATCGGAACCTATGAACCAGACTTCAATGGCGAGAGCTTGCGCATCGGTATTGTCCAGGCGCGCTTCAACGAAGACGTCTGCCACGGCCTGCTGGCCGCCTGCCTGGCTGAGCTGAAGCACCTCGGCGTGGCCGACGAGGACATCCTGCACGTGACCGTGCCGGGGGCCCTGGAAATCCCGCTGGCGCTGCAGAAGATGGCCGAGACCGAACAGTTTGACGCCCTGATCGCCCTGGGTGCCGTCATTCGCGGTGAGACCTATCACTTCGAGCTGGTCTCCAACGAATCCGGTGCCGGCATCACCCGCATCGGACTGGATTTCGGCCTGCCCATCGCCAACGCCGTGCTGACCACCGAGAACGACGAGCAAGCCGAAGTCCGCATGGCCGAGAAGGGCGCTGACGCGGCCCGCGTGGCGGTGGAGATGGCCAACCTGTCCATCGTGCTGGAAGAACTCGGCCAGGCCACCGAAGAAGAATAATTCACGGGCAGTGGCGGGATGCACATCCCGCTGCCGCCCCCGCCGGCACTCGCATTCATTTGTTTCAGTTATCCAAGGCTCAGGCCGCATTCATCATGTCGAACAAAACTCCACACGCCAATTCGAACAAGAACCGCACCCCGCGCCACCGCGCGCGCGAGTTCGCGTTGCAGGGCTTGTACCAGTGGCTGCTCAACCACGAGGACGCGGGTGCCATCGAAGCCCACATCCGCGAAGCCCACGGTTTCGACAAGGCCGACGCCGAACACTTCGATACTCTGCTCACCGGTGCCATCCGTGACGCCGAAAAGCTGCGTGCAGCGCTGGAGCCACTGATCGACCGTCCCATCAAGGAGCTGTCGCCGGTGGAACACGCCGCGCTGCTGATCGGTGCTTACGAGCTGCAGAACCACATCGAGATCCCCTACAAGGTGGTCATCAACGAAGCCGTTGAACTGACCAAGTCCTTCGGCGGCATCGATGGCCACAAGTACGTCAACGGCGTGCTGGACCGTTTCGCGGCTCAGGCTCGCGCCACCGAAGTGGAAGCGGCCGGTCGCCGCTGACCGGCTCCGTGCCGGCGCTTTGCTCGTTTTTTGGACGGCATCGCAGAGGCGGTCGCCGTCTTGTCTTTTTTGCCCATGTTGTCTGGAATTAGCGCATGAACCTGAACCAGCTTGCTTCACGTTTGCAGCACATCGCTCCCTTCCACGTGATGGAATTGTCCAAGAAGGCCGATATCCTGGCCCAGCAGGGACGTGACCTGATCCACATGGGCATCGGCGAGCCCGATTTCACCGCCCCGCCCGCCGTGGTCGAGGCCGCTACCCGCGCCATGGCCGAAGGCAAGATGCAGTACACCTCGGCCACCGGCCTGCCGGCCCTGCGTACGGCCATCTCGCAGCACTATCGCAGCGTCTACGGCCTGGAGATCGCGCCGGAACGCATCGTCATCACCGCCGGGGCCTCGGCCGCGCTGTTGCTGGCCTGCGCCGCCCTGGTGGAGCGCGACAGCGAAGTCCTGATGCCCGACCCCAGCTATCCCTGCAACCGCCATTTCGTGGCGGCCTTCGAGGGACGCGCCAAGCTCATCGCCAGCGGGCCGGAACATCGCTTCCAGCTGTCGGCGCAGATGGTGCGCGAGCACTGGGGTGACAAGACGCGCGGCGTGCTGCTGGCTTCGCCTTCCAATCCCACCGGCACGTCCATCGAACCTGATGAGTTGCGCGCAATCCTGGGCGAAGTACGCCAGCGCGGCGGCTTTACCATCGTCGATGAGATCTACCAGGGCTTGTCCTATGAAGGTGCGCCGTTCTCGGCGCTGTCGCTGGGCGAGGACGTGGTGGTCATCAACAGCTTCTCCAAGTATTTCAACATGACCGGCTGGCGCCTGGGTTGGCTGGTGCTGCCGCCGGCCCTGGTGCCGCAGGTCGAGAAGCTGGCGCAGAACCTGCTGATCTGTGCATCCTCGATTGCCCAGCATGCCGCCGTGGCCTGCTTTACGCCCGAGACCCTGGCCATCTACGAAGAACGCAAGGCCGAGTTCAAGCGCCGCCGCGACTACATCGTGCCGGCGCTGGAAAGCCTGGGCTTCACGGTACCGGTCGTTCCCGACGGTGCCTTCTATGTTTATGCTGATTGCAGCGCGCTGTCCGACGATGCCGACCAGCTCAGCCTGGACATGCTCAACGAGGCCGGTGTGGTGCTGGTGCCGGGGCTGGATTTCGGGCCCTTCACGGCGCGCCGCTACATCCGCCTGTCCTATGCGACCTCGATGGAAAAGCTGCAGGAAGCCGTAGCGCGTCTGCGTGTGTTCTTCGACGGACGTCGCAAGGCGGCCTGAAGCACGGAACGAGAAGACGCAAAAAAAGGAGCCCGAGGGCTCCTTTTTTCATGCGTTCTGAATACCGGTAATATTCACATCGCAACACGCCGATCTGCATAAACCATATTACTTACAGGGCAGCGAGTTGTTCTTCCGTCTTGGGCTTGGCCGCCGAGGCTACGTTGTTGGCCGTTGGCTTCGGCTGATCGGCGCTGGCCGACACACCCGAGGCCGGCGGCAGCTTGACGGTGGCCGTGGTGTAGATGGAGACGTTCTTGCCCATCGCCACTTGCTTCAGGTTCTGGTATTCGGACAGCACCTTGATGCCATAGCCGCCATCATTGGCCATGTCAGCCGCACCCACGTAGCTCTTCAGGCCGGCTTCCACCGAACCGCCACGGGTGACATATTCCTTCAGGATCTGCGAACCGACACGGATGTTGGCCACCGGATTGAGGGCCGCCTTGATGCCGCCCAGTTCCTGGAATTTGTCGTGGTGCACCTTGGACATCACCTGCATCAGGCCCTGCGCACCCATCGGGCTTTCGGCGAAGGGATTGAAGCGCGATTCGATGGCGATCACCGACAGGATCAGCAGCGGATCGAGCTTGATGTCGCGCGCCGTCAGGTAAGCCGCCGACACCAGCATGTCAGCAGCATCGCTGGCTACGCGATAGCGCTTGGCCAGCCAGTTGGTCACCAGCTTCTGCTGGCGCGGATTGCCGATCAACTGGCGTTCCTCAGGCGACAGGGCCTGGGCGGGTGCGGGTGCCGTCGCCTGCTGCACCGAGCTGGCAGCTGCTGCGCCCGCCAGGGCGCTCACGGTAGCGACCGGTGCGGTGGGTGCCATCAGGTCAGCCAGCGCCGGAGCGGCGGGAGCGTCGGCTTCCGCGACCTCTTCAGCAGCATCCGAGAAGGGCGACATGCTGATCAGCTTGTCGGCCAGGTCGGGGTTGAAGAACATCAGGCCCAGTACGAACAGCGCGGCGATACCCAGAATCGTCAGCAGACGATGGGCGATGCCGAAAAATTGAGCAATGCGCGGGTTCCCGGAGAGATTCCGGAAATCCACGCGGCGAACCATCTGCGAGGTGCCCGCTAAAGGCGCCTCGGAAGCTTGGTTGGACATTGAACCTCCTGCGTTATTGCGGCAAAAACAGGGCGCGCCTGGCCAAGAAGTGAAGACCAAACGGCTGAACTGTCGTCGCTGCAATCTATTACGTTACCGTCGCAAGGCGTTACGGCAAGGCCATCCGCGAGGCCTGCTGGCCCTGCCGTCGGATGGCATGTTTCGGGGGGTAGGGCTGACGCCCTGGACACACTTCTTGAGTTGCTGGGACCCCGGATCCCTGGATACCTTGCTTGGCTCGACTGTTTTCGATCAAGCCTCTACGAGCCCACGGCTCACCTCTTCGGTTTAGAGTGGGCGCATTGTAGAAGCCACTTTATATCGAGTCAATACTATGAAAATAGTTCTTTATAACTTTTGTGTATCATATTGCGCGTGGCCTTCCTTCAAAAATCAATAGAATCAAGCGTTTGCCGGGGTTACTTGAGCCGGCTGTGATGCAAAAAGAAATTTGTTAAAAAGTATGAAATACACTGATTTACGCGATTTTATTTCTCAGTTGCAACAAAAAGGTGAGCTCAAGCGTGTCTCGCACCCGGTGTCGTCGCATCTTGAGATGACCGAAATCGCCGACCGCACCCTCCGTGCGGAAGGTCCGGCGCTCCTTTTTGAGCAGGTCGACAAGAAAAATATCCCGGTGTTAGCGAATCTTTTCGGTACACCTCATCGTGTGGCCCTGGGAATGGGGGCCGACAGCATCAGCGAACTGCGCCGCATCGGCCATCTGCTGGCGCGCCTGAAGGAGCCGGAGCCGCCCAAGGGCATCAAGGATGTGCTGGATCTGGGCGGGCTGGTGAAGTCGCTGTGGGACATGGCCCCCAAGGAACGCGGTTCCGCTCCTTGCCAGGATGTGGTGTGGGAAGGCAAGGAGGTGGACCTGTCGCGCCTGCCGATCCAGCACTGCTGGCCGGGCGACGTCGCACCGCTCATCACCTGGGGCCTGGTCATCACCAAGGGCCCGAACAAGAAGCGCCAGAACCTAGGCATCTATCGCCAGCAGGTGCTGGGGCCGAACAAGGTCATCATGCGCTGGCTGGCCCATCGCGGCGGTGCGCTGGACTTCCGTGAGCACTGCATTGCCAACCCCGGCAAGCCCTATCCGATCGCCGTGGCCTTGGGTGCCGATCCCGCCACTATATTAGGTGCAGTCACGCCGGTGCCGGACAGCCTCTCCGAATACCAGTTCGCCGGCCTGCTGCGCGGCAGCCGTACCGAGCTGGTCAAGGCCATGGGCAGCGATTTGCGCGTGCCGGCCTCGGCGGAGATCGTGCTGGAAGGGCATATCTATCCGGATGAAAAACACGCGTCGGGATTCGAGCATGCGCTTGAAGGTCCGTATGGCGATCACACCGGTTACTACAATGAGCAGGACTGGTTCCCGGTCTTCACCATCGACCGCATCACCATGCGGCGCGATGCCATCTATCACTCCACCTATACCGGCAAACCGCCCGATGAGCCGGCCGTGCTGGGTGTGGCGTTGAATGAAGTTTTCGTCCCGCTGCTGCAGAAGCAGTTCGCCGAAATCACCGATTTCTACTTGCCGCCGGAGGGATGCAGCTATCGCATGGCGGTGGTGCAGATGAAGAAATCTTACGCAGGCCACGCCAAGCGGGTCATGTTCGGAGTGTGGAGCTTCCTGCGCCAGTTCATGTACACCAAGTTCATCGTGGTGGTCGATGAGGATGTCGACATCCGCGACTGGAAGGAAGTGATCTGGGCCATCACCACCCGCGTGGACCCGGTGCGCGATACCGTCATGGTGGACAACACCCCCATCGATTACCTGGACTTCGCCTCGCCCATCAGCGGCCTGGGCAGCAAGATGGGCATCGATGCCACCAACAAGTGGCCGGGTGAAACCAGCCGGGAATGGGGTACACCCATCGTGATGAGCGACGATGTGAAGAAACGTGTCGATGCCATCTGGCAGGACCTGGGTATCTGAGTGGGCAGGGCGCACACGCCGTTGGATGCGCCCATCGCCGAAGTGAAGCTTCAGGCAAAAAGCCGCGTAAATTGTTCAATCAATTGGCGCGGCTTTTCACTTTCTGATGCACTGCAATGATTTCTCTGGCGGCCAGTGTGTGATCTGGGATACAATGCACCCCGGCGGGCCCCTGCGCATTGTGGCATGGTCAACCTGGTCAGGTCGGGAACGAAGCAGCCACAGCCATTTCCCGCAAGTGCCGCAGACAAGGCTCGCCTCTTATCTCTCTTCTGTTTCTTCTTCGGTTGTTCCGACAGGTCTTCCCTCTCGTTTTACCTCTTCCGATGTTGTCCCTGCCGTATCGTCATTGCGCGATGCCATGAAAAAAGGCTGACGCGAACTTGCCGCATCAGCCTCCCGCAAAACCTCCCGGCCTTGCCTTTGATTACTCGTGCGGATCCAGCCGGTCAGCCAGGATCGCCGACACACCCGTGAAGGCCGGATATTCCGCCGTGATCACATAGGTCGGAATGGCCTTGGTCAGCACCGACATGCGGCCCTTGTTCTCGAAGCGTGCGCGGAAGGGCGAGCGGGCGAAGTACTCGCCCAGGTGCGGTACCACCCCGCCACCAATATAGATGCCGCCAAGCGCGCCCAGCGTCAGCGCCAGGTCGGCCGCGACGGTACCGAGCATGCTGCAGAACAGGTCCAGCGTTTCCATGCACACTGCATCGCCTTGTTTGAGTGCGCCGTCCACGATCTCGGCGGCCTTCAGTTCGGCGGCGGGATGGCCATTGATGGCCAGCAGGGCGCGATGGATGAATTCGAGGCCGGGGCCCGAGACCAGGCGTTCAGCCGAGACGTGTTCATGGAATTGCCAGGCGTAGGCCAGCACGGCCGCTTCACGCGCATTGGCCGGAGCGAAGGCAACGTGGCCACCTTCGCTGGCCAGCGGCAGCCAGTGGCCATCGCCGCGCACCAGCCCGCCCACGCCTAATCCCGTGCCGGCACCAACCAGGCCGACCGGCTGGCCCGCCCTGGGTGTGCCGCCACCGATCTGCTGCAATTCATCGGCGCGCAATTGCGGCACGGCCATCGACAGCGCCGTGAAGTCATTGACCACCAGCAGCAGGTCAAAGCCCAGCAACTGGCGTGCCGCTTCAATGGAGAAGGCCCAGTCGTGGTTGGTCATCTTGATCTGGTCGCCTTGCACCGGATTGGCGATGGCCACCACCGCGTGTTTCACGGCGGGTTGGCCAGCCAGCTGGAGGTAGGCCTGCACGGCATCGGTGAATTGCGGATAGTCGGCACCGCGCAGGACCTGCACTTGCTCTATATGGCCCGGTGAAGTTTCCAGCGCGAAACGGGCATTGGTGCCGCCGATGTCGGCCAGCAGGCGCGGACCGCCGGCGTGGGGCGGCTTGCTCGAAGAGGGAGTGGGGGCGTGCATCGTCTTGTCCTTGTTTTCTTCATACCAACAGGCGGCAGGGCGCGTGGCCGTGCCGCCTGTCGAATTGCAATGGAGTTCGGGCGGATCCTGGTGCGGATGCGTTACAGGGTATGAGGCGAAGCGGCGCGCCAGGTTCCGGCGGATGAGCTGCTCATCCGCATCGGCGCGCATGGTAACAGCATCAGGCCAACTGTTGTAGCAGCGCGTTGCGCACTTCGGCGACGACCTCGCTCCAGTCGCCGGTCTGCTTCTGGCGGAACAGGTGCATGCCCGGATACCAGGGCGTATCGCTGCGTTCCAGCTGCCAGCGCCAGCAGGTGTTGGCGCGATTGAGCAGCCACACCGGCTTGCCCAGGGCTCCGGCCAGATGGCAGACCGAGGTGTCGACGCTGATGAGCAGGTCGAGATTGGCGATCAGCCCGGAGGTGTCGGCAAAGTCCTGCAATTCCGCAGAACAATCGCGCACATGGCTGGCCAGCGGATGGTTGCGCAGCTGGGCCACCGCGGTCTCGCCAACCTGGACGGAATAGAATTCCAGCTGTGCGTGCTCCTGCGCCAGTTCCACCACGGGAGCCAGCGCCTCGAAGGGCAGGGAGCGCTCGCCGTCGATGCGTACTGCATCCGGATGCGTCTGGGCCGAGCTGCCGGCCCAGACCAGGCCGACGCGCATGGCGCGGTTGCGCGGCAGGCGCTGCAGCCAGGTGGCCCAGGCGTCGGCATCGGGCAGCAGATAGGGGGCGCGCGGAATGTCGGCTTCGCTGAAGGACTTGCAGGCCAGCGGCAGGCTCATCAGCGGGCAGTGATAGTCGAAACCGGGACGCATGAACTGGTCGCTGCTGATGACCTGGGCCGCGCCCGGCACTTTGGCCAGCAGGCGGACCAGCGCCGGTGGCACTTCCAGGATCACGCGTGCCCCGAGAGCGGCCACCTGGGGCAGGTAGCGCACGAATTGCAGGGTGTCGCCAAAGCCTTGTTCGGCGTGGATCAGGATGGTCTTGTCCTGCAGGGATTGCTGCCCCAGCCACAGCGGCTGCAGGAATTGGCGGACCTGCGTGCGCATCTGTTCGGTCGCCCAGCGCGACTCGTAGGCGGGCCAGCCATTGGCGAAGTCGCCCTGGCGCAGTTTCAGCAGGGCATCGTTCCAGGCGGCGGAGCTGGCATCGGGCTTGAGCTCGCGGGCGCGGCGGTAGCACTCGGTGGCTTCGCTGAAGCGATACAGCTGTTCCAGCGTCGAGCCGCGGTTGAACCACAGGTCCGGCGAGCTGTCGTCCAGCGCCATGGCGCGGTCGTAGGCTTCCAGTGCTTCCATCGGGCGTTGCATCTTGAACAGCACGAAGCCGCGGTTGGACTGAGCCTCGAAGAAGTCCGGCTGCACCTCCAGCGCGTGGTCGTAGGCGCGCAGGGCCTCGTCGAACTGGTAGCTGTCCTTGCAGGTATTGCCCAGGTTGAACCAGGCTTCGATGAAATCGGGGCGCAGGGCGACGGCGCGCTCATAGCTGGCGCGTGCATCGCGATAGCCGTAGAACTCGTGCTGGAGGTTGCCCAGCTGGAACCAGGCATCGGGGTTGTCCGGCGTCAATGCGGCTGCGCGTTCGATGTCGGCCAGGGCATCGCGGCTTCGTTTGAGGCGGCGCAGGGCAGTGCCGCGTGCCAGCAGCGCGTCGGCGAAGTCCGGCGTCTGCGCCAGGATCTCGTCGTAGCGCTGTACGGCTTCGGCATCGCGGCCCAGGTGGACCAGCGCACCGGCATGGTCGAAATAGGTGTCGCGGTGATCGGGATTGAGTTCGATGGCATGCGCCAGCTGGGCTTCGGCCGCCTCCCAGTCCTCCTGATGGAGCTTGAGCATGCCGTAGAGGTAATTGGCCTCAAAATGATCAGGAAGCTTGACCAGGACCTTCTTGTAGAGCTCTTCGGCGGGGGCCAGATCGCCCTTTTGATGCAGGGCCAGGGCTTTTTGCAGCAGGATGAGGGAGGCGTTTGCTTGCTGGTGCATGATCTTGTTCTGGACAGAGAAAGGGGCCGGCGCAATACCAGCCAGTTGACCTGCAAGTGTCCCCAAATCCGCGCAGTTTTATTCAGCAGATTACAGCCCGAAATCTCACCTATATCTCTCGCTGGGGGCCGCAAGCGGAGTCGCGGCTTTTCTTTTACACTAGCCGGACATCAGACAACTGATGCGCAACCCAAGCCGGCATTGACCGGTTCCTCATCCACCGCATGCAGTTGCATGCACGTCGCCACCACGGAGTCTTCCCGATGAGTTTCGCCATTCCCGCCCCCGCCCAGGCCACCGTCCCGGTGGTCGGCGGTGCGCCGTTCCCGGTTCGCCGCATCTATTGCGTGGGCCGCAACTATGCCGCCCACGCCCGCGAAATGGGCCATGATCCCGACCGCGAGCCGCCGTTCTTCTTCATGAAGCCGGCCGACGCCGTGGTACCCACCGATTCCGTGGTGCCGTACCCGGCCGCGACCGCTGACTATCATCACGAAATCGAACTGGTGGTGGCACTTTCCGGCGGTGGCCGCGATATTCCGGTGGAAAAGGCGCTGGAACTGGTCTACGGCTACGCCGTCGGGCTTGACATGACCCGCCGTGACCTGCAGGCCCAGGCCAAGAAGCTGGGCCGTCCCTGGGACATGGCCAAGGGCTTCGACCAGTCCGCCCCCTGCGCGCCCATCGTGCCCGTGGCCCAGTCCGGACATCCCGACAAGGGGGCCGTCTGGCTCAAGGTCAATGGCGAAGTACGCCAGCAGGGCGACCTTTCGGACCTGATCTGGAACGTGGCCGAAACCATTTCCTATCTGTCCGGCCTGGTGGAGCTGTTCCCCGGCGACCTGATCTATACCGGGACCCCCGAAGGCGTGGGCGCGGTGGTCAAGGGTGACCAGTTGCAAGGCCATGTGGACGGCTTGCCGGACATCAACATCACCATCGGCTGAAGCGCTCGCAGGCCGGGTGCAGCCGGTTTCTGGCGGTCCCGGCCAGGCTCCCGCAGCCAGTTCCTGCACCGGTCCCGGACCGGGCGCAGGGGGCTGAAACCAAACTGTCATGAAGCCGGCGGCGATGCGGCGTATAATACGGAGTTCCGCAAGGAATGCCGGGCATTGCAAGTCGTCCGTCCGGTCAGCATCGTTGTTAGCGTTTGCATCATCCGAAGCGCCCGGCCGAGCAGGTTTGGCCGGTTCGCCCGTAACACATCAACACAGAAAGCAATCAGAACCCGTGCGCATGCACCCCATGCACCGGAGCCGCCTGGCGGCTGCCGCGGCGCTGTCGCACCGTTCGCAATAAACCATGTCCGACACCACGTCCGCGTCCGCAGCACCGGCTGCCCCTGCCGTCCGTTTTGAAGATTTCGGCCTTTCGCCCGATATCCTGCGAGCCTTGTCCGAACAAGGCTACGTCCATCCGACCCCGATCCAGGCCCAGGCCATTCCTGTGGTGCTGCAAGGCCGTGACGTGATGGGCGCCGCCCAGACCGGCACCGGCAAGACCGCCGGTTTCTCGCTGCCGATCATCCAGCGCCTGCTGGCCCATGCCAGCCACAGTGCCTCGCCCGCCCGCCACCCGGTGCGCGCCCTGATCCTGACCCCGACCCGCGAGCTGGCCGACCAGGTGGCCGACAATGTGAAGGCGTATTCACGCTTCACCCCGCTGCGCTCCACCGTCGTCTTCGGCGGCGTGGACATGGCACCGCAAACGGCCACCCTGCGTGCTGGCGTTGAAATCGTCATCGCCACCCCGGGCCGTCTGCTGGACCACGTGCAGCAAAAGACGGTGAACCTGTCACAGACCCAGATCCTGGTCATGGACGAAGCCGACCGCATGCTCGACATGGGCTTCCTGCCAGACCTGCAGCGCATCATCAACCTGCTGCCCAAGCAGCGCCAGAACCTGCTGTTCTCGGCCACCTTCTCGCCCGAGATCAAGAAGCTGGCCGCCAGCTTCCAGAACAACCCGGTGACCATCGAGGTCGCGCGCAGCAATGCCACGGCAGAAAACGTCAGCCAGACCATCTACAAGGTGGAGGAAGCTGCCAAGGCGGATGCGGTCAGCTTCATCATTCGCCAGCGCGAACTGAAGCAAGTGATCGTCTTCTCCAATACCAAGATCGGCGCGTCGCGCCTGGCGCGCACTTTGCTGGCCGAAGGTGTGAAGGCTTCTGCCATCCACGGCGACAAGACCCAGTCCGAGCGCATGGCCGCCCTGGAGGCCTTCAAGCAAGGCCAGATCGAAGTGCTGGTGGCCACCGACGTGGCCGCACGCGGGCTGGACATCGCCGAACTGCCCTGCGTCATCAATTACGACCTGCCCTACAACGCCGAAGACTACGTGCACCGCATCGGCCGTACCGGCCGTGCGGGTGCCTCGGGCGACGCCATCTCGCTGTTCTGCGACAAGGATGAGCGCCTGCTGGTCGATATCGAAAAGCTGATCAAGAAGAAATTCGAGCGCGCAGAGCTGACTGGCTTTGCGCCGCGCATGCGCGCTGACCGGGGTGAGCGCGGTGAACGTTCGGAACGTGGCGAGCGCGGTGAGCGTAGCGAACGCGGCGAACGCGCCGAGCGTGGCGAACGCAGTGACCGTGGCGAGCGCAGCCGCAGCAGCCGCGACGGCGCAGCCCCGTCGGGACGCCGTGAGAAGGTCGATCCCTGGTTCCTCAAGCCCTATGAGCCCAGCGCCACCGAGACCGTCTCCACCAAGCCGGAACTGCCCAAGAACAACCGTCCCAAGCCCAAGGTCGCCGCCTTGCTGGGCGGCATGCCCAAGCGCTGATCCGGCAAGCGCTGATCCGTTTTCTCAGCGCGGACCGAAACGCGCTCGCCAGCCGGTGAGCGCCAATGTCCAGAATCCTTCCCTGTCGCGGGCCGCGCCCGTGTCCAGTCCAAGAAAGGCCGCCGCCTGCTGCAAGGCTTGCAGCGGCTGGCCCAGGTCCAGTGCCTGGGCGCCGTTCTGCTTGGAAAACTTTTCCCCCGACGCATTCATCAACAGCGGCACGTGCAGGTAGCGCGGCGTCGCATAGCCCAGCAGGCCCTGCAGGTAGATCTGCCGCGCCGTCGAGTCCAGCAGGTCGGCCCCGCGCACGATGTCGGTGACGCCCTGTTCTGCATCATCCACCACCACCGCCAGCTGATAGGCCCAAAAGCCATCGGCCCGCTGCAGCACGAAATCCCCGGCTTCCGAGGCCAGATGCTGGGCCTGCGGACCCAGCCAGCGGTCCGTGAATTGCACCAGTTCGCCCGGCTGGCCGGCATCGGGCACGCGCAGCCGCAGCGTGCGCGGCGTCTTGCCGGGGGCCAGTCCGTGGCGGCAGGTGCCGGGATAGAGCGCAGCACCATCGCTGGCCGTGCCGACCCTGGAATCGGCGATTTCCTTGCGGCTGCAGCCGCAGGGATAGGCCAGTCCGCCCAGGCGCTCGCGCGCAAGCTGATAGCGTGCCTTGCGCTGGCTCTGCACCAGAATCGGTCCGTCAGAGTGCATATCCAGTGCCGCCAGGGTGGCGATGATGTCGTCTGCTGCGCCGGGCACGGTGCGGGTCTCGTCGATGTCTTCGATGCGTAGTAGCCAGCGGCCATGGTGCACGCGGGCATCCAGATAGCTGGCCAGTGCCGCCACCAGCGAGCCCGCATGCAGCGGACCGGAAGGCGAGGGCGCGAAGCGGCCTACATAAGCTTTGCCGCTCATGCCGGATCCCGCATGGGTATCGGTCCGATCAGCGATTGCCGCACGTGCGGCTGTGCCAGGTGCTGAATGAACCATTTCAGTGACTTGCCCTGCTCGGCCTTGGGCCAGGCCACCATGAAATTGTCGTTGGGTTTGGCGGCCAGCGTCTGTTTTTCCACCAGCGCACCGGTGGCGAGATAGGGCTCGGCCCATATGCGCGGCAGATGGCCGCAACCGAGACCGGCCAACTGGGCTTGCAACTTGTCGGCCACGGTGGCCACCGTCAGCGTTTCCTGGCCGGACAGCAGGCCCATGGTCAGTGTGGGCAGGGACTGGCTGTTGTCACCCACGGCAATGGCGCGGTGGCTGCGCACCAGCTCTGCCGACAGCGGTTCGGTGGCCGAGGCCAGCGGGTGCGTCGGGGCCACCGCAAACACCCAGTCCACCGCCCCCAGCTCCTGCATCTGGAAGCGCCCGCTGGTGCGCACCACTTCCGGCCCGTCCAGGGTCACCCCGATGACCAGGTTGGCGCGGCCCTCGATGAGCTTTTCCCAGGCCCCGGTCAGTACACCGGGCGTGAAGCGCAGGCGGGTGCCGGACTCTTCACGGTCAAAGGCTTCGATCACCGGCAGCATCTTGTCGAAAGGAATCAGGCTGTTGAGCACGATGTGCAGTTCCGTTTCGCGCCCGGTGGCGGTGCGCTTGACGCGCTGCTCCAGGTCGCTGGCAGCCAGCAGCAGATGACGGCCTTCCTGCAACAATTGCAGGCCCGCCGGTGTCAACTGGGCCCGGTGACCGCGGCGGTCGAAGAGCAGCACATCCAGGTCATCCTCCAGCTTGCGCACGCTGTAGGTCAGGGCCGAGGGCACCCGGTCCAAGGCCACGGCGGCCGCGGCAAAACTGCCCTTGCGGTCGATCATGTCAAGGATCAGCAGGGATTCCAGGGTCAGGTTCACGTCTTGCTCCGCTTGTTTAAATTTTTTGAACGAACACTACGGATTTTAGACCTTATCTGCATAAAAGTTAGCCACTATAGTGACGCCATCGACAAACATTTTGACCAAATCAATTCCGGTTTGGTCCCACTCAAGAAAGAGGTGTTGACATGATGGAACTTCGCAAAGCGAACGATCGTGGCCACGCCAACCACGGTTGGCTGGATTCGTATCACAGCTTTTCCTTCGCGGACTACTATGATCCCAAGCACATGGGCTTCGGTCCGCTGCGGGTGATCAACGAAGACCGCGTGGCCGCAGGCCAGGGCTTTGGTACCCATGGCCACCGTGACATGGAGATCATTTCCTATGTGCTCGAGGGTGAACTTGCGCACAAGGACAGCATGGGTAACGGCAGCGTGATCCGTCCCGGTGACGTGCAGCGCATGAGTGCCGGTACCGGCGTGCGCCATTCGGAGTACAACCACTCCAAGGACGGCACCACGCACTTCCTGCAGATCTGGATCATGCCCGACCGCGCCGGTGCCGAGCCGGGTTATCAGGAAGCGCACTTCTCGGCCGCGGACAAGGACGGCAAGCTGCGCCTGGTGGCCTCGGCTGATGGCCGTGAAGGTTCGGTCAGCATGAACCAAGATGCCCGGCTCTACGCCGGTCTGTTCGACGGTGCACAAGCGGCCGAGTACACCCTGCCGCAAGGCCGCCTGGGCTATGTACATGTAGCGCGCGGCAAGATCAGCGTCAATGGCCAGGCGCTGCAGGCGGGCGATGCCGTCAAACTCAGTGCGGTCGACCGCATCGAGATCAGCGGCGGCGAGAAGGCTGAAGTCCTGTTGTTCGACCTGCCGCGCTGAGCTCGAGCGCGCCGCACGCAGTAATGCAATAGGCAGTTTGTAGTAGCAACCCGCCGGTACCGATCACACCGGCGGCTTTCCCCGCGTCACTTCACTCTCTAGAGAAGGAATTTCGTCATGACCAAAGTTGCCATCGTTTACCACTCCGGCTACGGCCACACCAAGAAGCAGGCCGAAGCCGTGCAGGCTGGCGCGGCCGGCGTTGCCGGTGCCGATGTCGAGCTGATCGCCATCAGCGCCGAAGGCACCATCACCGATGCACAATGGGCCAGTCTGGATGCGGCCGATGCCATCATCTTCGGTTCGCCGACCTACATGGGTACCGTGTCCTGGCAGTTCAAGAAGTTCGCCGACGCCTCTTCCAAGCCCTGGTTCAGCCAGAAGTGGAAGGACAAGGTCGGTGCCGCCTTCACCAACTCTGCCACCATGAACGGCGACAAGCTGTCGACCCTGCACTACCTGTTCACGCTGGGCATGCAGCACAGCATGATCTGGGTCGGTACCGGCCTGATGCCTGCCAACAGCAAGGCGGCCCAGCGCAATGACATCAACTTCGTCGGTTCCTTCTCGGGCCTGATGGCGCAAAGCCCGTCGGACTCCTCGCCGGAAGAAGGCCCGCTGCCGGGCGACCTGGAAACGGCCAAGCTGTTCGGTGCACGCGTGGTGGAAACGGCTGCCAAGTTCAAGAAATAATCTTCATCTCATCGACGCAAGTCGTGAAGATGTAAAAAAGCCGACCTCGCAAGGGGTCGGCTTTTTCGTTGCCAGAGCGCGCTGCAATCAGGCTGCTGCAGAGCTGGCTTCCTGCGCTGCCCGCTGTTTGGGCGCGCAATGCGGACAGGACTTGCCCGGCACGTAATCCGGCGACAGCTGTTCACGCGGGGTGACCACGGCGCGGCAGGCGAAGCATTGGGCGGTCTGGGTTTCCTTCAGCTCCGGGCTGAGGGCGGTGCGATAGTCGAAGACGAAGCAGTCGCCGTTGTAATGGGCACCGCCGACATCCTCGAAATACTTCAGGATGCCGCCTTCGAGCTGGTAGACATGGTCATAGCCGATGTTCTGCATATGAATCGCGGCCTTTTCGCAACGAATGCCGCCGGTGCAGAAGGTGACCACCGTCTTGCCCTCGAAATCGGCCTTGTGCTCCTCGATCACCTGCGGGAATTCCGTGAACTTGCTGATGCGGTAGTCCACCGTGTTGTCAAACGTACCCACATCGACCTCGAAGCCATTGCGGGTATCCACCATCACCACCGGACGGCCTTCGTCGTCATGGCCCTGGTCCAGCCAGCGCTTGAGTTCCTTCGGCTCCACGAAAGGCGCACGGCCCAGCTCCGGCTTGATCAGCGGATGCTTCATGGTGATGATCTCGGCCTTCAGTTTCACCAGCATGCGGGTGAAGGGTTGCTTCTCGGAATAGCTCTCCTTGACCGTGAGATCGGCAAAGCGCGCATCGGCGCGCAGCCAGGCCAGGAAGGCGTCGATTTCATGGCGCAGGCCGGCCAGGAAGAGGTTGATGCCTTCCGGGCTCAGGATCACGGTGCCACGAAGATTGTTCTTCTGGCAAATTTCGAGGAAGGCCGGACGCTTTTCAGCGGTGTCATCGAAGCTGATGAACTTGTAGGCGGCGATGTTGACGTAGGGGGTCTGCGGGGACTGCATGATGGCGTACTCAACTGTAAGTCTTTGAATCGTCAGCATTATAACCGTGCACCCCGGCTCGCCGCAGTTATTTGGCCGGAGCCTGCGGCTTCTCTGATGCAGATCAAGGCACGCCGGGAGGATCTGGCAGAAAGGGCAGGTGTAAAGTCTTCATATTTCTCACAAATCGGGAGCAATCGGAATCGGTCAGGGGCACAAGCTCCGGTAAAATGGCTACCCTATGACTACCCCGCAATTTGTACACCTCCGTATGCACTCGGAGTACTCCATCGTGGACGGCCTGGTGCGTATCGACGACATCGTCAAGGCCGCCGCCAAGGATGGACAGGCCGCCCTGGCGGTGACCGACCTCGCCAACCTGTTCTGCATGGTGCGTTTCTACAAGGAAGCGCGCGGCAAGGGCGTCAAGCCCATCGCCGGCTGCGACCTCTGGATCACCAACGACGCCGACCGCGAAAAGCCCTTCCGCCTGCTGGTGCTGATCAAAAGCCGTCATGGCTACCTGCAGCTATGTGAAGTATTGTCCCAAGCCTGGCTCACCAACCAGTACAAGGGCCGTGCTGAAGTCCGCATGGAATGGCTGGACGCGCTGCGCCACCAGGAAGGCGGCAATGGATTGATCGCCCTGTCGGGTGCCGCCATGGGCGACATCGGCCAGGCCATCGACAACGGCAACCTGGCCCAGGCCGAAGCCTGCGCGCGCCGCTGGTCCGAGATCTTCCCCGGTGCCTTCTACCTGGAACTGCAACGCGCCGGCCAGGCCAACATGGAACTGCAGGTGCGCCAGAGCGTGGCCCTGGGCGCCAAACTGGGCTTGCCGTGCGTGGCTACGCATCCGATCCAGTTCCAGAGCCCGGAAGAATTCATCGCGCACGAAGCCCGCACCTGCATCGCCGAAGGCGAGATCATGGCCAATGCGCGCCGCGTGCGCCGCTTCAACGAGCAGCAATATTTCAAGTCGCAGGCCGAGATGGCCGAGCTGTTCGCCGACCTGCCCGGTGCGATTGCCAATACCGTGGAAATCGCCAAACGCTGCAACCTGGTGCTGCAGCTGGGCAAGCCGCAACTGCCCGACTTCCCCACGCCGGACGGCATGACCATTGACGACTTCCTGGTGGCCCAGACCAAGGCCGGGCTGGAAGTGCGCCTGAAGGAACTGTTCGCCAACGAAGCCGAACGCGAGAAGCAGCGCCCGCGCTATGAAGCGCGCCTGGAGTTCGAGAACAACACCATCATCAAGATGAAGTTCCCGGGCTACTTCCTGATCGTGGCGGACTTCATCCAATGGGCCAAGAACAATGGCGTGCCAGTCGGCCCCGGCCGGGGTTCCGGTGCCGGCTCGCTGGTGGCTTACTGCCTGTTGATTACGGACCTGGACCCGCTGCGCTACAACCTGCTGTTCGAACGCTTCCTGAATCCCGAACGCGTCTCGATGCCCGACTTCGACATCGACTTCTGCCAGGAAGGCCGCGACCGCGTCATCCAGTATGTGAAGGATCGTTACGGCAAGGAGGCGGTCTCGCAGATCGCCACCTTCGGTACCATGGCCGCCAAGGGCGCGGTGCGCGACGTGGGCCGCGTACTCGACCTGGGTTACAACTTCTGTGACGGCATCTCCAAGCTGATTCCCTTCAAGCCGGGCAAGCTGGTCACGCTGGCCGACGCCATCGAGGAAGAGCCTCTCCTGAAGGAGCGGCTGGAGAACGAGGAAGAGGTCAAGCAGCTGATGGGCCTGGCCCAGCAGGTCGAAGGCATCGCCCGCAACATCGGCATGCACGCCGGTGGCGTGCTGATCGCACCCGGCAAGCTGACCGATTTCTGCCCGCTCTACACCCAGGGTGGCGACTCCGGCGTGGTCTCGCAATACGACAAGGACGACGTGGAAGCCGTCGGCCTGGTGAAGTTCGACTTTCTGGGCCTGACCACGCTGACCATCCTCGACCGGGCAGTGCGCTACATCCGCATGCTCGATCCGGCCATGGCCGATTTCGACCTGGCCAAGCTGCCGCTGGACGACCGGCCCTCCTACGAACTGCTGACCAAGGCCAAGACGGTCGCCGTGTTCCAGCTGGAAAGCCGCGGCATGCAAGGCATGTTGAAGGATGCGCGTCCTGACCGCTTCGAGGACATCATCGCCCTGGTGGCGCTGTACCGTCCCGGCCCGATGGACCTGATCCCCGACTTCTGCAAGCGCAAGCACGGCGAAGCCTTCGACTATCCTGACCCGCGTACCGAGGGCATCCTCTCCGAGACCTACGGCATCATGGTCTATCAGGAGCAGGTGATGCAGATGGCGCAGGTGATCGGTGGCTACTCGCTGGGCGGCGCCGACTTGCTGCGCCGGGCGATGGGCAAGAAGAAGGCCGAGGAAATGGCCAAGCACCGTGAACTGTTCCGCGAAGGCGCGGCCAAGAACGGGCTGGACCAAGCCAAGGCCGATGAAATCTTCGACTTGATGGAAAAGTTCGCCGGCTACGGCTTCAACAAGTCGCACGCCGCGGCCTATGCGCTGCTGTCCTATTACACCGCCTACCTGAAGGCGCATCACCCCGCCGCGTTCATGGCCGCCAACTTGTCGCTGGCCATGGAAGACACGGACAAGGTCAAGATCCTGATCGAAGACTCGATCGACATCTGCAAGCTGGCCATCCTGCCGCCGGACATCAACAAGTCCGACTACCGCTTCATGCCGGTGGGCGAGCCGGGCAAGAAGGCCACCCAGATCCGCTATGGCCTGGGCGCCGTCAAGGGGGCCGGGCAGAACGCCATCGAAGCCATCCTGGAGGCGCGCAAGAACGGTCCCTTCAAGGATCTGTTCGACTTTGCCAAGCGGGTGGACAAGAAGCAAATCAACCGCCGCACCATCGATTCGCTGATCCGCGCCGGTGCCTTCGACTGCTTCAAGGTCGATCGTGCCATCCTGCAGGCCTCGGTCAACCTGGCCTGGGAAAGTGCCGAGCAGGCCGAGAAATCGGCCAACCAGGTCAGCCTCTTCGGTGGCGACGACAGCGACCTGGAAGCGCCGCTGGAATACGTGCAGGTGCCGGCCTGGAGCGACAAGCAGCGCCTGACGGAAGAAAAGGGCGCCTTGGGCTTCTATCTCTCCGGCCACCTGTTCTCGGCTTACGAAAAGGAAGTGCGCCGCTTCGTGCGCACCAAGATCGCCAGCCTCGAACCCTCGTGGGAACCGCGCAGCCTGGCCGGCATCATCACCGGCGTGCGGGTGCAGATGACCCAGCGCGGCAAGCTGGTGATCTGCACGCTGGACGATGGCACGGGCGTGATCGAGGCAACGATCTACAACGAATTGTTCGAGCCCTTCAAGCACCTCATCAAGGAAGATGAACTGCTGGTGGTCTCGGGCAAGGTGTCGGAAGACCGTTTCAACGGCGGCCTGCGGGTGGCTGCCGACAAGGTCATGGACCTGGGCGCGGCGCGTATCCAGTACGGGGTACGCATGGTGGTGTCGATCAACAAGGCGGTTGACCCCAACCAACTGCGTGACACGCTGGCCGCGCATCGCCAGGAGCAGGGCCTGCCCTTCGTGATGAAATACCGCCAGTCCGATGCCGCCTGCGAAGTGGTGCTGGGCGATGCCTGGCGCGTCAATCCCAGCGATAGCCTGCAGTCGACGCTGGTGGCCTCGTTTGGCAAGGAAGCGGTGGTGGTCGAGTATTGAACCTGAACCAAAGCCGGCCGCAGGGGGCAGTCCCTTCCGCTGGCGATGCAGGCCCTGCGCGCAGGGCCGCAAGGCGGAACTGCCGGCTGTCTGGGGGGATAGCCGGTGATCCGCTTGATGTGCAGGCGGGCTTCAGCGCGTGAGCCGTTTCATGCAGTCTCGCGATGCAGTCCGCAGGCCGATGCAAGAAAAATCGATCTTGGATAACTCATAATTACACTTGTATGAAATTCGGTCTCAGCTTGTTCGATGCATTTGTCACACTGTTGCTGTTGCTGGTCTTTCCTGCCCTGTTGATGATGACGCGGGGTGGCAACGCCGGTTTTTATCTGTTGCTGGTCTGTGCGCTGGTTCACGTATTCCTGGTCCGCCGCCATCGTGTCCCGTTCAAGGAACTGATGAGGCGCTACTGGTACGTGCATCTCGGCATGGCTGCACTGTTCATCGCCACCGTGATCGGCGCGGGCTTCAATGGCTTCAATTCGCCCAAGGTCTTCGATGAACCTTCGCGGCTGGCGGTCTTTCCGCTGATGCTGTGGATGTTGCTCTCCCTGTCCCCGCGCCAGGTGAAGGTGGCCCAGGCGGGCTATGTGCTGGGGGCCATTGTGGGAGCTGTCCTGATCTTCGTGGCGACCAAGGGGGGCGAGAACCGCAACAACATCCACGGTGCGCCCATCATCGTCTTTTCCAATATCGTGCTGCTGCTGGGCATGCTCTCGGTGGCTACGTCAACGTCATCGCAGTCCGAATCATGGCCCTGGCGCGTGCTGCGGATCGTGGCGGCACTGGCGGGCATGTATGCCTCCTATCTGTCGCAGGCGCGCGGCAGCTGGATCGCCATTCCTTTCCTCGGACTGTTTGCCAGCTACTTGTGGCAGCCCAACAAGCGCTACGTGACGACGGTGGTGGCGGCAGTGCTGCTGACCGGTGCCCTGGTGCTGGCCTGGTCCAGCCCCATGGTGAAATCCAGATTCCTGCAGGTTGAAACTGAGACCGCGAGTTTTCGCAGCGGAACCGATCTGGATACCTCGCTGGGCACCCGTTTCCAGCTGTGGCACGGTTCGATGGTGCTGTTCACGGAGCACCCGCTGCTGGGCGTGGGTCCCGGCAAATTCACCGCCGGCCTGAGGGAATTGAAGGAGCGCAAGATCATCACCCCGGCCGCCGCGAGCGGCTTCTATCATTCGCACAATGACGTGCTGTTCAACATGTCCACCATGGGCCTGCTCGGGCTGCTGGCGATCCTGATGACCTATCTGGCACCGGCCGTGCTGTTCTGGCGCTACCTCCGGCATGAGGATGCCTGCTTGCGCCGTTATGCCGGCGGGGGCGTGATGCTGATCATGGGCTACGTCATCTTCGGGCTCACCGATTGCTTCTTCTGGGGCCTGAGCTATACCTTCTACTGCATCGCATTGGCGACATTGGCTGCGCCTCTGATACAGTCCACGCTGCAGCAGCGTGCCGCCACCCGCCAGGGTAGCGCTCGCGATGCCGCTGATTCCCGTCCATCCGGTGCTTTGGCCAACACATGAATACCTCCAATACGCCTGCCGTCCACTGCTTCGTCATCAATCTCGCCACCGACATGGCGCGGCGCGAGACCATCTCGGCCCAGCTGGATCGCTTGCAGATCCCGCATACCATCTTCCCGGCGGTCGATGGCCGCCTGTTGTCGGAGGAAGAGTTGAGCGTGCGCTACGACCGTGCACGGGCCATCGAGGAATCGCACGACCTGACCCGGGGCGAGATCGGATGTGCGCTCAGTCATCATGGCGTGTATTGCGAGATGGTGCGCCAGGGCATTACCCACGCGCTGGTGCTGGAAGATGACGCCCGTCTCAATGACCAGGTACCCGGCCTGCTGCCGCGGCTGGCGCAGATGTATCCGGCCGAGGTATCACAGGTGGTGATGCTGAACTACGTGGAAAAGTATTCGCGCAATCGCATGATCCAGCTCGATGACAGCCACAAGCTGGTCAGCACCTATGGCGGCAACAAGAATGCGCATGGTTACTTCCTCACGCTGGGGGCGGCGCGCAAGCTCTCGGAGAACCTGTTCCCGATCTGGCTCGTAGCCGATCGCTGGGAGCGGTTCAAGGAAAAGAAATTCATCCGTCTCAAGGCCTTGCTGCCTTATTGCATCGGCCTCACCACGCTGGCCCAGGATTCCAACCTGAACACTGACCGCGTGGCCCGGATGGAACTGTATCCACGCGGCGGACTGATGTATTACCTGCATCGCTACCTCTACAAGAAGTTCATCTATCAGCTGTTCGTCCGACCCTTCCTGCGCGTGGCCACGCAAAAGGAAACCTGGTAACCAGCCTTTTCCCGGCCGCTGCGGGAATTCATGCAACAAGAGCCTATGAGCACTATCGACCAGATGCCGGTGTCGCCCGCGCAGTCCGGGGACGCACCGTTCCACATCGCCTTCGGCATCGACGGGCGTTACTTTCGCTATGCCGGTGTCACGATCACGTCCATCCTGGAAAACAACCGCGACCAAGCCTTCGTCTTCCATGTCCTCGCGCCCGATGTGCCGGAGGCCGTCAGGCAGAAGTACCAGGCGCTGGAGCAGCGCTATGGAACGCAAATCGTCTTCCACCTGATCGATGAAGACCGCTTCGCCGAGTATTACCAGTTCTCGCGCCACTCCCAGTATTCGCCGGCCGTCTTCACGCGCCTGCTGATTCCGGAAGTGCTCAAGGACACGGCGCGCGAAGTGCTGTACCTGGATGCCGACATCCTCTGCACGGGCAGCATCGCCGGCCTGCGGGCTCTGGACTTGCGCGACGATGTGGTAGCCGTGGTCAGCGACCATCTGGAGACCACCGTGCGCAACCGCTGCGCCGCGCTGCAGCTTCCGGCCGATCAATACTTCAACTCCGGCGTGCTTTACATCAACGTCGCCAACTGGATCGCCAATGACATCACCGCACAGGTGATGCAGGCCATCGTGCAGCATGGCCAGAAGCTGGTATTCCCCGATCAGGATGCACTCAACATCGTGCTGGCCGGGCGTGCGCGTTACATCGAGCCGTGCTGGAATTTCCGCTACAACCTGGAGTTCATGCTCAATGGCGGCCAGTTCGATACCTGGCTGCCCGGTCCTGCCGTGTTCCTGCATTTCACCGGACGCGTGAAGCCCTGGCATGCCTGGAACCTGCATCCCTCGCGCGAACTGTTCTCCAAGTATCTGGCGCTGTCGCCCTGGGCCGGCACGCCGCTGGACGCGCCGCGCCATTACAAGGAGATGCGCATGTATGCCGGCTTCCTGAGGAAGAAGAAGCAATGGGGTGGCTGGCTCGCATGGTACGCGACCTACCTGGCCCACAAGTTCGGCCTTGCCGGCCGGGCGGGCAAATGATGACGCCTCTGCGCCGGCGGCTTCCGGCCCTCCCTCTCCGGTTCCGGTGCGCGTGCCGGCCGTCGTGATCCCCTGTGATCCCTCGCGAACCCTTTTGAGCAAGCCTATGCCACAGACTCACATTCCGCCGCAGTTGCTGCAGCAGAGCGACAAGATCCTCATCATTGCGCATCTGGCGCTGGGCGATTTCACCTACCTGCAGAATTCGCTGCGCGCCCTCGCGCAGGCCTATCCGCATCTGCGCATCCATGTCTGGGTGGACGAGCTGCGCCGCACCGACGATGCTTCGCAATGGCCCCACCTGAAACGCTATGCGATCTATGACTGGCTGCGCGAGTGCAGCTTCATCGAGCGCATCTACGACGAGACCTACAGTCCCGCGCTGCTGGAACAGTCAATCGGGCGTGCGCAGGCCGAAGCCTATCCGCTGGTGGTCTCGCTGGGCTTGCTGCGGCGTCCGGCCTATGCGCGCCTGGCGCGCAAGCTTTCGCCGCACGGCTTCGTGGCCGGCCAGACCAAGCCCGTGCATTTCATGGATGTGCGGACCTATCTCGCCTACCGCAAGCTGGATGCCGTGATCCCGGCCTATCCCAAGAAAGAGAAGGGCGCACGCCACATCAGCGATATCTATGCCGGCTGGTTCGAGACCCTGTTCGGGATCACCATTGCGCCGGCGGAGCGTTTTCCGTTCGTCGACATTCCGCCGCAGTGGCACGCGTGGAGCAGCGAACAACTGCAGCAGTGGGGTGTCGGCCCGCAGCAGAAGCTGATCTTCGTCAACGGTTTTTCGAAGGCCCCCGAGCGCAGCTGGTCACTGGACCGCATCCTCGATCTGGCCCGCCGCCTGCAATCCAGGCCGGGATGGGAGGAGGTTCACTTCGTCGTCAATGTGGTACCGGAAGCGCTGGCCGACGCCGAACGCCGCCTCGCCGCCGTGCAGTCGCCGCGCCTGCATCTGTTCAGCGCCGACCAGAATTTTTTCCAGCTGCCGGCCATGCTGGCGCGCTGCCAGCTGGTCATTTCGGTGGAGACCGCCGTCATGCACCTGGCCAACGCGGTGCACGTGCCGGTACTGGCGTTGATGCGCCGGACCAGTCCCGAGTGGACGCCCATCGATCAGGACAACAGCACGGTGATCTGGGTTGCCACGCCCAAAGGCGGGGTGGAGGAAATCACCACCGAGCAGGTCATCGACCATCTCGCCGCCTGGCCACCGGTGCAGCAGCTGTTCGCGGCCTGATACGGTGTCATGCAGGCAGTTACGCTGCATCACGCCAGCATCAAGCCGGCATTAAGCCCGCATTAATGCTGTTCAAGACAGCGTTAATGCGGGCTTAATGTTGTGTTGAGGGGTGTTTGATGTGGCGTTGAGGCGGCGGTGACGGGATGACCGGTCTGCCGACGCGGCCCCGCCGCTCAGCGCTTGCGCGAATGCTTGCGCAGGTAGCGGACGAACCAGACCAGACTTTGCAGATACTTGCCCTGACGGTAAAGGAAGCGTGAATGCATGCGCCTTTCCGTGCTGTTGGTGGGCGCTTCGTCAGCGGGCATCTGCCGCCACGGCGAGAGCTGGTGGTACTGCGCGAACAGGCGCGTGGCTTCGTGCCCGGTCCAGGCCGACCAGGGCTTGATCGGTCCGGCGAAGTGGATGATGACAGCCTTGCCCACCGGCCGCATGCGCGTCTCGTTGCTCTTGAGATCGTGCACCATGTCGTAGAGATAGTTGTAGTTGCGGCTGATGTAGCGGGCGCGTCCGTTGAGCACGATATTGAGCACGTCCTGATCAATGAAGCGCAGCGTTTGCGTATTGTCCAGCAACACCTGCATCACCTGCTCGGTGATCTTCGCTTCCTGCCAGCGCGGGATATTGATGTAGAGCATGCCGCTGTTGAAGTAGCGCGGATCGGCCAGCTGCAGCGCGGCACAGCGCTTCTCGGTGGTGGCCGGGTGATCGGGGGCCACCGCGACGATGTCGCCCTGCATGTCCAGCTGGGCCAGCCCGTCGAGACTGCCCACGCACAGCATGTCGGCGTCCAGGTAGAGCACGCGGTCGGTGACGTCCTGCAGCACCGTGGGGATGACCAGGCGGGTGAAGATCGACAGCGAATAATAGGACGACTTCAGGAAGTGTTCGAACTGCGCAAAGTCGCTGGTCTCCAGAAGATGCAGGCGGGTCTGCACCAGCGGGTTCTGCTCCAGTTCCTGCAGGCGCTGGCGATGCTGCTCGGAGGCGGCAAAGGTCAGCACGTGGAAGGTGAAGCGCCGCTGCGGATTGTTGGCGATGATGGAGGCGATCGTCGCGCCCATCGCGCGGAAATAATTGTTGTCCACACAGAAGGCGATGTGGAACGACGGGCCCGCGTCGGCGTGCTCGGACTGGCTCATGCGATGGCTTTCAGGACTTGTTCAACGGAGATGCGCTCGACCCAGTCGCGCCGCGCCTGCGTGGTGACCACGGTGCTGTGGGCCGCATCATAGGGCACCCACTCCGGATTCTTCTGGCGCATCAGGGCGATCACCGGCACGTGGACCGCATTGGCCAGGTGCATCACGGCGGTCTCTACCGAGATGATCAGATCGGCCTGCTCCAGCAGTGCCGGCAGCTGGAAGAAATTCTCTTCGGCACTGAACAGGACGGTGCGCTCCAGTTGCTGGCGCGCGATCTCCTGCCGTGCGTGCGGCAATTCCTGCGGCACGGCGTTGATGACGAAATCGCTTTGCGCCCATTGCGGCAGCGCCTGCATGGCCTTGATCAGTTGGCCGACCTGGGCCAGGCTCCAGCAGCGCTTTTTGGTCTTGGCATAGGGATTGATGACTACCAGCTTGCGCTGCCCGTCGTCAAAGCCCCAGCTCGCCAGGCGTTGCTGTGTTTCCTCGCGCCACTGCTGCGGAATCTCCACGAAGGGCATGCGCGCAGCGGCATCCACTTCCAGACCGCTCAGTTGGCGGAACCAGTGCGCATACACGTCGGTGATGTGATGCTGCCCGTCCGCCGCGCGGTAGCGGGGGATCGCCGCATCCAGCTTGCGGTAGGCGAGGACGTGATGCGGCTGGTAGAAACGGATGCGGTCCTGCATGCCGATCACCATGCCCTGCGGCGACAGACGGCGCGCCAGCGCAGCGTACTGGTGCGGCCGCAGGGTGGCCAGCGAGACCACGATCGGATAGTGTGCCGCCTGCGCTTCGGCCACCGACTCCTCCAGCAGGGCCGGGCTGTAGGTGCGGGTGTAGACCTTGTTGAAGAAGGGGCAAGCCGCCAGCCAGTCGTAGAGCGAATACTTGCGCAGGAACTCCCATTTGGACGCATCGCCGGTGCGCCTGACTTCATCGACCCACAGGTCGATCTTGAGCTGCGGGTTCTGCGCGGCGAAGGCCTTGAAGAAATTCTGCAGATAGGTGAAGTCGCCGATGGCAAGGTGGGCGACGAAGAGAATCCTGTCCGATGAGCGAAGCAGGTCCTGGGGAATCAGTTGAGTGGGCATGGCCGTCGGCACGGATCAGGCTTGTTGGGAAAACTGCAGGCGGTACAGGTTGGCATACACGCCATCGCGTTGCAGCAGCTCCTGGTGATTGCCGATCTCGGCAATCTGTCCGTGCACCAGCACCACGATGCGATCGGCCCGCTCGATGGTCGACAGGCGGTGCGCGATGACGAAGGTGGTGCGCCCTTGCATCAGGCGTTCCAGCGCGGCCTGGACCGCGCGTTCGGATTCGGTGTCGAGGGCCGAGGTGGCCTCGTCGAGGATCAGGATGGGAGCATCCTTGTAGATCGCGCGGGCGATCGCCACGCGCTGGCGCTGGCCGCCTGACAGGCGCGAGCCATTGTCGCCGATGCGGGTCTCCATGCCTTGCGGCAGGCCTTGCACCACGTCGGTCAGGTGCGCGGCTTCCACGGCAGCGAGGATGCGCGCCGGATCGGGCGACTGGTCGCCATAGGAGATGTTGGCCGCCAGGGTGTCGTCGAACAGCACGGTGTTCTGGTTGACCATGGCGATCTGCTGGCGCAGGCTCAGCAGCGAGATCGATTCGATGTCGCGGCCGTCCAGCAGGATCTTGCCGGCGGTCACCGAATGGAAGCCGGGAAGCAGGCTCACCAGCGTCGATTTGCCGCCACCGGACATGCCGACGAAGGCCACGGTCTCGCCGGCGCGTACGCGCAGGTTGATGTTCTTCAGTGCCTGCTGCTCGTGGCCGGGATAGGAGAAGCTCACATCGACCAGCTCCACCTCGCCCTGCGCACGCTGCTGCAGGGCCTCGCCGGTGACGCGCTCGGGAGTCTTGTCGATCAGCTTGTAGACTTCTTCGGCAGCGGCCATGCCGCGCTGCAGGGGGCCATTGATTTCGGCCAGCTGCTTCAGCGGGGCCAGCAGCATGAGCATGGCGGTGATGAAGGAGACGAAGCCGCCGACGGTGATCTGGCCATTGCCGGACTGGATCAGCGCCATCACGATCACGATGGCCACGGCACAGGCCGTCATCAGCTGCGTGATCGGCACGGTCGAGGAAAATGCCGCAGTCATGCGCATGGTATAGCGGCGCAGGTTTTCGGCACGGTCGTGGAAACGCTTCTTTTCGTATTCGTGGCCACCGAAGATCTTGATCACTTGCTGGGCGCGCGTGGTTTCCTCGATCAGTTGGGTCAGTTCGGCGTTCACGGCGAGGGAATCACGGTTGAGCTTCTTGAGCCGCTTGCCGGTGGCGCGTACCACGATCGAGACCAGCGGCAGCAGGACCAGGGTCACGATGGTCAGGGTCCAGTTCAGGTACAGCAGCCATCCCAGCAGGCCCAGCACGGTCAGGGCGGAACGCAGGATGGAAGTGAAGACCTTGGTCACCATGTCGATGATCTGCTGCACTTCAAACATCATCGAGTTGATGACCTTGCCGACCGTGTTGGTGGCATAGAAGTGAATGGGCAGGTCCAGCATGCGCGCAAACATCTGGCGGCGCAGCTCGTTGAGGATGCGGGTGGAGACCCAGGTCATCATGTAAGTACTGGTAAAGGTGGCCATGCCGCGGATCAGGAAGATGCCGATCACCGCTGCCGGCACCAGCCACAGCGAGAACGTGGGTTTGCCCACGAAGCCCTTGTCCAGCAGCACCTGGAAAATATACGGCACCACCGGTTCGGTGGCGGCGGTCACGATCATGCCGAGGAAAGCCAGCGCCAGGCGCTTCTTGTAGGGCCAGTGCAGCGCGGCCAGACGCTTTATGTTGTTGGACAGCATGGGGTATTCCTTGCTTGCAGGTGATGCAGAGTTCGAAAAACAGAGATTATGCCGTGTTCACCGGCCTCAGGGGCGTCTTGAAATGCACTGGCGCGTTATCTGGCGTTAAGGAAGAGGATCTGTGACTGCTGAGGAGACAAAGTCTGGTACATCTGGCCTGACCTGGTGTTCTTTCAAGTTTGTACGATCAGCAATACGCTTTCACCCTTGTTCCGTGCATTCATGCATAGCTGGCGCAGGGAATGCAGAAACGAGTAGAGACAATGTGAGCCTTCGCCGTCCTCTCCATACCGCACACGTGGATCGCTCGCCGGAGCGCTGGTCAGGATTGGTTGGTGGATGTCGTCGGCCAATTCATCGGCAGAACATAAATCGCTGAAAGTGTCTTCCGCCAGTTCGTCCACATGTGCGCTGGACCAGTCGAACAAGCGCGTAATGGCCTCGGCCAGAGTGGGAAGGGCCTGATCCTGCAGCTTTATCGCTTTCCAGCGGGACCACTCGGTGATCTCGCCTGCATCGTTTTCCCACGTATCAGGAGCTTCCCACGCATACGCGATGTCCTCGGCACCGTATAGCACCCTGAGGTCATTGATTGCGCTGGCTCGGGCCAACTCTTCGATGATTGCCGCCATCCATCCGTTACGGCTGCCGTTGGTGACCTGTGCCAGCATCTCCGGCGTGTCCGCTGTCACCTGAACGGGAGCATCGCCTGGTTCGGCCTGGCTGAGCCATTGGTCAATGCTGGTACCGTGCAGCGCAAAATCGCGCGGTTTCAGATAAGCAAAGTGGAAAAGATCGTTGGACATCGCTGGGTACTGTCTATGAACGCCTGTGCTGATTACATCAGGATGATGTCGTACTGCTCCTGCTGATAATCGCTCTGAACCTGCAGCGACACCGGCTTGCCGATGAAATCGCCCAGCATGGCCAGGTGTTGCGATTCCTCTTCCAGGAACATGTCCACCACCACCTGCGACGCCAGGATGCGGAATTCGCGCGGATTGAACTGCTTGGCCTCGCGCATGACCTCGCGCAGGATCTCGTAGCACACCGTGCGCGGCGTCTTGACCTGGCCGCGTCCCTTGCAGGCCGGGCAGGTCTCGCAGAGGATGTGGGCCAGCGATTCGCGGGTACGCTTGCGGGTCATCTCCACCAGCCCCAGCGTGGAGAAGCCCGAGACCGAGATCTTGGTGCGGTCGCGCTGCAGCGCCTTGCCCAGTTCGGCCAGTACGGCGTGGCGGTGCTCCGTGCTCTCCATGTCGATGAAGTCGAGGATGATGATGCCGCCCAGGTTGCGCAGCCGCAGCTGGCGCGCAATCGCGTGCGCCGCTTCCAGGTTGGTCTTGAAGATGGTGTCGTCGAAGTTGCGGCCGTTGACGAAGCTGCCGGTGTTGACGTCGATCGTGGTCATCGCTTCGGTCTGGTCGACGATCAGGTAGCCGCCCGACTTCAGGTCCACGCGGCGGCCCAGGGCGCGCTCGATTTCCTCTTCCACGCCATACAGGTCGAACAGCGGACGCTCGCCCCGGTAGTGCATCAGCTTGGGCAGCACCGAGGGCGTATAGATGGCACCGAACTCCTGCAGCATGTGGAAGTTCTCGCGCGAATCGACCTGGATGGTGGCGGTCTGGTCCGAGACGAAGTCCCGCAGCACGCGCTGCGCCAGCGACAGGTCCTGGTGCAGCAGGGTGGGTGCCGGCTTGGTCTTGGCCTGCTTGATGATGGTGGCCCAGGTGGTGCGCAGGTATTCCACGTCCATCTGCAGGTCGCTGTCGGAAGCATCCTCGGCCATGGTGCGGATGATGAAGCCGCCTTTTTCTTCCGGCGGCAGCAGCGCCTGCACCTTGCTGCGCAAAAGTTCGCGCTCGGCTTCGTTCTCGATGCGCTGGGAGATGCCGATGTGCTTGTCCTGCGGCAGGTAGACCAGCATGCGCCCGGCAATCGAGATCTGCGTGGACAGCCGCGCCCCCTTTGTGCCGATGGGGTCCTTGATGACCTGCACCGTGATGGTCTGGCCATCGTGCAGCAGTTTCTCGATGGGAATGGCCGGCGCGTTCTGGCCGTCGTGCGGACGGGCTTCCCAGATGTCGGCCACGTGCAGGAAGGCGGCGCGCTCCAGGCCGATGTCGATGAAGGCCGATTGCATGCCCGGCAGCACCCGCACCACCTTGCCGAGGTAGATGTTGCCGGCCAGGCCGCGCGAGAGGGTGCGCTCGATGTGCAGTTCCTGCACGGCGCCTTGCAGGATCAGCGCCACGCGCGTCTCCTGCGGCGTGATGTTGATGAGGATGTCTTCGCTCATAGGATGCGAACGCCCGCTTGTTGTAATAGTTGAGCCGTCTCGAAGAGCGGCAGCCCCATGATACCGGAATGGCTGCCCACGATATGGCTGATGAAGACCGAGGCCAGCCCCTGGATGCCATACGCGCCGGCCTTGTCGTAGGGTTCGACGGTATTGCAATAGGCGGCAATGGCTTCTTCGGTCAAGGGCGCAAAGCTGACGTCGGACTGCTGCACGATCTGCCAGACCTCGGTTTCCACACCGTGAGTCACGCCCACGGCCACGCTGGTCAGGACCTGATGGGTGCGGCCGGAGAGCAGGGTGATCATGCGCACGGCTTCATCGTGATCGGCCGGTTTGCCCAGGATCAGGTCGTCCACCACCACGGTGGTATCGGCCGCGAGTAGCGGACGATGCGGCAGCTGGCGCAGGATCATGGTCTGCTGGGCGCTGTCGAGCTTGGCGCGGGTGACGCGGGCGACATAGTCCAGCGGGGCTTCGCCGGGCAGGACGCTCTCGTCGACTTCCTTGTCCGAGAGCATGAGTTCGAAATCGATGCCGATCTGGCGCAGCAGTTCGCGGCGGCGCGGGCTTTTCGAGGCGAGGTAGATTTTGTGGTCCGCTTGTTTCATTGAGCCAGGGATGTCAAGAGCCGGTACCGGAAGGCAGGAAGCCGGCGGTGGACGCCGTCAGGCGCGGTGATACGGATGGTTCTGCGTGATCGACCAGGCGCGATAGAGCTGTTCGGCCAGCATCACCCGCACCATGCCATGCGGCAAGGTCATGCTGGAGATGCGGATGAGCGTATCGGCCCCGGCCTTGAAGCCGGGATCGAGCCCGTCAGCCCCGCCGATGACGAAGGCCACGTCGCGTCCATCCTGCTGCCATTGCTCCAACTGCTGCGACAACTGCACTGAAGTCCAGTCGCGCCCGCGTTCGTCCAGGGCAATCACGCGCGCGCCCTTGGGCAGCGCCGCTTCGATCTTCTCGCGCTCCTGCGCCATCACGGTTTCGGCCGTGCGGCTGCCGGAGCGTTCGACGGGTTTGATTTCCTTGAGGATGATCCGGCATTCCGGTGGCATGCGCTTGGCATACTCCTGGAAGCCGGTTTCTATCCACGCCGGCATCTTGTGGCCGACGGCCGCGATGACCAGCTGCATCAAGCCTTGCTGGTGCGCTTGGCGGCCGGCTTCTTGGCGGTCTCGCTCTTGGCGGGCGCCACGCGCACGGTCTTGCCGGTCGGGGTCTTGGGCGCAGCGGCCTTGCGGGTGGTGCCGGCCTTGGTGGTGGTGGTCTTGCTGCCGGCTGCCGTGCCACGGGTGGTGGTGGTCTTGGCCGCCGTGGTCTTGGTGCCGGTAGTCCGGGTGGTGCGGGTCGTGCCGGCAGCAGCGCGGGTACCGGTGGTGCTGGTGGTCGTCGCGCGCGGCTTGCGGGCCGGCTTCTTCGGTGCGTCCTCGTCGTCGTCCAGGGCCTGGCTGGCTTCGACGGCTTCCGCCTGGGCGCGGGTGCGGCGGGTCTTGGGGGCCGGGGCTTCGTCGACGGCGGCGCGCTTGGCGGCAGCCGAAGTGCCGGTGCGCTTGGCCGCGCCCAGCTTGACTTCCTTGTCGCCCCAGATTTCTTCCAGACGGTAGTAGGTACGGATGGCTGGCTGCATGATGTGCACGATCATGTCGCCCAGATCGACCAGCACCCATTCGCCAGTGTCTTCGCCTTCGACGCTGACGACGTTGCCGCCCTTGGCCTTGACCTTGTCTCGCACCGAGGCGGCCAGCGCCTTGGTCTGGCGGTTCGAGGTGCCGGAGGCGATGGCCACGCGGTCGAACAGGGAGGTCAGGTGCGAGGTGTCATAGATGCGGATTTCTTGCGCCTTGACGTCTTCCAGAGCGTCCACGACCAGGGCTTGCAGTTTTTTGATGTCCATTATGAATTTCGGTACAGATGTTGTTGTTCGATATAGTCTAGCACCCTGCCCGGGATCAGCGAATCGGGTCGGGTGCCGCGTTGCAGCTGGGCACGGATTTCAGTCGACGAGATATCGACCGCCAGCCCGAGGGCCAGGTAGCCGTATCCGTGCGTGGTGCTGCGGATCTCTTGCGGCGCAGCGCTGCGCCGCTTGAATTCGTGGCGCACGGCCGGCGGCACGTGCGCATCGGCCAGCGCGAAGCCGGGCCGGGAGGCCGCGCACAAATGCGCGTACTCGAATAATTCCTGCCAGTGCTGCCAGGTGTCCAGGTGCTGCAACTGATCAGCGCCCATCAGGAACACTATCGACACCTCCGGCCCCAGCTCCGCGCGCAGTGCGCGCAGGGTATCGATGGTATAGGTCGCGCTGGAGCGGCGGATTTCCTGCTCATCGATGACCACCGGTACCTGCTGCTGGCCGAATGCGCGCCTGACCATCTCCACCCGGTCCGCCGCTTCGGCCTGCAGGCCGTGCTTCTGCCACGGATTGCCGGTGGGGATGACGCGCAGCTCATCGGGCTGCAGCAATTGCACGAAATGCTCGGCCAGCAGGACATGGCCATTGTGCACCGGATCGAAGCTGCCGCCGAGCACGGCAATGCAGCGCTGCGCCGCAGGCGGCACCATTACAGCCATTCCTTGTGCACCAGGAAGTCCGAATACAGCGCCGCTTCCGGGCTACCCGGTTCCGGATGCCAGTCATAGCGCCACTTCACCAGCGGCGGCATGGACATCAGGATGGATTCGGTGCGTCCGCCGGATTGCAGCCCGAACAGCGTGCCCCGGTCGAAGACCAGGTTGAATTCCACATAGCGCCCCCGGCGATAGGCCTGGAAGTCGCGTTCACGTTCGCCATAAGGCGTTTCCCGGCGCGCCGCCACGATGGGCAGATAGGCGTCGAGGAAGGCATCGCCCACGCTGCGTTGCAGGGCGAAGGCCTGCTCGAAGGGCAGGGCGTTGAAGTCATCGAAGAAGATGCCGCCGACGCCGCGCGGCTCCTTGCGATGCTTCAGGTAAAAATAGTCATCGCACCATTTCTTGAAGCGCGGATACAAGTCCTCGCCATAGGGCTGCAGCGCATCGCGGCAGGTGCGGTGGAAGTGCACTGCATCTTCCTTCACGCCGTAGTAGGGCGTGAGGTCCATGCCGCCGCCGAACCACCAGACGGCCTCTTCGCCTTCCGCATGGGTGGTGAAGAAGCGCACGTTCATGTGCACCGTCGGCACGTAGGGATTGCGCGGATGCAGCACCAGCGACACGCCCATCGCTTCCCACGCGCGGCCCGCCAGTTGCGGGCGGTTGGCCGCAGCCGAGGGCGGCAGGTTCTTGCCCATCACGTGCGAGAAGCCGACACCGCCGCGCTCCAGCAGGTTGCCTTCTTCCAGCAAGCGCGAGGTGCCGCCACCGCCTTCAGGGCGTTCCCAGGAATCAGACAGGAAAGTCTTGCCATCAGCGGCTTCCAGCGCGGCGACGATGCGCTGTTGCAGGTCCTGCAGGTAAGCCTTGACGGCAGCGGTGTTGGTGGCGGCGTTGGAATGGGTGGTCACGGCGGGTCGCTCTGGTACACGGTTACTGGACGGAAATGCGTTCCAACCCGCCATTGTACCTTGACCGCCCCCGGCTGGGGCGTCAAAAGCCGGTCCGCAGGCGATGCCGGACCGGCGTTGTGGGGCAAAGGCCTCAGTTTTGCGGCGGCTGGGCCAGCGGTACGGCCACCTGATAAGTCGCCGGCGCCGGCCAGCCTTCCTTCAGGCAGACCTCGGCGATGGCGTTCTGCACGTCGTTGTAGACCTGGCCGAAATTGGGCGTGGGCGCATGCACGCGCAGGGCGATCAGGGTGCCGGTGGCATTGAACTCCTGGATCACGATGCCCGGTGCCGGCGTCTGCAAGACGTTGGGAATGGCCTTGATGCGCTCGGAAAGCTTGGCGATGGCCTGCTGCGGATCGACGCTGTAGGCAATCTGGCAACGCAGGTCGGTGCGGCGGGTGGCGTTGACGTTGTAGTTGATGATGTTTTCCGAGAACAGCTTGTTGTTGCCGATGATCACGCGCAGGTTGTTGTCGGTAGTGATGATGGTGGTCACCAGGCCAATGTCGGAGACCGTGCCGGTCTGGCCGGCGGCGGTGATGTAGTCGCCCACCTTGAAGGGACGCAACACCACCAGGAAGATGCCGGCCGCAAAATTGGACAGCAGGCCCGACCAGGCCACACCCAGGGCCACGCCGACTGCGCCGATCATGGCCGCAAAGGATGTGGTCGGGATGCCGCACACTTCCAGGATGCCCATCACCAGCAGGATGCGCAGGATGACGTGCATGGCCGAGCTGGCATAGTTGATGAGCGTGGTCTCGAACTGGCGCGCGGTCAGCACGCGGCGCACGATCTTGGAGAGCGTGTTGATGAACATGCCGCCGACGATCCAGATGACGATGGCGGCAATCACCTTGAGCCCGAAAGGCACCAGGTAGAGGTTGATCAAAGTTTCAAAATTGAGCAGGTGGTCTGGCATCGATATGTCCTTTTCTTCTGGGAATGCGGGTGGTGGCGGGGGCATGCTGCCCGGAAACGCCCGTCGTGCTTAGGCTGCGGAGGCGTCATTTTGTTGCAGTGGCACGGCAAGTGCCGCGCATGCCCTCCAAATGAAATCCCCCGCAACACACACGGCGTTGCGGGGGATGGAGACGGCATGCGGCCCGGCTTAGCGCTTCAGGGCGCGCCAGCCGATGTCGCGGCGCATCTGCGAACCGGCGAAGTGGATCAGGTCGGCAGCATCATAGGCATGCTTCTGCGCGACCTTGGCGCTGTCGCCCAGGCCCACCACACACAGCACGCGGCCACCGTTGGTGGTCAGCTTGTCGCCGTTGAGGGTGGTACCGGCGTGGAAGGTGACGCAATCGGCGGTCTCGGCCGGGATGTCGGTGATGAGGTCACCCTTGCGCGGTTCTTCCGGATAGCCATGGGCGGCCATGACCACGCCCAGCGCGGTACGGCGGTCCCATTCCAGTTCGATCTTGTCCAGGGTGCCGGTGACCGCATGTTCGAACACGGTCAGCAGGTCCGTCTTCAGGCGCGCCATGATGGGCTGGGTTTCGGGGTCGCCCATGCGGCAGTTGAATTCCAGCGTCTTGGGGTTGCCCTCGGCGTCGATCATCAGGCCCGCATACAGGAAGCCGGAGAAAGGGATGCCATCCTTGGCCATGCCCTGCACGGTCGGCACGATGATCTCGCGCATCACGCGCGCATGCAGCGCCGGGGTGACGATGGGAGCGGGCGAGTAGGCGCCCATGCCGCCGGTGTTGGGGCCCTGGTCGTGATCCTGCAGGCGCTTGTGGTCCTGGCTGGTGGCCAGCGGCAGGATGTTCTTGCCGTCGACCATGACGATGAAGGAAGCTTCTTCACCGGCCAGGAATTCCTCGATCACCACACGCGCACCGGCGTCGCCCAGCTTGTTGTCGGAGAGCATCATGTCCACGGCCGTATGCGCTTCTTCCAGCGTCATGGCGACCACCACGCCCTTGCCGGCGGCCAGGCCGTCGGCCTTGATGACGATGGGCGCGCCCTTTTTGGCGATGTAGTCATGCGCGGCCGCCACGTCCGAGAAGGTCTGGTACTCGGCGGTCGGGATCGCATGGCGCTGCATGAAGGCCTTGGCGAAGTCCTTGGAGCTTTCCAGCTGCGCCGCTTCCCTGGTGGGGCCGAAGATCTTCAGGCCACGGGCGCGGAAGACGTTGACGATGCCGGCCGCCAGCGGGCCTTCCGGGCCGACCACGGTCAGCGCCACGTGTTCCTGCTCGACGAAGTCGGCCAGGGCCACGGGATCGGTGATGGCGATGTTCTGCAGGCGCTCGTCGAGCGCGGTGCCGCCATTGCCGGGAGCAACATAGACCGTCTGGATGCGCGGCGACTTGGCAATGGCCCAGGCCAGCGCATGTTCACGGCCACCGGAGCCAACAACTAGGATTTTCATGGGATAGGAAGATAAAAGTGGCGAATGGGGCGGAAAGGGTCGTCTTGTCCGTATCTTTGTAAACCGGCTGGGTGATCGGGTGAATTATTCTTCGATCACGGCGTTGGTATAGAGCTCCTGGGTATCGTCCAGGTTCTCCAGCGCATCCAGCAGCTTCTGCATCCTGACGCCGTCCTCGCCCGCAAACACGGTCTCGGTGGAGGGCTTCATGGTGATCTCGGCGACTTCGGCCTTGAAGCCGGCGGCTTCCATGGCGGACTTCACGGCCGAGAAATCATTGGGAGCGGTCAGCACTTCGATGCCGCCTTCGTCGTCGGTGAGGACGTCTTCGGCACCAGCTTCGAGCGCGGCTTCCATGACGGCATTCTCATCGGTTCCGGGCGCGTACATCAGCTGGCCACAGTGCTTGAAGAGGAAGGCCACCGAACCTTCGGTACCCATGTTGCCGCCGAATTTTGAGAAGGCATGGCGCACTTCGGCCACGGTGCGCACGCGGTTGTCGGTCATGCAATCGACGATGATGGCTGCGCCGTTGATGCCGTAGCCTTCATAGCGCACTTCTTCATAGTTCACGCCGTCCAGGGCACCGGTGCCGCGCTGGATGGCGCGGGTGACGTTGTCCTTGGGCATGTTGGCGTCGGAGGCACGGTCCACGGCCAGGCGCAGGCGCGGGTTGGTGTCCGGATCGCCCCCGCCCATGCGGGCGGCGACGGTGATTTCCTTGATCAGGCGGGTCCAGACGCGACCACGCTTTTCATCCTGACGGCCTTTACGGTGCTGAATATTGGCCCATTTGCTGTGTCCAGCCATGTTGAATCTTTCCTGCGAGAGGGTGAGGCCAGAACCGTCCCGCCTGCGCAAGCCGCTCCTGGAGGCGCCTCGGCAAGACCGGCGGGCGCGGGCAAGGCATCGCTGCAGCAGGGGGACCCGGCGCCCAGGGTTCGATAATGCATTTCCTGACGCCATGTTCTGACTATAATCGGGCGGGCATTTTACCATACCGCCACCCCGTCATTTTTGCCTTGAAGGCCCAGTCGAGATGATTAATCCGCTTCCCATCGCTACCCATTCCGGCGGGCAACTGTGCCTGCTGCCGCAACTGGCCAACCGTCACGGCTGCATCACCGGTGCCACCGGCACCGGCAAGACGGTCACCCTGCAGGTGCTGGCCCAGGCCCTCTCCGACATCGGCGTGCCGGTCTTCATGGCCGACGTAAAAGGCGATCTCTCCGGCCTGGGCAAGGCCGGCAGCGCCTCCCCCAAGACCAGCGCGCGCCTGACCCAGCTGGGCCTGCCCGAACCGGCCTGGGCCGCGGCACCGGTGGCGTTCTGGGACGTCTACGGCGAACTGGGCCATCCGGTGCGCGCCACCGTCTCCGACATGGGCCCGCTGATGCTGGCCCGCATGCTCAACCTGAACGATACCCAGCAGGGCGTGCTGCAGCTGGTGTTCAAGATTGCCGATGACCACGGCCTGCTGCTGCTCGATACCAAGGACCTGCGCGCCATGCTGCAGCACGTGGGCGAGAACGCGGCCCAGTTCAAGACCGAATACGGCAACATTTCGGCCGCCAGCGTGGGCGCCATCCAGCGCGGGCTGATCGCCATCGACGAGCAGGGCGGCGACCGTTTCTTCGGCGAGCCCATGCTCAACATCGAGGACTGGATGCAGACCGATGCCCAGGGCCGCGGCATCATCAACATCCTCGCCGCCGACAAGCTCATGAATGCGCCGCGCCTGTATTCCACCTTCCTGCTGTGGATGCTGTCGGAACTGTTTGAGCACCTGCCCGAAGTGGGCGACCTGGACAAGCCCAAGATGGCCTTCTTCTTCGACGAAGCGCACCTGCTCTTCGATGAGGCCCCCAAGCCGCTCCTGCAGAAGATCGAGCAGGTGGTGCGCCTGATCCGCTCCAAGGGCGTGGGCATCTACTTCGTCACGCAAAATCCGCTGGACATCCCCGACACCGTGCTGGGCCAGCTCGGCAATCGCGTACAGCACGCCCTGCGTGCCTACACCCCGCGTGACCAGAAGGCCGTGCAGGCCGCCGCCGAAACCTTCCGTCCCAATCCCATGGTCAATACCGCCCAGGCCATCACCGAACTGGGCGTGGGCGAGGCGCTGGTGTCCTTCCTCGATGAGAAGGGGCGGCCCAACATGGTCGAGCGCGGCTACGTGCTGACCCCGGCGTCGCAGATCGGCCCGATCAGCGTGGAGGAACGGCGCGCCCTGATCGCGTCTTCGCTGGTGGCCGGTGTCTACGAACAGGCCATCGACCGTGAGTCGGCCTATGAACGCCTGAAGGGACGCGCGGTGCAGCAGCCGCAGGCAGCGCCTGCTCCGGCGCCGCAACCAGCCCCCGCTCCGGCTGATGACAATGCCTGGGGCGCATCGGCAGGCCGTAGCGCACCGGCCCCTGCCAGCACCTCGCGTCCCATTGGGGGTGCGCGCATGCCGCAGCCGCAACCCGCTCCACAGCCACAGTCACAGTCACAGCAGGATCAGGGCGGCGGCCTGGGCGACCTGCTCAAGGATGCCGCCGGTGGCATCTTCGGCAGCGGCAGCGGCAATCGCCGCAGCGATTCTCCCCTGCAGGCCATGGTCAAGTCGGCCGCGCGCAGCATCGGTTCGCAGGTCGGGCGCGAGCTTATTCGCGGCGTGCTCGGTTCGCTGATGAAGAAACGCTGATGTGGTGCTGCGCGCGCCCGCGCGGCGCGTGCGCAGCCCAGGGTTTACAATCGCGGCCATGACTGCCGCCCACACCCCCGTTCATTCCACCCCGCGCCAGGCCTTCCTGGGCGGGCTGCTGCTCGCCATCATTGGTGCCATCTTCTTTTCCGCCAAGGCCATCGTGGCCAAGCTGATGTACCGCTACCAGGTCGATGCGGTCATGGTGATCACGCTGCGCATGCTGTTTTCTTTCCCCATGTTTGCCGCCGTGGCGCTCTGGAAAGCGCGCACCCAGCCGCCCCTGGCGCGCGCCGATGTGCTGCGCATCGTGGTGCTGGGATTGATGGGCTATTACCTGTCGAGCTTCCTCGATTTCCTCGGGCTGCAATACATCTCGGCCGGGCTGGAACGCCTGATCCTGTTCCTCACGCCTTCCTTCGTGATGCTGATCGCGTTTTTCTTCTTCAAGCGCAAGGTCGGCTGGATCGAATGGGCGGCCTTGCTGGTGTCCTACTTCGGTACCGTGCTGGTGCTCCAGCATGACCTGCAGTCCGGCGGCAGCAACGTCATCCTCGGCAGTGCTCTGGTGCTGGGATCGGCCCTGAGCTATTCGATCTACCTGATCTCTTCCGGCGAACTGGTGCGCCGGGTCGGCGCGGTGCGGCTGGTGGCCTATGCCATGTGCGTCTCCAGCGTGGCCTGCCTGATCCAGTTCTTCATCTTGCGCGCGCCCGCCGACCTGGTCACGCAGGTGGCCCCCGTGTACCAGCTGTCACTTTTCAATGCGGTGTTCTGCACGGTGCTGCCGGTGTTCCTGACCATGGTGGCGGTGGCCCGCATCGGCGCTCCCACGGCCGCCCAGGCGGGGCTGGTGGGGCCGGTCTCGACGCTCTTCATGGGCGCCGTGCTGCTGGATGAACCGATTACCGGCATCCAGCTGGCCGGCACCGCCCTGGTGCTGACGGGCATGTGGCTGCTGTCGCGCAAGAAGCGCTGAGGCGTTCTATACTGCCTCTCGATATATGAATGTTCAGGCTAGAAATCCACTCACTACAAGGAGACCCAGATGGCAAAAGCAATCCGCATGAGCAAGACCGGCGGCCCCGAAGTCATGGAATACGTGGACGTGGAAGTGGGCGAACCGGGTCCCGGTGAAGTCCGCATCCGCCACGCTGCCGTCGGCCTGAACTTCATCGATTGCTATTTCCGTTCCGGTCTCTATCCGCAGCCGCTGCCAGCCGGCCTGGGCCAGGAAGCGGCCGGCACCATCGAAGCCGTTGGTGCGGGCGTGGCCGGTTTCCAGGTCGGTGACCGCGTGGCCTATGCCGGCCGTCCCAATGGCGCTTATGCCGAAGCGCGCGTGATGCCGGCCGATATCCTGGTCAAGCTGCCGGATGCCATCAGTTTCGATACCGCAGCGGCCATGATGCTGCAGGGCATGACCGTGCAATACCTGCTGCGCCAGACTTATGCCGTGCAGCCGGGCGAGACCATCCTGTTCCATGCGGCCGCCGGCGGCATCGGCCTGATCGCCTGCCAGTGGGCGCGCGCCCTGGGCGTGAACCTGATCGGCACCGTCAGCAGCGACGAGAAGGCGGCCCTGGCCAAGCAGCATGGCGCGGCCCACGTCATCAACTACACCACCGAAAACTTCGTCGAACGCGTCAAGGAAATCACCGGTGGCAAAGGCGTGCCGGTGGTCTATGACGCCATCGGCAAGGACACCTTCACCGGCTCGCTGGATTGCCTGCGCCCGCGCGGCATGATGGTCAGCTTCGGCAATGCCTCCGGTCCGGTGCCGCCGTTCGGCGTGTCCGAACTGGCCTCGCGCGGTTCGCTGTTCCTGACCCGCCCCTCGCTGGGCAACTACATCGCCACCCGCCCCGAACTCGATGCCACCGCCGGCGACCTGTTCGACATGGTCGAGAGCGGCAAGATCAGCATCGAGATCAACCAGCGCTATGCCTTGAAGGATGTCGGCCAGGCCCACGCCGACCTGGAAGGCCGCAAGACCACCGGTTCGACCATCCTGATCCCTTGATGGCCGCGTAATCGCCTGATGACCCTGATACAAGAGGAATGCCTATGGACCAGCCCCCGCGCGACCCCGGCCTCGACAATCCCATGGGCCATCCCCCCGAGCAGGCGGCCGGCGCCGACGGCTCGCCCAAGTTCGGGCGGCTGTTGGCAGTGCTGATCTGTGCGGTGCTCATGATCGTGGTCATCACCTTCGCCAGCGAAGCCTACTTCTCCTGATTTTTCACTGGATATCGAAATTCTTCGGTACGGATCTCGCAAGTTATCGGGGTTTACCCAAGACTATGCGTGGATCACGCATTTTTCTCCGTCTTGATCGTCAAATGCTGCCTTCGGCGTTCGGGTGAATTCCTTCACCTGAACGCCTCCAGGGAGAACATTTTTGGCGGGAGAGGGAGATGGGAAGGAACTGGCACGCGGTCGTTGTCTGGTGCGGCCGTCTGGCCTTGGGCGTGGCGTGCGGCCTGCACGCTGCGCAGGCGGCCGAGAACGGGGTGAGCCCGCAGGAAATCGTGCTGGGCCAGTCGGCCCCCTTTACCGGCCCGGCCGCCGAGGTCGGGCGCGACTTCCAGGAAGGGGCACGCAGCTATTTCGCCCAGGTCAATGCCCGTGGCGGCGTGCATGGGCGGCGCGTGCGGCTGCTGAGCCTGGATGACGGCTACCAGCCCGAACGCACCCTGGCCAATACCCAGCAACTGATCTGGCGCGACAAGGTATTCGCGCTGTTCGGTTTTTCCGGCACGCCCACGGTGCTGGCGGCGCTGCCGGCCATCCGCGAGGCCGGCATTCCGCTGATCGCCCCGCACACCGGGGCCGCCGCCCTGCGCGACCCCTTCAATCGCCTGATCTTCCACGTGCGCGCCAGCTACGAGCAGGAAACCGGTTTCCTGCTGCGCCAGCTGCAGGGCACCGGGCGCAAGCGCGTGGCGGTGTTCTACCAGAACGATGAGCTCGGCAAGGGCCTGCTGGACAACCTGCGCCAGCGCGCAGCGCAATACGGACTGACCCTGGTCGGCAGCATGCCCATCGAGCGCAACAGCGATGCCGTGGGGCCGGCCGCAGAACAGTTCATGAAGATGCGCCCCGATGTGGTGATCCAGGCCGTGTCCTACGAGCCGGCCGCGGCGCTCATCACGCGCATGCGGGCGGCGGGCTACCTCGGCGGCTTTTCCCATTATTCCTTCGTCGGCAGCCTGTCGCTGGCCGCACGCCTCAAGCAGACCGGGGTCGGTACCGAGATCACCCAGGTGGTGCCATTTCCCAACAAGGCCAGGCTGCCCATCGTCTACGAATACCAGAAGGCCATGGAAAGCAGTCCCGGCGCACGCTGCAATTTCATCGGGCTGGAAGGCTACATCGCCGCCCGCGTCCTGGTCGAGGGCTTGCGCCGCGCCGGCCCGCAACTCACGCGTGCCGGCCTGATCCGGGCGCTGGAGAGCATCACCCCGGCCAACTACGATGGCGGCGGCTTCAGCCTGCAGTTCGGTCCTGCCGATCACAGCGGATCGGATTTCGTCGACCTCACCGCCATCGGCATGGGTGGACGCTTCATCAATTGAGGGCAGGGCAGCGGAGCAGCCGCCCGGCGCGGTCCTGTCCTGATCGGCTACACTGTGACGCGGCGCCCGGCGACCGGCCGTACGCCATCGCCTCCCTTGCCACGCTCATCAAGGATCCGCCGTGTCTGGTTCCCGTTCCTCTTCGCTGGCTGCGCCCGCCTACTCCGGCGTGGCCCTGATGGCCGCCTGCAGCGCCGGTTTCCTGTGGGGCACCGGAGCCCTGGTGGTCAACATCCTGATCGCGCAATACGGCTTCGCGCCGGGCGACATCTCCTTCTGGCGCTTTGCGGTCGGTGCGGTGTTCCTGTGTCTGGTATTCGGCGCACGCATCCACCTGCCGACCCTGCGCGCACTGCTGCTGTCCGTGGTGCTGGCCGGGACCACCATGGCCGGCTACGTGCTGTTCTGGTTCCTCGGGATCGAGCGCATCGGCGCGGCCATTCCCACGCTGATCGCCCTGTGTCTGCCACCGGTGTTTTCCACCGTCATCGCTCTGTTGCGCGGGCAGGAAAAGCTGGACTGGACGCTGGCAGCGGTGCTCGCCGCCGCACTGGGCGGCACCGTGCTGATCGTGGCGCGGCATGAGGCCAATGGCAGTGCCGCATCAGGCCAGACGGACCTGCTCATCGGACTGGCCTGTTCGGTCGCCTCGGCCTTGCTCTATACCGGATTCACGCTGGTCAGCGGACGGCTTTCGACGGCGCTGGGGGCCGGCCCCTCCGCAACCTGCCTGACCGTGGTGGCGGCGCTGGTGATGGGAATGGCCAGCCTGGCGCGGCCGCTGCACTGGCCCAGCGGCTTGCCGCCGCAAGCCTGGTATCTGTACCTGGGGGTGGTCACGGCGGCGCTGGCGCTGCTGGTGTTCAGCTGGGGCGCCGCACGCCTGACGCCCACGGCGCTGACCGTGGCGACCCTGATCGAACCGCTCACGGCGGTCCTGCTGGCCGCCGTATTGCTGGGCCAGACCCTGAGCGCTACCCAGTGGCTGGGCGGCGCGCTGTTGTTGCTGAGCATCTGGGGCCTGGGCAAGCGGCTCGGGCGGCCGCCGCACGGGTGAGCGGGATCAGTTCTCCGGCTGGCCGTTCTTGTCCACCTTGATGCGGATGTGGCGCGTCACGCCGCTGGGACCGGGGAAATCCTCGAAGGCCGCGCGCACCATGGCCGGCATGGCGGCCGTCAGTCCGGCACGCTGGCCTTCGCTGTCGACCACGACGTCGAACAGCTTCTTGCCGTCGCTGGCCTGGCTGATGCCGATCTGCAGCCGGCGCAGGAAGACCGGATAGCTGGTGGTCTGCATCGGACCACCATACCAGAAGGGATCATAGAACGGTCCGTAAGGGCCGTAGAAGCCGAACGGGCGCGGACCAAAGCGTCCCCAGCCCGGCCCCGGTCCGTAGAAGAAGGGATCATAGGCCGGCCGGCTCACTACCACCTGCTCGGTATTCATCCCGTAGCCGAAGCTGACCTGCAATTGCGCCGACTTCAGATCGCGCGCCTCGGTGAAGCCGAGGAATTGCAGCTCCTGGCGGATCAGCCCGGCGTAGTTCTGGTATTGCAGGTCATTCTCCTGTTCCTTGGCGGGCGCAAAGGTATAGGCGCGCTGGTTGTAGTCGGGCGACCAGGCGTGGAAAGAGGTGACGTTGCTCTCGATCACCGAGGCGCAACCGGACAGCAGCAGGCTGGCCGCTGCAAGAAGGGGATAAAGCCAGCGTTTCATGAACGAACTCCATCAGAAAAAAGCCGGGCACCGGGCAGAAGGCTGGGATGCCGTGGGAAGGGCGCTTGCGGGGCGATATGAAGCAAAAGGCAAAAAACCTTGCCTCGTCAGACCCAGCAAGCGGCCATTTTGATCCCGCGTGGAAAGCGACAGCCGGAAAACCCCGCTGCGCCTGCCTGCTTCGCCCCAATCTGGGGCAAGGGCCGGTTCCGCCATTGTGCCGGCCGTAGGCCGATATGAACCATGCTTCCCGCCAACAGTCCCTGATGGAGACGAGCGCGGCAAAACCGGCCGATTCCATTCGCGCAGTGCGGGATGATTGGTAAAATCGGGTTTTTGCTGCACCTGAATTGGCTTTGTACTGTCTTAGCCTTCACCTTAGCCCTCACTTTCTGACCTCCATTTCCCTTCCCGGACAGGCCTCCATGCGCACCGATACGCCCCAGACGATCTACCGTAAAGACTACGCCGCTCCCAATTACCTGGCGGACACCGTCGAGATGGGTTTCGACCTCGATCCCGCTGACACCCGTGTGGCCACCCGCATCACCCTGACCCGCAACCCGGACGCCAAGGGCCGCGACCTGATCCTCTTCGGCGAAGAGCTGGAACTGGTGGCTCTGCGCCTGAACGGCAAGACGCTCTCGCAGGCCAAGGGCGATTTCCGCATCGCCGGTGGCGTGCTGACCATCCCTGCCGCCCCGGCCAAGGTGACGCTGGAGATCGAGACCCTGGTCCATCCGGACCGCAACACCTCGCTCATGGGCCTGTACGTGTCCAATGGCAATTTCTTCACCCAGTGCGAGGCCGAAGGCTTCCGCAAGATCACCTATTTCCCGGATCGTCCGGATGTGATGGCCAAATTCACCGTCATGCTGCGCGCCGACAAGGCGCGCTATCCGGTGCTGCTGTCCAACGGCAACCTGATCGAAGAGGGTGAGCTGCCCGATGGCCGCCACTATGCGAAGTGGGAAGATCCGTTCAAGAAGCCTTCTTACCTGTTTGCCCTGGTGGCCGGCCAGCTGGTCTGCCAGGAAGAAACCGTGCGCCTGCACTCGGGCCGCGATGCGCTGCTGCAGGTGTGGGTGGAAGAGGGCAACCTCGACAAGACCCAGCACGCCATGGAGTCCTTGAAGAACAGCATCACCTGGGACGTGGAACGCTTCGGCCTGGACCTCGACCTGGACCGCTTCATGATCGTGGCGGTGGGCGACTTCAACATGGGCGCCATGGAAAACAAGGGCCTGAACATCTTCAACACCAAGTACGTGCTGGCCAATCCGCGCATCGCCACCGATGTCGACTTCGCCAACATCGAAGCGGTGGTCGGCCACGAATATTTCCACAACTGGACCGGCAACCGCGTCACCTGCCGCGACTGGTTCCAGCTGTCGCTGAAGGAAGGCCTGACCGTCTTCCGCGACCAGGAATTCTCGGCCGACATGATCGGCAGCGACAGCGGCCGTGCCGTCAAGCGCATCGATGACGTGCGCGTGCTGCGCCAGGCGCAGTTCCCGGAGGATGCCGGTCCGATGGCCCACCCGGTGCGTCCCGATTCGTTTGTCGAGATCAACAATTTCTACACCGTCACCGTCTACGAAAAGGGCGCTGAAGTGGTGCGCATGTACCAGACCCTGCTGGGCCGTGACGGCTTCCGCAAGGGCATGGACCTGTACTTCAAGCGCCACGATGGCCAGGCCGTGACCTGCGACGATTTCCGCGCCGCCATGGCCGACGCCAATGGCCGCGACCTGTCGCAATTCGAACGCTGGTACAGCCAGGCCGGCACGCCGCTGGTGCAAGCCAGCGCGGACTACGACGCCAAGCGCAAGACCCTGACCCTGACGCTGGAACAGAGCTGCCCGGCCACGCCCGGCCAGAAGAAGAAACAGCCCTTCCACATTCCGGTAGCCGTGGGCCTGCTGGATGCGCAGGGCCGTGACCTGGCGCTGACCCTGCAAGGCGAGAAGAAGGCCGGTGCCACCACCCGCGTGCTGGAACTGACCAAGGCCAAGCAGAGCTTCACCTTCATCAACGTCGATGAAAAGCCGGTGCCGTCGCTGCTGCGCGGTTTCTCCGCGCCGGTGGTCCTGCAATACGACTACAGCGATGCCGAACTGGCCTTCCTGATGGCCCACGACAGCGATGCCTTCAACCGCTGGGAAGCCGGCCAGCGCCTGGCCACGCGCCGTCTGCTGAACCTGACGGTGGCCGTGCAGGCCGCGCGCCAGTCCGGCCATGTGGTGGCGGTCGACACCGTGCTCAACAACATCGAGCACGATGGTGCCCTGGCCGAAGCGCTGCGCGCCACCCTCAAGGACGAGTCGCTGGATCCTGCCTTCCGCGAACTGGTGCTGACCCTGCCGTCGGAAACCATGATCGCCGAACAGATGGAAGTCATCGATCCGCACGCCATCCACGTGGCGCGCCAGTTCCTGCGCCGCTCGCTGGCGCGCGAACTGCGCGATGATCTGCTGGCCGTGTATCGCGCCCACCAGACCCCGGGTGCCTACAGCCCCGACGCCGCTTCGGCCGGTCACCGTGCCTTGAAGAACGTGGCCCTGTCCTACCTGGCCGAGCTGGATGATGAAGAAGCCATGGCTCTGGCCCAGCAGCAGGACCAGGACGCCAACAACATGACCGACCGCCTGGCCGCACTCTCGGCGGTCCTCAACAGCGCCGCCCCCGGCAAGAGCGAAGCCCTGCAGCGCTTCTACGCCGAGTTCGAACAGGAAGCCCTGGTCATCGACAAGTGGTTCACCCTGCAGGCCACGGCCCGCAATGCCGACGTGAACACCGTGCGCACCCTGACCGAGCATCCGGCTTTCACGCTCAAGAATCCGAATCGCGCACGCAGCCTGATCTTCAGCTTCTGCAACGGCAACCCCTCGGCCTTCCATGCGCTGGACGGCAACGGCTATGCCTTCTGGGCCGAACAGGTGATCGCCCTGAACGGCAGCAATCCGCAAGTGGCCGCCCGCCTGGCGCGCAGCCTGGACCGCTGGCGCAAGTACACCCCGGCGCTGCAGGAAAAGATGCGCCTGGCCCTGCAACAGGTTGCGGCCACCCCCAAACTCTCGCGCGACGTGGCCGAAGTCATCACCAAGGCCCTGGCCGATTGATCTGTCAGACAGATAATTGACCCCTCACTCATTCATCCGATTCATTAAATAAAAACCACTGCAAGGAAGACCACCATGAAACGTATCAGCCTCACGCAACACCTGATCGAGCAGCAGCGTCTGCACAACAAGATCCCGTCCGAACTGCGCCTGCTGATCGAAGTCGTCGGCCGTGCCTGCAAGTCGATCTCGCATGCGGTCGGCAAGGGTGCGCTGGGCGAAGTGCTGGGCAGCGCCGGCAGCGAGAACGTGCAGGGCGAAGTGCAGAAGAAGCTGGACGTGATCTCCAACGAGATCCTGCTGGAAGCCAATGAATGGGGCGGCCACCTGGCGGCCATGGCCTCCGAAGAAATGGAGACCATCCACCGCATCCCCAACCGCTATCCCAAGGGCGAATACCTGCTGATGTTCGATCCGCTGGATGGCTCCTCCAACATCGACGTCAACGTCTCCATCGGCACCATCTTCTCGGTGCTGAAGGCCCCGGAAGGCATGACCGAACCCAGCGAGCAGGACTTCATGCAGCCCGGCACCAAGCAGGTCGCCGCCGGCTATGCCGTCTATGGCCCGCAGACCGTGCTGGTGCTGACCACCGGCGACGGCGTGCACTGCTTCACGCTGGACCGCGAAATGGGCGCCTGGGTGCTGACCCAGAAGGACATCAAGATTCCCGAAGACACCAAGGAATTCGCCATCAACGCCTCCAATCAGCGTCACTGGTTCCCGCCGGTCACCCGCTACGTCGATGAAATGCTGGCCGGCTCCACCGGTCCGCGCGGCAAGGATTTCAACATGCGCTGGATCGCCTCCATGGTGGCCGACGTGCATCGCATCCTGAACCGCGGCGGCATCTTCATGTACCCGGCCGATGCGCGTGAGCCGGGCAAGCCGGGCAAGCTGCGCCTGATGTACGAAGCCAACCCGATGGCCTTCATCGTCGAGCAGGCCGGTGGCGCCGCCACCGATGGCCAGCAGCGCATCCTCGACATCCAGCCGGAAAAGCTGCACCAGCGCGTGGCCGTGTTCCTGGGCTCGAAGAATGAAGTGGAGCGCGTGACCTCCTATCACAAGGAATAAGCGTCCGGCGAATCACTCGCCTGCTGCAGAAAATGCCGCCCGGTTTTCACCGGGCGGCATTTTTTATGCCCGCTTTTCTGTGCGGTTTACCGCAGGTTTTTCTGTGCTTGATTCTGCTGCGCGCGTGTCAGCTCTGTGCCGACGGCGCTCCCGCCTCCGCCAGCCGCACCTGATTGCGCCCGCCATGCTTGGCTTCATAGAGGGCCGCATCGGCGCGCCCCAGCAAGTCTTCCACGGTGCGCTCGCCCGCTGGCAGCAATTCCATGGCACACACGCCCGCGCTGGCCGTGACCACGCCGCGCGGATTGCCGCGATGGGGCAGGTCCAGCGCCTGGATGCCGGCGCGGATCTTTTCCGCCACCTGCACCGCACCGTCGGCATCGGTATCGGGCAGCAGCATGAGCATTTCCTCGCCGCCATAGCGCGCGGCCAGATCGCCCGGCCGGCGCTGGCGCTCGCGCAGGACGGCGGCAATGCGGCGCAGACATTCGTCGCCCGCCTGATGGCCGTAGAGGTCGTTGTACTGCTTGAAGAAATCCACATCGATCATGATCAGCGAGAGAGCCGACTTGCTGCGTGCGGCACGCCGGAATTCCGCCGCCAGTACGGTATCGAGATGGCGACGGTTGGCCAGGCCGGTCAGGCCATCCTGATGCGCCAGCTGCTCCAGCCGCTGGTTGGCCTGGTGCAGCTCGCCCATCACCTGCAGCGCGCGATCCTCGGCCACCAGGCGCAGCTCGATCTGCCCGATCAGCCGCCACCCGAACAGCCCGATGATGATCAGCAACAGCAGCACCGCCGCACCATACACGATGGTCTGCTGCTGCCACGGCGCCAGCGCTTCATCCCTCGACGTGGTCACGGTGACGATCAGCGGGAAGCCCTGCACCGGCTGGTACGACACGTAGCGGTCGATGTCGTCCAGCGGCGAATGCAACAGTACATGGCCGCTGGTTGGACTGGCCAGCGCTTCGCCGATGACCGGGTCCAGGCTCAGGTCGTGATTGATGTAGGCGGGATCGAAAGGCTGCCGCGTCAGGACCTTGCCGGGCCGCAGGAGCAGCAGGATGGAACTGTCGCGGCCGATCTCCACGGTCTGGTACAGGGCGTTGAAGTGATCCAGCCGCAAGGTCGCCAGCAGCAGCCCGGCGAAGCGGCCATCCGGATGATTCAGGCGGCGCGACATCGGAATGATCCACTGGTCGGTACTGCGGCTGAGCAGGGTCGGATGGATGTGCGGTTGGGGATCGTCGTGATCGCGGTGATAGATGAAATACGCGCGGTCGCTGTTGTTGGCATCGCTGGGGCGCGGCGGCGAAGAACTGGCCACGCGATTGCCGTGCTCGTCGAAGATGTAGAGCCCGTCGAGCTGCGGCATTTCGCTGGCCAGGCGGCGCAGGACCGGGCTCATGGCGTGCAGCTGCGCATGGGTGGTGCCGGCATCGTCGATACGGTCGCTGATGTTGATCAGCGCGCCGTGGGTGGCCTGGAACACGTCATAGGCATGGCGCGCCAGGGCGCGCGCGATGTTGCCGGAATAGATGCGGGTGTTGTCCAGCTGCACCGTGCGCGCGGCCAAGCTTTGCCAGACGTGGCCAGCCGCGATGGCCACGCAGATCAGCGCGACGAAAAGCCGTGCCCGCCGCGCCACGGAATGGCGCGCTACCCGCCCTGCCTTTGCCAGCATTGGCCGCATCGTCCGTGTCTCCCCTCCCGGCCGGTCTGTTCCCTCCCCAGGGTGGACCGTTTGAACCAGTATAAGGAGATGGCTCAGCCGTACTGGCCGCGATCAGTCCGTGAAAAAGTCCTCAATTCGTGGGCTGCGCCGCCGGCCGGCGCATCAGCTTGACGCTGTGCAGTGCGGTCAGCAGCACCGACAGCCAGATCGGCACATAGGTGCCCAGCTGCGCCAGCTGCAGGCTTTCGCCCAGCACCGCCATGGCCACCAGCACCAGCAGCACCGGTTCCACATAGCCGAGGATGCCGAACAGGCCCATCGGCAGCAGCTTGCCGGCGCGCAGGTAGCTGGTCAGGGCGATCATGCTGAGAATGCCCAGGCCCGGCAGCAACAGCCACATGGCGGGTGTGCGCAGCGTAGGGCCGGTGGCCGGGCTGAGCCCCAGGGCCAGCAGCGAGGGCAGCGCCAGCACCATCAGTTCCACCGCGAAGATGAGCATGGAGTCGAGGCGGATGCGCCGGCGCAACATGAAGTAGGGGGGATAGCCCAGCGCCACTGCCAGCGTTGGCCACGAGAAGGCGCGCGTCATCCACAGTTCATGCGCCACGCCGACGCAGGCGCACAGCACCGCCAGGCGCTGCAGCAGGTCCATCTTCTCGCCATAGTGGAAGCGGCCTACGAGCACCATCGACAGCGGCAGCATGAAGTAGCCCAGCGAGACTTCCAGCGCCCGGCCATTGACCGAGCCCCACAGGAACAGCCATTGCTGCAGGGCCAGCAGGGCCGCCATCAGCACCAGCAGTGCGATGCGCGCGGGGCTGGCCAGCAGTTCGGCCATGGCCGCGCGCAGCCGGGGCAGTTCGCCGCGCCAGGCCAGCAGGCCGAGCACGCAGAGCAGGGTGATGAGGATGCGCCAGGCAAAGATGTCCGTGCCATCCAGCGGGGCCAGCAGGCGGGTGTATCCGGACAGAAAGGCGAACAGGGAAGAGGCCAGCACGGACAAGCCGATGCCGCGGCCGACAAGTTGAGGATTCATCGCAGGACCAGGTGCGTCCGGCGCGAGGAAGAGGCACCGGCAAAAGCGCGATTCTACGGCAAGCCGGGGCTGCGGGTCGCGCGCATGCAAAAAGCCCCGGCCGGAGCCGGGGCTTTGAGGTCGACGCGAGGGAGGAAATTATGCGCCCGGGGAAGTGCCCAGCGGGCCATCCTTCTGTTCACGCGCATAGTTGTTGGGCTGGCCGTTCGGGACTTCATAGCTCTTGCGGTCCACGTACTGGCCATTCTGGCCGCTTTCCTGCATGGCCGCCGGCGAGGCGGTCTGCTGGCCCTGGTAGTTGTAGTACTGCGACTGCGAGGACGAATCGTATTGCTGCTGCTGCGCGCCCTGCATCGAGCTGCCGCCCTGATCATAGGACTGGGCATAGGCACCGGTGGCGAAAGTGGCAGCGGCCAGTACGGCGGCGGTGAGGAAGGTCTTGGTCATGGCTGTTCTCCTTTATCCTTGGTTGTGCATTCGATGGCGCTGAATGCAATCGGGACTTCAGTTGCAGTGGCGGATACGATCATGCATGCATCCACAGGTTGGCCTTCGTTTCCCAAAAGCAGGCACGGCACGATAAGACTTGAAAAAATGTGTCGGGTGGCCTGCATTGCCTGAAAACTTGGGTTCATCATAGGAAGACCGGAGCGCCGCGACAGTCGGAAAGCCCAGCATGTTCTTGTCGGACATTTCGCGCGCGTCTGACAGTCGGCTTGATCGGCGTCCGAGCGCAAATCCAGGATTTTCGATTGATGCAGAATTGAGTGCAATCCAGCTCATCCATGCACAGGCCGTATCGATCCAGCCTGTGCAAATGATCAAAGTGCGAGTCATCTTCGCGGTGACAGGCGCCGGACGTGTCAGTCTGCAAGCTGACACATCGCCCTGGTTTCGTTACAAAACGTATCACTGCCTCATTCTGGCGCAGTGGCAAAACGCTAAGTAAATGTCCTTTGTAAATGTCCTTTGCGAGCTTGTGTGAGAATGTGGGCAAATGCGTTCAGACGGACAGAGGGTCGGACCAATGTGCGCCCATCCCGCCTCATTCGGCCCCACGCCCGCTTGATCTGCGACAGGGAAGTGCAACTCGCTGTGGCAAAAATGCGTATCTCTCCCAAGCGGCGCGAATTGCGTTTTGGCAGGTGGCACAACCGGGTTATTCTCAGTCGCATGGGGTTGCTCATGCCGCCTGTCCAAGGGGGCTGATGAAGCAGAACAAGGGGGACATCATGAACAAGGCAACAAGCACTGCGATGCTGGCCGTGCTGGCAGCAGTGACTGCGCTCAGCGCACCGCTGACGGTCCGCGCTGCCGAATGCAGCAAGGTCGTCATCTCGGCCGATTCCGATTACGCGCCCCTGCACTGGTACGACGGCAAGCGCCTCACCGGTGCCAGCATCGAGATCGCAACGCGTGCCCTGAGTGCGCTCAATATCCCTTATGAGGTACGCTACGTCGGTCCTTTCCACCGCGTGCTCAAGGAGGCCGAGAGCGGGCAAGTGGCGATGGTGTCCTCGCTCAAGAACACGCCGGAACGCCAGTCCTACCTCGCTTTTGCCTCGGTGCCGCTGTTTTCCAATCCGATTGCGGTCTTCGTGGCGCGCGACAAGCGCTTCGCCTACGCCGGCTGGAAGGATCTGATCGGCAAGCGCGGTGCCATCACGCTGGGCAATCAGTTCGGGGGCGGCTTCGATGAATTCCTGCGTGACAATCTCATCATCGAGACCGCGCAAAAGTTTTACATGAATTTCTCCAAGCTCGATTCGGGCCGTATCGACTACCTCATCACCGGTTACTACAACGGCGTGATCTACCTGAACCAGAACGGCCTGGCCGATCGCTTCATGCCGCTGCGCCCCTTCGTCAGCGAGAGTGACAACTACCTCGCCATGAGCCGCGCCAGTCCCTGCGTGAAGCTGCTGCCCCGTATCAACGCGCAGCTGGAAGCGATGCAGAAGAGTGGTGAGCTGCGGGCGGTGCTGCAGAGTTTTGAAACCGATCTGCGCATCGACACCGCCAACCCCGACCAAAGCGGCCGTGCCAAATGAAATCCGGCCCATTCTCACGAGCCGGCGCTTGCCCCTGCAACAGCGGGAAAGAAGCGTAAAACCCTCGCTGTTCCTCACCAGCCGCATGTCATGCGCGGGATAGAGTGACAGACTGGGGAGCAGTGCGTCGCCCGGACGCGCTGCCGCATTACACACATCACATCGTGCCGCACGCGAAGACCATGCCCATCCGAGAAGGCAGGCGCGCGCGCCGGCCTTCATTCAAAAGACGGAGAGGACAATTTGAAGCTGCGAACCAAGATCATCTGGCTGTGCGCCACCACGCTGGTGGGCATCCTGATCATTGCCATGGTGTCGCTGACCACGCTCAGGCGCACCATGATGGAAGAGCGCGAAGCCCAGCTCTCGCTGCTGGTCACGCTGGCCAAGGCCGCGGCCGAGAAGGCGCAGGCGCTGGAGCAGTCCGGCAAGCTCACGCGCGAACAGGCGCAGGCCCAGGCCAAGCTGGTCATCGGCAGCTTCGTCAAGGAGCAGAATTACTACTTCGTGCGCGGCTATACGGACGACTTCAACTACGTGCATCCCAATCCCAAGCGCGTGGGCATTCAGGACAAGACCGCCAAGGAGGATGGCGACCGCTATCGTGCCGCCCTGCAGGGCAAGGAGATCGGCCTGCTGATCGCCGAAGGCACGCGGCCCAATACCACCGAGAAGGTGCAGAAGCTCTATGCCGTGACGCGCTTCGCCCCGTGGGACTGGACCATCGGTTTCGGCGCCTACATCGACGACATCAATCAGGCCTTCTATCGCAATGCCCTGGTGCTGCTGCTGCTGGGCGGCGTGCTGATGGGCGCGATCGCCACCATGGCCGCCTTCATCCTGCGCTCCATCCTGCGCCAGCTGGGTGGCGAGCCGGCGCGTGCCGTGCAGATCGTGGAGCAGATCGCGCAAGGCGACCTGTCCACGGCCGTCGCGCTCAAGGCCAATGACCGCCACAGCCTGCTGCATTCCATCGAGACCATGCGCCGCAGCCTCTCTGGCATCGTGCAGGGCGTGCGCCAGGGCACGGACACCATCGCCACCGCCTCCGGCGAAATCGCTGCGGGCAATCTTGATCTGTCCTCGCGCACCGAGCAGCAGGCCAGTGCGCTCGAAGAGACCGCGTCTTCGATGGAAGAGCTGACGTCCATCGTGCGCCAGAATGCCGACAACGCCAGCCAGGCCAATCAATTGGCGATCACCGCCTCGGGCGTGGCGACCAATGGCGGCAAGGTGATCGAACAGGTGGTCGGTACCATGGCCGACATCAACAGCGCTTCCACCAAGATCGCCGACATCATCGGCGTGATCGACGGCATCGCCTTCCAGACCAACATCCTGGCCCTCAACGCTGCCGTGGAAGCGGCGCGCGCCGGCGAGCAGGGACGCGGCTTTGCGGTGGTGGCCTCGGAAGTGCGCTCGCTGGCGCAGCGCAGTGCGCAGGCAGCGCGGGAGATCAAGGGACTGATCGAGGATTCGGTCAGCAAGGTGGACAACGGCTCGCAGCTGGTGGAGCAGGCAGGCCGCACCATGCAGGAGATTGTCACCAGCGTGCGCCACGTGACCGACGTGGTGGCCGAGATCAGCGCCGCCAGCCGCGAACAGAGTGCGGGGATCGAAGAGGTCAATCGCGCCATCACGCAGATGGACCAGGTGACGCAGCAGAATGCGGCGCTGGTGGAAGAGGCGGCCGCCGCTGCCGCTTCGATGCAGGACCAGGCCGCGCAACTGGCACAACTGGTGTCCGTGTTCCGGCTGCAGGACGCTGCCCAGGGCCTGCGCTAAGTCCCACGGCTTGCCCGGGCTGCGGCGTTCTCGATTTCCATTCCTTCATTCTCACATCCGCCGTCTCCGGCGCTGCACATCGCAGCGCGCAGAAGCGGCGGATTTTCTTTTGTCGCGCGCACGGGAAAATCGCGTGAGTTTCAATGAGACGCGGTGAGTTCCGGTGACACATGCAGGTTTGCATGCCAATTTTTCTTTCCGTACGGAACTCTGTCAGCACGGCCATAGTCTAGTCAGCACTCGTGTTTGCATCGGGAACAGCGATGTGAGGCGAGACGGTCGGAATTGCACAACAAAACCGGACGCCACTGTTGAAATCCATAGGGAAAACAGGGTGGCATCCGTAGAATTGCCCGACTGCAAAAAGCCGCAATGACGCGGCTTGATGGCGCAACGGAGCGTCTCGCGCAACAGCGCAAGCGGCCAACGATGGCCCTTCCTACACTCCAACACCAACAACATCATGCGCTCCTGGATCAATCATCTCAATTACTCACGCAAGTTCGTCCTCATCGGCGCACTCGCTTTTATGCTATTCATCGTGCCGACCACCATCCTGGTCCGCACCAACCTCGACGACCTGGCCACTGCCCAGCGTGAATCGCTGGCCCTGGCTCCCGGACGGGAACTGCTGCTGCTGCTCAAGCAGATGCAACAGCATCGCGGCCTGTCGGCCCTGTATCTGGCCGATGGTGATCGCGCAGCCGCCAGCCGCGCAGAACGCCAGAAGGAAGTCGATGCCACCTTCGACCGTGTGCGCAGCGGCCTCCAGCCGCTGGAAGACAAGGCCCTCACCGATGCGCTCGATGGCCTCAATGCGGACTGGCGCGCACTCACGCAAAGCATCGCCAGCAAGTCCATCAATGGCGCGCAGAGCAATGTGCAACATGCGCAACTGATCAAGCGCGAGCTCGATCTGCTGGACGACGTGGCCAACAGTTCCGGCCTGGCGCTGGAAGCGGAGGCTGCGCTGTTCTACGTGCAGCGCGCGGTCATGTCCGAACTGCCGCAACTGACCGAAGCACTGGGCCAGGCCCGTGCGCGCGGTGCCGTGATGCTGGGACGCGGCCAGGCCGATGCGGAAGAACGTGCCCGCCTGGAAAACCTGTCCGACCGTGCCCGCCGCAGCTATGAAAGCGCGCGCCGTTCGCTGACGTTGGCTGCGGGCCGCCACCCGCTGCCGGCCGAGGTGGAAAGCGCCCGTGCAGCAGCCGTCACCGCTGCCGACGAAGCCTTCAAAATGGCCGACAGCGCCATCGTGCGCGCCGATCAGCTGACCATGCCGGCCCCGCAATGGGTGTCCACCATGACGCGCATCATCGATACGCAATTCGTACTGGTGACGACGTCCTTCGACATGATGCGTGACGAGCTGCAAGCCAAGATTCCGCGCCTGCGCAATGAACTGATCGTGCTGTGTGCTTCGCTGGCGGTGCTGGCCATGGCTGCGCTGTGGCTGATGGTCGCCATCACCCGTGCCACCACCAGTTCGCTGTCGGAAGCAGTGCGCCTGACCGAGGCGGTATCGGCCGGAGACCTGACCCAGCATGTCGAGGTCAAGGGCAGTGATGAAGTGGCGCGTCTGCTCATGGCGATGCAGGCCATGACGGCGCAACTGAGCATGGTAGTCGGCAGCGTGCGCAGCAATTCGGAGAGCGTGGCCACGGCCAGCGCCCAGATTGCCCAGGGCAATGCGGACCTGAGCAAGCGGACTGAGGAGCAAGCCAGCGCCCTGCAGCAGACTGCCGCTTCCATGGAAGAACTGGGATCGACCGTGCAGCAGAATGCCGACGGTGCCCGCCAGGCCGGCCAGCTGGCGCGTGATGCCGCCGAGGTGGCCAGCCAGGGCGGCGCGGTGGTGCAGCAGGTGGTGCAGACCATGCAGGCTATCCACGCCGGCTCGGACCGCATCAGCGACATCATCGGCGTGATCGATGGCATTGCTTTCCAGACCAACATCCTGGCGCTCAACGCGGCGGTGGAAGCTGCCCGTGCCGGCGAGCAGGGACGCGGCTTTGCGGTGGTGGCCACCGAAGTGCGCAGCCTGGCCCAGCGTTCGGCCACGGCGGCGCGCGAGATCAAGGAACTGATCACCGCCAGCGTCGACCAGGTCGGGCAGGGTACGCAGCTGGCCGATCAGGCCGGCAAGACGATGGAAGAGATCGTGACCTCGATTCGCCGTGTCAGCGACATCATGGTCGGCATCAACGCCGCCACGGCCGAGCAGAACACCGGCATCGCCCAGGTCGGCCAGGCCGTGACCCAGATGGACAGCACCACCCAGCAGAATGCAGCGCTGGTGGAAGAAAGCGCCGCTGCGGCCATCAGCCTCTCGGGCCAGGCCCGCGAGCTGGTGCAGGCGGTGGCCGTGTTCCGTGTCGGAAGGGCGGCACTGACGGCATGATCGGTTTGGCTGATGGCAGTACCGGTCTGATATCGGCTGGACGGATCATCTGCCCGATCGATCAATCAAGGCAGATTGAGCGATGCCGTCGATGAATCCCGACGGCGTGTTTTTCGATCTGCCAAGTAAAAAGAAAAGGTCCGCAGCATCTTGCTGCGGACCTTTTTTGCATGCGGGAAAGAAATGTGATGGCGCTGACTGTGGCGCGCGGCTCAGCGATAGAACGGTTCAACCCGCCCCTTGAGCTTGGTCAGCATGGGATTGCCCTTGCGGTCGAGTGCACGGCCGGCGGGAATCTTGATCCAGCCTTCGCTGATGCAATACTCGCTGACGTTGTTGAATTCCTTGTCGTTGAGCTTGATGCCGATGTCATGCTCGAAGATGGCGGCAACGTAGTGCGGGCTGCGGGGATCGACGCTGAGGCGGTCGGGGAGGGCTGGGCGTTGTGCGGTATCGTTCATGGGCGCGATTATCGGACATAAGAACCGCCAAGACAATGGGCCTCCGACGCCGCCCTGCTGCATCCTCCTACCGCCCGCCGGGCATTTTCCGACACCAAGGCTGGCCGCCCGCTGATAGCGCTGGCCTGTGCCGGCGCGCATGCTCCATGCATCTGACTTTGCGCGAGGATGTATGCGATCTACCGTCGAGGAAATGCAGGCCGCCCGCTCGGCCGCCCAAGCCTACCGCCACCAGCCCGGCAGCCTGCAGGCCGCGCACGTGTATGCGCAGCTGTTCGTCGCAACGCCCGACGAGGCCGCCCTGGCCATGGGCCGCGACTACCTTGTGCAACAGATGCAGGAAGCGCAAGAACTGCCCTGCGACCTGCCGCAGGAGCCCGCCGCATTGGCCAGCTGGATGGAAGCGCGCGCCGCTGAAGTCGGCGTTGCCTATGAAAGCTATCTCAAGGAACGCCAGCAAGGCGCGCCGCGCCGCTACTTCAGTGGCCGCGCCCATGCGCTCAATTTCCTGCGCTGCGTGGGCCCGACCAAGATGGTCGATGGCGCCTGGCTCTACAGCGCCATCCGGCGCTGGCGTGATCCGCTGTTCCGTCCGCTGATCCTCACCTATCTGGAAGAGCTGGGCGATGGCGATGCCGCCATGAATCACGTCACCCTCTATCGCAGCCTGCTGGCCGCCAACGGCTGCGAGCACGGACCGGCGTTGTCCGAAGAACATTATGTGCAAGGAGCCATCCAGCTGGGGCTGGCCCATCACGGGGCGGAATTCGAGGCCGAGGTGTTCGGCTTCAACCTCGGCTATGAGCAGTTGCCGCTGCACTTGCTCATCACCGCCTACGAACTCAATGAACTGGGCATCGACCCGTATTACTTCACCCTGCACGTCACCATCGACAATGCCGCCAGCGGGCACGCCCGCAAGGCCGCCGAGGCGGTCGCGCAGGCGGCCGCCCAGGCTGCGGATCCGCAAGCCTTCATGCAGGGCGTGCGGCGCGGTTATCTGCTCAATGAGCTGGGCGCGAGCACGCTGGGCGTGATCGGCTCCTTTGTCCTGCAGGATGAGGTGGTCAGGGTGCTGGCCGAGAAAGCGCCCTTCGGCCGCATGATGCACTCGGACTATTGCCGCATCGGCGGCAAGACGGTCAACCAGTGGCTGGAACAGCCTGACGGCATGGCCAGCTTCCTGGCCGAGATGGAAAAGGCCAAGTGGATCACGCGAGGCAAGCCAGCCGAGGAGAGCCGCTTCTGGCGGCTGATCGATGCCGCCGGCGGGCAGATGTTCGGGGTCTTCGAGGGCTACGAAAAGCAGGTCATCCGTGAGTGGATCGAGGACGGTTGGAACGATGGCCGCCGTCAGCCGAGCTTCCGCGCACTGGCGCGCGGCCGTGAGAACGCCGCTGCCGAGGCCCCTGCCGTGCCGGCCGTGGCCTTGGGCGAGGTCGATCTCGATGCGCTGGTGGCCGAGCTGGCACCGGGGCGGCATCATTTCGTGCCCGGTTTGGAGGCGACGCGGCGCTACAGCGAGCGTTACCGGCGTGCATGTGTGGCGTAAGCGCCGCGCCACGCAGCCGGTGACGGGAGCGCAGCGGCAGTCGGCTATAATGTCGGGCCTTGGCCGCTGGCCGCCCCGCAGGATGCACGCTCGCAGCCGATGTGAAGTTGCAGGCGCGGAGGCGGCGGCCCGACCCGTCAACCCGCCGGCACTCCGCCGGCTGCTGGAGAAACCATGAACATTCGCGCAAGAAAACGCCTGATCTATCGCCGTCACCGCATCGGCATGCTGATCGCCGCCATCGAATCCCTGATCGCCCTGGAAGAATCCATCCTCGAAGGCAAGCAAGCTGCCTGAGGTAGCAGGAGGATTACTCCAGTCCGCTGCGCGCAGCGGGTATGGCACCGAAGAACCGACCTTGCCGGTCGGTTTTTTATTGCGCGCAAGATTTCAATTGCAATATGGAATGGCTTTGCTGACATCGGAGTGCAACGGTCCCGGCGCAAGCTGTCTCCATGCCGAAACGCCAAGGCCAGCCACAGCTCCGAGGCCAACCGGTCCACGCAACCTGCTTTCACTGGAGACCATCATGCGCATTCTCACCACCACCTGCACCGCCCTGTTCCTGAGCCTGGCCGCCACCGCCGTGCGTGCCGAGAGTCTGTTCCACGGCACCACTGACTACGAATCGCCGCTTCCCATGCTGCTGCACATCAGTGCCCGCCTGATCGGACGCCTCTTCAGCTGAAACGGGCGGAGGCGGCAGCCGGCGCTTGCGTCACGGCTGCCGCGCTGTGGCACAATCGCGGCTCCTTGCTGCGACCTGGATCCGTCCTGCCATGTGCGTCAACTACAAGCCCACTCCCAAATCCATCATCACCGCGCTGACCGGCGCCGACACCTCCGCTACGCCAGACTGGCCCGAGGAGACCTGGCAGGACTACGCCGCCCCCGTGGTACGGGCCGGGCTGGAGGGCGAGCCGGAACTCATCGTCGGCACCTACGGCATGATGCCCCGGCGCAAGCTGCAGGGCGGATTGCAGATCTCCACCATGAATGCTCGCGCCGAGACCATCGGCGAGAAGCGCAGCTACGCCGGCCCTTGGCGGGCCATGCAAACCTGCCTGTTGCCCATGCACTGGTTTTATGAGCCCAATTACGAAGCCGGACGCCCGCAGCGCTGGGCCATCGGCATGGCCGACGACCAGCCGTTCTGCGTGGCCGGCCTGTGGCGCGCCTGGGAGGAGCCTGAAGGAGGGTATGCATTTTCGTTTACCCAGATCACCATCAATGCCGATGCGCATCCCCTGATGAATCGTTTTCACAAGCCGGGCGAGGAAAAACGCAACCTCGTCATCATCCCGCCCGCCGACTATGCGGACTGGCTCAACGTCGGTGATACAGAAAACGCGCGCAGGATGCTGGTCAACTATCCCGCCAGCGCCATGAAGGCCTGGCCTGCGCCCAAGAGCGAAGCGCGGAGCAGCTCAGGGCAGGGTTCGTTGCTCTTTTAAGGGCCAGCCGCTGCCATTTCGCACGCCAGATGTAAAGAATTGTTGACCTTCCCCATGATTTTCTGTGAAATTGCGCGGTGGCATCATGGCCGCGCCTCCGGTGCGGCACACGCAGGACTCACGTCATCATCACAACATCAGGGGAACGCGGCATGCGGATCAAGAGGGCGGGGCCGATGTGGAGTGCATCCGGGTGGGCTGGCCTGCTGCTGGCCAGCGCTTCGCTGCTGGGCCAGGGCAGTGCAGCTGCGCAGGAAGCCACGGCCAGCCAGGCCGGCATCGTCAAGGTCCTGCAAGGCGACGTACGCGCCGAGCGCAGCGGCAAGACCCGCCCGCTGGCCACCGGCGAACGGCTTTATGCGGGTGACCGGGTACTGACCGGTGCCGCCAGTGCGGTCGGGTTTACCTTGCGCGACGATACGCTCATTTCGCTCGGCTCCAACAGCCAGTTCCTGCTCGAACAATTTGCTTACAACGACAAGACCGACGAGGGCAGCGTTGCCGTGCGGCTGACCAAGGGCACGCTGCGCTACGTCTCGGGGCTGATCGGCAAGCGCTCGCCGGAGAGCCAGCGGTTGTCGACCCCGACGGCCACCATCGGCATCCGTGGTACCGACTTCATCGTGGAGGTGGCCGGTGAATAAGCCATCGCTCCATTCACTGTACCGGCCGCTGATGCGCTGCGCCTTGCTGGCCGTGGTGACGCTGCTGGCTGCATGTGCCGGGCCGGCGGAACGTTTCGTGTTGCTGCCGCAGGCCGATGGTTCGGCCAGCAGCATCGTGGTCAGGACGGCCAGTGGCGAGATGGCACTGACTTCGCCCTATGCAGCGGTCGAGACGCGCGGCGGCAAGCCCGCGCCGACCCAGACCCTGTCCGCTGCCGAGGTGGACCGGCGATATGCCGAGGTCATGCGCAGCCTGCCGGCGCGTCCGCGCAGCTACGATCTGCTGTTCGAGCTGGGGACTGACCGTCTGACGCCGGCCTCGCAGGAATTGCTCAAGAAGGCCATCGCTGAAATCAAGGAATTCCCCGCCGGGGAATTCATCCTCACCGGCCATGCCGACAGCATCGGCAGCGATGCCACCAACGACGCCTTGTCGCTGCGGCGCGCGCGCCTGATCGAGCGTGAATTGCAACGGGCGGAGGTCAAGGCCCTGAGCATCGAGGTCATCGGCAAGGGGGCGCGTGATCCGCGCGTGCCGCAGAAACGCGGCGTGGCGGAGCCGCGCAATCGTTTCGTCGAAATCAAGATCAGGTGAGCCGGGCGGCACGCTGCCGATGCAGCGCCGCCTGTCGTCCTGCCATTCTCAGGGGAATCACATGGGCAATCGCGTCTATCTCTACTGCACCGACTTCGAGGGTATGCCTACGGAGGAACAGGCCGACGAATTCTTTACCATGATCGGTACCGAATACGAGGCCACCGCGCGCCTTCCCTTGTTCTGGATGTGCCTGTTTTCCGGGGACGATATTCACGTCTCGTCCGGCCCTGCCACCGAGGGCGAGCACAGTGGCAAGCAAGGCCCTGAAGGTCCGGGGGACGATGATGAGTACGATGATGATGAGTACGAGGAGGTCGATGAGGATGCGCCGCGTCCGTTTGCCTACCTGGGGTGCGAACGTCTGGCGGGCATCGCCCGTCTGCGCCAGCGCTCGGCGATGCTGCGTCCGGTGCTGGGCGAGGAGCGCCACGCCTTGTATGAGGACTGGATCGCGCGCCTGGAAGCCGAACCCCGGCGCAACATCGTGGTGAACACGGAAGAGCTGGACGTCATGTCCGATGGGGGCCAGCTTGAGCAGCAGCTGCGCGCCGCGTATCAGGAACTGGCCGTGATGGATGAGCGGCAGGCGTGGCAGATGAGCCCCTTGCTGCATGACCTGGCCGGCCTGTACGAAGAGCTGGCAATCAGCGAGGTGGCCAGCTGGACATTGGCCGGTTCGGCCAACGGGGCCACGCGCTGGCCGCCCGAACTGGCGCAGCCACCGCACCCGGAACAGCCCGCCGGGGCGATTGCTGCGTTGCCCGCGCCATCGCCGTGGTGGATGTTCTGGAAGCGTTGAACTCCGCAGACGGGTGGAGCTGAACGAAGGTATGCGCCGTCTTTCGGAGATTGCTTATTGTCGAGTTTGATCGTGGACTATCGAATAGCTCATCAATGGCGTGCGCGCGACACAACTAGGAAATTTCCTGATATTCGCGAAATGATATAAAACATAAGATCACGCCATTGCATCGACCTTTCCATCTCAAGGAAGCATGGCCATGATCCAGTCCCTTCTGCACTACGGCAGCTATCTCGCTGCGTTCTATGCGGCTTATGTCGTGGTCGGCATGGCGTTGACCGGAGTATTTCTGTGGCGTGTGCTTTCGCGCAAGCCGGCGATGCAGAGCCTGCCGGCGAGGGTCGAGTCGACAGCGGGCGACGAATCCCACGCTGCCTTGCATTGAAACCGTAATGAAAAAGGCCCGGACGCGCGCTCCATCTCCTGGAGAGCGTGTCCGGGCCTGCCCGGGAAGGCAGCGTGATCAGCGTTGCTGTCAGCTGTTCTTGTGACTCTGCTGTCCCGCCTTCACGTGCTGTTCATGTGAACCGCCGCGGCTCGAATCGCCTTGTTGCTGGCCGGAGCCACTGCTGCTCTGGTTCTGCTGGTCGTTCTTGTGGCTCTGCTGGCCGGCTTGTACGTGCTGTTCATGCGAGCCGCCCCGGGTGTTGCCACCTTGCTGCTGGCCGGAGCCGCTGCTGCTCTGGTTCTGCTGGTCATTCTTGTGGCTTTGCTGGCCTGCCTGGACGTGCTGTTCGTGGGAACCACCGCGGCTGTTGCCTTGATTCTGATTCGACATGATGTCACTCCTTGATGAATGCCCTGCGCTTGTGCGCAGTAACTACATCATCGTCCCCTGGCTCCGCCGCAGACATCGGCCAAGCTCCCTTGATCCTGTCGGCTGTGACTGTCGGACGCGTCTCCAATGCAATACATCAGCTTGGCCGACGGGCGCCTGTCATCACTCTGCGGGTGCAGAGCATGGGCGTTCTGCACGGACTTACTGCACGGATTCGATGGTGGACAGCAGGTGTTCGAAGGAACAGGGTTTGGTGAGCAGGGCGGAGAACACTTCGAGTGCCTGCCAGGAATTGCTCATGGGAGTGGCACTGAGCAGTACCACCGGAATGGACGAGAAGCGTTCATCGCCCTTGATGCGGGTCGCCAGTTCCAGGCCATCCATCACCGGCATGCGCAGGTCAGTGAGGACCACGCTGACTGCGGTGTGCTCATGGGCCATCAGTGCCAGCGCCTCTTCCCCGTTGCCGGCTTCGAGCACGTGATAGCCGACGCCTTGAAAGACTTCTGCAAAAATGTTTCTGACATCCTTGTTGTCTTCAACGATCAGCAGGGTACGAGCGTGACTGCTCGGATTCATGAAGCGATCTCCGGGTGGATGGGCTGCGTCCTGAGATCAGAACGAACGGCTCCGCGATTATGTGACCGAAATGATCATGGTTGCATCAGTCAATTCCTGTATCGCGGGAAAATCGCGCTGACATCCTCGTAAGAATATGCGCGTCACCTGCGCGTCAGGTGGCGTGCCGCTAGAATACAGGCTCCGGTGACGCGACGCGTCGCCCTCATCTGCCAAGGAGCCGCGATGTCTCTGGAAAGCCTGCTGCTGTTCATTCCCTCGTGTTTTGCACTGAACATGGCCTTCGGCCCCAACAATCTGCTCTCCATTACCATCGGCGCCCATCACGGTCTGCGCCCGGCCTTGCTGGCAGCGGCCGGCCGGCTGGTGGCCTTCGCGCTGATGATAGGGGTGGCAGCGGTGGGCATGGGCGCACTGCTGATGGCCTCGCAGATGGCCTTTACGGTGGTCAAGGTGCTGGGGGCGGCCTATCTGATCTGGCTGGGCTGCAAACTGTTTTTCGCCAGGGTGGAGCTGGGCGGCCAGCCGCTTGAGCCGCAGCAGCGCAGTATTGCCGGTTATGTGCGCAAGGAGTTTCTGGTCGCCATCGGCAATCCCAAGGCCATCCTGGTCTTTACGGCATTCTTCCCGCAGTTCGTGGTACCGGAAAATTATTTATCCAGTTTCCTGACCCTGGGCGCGATTTTCCTGGCGCTGGAGGTGGTCGCCATCGCCGCCTATGCCTACGCCGGCACGCGCCTCTCCGGACTGATGCAGAATGCGCGCGGTCTGCGCTGGATGAACCGCATCAGCGGCGGCATGATGATCTTCTTCGGGACCTTGCTGGCATTGGCCAAGCGGCCGGCAGCCTGAGGGACTGCGGGGCGTCAGGAGAAGCTCAGCTCCAGCCCCATCATCCTGGAGATGAAAAAGGTTGCCACTCCCAGCACCAGCAGCGAGATCACGAACAGCGCTGCCACTTTCCCGCTGGCGCGCAGCACCGCGTTGCGCTCGGCCTGCTTGCCCTTCTTGCCCTGATCGTAATGCCACTTGATGGCGTAGAACATGCCGATGCCGAGCACGGCAACCTTGAAGATGATGAAGACGATTGGGACCCAATCCATGATGTCGACCATTTGAATCGCTGGAAGAAAAATCCGGTGCCAGCTTTGCGAATCTGAAAGTAGCAGAGGCGAGTCACTGTTTCCGTAACAGTGTCCTGTGCATTCTAACCAAGGCGACGCAGGCGGGTCCAGCAGACATGATCCATACAAGCTGCGGCACTGCACGAGTGCGCGTGTGGCGGCGGGCGCTGCCGTAGCCGGGTGGCACTTATTTCATCAGCACCTGCAGCTGGCTCACCGCTTCGTTGACCTGCCCGATCTCATTGATCTGGTCGTTCGCGGAGGTGCTGATGGTCTCGATGATGCCGGTGATGTCGTTGATGGAGTTGACCATGGTGCTCATGGTCTTGCCGGCATTCATGACCAGCTCGGTACCTTGTCTTGCTTCATTGACCGAGCCGCTGATGAGCGTCTTGATTTCGCTGGCCGAGGCCGCCGTGCGCTGCGCCAGGCTGCGCACCTCGCCGGCCACCACGGCAAAACCGCGGCCATGTTCGCCGGCCCGGGCCGCTTCGACGGCCGCGTTCAGGGCCAGCAGATTGGTACGGAAGGTGATTTCGTCGATCACGCCGATGATCTCGGTGATCTTGGCGGCACTGGCGTTGATGGCGGCCATCTTGTTGACGACCTCCTGCATGACCACGCCGCCTTGTTCCGCGATGGAGGAGGTGGCCTTGACCAGATCGTTGGCCTGCTGCGCGCTGGCCGAGCCCGTGCTCAGCGCTTCGGACAGCCCGCCCACGGCGGCCTGCAGGGTCTGCGTGGCCTGGGTCTGGATGCTCACGTCGGTGGCGTACTTGACCACCTTGAAGACCCGCCCGTCCATGTCGAAGATGGGGTTGTAGTTGGCCTGCAGCCAGAGCGCATCGCCATTCTTTTTCACGCGGCGATACAAGCCGGCATCGTATTGGCCGGCCGCCAGCCGCTTCCAGAATTCCTGGTAGTGCGCCGAGGCGCGCTCGGCGGGCTCGACGAAGATGGCGTGATGCTTGCCCACGATTTCGGACAGGGAATAACCGACCGCGCGCAGGAAGTTGTTGTTGGCGTGCAGGATGTTGCCATTCACATCAAACTCGATCACCGCGCGCACCTTGTTGATGGCGGTGATCTGTCCGGAGAAATCGGCGGCCTGCAGCTGCTGCTGCGTGACGTCGCGCGCGTACTTGACGATCTTGAAGGGGCGTCCCATGGCATCGATGATGGGATTGTAGGTCGCCTGGATCCAGACCTCGTGTCCGGATTTTGTGATGCGGCGGTAGAGGCGCTGGTCGTATTCACCGCGCCCCAGTTTCTGCCAGAACTGCGCATAGGCAGGCGCGTTGCGCTCTTCCTCGGCGACGAAGATGCGATGGTGCCGGCCTTTGATCTCTTCCAGCGTGTAGCCCATGAGATCGAGAAAATTCTTGTTGGCCTTGATGATCTTGCCATCCAGCGTGAATTCGATGACTGCCAGCGCCTTGTCGATGGCGGCCAGTTGACCCAGCATGTCGGCCTTGCGTTTGCTGAGACGTGAGAAAAACGAGAGCGAGTCGAAGAAAGCCATGATGGGCGCCTGATCCTGGAAATGTTCTTGAAACGCATCTCATCGCCGTCGACGAGATGCGTCCGGTTTTATTGTTGGGGACGTCAGCCGAGGCAGGACTATCGTTATCTCATGCCACGCGGGACCTGCCCCGATTTCGCTTCCCATTCTATGAGTCGCGAGGGAGAAATCCATCGGGGATTTCCTGATGAACTGGCAACAAATAGTCGACTCGGGTTAACATGCGGCCAGCATGGTAACAAGACAGAAAAAGGCAGCACCCCGCAAGCGGGCCACCTCCAAAAAAAGCAGGCAGAAGGGACTGGGATCATTCAGTCGCTTTCTGATTTCCTTCACCAGCACGACGATCCTTGTCTTCGGCATCGCCAGTTGCGTCATCAACCCGCACCTGACGGATGGCCTGCGCGAGCGCTTCAGTCTGCCGCACCTCGAATTGCCGGCCGAGAGCGCGCCTGCCCCGGTGCGGCAGGCCGAGCCGGGGCACACGGTTGCGCGTTTTGCGCAATGTCCGCAGTTCTTCCCCGGCGCGCAGCCGCCGCAATTGCCTGCGGGTGCGCATTTGCGGGAATTGTGTTTCAGCGCGTTTGCGGTGCTCTACAACAGTCAGACCAAGACGCCCTTCGTGGTAGCCGAGCGGCTGAACCGGACCGCTCTTCTGCATGCGCGCGAGCAGCATCGCACGGACCGCTTCTACCCGGAGGCGCGGCTGCCGCGCGCCGAGCGCGCGGAACTGGACGACTACCGGGGATCGGGGTATGCGCGCGGCCACATGGCGCCGGCCGGCGACATGTCCACACCGGAGGCGATGGCCCAGAGTTTTTCGCTGGCCAACATGGTCCCGCAGAATCCGAGGAACAATTCCGGGCCCTGGTCCAAGATCGAACGGGATACGCGCAAGTACGTGATGCGGGCAAGCGGGGATGTTTTCGTGTTCACCGGGCCGCTCTTCGATGCGGCACCGGCCACGATCGGGCGGGGCCAGATTGCCGTCCCGGCCCGCTTGTTCAAGCTGGTGGTTGACGCCAGCACGGGCAGGTCATGGGCGTATATACAGGCCAATCGCGCTGATACCGAGGTGGGAGCGCCGATCACTTATGAGGACTTCGTGCGGAAGACCGGGTTGCGCTTGCTGGGGCAGGGGGCGGGACGGGGTTGAGCACGTCGGTCCCATCTCCTGCTAAAGTTGCGGGTGGCCGCGAGCGGGTGATGCAGGCCGGACGTCTTTCCAACGAGACCGACGGTATTGCCACCATCCGCGCATTTTCAATGAGCTTCAAGGATAAAAATGAAAAGCAGCTTGAAACGGACCCTCCTCGCAGCCTTTCTGGTTAACGTGCCGTTCGTGTCGATGGCGCACGCATCGGCTTCATGCGATGCCTGCAAGGGCGATGCAGGTGAGCCGCAACTGTGTGCACCCGCTGCCGTCGACGGTCTTCAGCGGGTGTCGTTTCCCGACGCCGTGATCGCCCAACATCGTGCACACCGCAACACTTTGCTGGCCGGCTACAACAAGGACGAGAATCGTCTGGCCGTCACTTTTTTTCTGTATGACAGAGTGGCCGACGGTGACGAGGAAGACGTCAAGGAAGCCATCGAGGCGGCCAGGGAAATTCTGTCTGTGCATCCTGGCAGCAAACTCCAGATGGGAGGTCCGGCCTCCCTGCCGCTCGGCGGTGAGAACAAGCGTGGCAACGGTGCCATGATGATCTGGCATGAAGGCAGCGACGATTACGCCTCCTTCTTGTGGGTTCTGCCGATGGAGAAGCGGTTCATGAAGGTGCGGGCGACCTACGTGCGACCGCGCGGCGGCGAGGTTGAAGCCATGAGATCCGCGATGGATACCGTGAAATCCTTGTCAGACCAGGTCTGTCGCTGAGTTGCTGGTGAGCGCGATCATCCGATGAAGAATGACGAAAAGAGAGAGAAGAACTGGAAGGTCCTGTACACCAGGTCGACCAAGCTTGCCCGGGCGAAGCAGCTTGGGATGGAGTACCCGAGAGTTTCCGATGCGGAACTGAGAAAAAGTGCCGCGTCGGAGACGGGTGAGCGGATCAATGTGCTTTTCGTGTGCAGCAGGAATCAGTGGCGAAGTCCCACTGCGGAAACCGTCTGGCGCAATCATCCGCAACTGAACGTGCGCTCTGGCGGAACCAGCCCGAATGCACGACACCACGTGTCCGAGAGTGATCTGCGCTGGGCTGACGTGATTCTGGTGATGGAAGAAAAGCATCGCTCACGGCTCAAGGCCGAATACACTCGTTTGCTTGAGTTCAAACCGGTCCATGTGCTCGATATTCCGGACGATTACAAGTACATGGATCCGGAACTGATCACGCTGCTGCAGCAGGCGGTGCCGGCAATTCTGATGCTGGAGCAGGACCGCTGACTGACCGGCGACGGCACGTTCGGCGTGACGTTCACCATCTGCCAATGGCAGTGATGCAAGCACATGGCAAAATCCTGCCTGCACCATCACGACATGTTTGCCATGTTCGGGGACCTTGCCTGTCCGCGGTCGGCCATGACCAGTAGTACTGACTGGGCCAGGTCAGTGATTTGTCAGAGCAATGTGCGACGATCCGTAGGTACGCATCGTCAAGAGGGCAAGAGGTCCAGTCCACGGACTGATGCGTGCGATGAGGGATTGGCTTCCGGCATGTCTGGTCGGGAGTGCATTCCTGTGATTTGCGAGCACGCACCTACCCATTTCTCAATATTCCGTATGCGCAGAGGACTACCCGGTCTGGTCAGGCAGATGATCGCTTCTCTGTTCCGTTATCCGTTGCCTGTCTTTCATTGCACGGCGCGCGCTGGCAACAACGATGAAATCCGTATGCAGGGACGCAATGGAAACCATATAAATGGTATTAAAAATATTAGCTTCCTGCGACGGGCCGCCGTGATGCTGTGCAAGCTGGCGCTTGTCGCCGGGCTGTTCCATGCGGCTCAAGTGCGTGCCGAACCGGTGGTCATCGAGCTCCGTGGAGACTCTACCGGCCTGGGCATTGATGGAGGGTTGCTGGCCAAAAATGCTTCCGACATCCGCGTGGTATCGCAACCTCCTCAGGCATTCATTCATCTCGCCGGGGTGGTCATTCGCAATGTCTCGGTCAGCGGCGAGTCCACGGCTACGATGCTCAATGGCCATTTTTCCGGCCATCCGTGGGAGCAGGCTGCGCAAGGCGACTGCGCCGACATCGTGATTTTCAATTACGGAATCAACGACAGCCTGACCTTGGACGAGAAGACCTATGCAGACAATCTGGAAACCCTGATTCGTATTTCAAGGGACAACAACCTGGAAGTCTTCCTGCAGACACCGAACCCATCCAGGCTCACGAAGGTTGCGGACTATGCGCAAATCATGCGTGATATCGCCCGCAAAAACGGCATCAGCCTCATCGATGTTCAGCAGTATCTTTCTGCGCGCATTCCTTCCGGTCAGCTCAGGAACTTCATGCCTGACGGCATCCATCCCAACCAGGAAGGCTATGCGCTGATCGGAAAATTCATGCAGGGCAGGCTCAGGGATCTGCTGTTGAGGCGCAATCTCATCGCGCTGGCGCGGGGCGATGCTCATGCGGTGCTGCGCGATGGCGTCTGGCATGGCCTCTTCTCGTACGGACGCAGGCCTGCATTGGGGCAGGCGGCAAACTCCTGTCAGAAAAGGCGGACCTGATGCTCGCTGCTTGATGGCAAATCTCTCTTCACACAACCAATGGAGGCAGACTGCGATCTTGCAGCGTTGCATGCGGCGCAGCCAATGAACACCGGCGGACCACCTCTGCAGGTCGCCACAGCGAGATGCCCAAGAAAAAAGCTCCTGATCAAGGAGCTTTTTTCATGTACTGAAGTTTCCGACGGGGCGACTGTCAGTTCTTGTGCAGATCGCTGTTCAGGATGTCTTCGCCATCTTCCAGCTTTTTCGCGAAGTCGATATTGCGGCCGGTACGCAGCACTTCGAGGGCGCCGGTGACGTCGTTGCGGCGGAACGTCGCTGCATTGATGCCGGCCAGCTCTGCGGCCTTGACCACCTTGCCGTTCAGCGGGTGGCCTTCAATCTGCACCGAGACGCGGGACGACGCCATGACCGCGGTTTCGGCCGCGACGATGACGGCATCACCGACCGGAATGCCCAGCGCGGAATTGACTTCCAGCAGGCAGTTGCGGCCCAGGGAGATGAACACGTTGTTGCCGCCGGAGAGCACACCCAGCGTGGACGCGCCGCCGCCGATGTCGGTACCGGCACCGACCAGCACGGAGGAGCTGATGCGGCCTTCCACCATGGAAGCGCCTTCGGTCCCTGCATTGAAATTGATGTAGCTGGCACCCGGCATCAGCGTGGTGCCCTCACCGAGGTAGGCACCCAGGCGAACCTTGTGCTGATCGGTGATGCGCACGCCCATTTTCAGGGAATTGATGCGGTGGACATACAGTGGGAACTTGTCGACCATGTGCGGTGCGAAGCTGCCATCGCCGAAAGCGGCCGACATCAGGGACTGCTCGACTTCCTCGGCGTCCATCGGGGTATCGCCAATCCAGGCCACATTGGGCAGCTTGGTGAACACCTTGGTCAGGTTCAGCTGGTTGGGCTTGAAGCAGCGATGGCTCAGGCCATACAGCTTGAGGGTACTGTCTTCCACGCCCTGGGGATCGATGTCATCGAAGATGAAGGTGATGACCACGCGATTGGCCGGGCCGGACTTGGTGGCTTCCAGCGCTTGTTCCAGCGCGATGACGTTGCCGTGATACTTGCCGTCGTTCTTGAACGGGGCAAAATAGGCCAGGATCTCGGTCAATTGGGCGGCGGACACCGTGATATTCTGCACGCCGGCCGGGGTCACCCCCAGCACTTTCATCCAGATCGCTGCGCTTGCCGTATTCTGGCCAGGGCCATTGACGACCGGATAGCGCACGGAGGCCAGGGTGCCATTGCCGGTAAAGACGCGGCTGCCGACGGCGAACAGCAGCGGCTCCTTGTAGCCGGCGCTGGCCTTGAAGTCTTCGACGACCTGTTTGAAAGCGTCTACGGTGGCGGGATAGGTGGATTGTGGTTGGTTCATGGGTTTCTGCTGAGAAATGCTTCTTGAGTGTTATAGCGCGTTGGGAGCGCTATTTTAGCGTCGGTTCGGGTTGTGGAGGGCGTTGTTGAAGTAGGGTGGCCCGGTATTGCTTCCCATGGCCGCATCCTTGCTGCCCTTTACCCTTTGTATCTGGAGCCAGAACTGCGGTCGGAGCGGGGGAGGGGCGCGCCGTGATGGCCGGGATCGGTTTGAAGTCAGTCCAACAGGAGAAGGCCTCGCATGATACGGCTGCAGAAATTGCCTGCACTAGCGAAGTGGGCCATCGTCAATCTCATTGGTATCGGGTTCTACTTGTACCTGGCTTCGACGCTTTGGCCTGCCAAGGGAGAAGAGAATACACCCGGAGGTCCCGGCGACGCCTTCTTCATTGTTTTTGCCATTTGGCCAATCCTGCTGGTGTTTGCGGTGGCGAACTTTGCGACGCTTTATCTGATCATCCGGCATGTCCATGAGAAGCGGACGGCGTTCGCTGTCTGGAGCGTTATCATATTGCTCTGGATTGCCGCGGTATTGATCGACCATGGTCAGAGTGTGCATATGATCGCAATTGAGTACTCCTGATCTGATCCGTCCCAAGACAGTTGGCCTTCATCGATTCGCCCGGAAAATCACAATGTGGCGAAACATCCATTCGACCAACCATGAAGATCATATTCATCTTTTTAGTTTTTTCGCTGACCACAGCATCTGCACAGGCGGGGTTGGATATCACCGCTTATGAAAACCTGACCATGGTAAAATCTCCCGTACTGAGCGCTGATGGCGTTCCCGTTGCGCAGAATCAAATAATATTGTTTCCGAGCGACTTCCCGGAGCGTTTTGAAGGACTGGAAGCGGGCAAAGTTTATGCATTCAAATCAGACTTCGAATTCCGGGCAGGTACTTACTCGGGGTATAACCATTGGCGCAATGAGTTGGCAAAACTGGCAGGCTACCAACAGAGTTCTCATGTGTTCAACGGGAAAACAGAGCTTCGCTACGATGCGACTGCATGGAATCTGAAGAGCGGACCGTTTTGGGAACTCATCAATTTTTCTGATGCTGAGGGAGTCATTGGTCCGGTCGTCTGCAAGAAGATTTATAAAGATTTCATGCGCTACGCCGATCAAGCCAGGGAACATGCGGAAAATTATTTCCGGGAATCGTATGACAACTGGAAGAAAGCGTTTTCCATGTGTGCGCACGATGGGGCCATTGTTTTCCATTGATGAACACATTCAGACATTACGCGTGAAACGTGCGGGGTGCGGTTTTGGATCTCTCGATCTCGTTTGCTGATGGATCAAGGTGGCTGGGTGATCGTATTGAAGGCAATTCTCGGCGCTACCTCAAGATCTATCTGGGAGGTCTCTTCGTGACCGCCCCTATGGGGCGTTCAAATTGGTGTTGTTTCTTTGAGTGAAGATTGTCTCCACTTTGCACTGTCGAAGGTTTCACGCTGGTGTCTTCCTGGGGCGGGAGGCCGGGATCCTCTGGCTCAGGAACGGCGGGCGGCTGCCGTGCAGGGTTCGGGAAAACGCAAGAAGGCTGGAAAATGAATTATTTTGTGGCAGGCGACTGATTGTTGAGCTTGCGCCCCAATGATTGGTGTCTACAACGTGCTGGACTTCGCTGCTTGCAATGTTGAAGAGCGCATACGCTCTGCCCCTTGGATTGCCTCTGCGAAGATGTCGTGAAGGCTTCGCGCCGTGAAGGGCGAAAGCATTGTGTCAGGTGCTCCCGGGCCACCCCAGCCTCCCAGGCCTGGCACAAAATCGGCATACCTGACTTCTACTTTTCCCTTGCCTTTCAAGGCTTGGGCTATCTCTTCAACGCGCTCCCGCGGACTCAAAGGTGAGTCACTGAGCCGGGGAATGGCATTTTGTATCGACCCATAGCCGCCAGCATCATTCACTTCGGCGAATAATTTCCCGTCCACCAGAACCTGCCCGATAGTTTGGTATTGGTGTTCGTTTGCGTACTGTGCGCTCATTGCGTTGCGGACAGCTTCCTCTTTGCCCCGCACCTCCATTTCCCTTATGAGGGCTTCCGGCATCTTATAAACAACGGGATTGAGGGCACTGACAAGAGTGGCGGGACCACTCAAACGATACTGACTTGCAAGCTCATCAGTCTGTGTTTCGCTTTGCGTGGCTTTCTCCAAGGCGGCAGAAGAAATAGTGACTTTGCTTGACTCTGTCTCCTGTTCCTTCTTTGGCTCCGGCGTTGTCTGATAGCCGGACGAGGGTTGCGGAGCGGCTATGGCCGCTGAAGCCTGGTTGCCGGAAATCATCATGGTATTGATTCCTTGATAGGTAGTGCGTGGCTGAACCCACGTAGAAGACATTTGTTCAAGCAGTATGAAAAAAGACCGAGTCTTCAATCGCGTGAGCAAGCGTGATTTTTGCCCGCATTTCTCAGAAACGGCCTGAGTGTCCGTTGTATCGTGCCGGATCCGGTTAGCTGTTGTATTCGGTTGGACCGGATGCTGCTTATTCCCACGTTTCACAAACAGAGCCAGCGAGTATAGGCACATCGTCAATGAAATCGGGTTACTACTCGCTTTATTTTGTGTATCAAACCACAACGCGACCTTCTAAGGAAAATCCCTAAATCTAATAATTTCGGTCTACTTTATATTTCGAGGCGGTACAGATTAATTCCCGTTTGGATTGATCAATTAAAAATGCTCGTATTTAACCCAAAGGGGAAACAATGACCGCGCTCAGAAATATGAAGATTGGAACCAAGCTGGCGTTAGCGTTCGCAGCGCTTTTGATGCTGACGTTTTTGCTCGCTGGAATAGCACTGAGCAGCATCAATTCGCTGACTGTGTCCATCAAGGCGGCGGACGCAGTTCAGGATGAGCGATTGCTGCCGCTGTACCTTGCACGGGAGGCTCTCGATCAGACAGGCCTTGCCGCGCGCAACGCCTATGTCTTCAGAACCGATGCGGATGCGCAGAAGGAGCTGGCCATCGTTGATGAGCAAAAACAGCTCTATCTGAAGGCGCTCAAAGACATGGAGCCGCATTTTGCGGGCAACAAAGGTTTTGAAAAGGTGCGTGCCGGTCTGTTGCAGATGGCCGAGGAGTTGAAGCGGCCGCGTATCTATCGTGAAGGTGGAAAGTCGGAAGAATTTCGTGACTTCCTGGTCAACGAATGTAGTCCGCTGCGCCGCCAGATCGTACTCGATATCAACAAGCTCATCGCTGAGGTGGACGCCGAGAACGACAAGGCACATGAGGACACTATCGCCATGGCGTCCAAGGCGTCTGTAGTGGTTGCGGTCTTGACCATCATCGTGGCACTCATCTCGGCCCTTGTCGCATTCGCGATTACACGCGGCCTGTTGAGGCAGCTGGGGGGAGAGCCTGCCTATGCAGCAGATATTGCACAGCAGATCGCGGCCGGTGATCTGACTTCTGAGGTGAACGTGAAGGCGGGCGACACCACCAGCTTGCTGTTTGCTATCAAGAAGATGCGCGACAGCCTGGTTGGCATCGTGGGCAGGGTGAGAGAGGGCACCCACGCCATCGAGCAGGCATCCACCGAGATCGCGACTGGCAATCTGGATTTGTCTGCGCGTACTGAGCAACAGGCAGGTGCCTTGGAAGAGACCGCTTCGGCGATGGAAGAACTGATGTCCACCGTGAAGCAAAATGCTGATAACGCCAAGCAGGCAAGCGAGCTGGCGGTATCGGCTTCGGACGTCGCCACCCAAGGGGGCGAGGTGGTCGGCAAGGTGGTCAGCACAATGGAAGGTATCAATGCTTCCTCACGAAAGATCGTGGACATCATCAGCGTGATTGACGGAATTGCGTTCCAGACGAATATCCTGGCATTGAATGCTGCCGTCGAGGCAGCAAGGGCCGGTGAGCAGGGGCGCGGCTTTGCTGTCGTTGCATCGGAGGTCCGTAGCCTGGCACAAAGGAGCGCTACGGCGGCAAAAGAGATCACCGAACTGATCAATGATTCCGTAGCGCAGATTGCCCAGGGAAGCAGCCTGGTCGAACAAGCCGGGATGACCATGGAAAATGTGGTCACCAGTGTCAAGCGAGTGACCGATGTGGTGGCGGAAATTTCCCATGCGAGCCAGGAGCAGAGTCACGGAATCACTCAAGTCAATCTCGCCATCACCCACATGGACGAAGCGACTCAACAGAATTCTGCGTTGGTCGAAGAGGCCGCTGCTGCTGCGAATGCGATGATGGAGCAGGCGGGAGAATTGGCTGGATTGGTGTCCACATTCAAGCTCGATGATGCAAAAGGTTTCGCTACGGTCACCGGCATTGGAAGAAACAAGGTAGCGGCTGTCAGAGCCGTGGCACTGCGCTGACAAGACCGAAAACATGGCAGATCGCCCGCTTGGCGCGGGCAGAACAAAAAGCGGCCTGCATTACTGCAGGCCGCTTTTTGTTCTGGTGCTGATGGGCGGAATCAAACCGTCGATCTACTGATCGCGAATCTGCCAGCGGAATTATATAAATCAATAGATCAGGTTGGAGAGATTTCGCTCCGCAATTCAAAAAGCCGACGGCCCACAACGCCAATAAGTACGCCCTCGATCTCGAATTGCGTGGCGAATTTTTCGTGTTGGAATGCGAATGTCATCGCCGATCCTGATAAAGTTTGCCATGTCCGCAATCGGGCAGAAGCGGACCATAAAAATTATCATGGGGAAAAAATTGAAAATTCGCACACTCTGCATGGCTTGTGCCGCTGTTCTGCTTTTGGCGTCGTGCGCTGCTGCGTTGGTGCCGAAGGTTGATGATCCCGCAAGCAAATTAAAAATTGCTCAAGATCTCTTTGAGAATCACAACCGTCCACTTGCGGCTGAACCGATGATCATCGATGCCATCGCCATTTATAAGGAAAAGCATGATGTCGCGGGACTGGTCGAGGGGCAACGTGTTTATGGACTGTTCTTGAGGTCAGCGGCCGTGAGCGGATCAAAGCAACACTATCTGCAATACGGATTCAGGGACAAAGAGGTCAGCTTCGACAATCGTTTGAGCGCGGCATTACTTTATTTTGAACGGGCAACAGCCTTGGCGAGAGAAGCTGGACTGGTCGACATTATTCCCAATCTTTACGTGAACATTGCACTTACACATTATGCACAAGGCAATAAGGACGCAACTTGTACGGCGTTCGATGAAAGCCTTCATGCTGATGATGTCCGAATTCAGCACGATCCCCAGCGGAAGATCATCTTGCCGCGTGAATATGCAAGTTTCAGGGAGGGTGTGAAGGATTTGAAGATGAAGGCTGGATGCTCGAGCTGAGCGTCCGCAATCGGTCGACAGGAGACTTCAAGGAACCGACCGCAAGATGAGCAAGCTGGATGAGGTCAGGCTGATTTTCTGCTACAGTTCCCCGACAAAAATCCAAGGGGGAAAAGTATCATGTCTCACAAAAGCATCTTTATATGCCTGCTGGCCATATTCCTGACTGCTTGTGCCGTATCGAACGTGGATCGCGATTTTTCGCTGGAGAACAATCCGGATGAAGGCATCGTTATCGTCTCGGTTTCATTTGATCGCGCCGGATCCCGAAATTTTCAGGCCATGTTTTACCTTGACGAAGGCATGCCCGGCGCACCTGTTCCGCCCAGGCGTCTGGAGGCGCTTCCTGAGTACGCGACGATTCGCATGGGAAGTCAGTTCAAGGATAGTTATGGGCAGGTCCTTGCCATTTCATTACCCGCTGGCAGGCATACCATTTCGTCATGGCGCCTGGTTCGGAACGCCGGATATATCCTTTCGCCATCAGCGAAGATGGTCCCGCTGGAATTTCATGTGGCAGCCGGCAAGGTTCAATACATTGGCAATCTGCACCTGAACCTCGCCGAGGGGAAAAACATCATTGGCCTTACGATAGTGGCAGACGCCTCTCCTGAGATCAGGGATCGCCAGGATCGGGACTTGCCCATCATCAAGAAGAAGTATCCACAATTTGCCGACCGCACGGAGATCAGGCTGCTGCCTCTCGGAACATGGGGAGGTGGTGGAGAGGCAATTAGAGAGATCCAGCCCATCGTCATCGTGCCGGTCAAATGAATCAATGGATGCGCGCGCTTCCTTTCATGATTGCTCTCAATGGCCTGCTTCCCGCCAGTAACGGACGTCAGCAATCTTTGGAAAGGGCAGTATGGAATATCGGTTTCAAATAGCGTCGGACGTTATCCGCGATGGCCTGGGTTTGGAACTGGTAGATCCCATCGGCAAAGTCCTTGCCGAAGTCTTCCGATGTGACGCTGATCATTCGCTGAAAGTCTCTCTTTTTACAGACGAGCTGCCATTTCCGCTGATGGAGAAACTGGTTCTCATGGCACGTACTGAACCAGGTGTTTTTGAAGATGGTAGTCCGTTGCCGAAACCAGCATGACGACAATTGGTTGGAAGCTGACAATGTCGGAACGAAAGCAGTCCAATTCAACTTGAGTAATAAATAATAATTCGGGGAATTTGAATCAAATGAGATATGCCGTCATTGGCTTTATCCTCACATTGATTGCTGGTTCGGCTGCGGCGCAATCAACGTCCGTATGTACAAAGGCAGACGAAATACGCTGGGAAGCAGCGACGATCCGTGAAGGGATGCCTGCGATCATATATCCACCGCAGGCGCGTCAAGAGGAGCGAGAGGGAAGCGTGCGCATCCAGTTCACCATCGACGGCGATGGCAAAGTTTCCGCAATGACGATTTTATCGACGTCGGGATATCAGGATCTTGATGCCGAAGCCGCACGCGCAATTGGCTCGAGAATTTATCCGCAGATGATGTGTGGAGGGATCGCTCAGGAACATACAACGGCGCAGACCATCAATTTTCGTCTGGACCATGAGCCCGCACCACCGGCGGCGCCACTCACTAAATTCAAAAGAGGACAGCAAGCCCCAGAAGGCTTGCTGCCGCCGCGCCGGCTCCTTCAGCAGCCTATACGGTAGGAACAGTACCACCGTCTATCCGAACCTCGGTCCCGGCGATCGACGCGGATCTCGGGGATGCCAGGAAAGCGATCAGATCAGCGACCTCATCGGGTTTCGCTGGCCGTCCTGCGGGAATACCTCCCAGCCACTCCATGATGATTTTTTTGCCGCCCTCGTAGTCTGTGCCGGCATGCGCAGCCGTACGCTGCGCAAATGCTACCGAAGCCTCGGTTTCGATCCAGCCAGGTGCAACGCTGAGCACGCGAACTCCCTTGGGGGTTACCTCTCTGGCCAGTGCCTTGCTATAGGTCGAGAGGGCCGCTTTTGCGGCGGCATAGGCGGTCGTTGATTCGGGCAAAGGCAGCACGCGCTGGATGGAGCTGACGTGAATGATGACCCCCGACCCTTGGTCCAGCATGCCCGGCAACAGCGCACGGTCCATGCGCACGGCCGGCATCAGGTTCAGGTTGAGTTCGGCGAACCAGTGCTCATCACTGATTGCGGCGAAACCGCCCCCGGGTGTCTTCGATCCGCCGAGCACGTTGATCAGGATATCCACGCTCCCCCATTGCTTCAACACCGTCTCGGAAAAATGCCGCGTGCCCTCTGCCGTGGACAGGTCGGCCGCGACGTAGGTGACGCCCTCGGCCGGATGCCGGGGCAAGCTACGGGCCGATGTGGCCACCCGTGCGCCAGCCTGCGCGAGGGTTCTGACAACTGCGGCGCCGAGACCCAGGGTGCCGCCGGTCACCACGGCGCGCAGGCCGCTCAGGTAAAGGTCAAATCTCATGCCGTGATCTCCAGCGATGCGATCAGGCCTCGTTCGAGGCCAAAGCGGTAGGACAGCACAATCGGGCTCCGGGGGAAGTTGCCGGCGACGTTGGCGCGAACGCGTTGGAAGCCGTCCTCCTGCTGGATGTCCAGTGGCACGCTGGTCGCACCGTACTGGGCCGATGCCTTGGCCAGGAAGGCCGTGATCGCCGCGACTCCGGTGTAGGTGTGGCCGTCATCTTTCATGACGGCCTGCGCCGTGAAGCAGCGCGCCAGCGCTTCAGGGTTGTGTTCGGCCGCGAAGTACGCAGCGATGGGTGGGGGCAGGATCAGGGTGTTCACGTTGGTTGGCTCCATACGGTCAGTAAGGCCACAGGATGCGCGTCAAAGTGAATTTAGTTAATATCCCTTAATCTTGATGAACTATGTAGTAAAAAATACATAATGCGCGGATCCGATTTTAACGAACTGAAGGCATTCGTGGCCGTGGTGGAGCGCCAGAGTTTTGTGCGCGCGGCGGAGCATCTGGGCCTGTCGCCGTCGGCACTGAGCCAGACCATCCGGCAGCTCGAAGAACGCATCGGCGCCCGTCTTCTGAATCGCACCACGCGCAGCGTCGCGCCCTCGGCCAGTGGAGAGCTGCTCTACAGTCGCGTGGCTCCCCTGTTTCGGGAAATGGCTGCCGCCGTCGCAGAGGCAAGCGAGGCGACAGGAAAAATGAGCGGGACGCTGCGCATCAACACGTTGGGGATTGCCGCGAGAACCGTCATTGCGCCTCGGCTGGCGCGCTTTCATCAGGCGAACCCTGGCGTGGTCCTCGACATCGTGGTTGACGATACGCTGGCCGACATCGTGGCGGGCCGCTTCGATGCGGGGATCCGCGTGGGTAACCGGGTCGAGAAGGACATGGTGGCCATCCGCCTGACTTCTGACCTGAAGATGGTTGCCGTGGCTTCTCCGGACTACCTCGCGCGCCGGGGGACACCCAGGTCCCCTGCGGATCTGCATGCGCATACGTGCATCAACTGGCGCCTGCAGACGGACGGCAGGCACTATCGCTGGGAGTTCAAGAAACGAGGCCGGCAAGTCGAGGTCCCGGTGGAGGGGCCCGTCGTGACCAATCATGCTGACATCGGCATTGCGGCAGCGCTGGACGGACTTGGCATTGCTTATCACTTTGAGCGAGATGGCGTGGATGAACTGCTGGCCCAGGGACGGTTGGTCCAGGTGCTGGCGGATTGGTCGATATCGCGGCCAGGATTGTTTCTCTATTATCCGAACAGGCGGCATCGGCCGGCGCTGCTTGGGGCGTTCATTGATTGTTTGCTGGATCGTCATACAGACGATTGATAGCGAGCTCGCGGGTCGATGGCTGGCGCAGACAAGCGACCGAACTGGTTGGGCATGAAGTACTCTGACTGTCGTATTCCGCCTTGCCTGTACGACCAAAAGTGCCGCATGAAAAATATTCTGTTGCTCGGGTCCATACCAAGACAGTAAAGGTAGGTGCTCTGCTAATGTTATGGGCTCAATCAATGCATGGGGGAAAAATGAATTTGCGCAGATCGCTGGTACTAGGTTTGTTTATCGCGCTCGCCGGCTGCACGGCCACGGCCGACAAGTCGCAGAAGTTCGCACAACCGGATGAGGTCATTGATACCGTCACGCTCAGGCTGCTGTTGGGAGACATCGGGCAAGCCAGGTTTGCAGCGCCCAAAGACGTCGATGCATATCGCTACAAATACGTGCCGGCGATGTTGGCGCGCGTGCCGAATACGTTGAAGATCAACGGGATCAAGGTCGCCAAGGTCGAGACCAACAACGCTCGCAGAACGGATACCAGGTATGAGATTCGTATTGAAGCCAGCGAATTCTCCCAGTCGCAATCCGGAAGATGTTGGGTGCATTACGATTTGACGTTGTTCGACTTCCAGAAACAGGCCAAGATTTGGGGAGGGCGTACGCAAGTCAGTATCAACAGCGACCAACCGCTGCTGCGCTCGGAGAAGCTGGCCGGTGATATCCTCAACAGCCTATATCGTGAAGGAATTATCAAGCTCGCGCAGGGACATGCCGTTAATCCTCAAGGCGAACGGATTACTGATGTGTCCGTCTTCTCGACGGATAAGTAAGTAGTCCAGACACATCAGAAAATTTAACTTTGGGCTAGAGCTGCTCTTGCCAACTGTTTCGCTTCTGGATTGATCTTTCGGGAGGCGGATGGTGAATGTCGTCCCCTCGTCCGCGGAAGAGCGGACGGCAACTGATCCGCCATGCGCACTGGCCACCTCGCGAACGATATAGAGCCCAAGCCCCATGCTCCCACCTTGCTTGGAGGCCAATAAGGATGCCCCTCGATTTGCAATTGCGGAGCGGATTTTTCGGTGTTGAATGCGTCGTCGCCGACCCTGATAACGTTTGCCCTGTCCGCTATCGGCCTGATACAGGCACGAAAAAATATCCGCGTAATACTGAGGATGAGTTCAAGTGGGTATTCAGCGTACGTCGCGTCCACTGGCGGCTCTCGCAATTGCAGACCTGTTGGTCGCCAGGTGAACTGCTCGAGATCACGCGTGCCAGCTATCGTACGGTGATGCTAAACACGACAGGAATCACACAATAAATTCTCGCAATTAAAGAAAATTTACAAAAATCACCGAGCATCAATTAACATCTTGCCACTCGGCAAGATGATCAGTATCTGCACGGTCGCTTGTCGCATTTCAATTAACCAAGCCACAGATCGTGAAGAACGTCTATCCAGTTTCCCTCATTACCGCCACCACACTCCTGGTATCCGCATGTGGTAGCGTCCAGCCGTACAAGGAACCCTTGCCGGACCAGGCTAGCGCAACGCTCACCATCGCCTTGGGCAATGAATATGGCGAATCCAGTCTCTCCTATGGCCGTGCCGACGAGGATGGATGCCTGGAATTTCCGACGCTGTACGCGAGCGGCAACGTGCGCGATCTGCCGCAAACGCCGCCTGCGCCCAAGACCTTGAAGATCCCGGCGGGGAGCCCGCAACTCCTGCGGTATTACCGCCAGATCGGCCGCAACGCTTCCGCGCGCGCCTGCACGATCAACCTCCGATTCGAACCCAGGAAGGATGCGCATTATCTGGTGACAAGCGACAAGCGCTACGAAACGGGCAAGAGCAAATCCTGGTGGTCCGGTGAGAAAACGACCAGTACGGAAGTATGCATGGTCTACGTCCTGGAGCTGGACGAGACGGAAGGCCTGAAGCCGGTACCCATCAAGCAGGTTGGCGTGAACCCGACGCGTTTTGGCGTTCCGGGCTGCCCGAAGTAGTAACAAGGTGAAATACAGTCTCTTGCTGCATTGGGGGCAATGCACTCGAAACGAGACGCCGATGTAGAAATAAAGACAGGGGAAAGATTAGATGAAACGCAGAAACCTCATGCAGGCGGCACGCGCAGCCATGCTTGCAAGTATCGCCATGATGGCCTTGCCGGCCACGGCGCAAATGGCAGAACAGACCATGCGCGAGTTCACCGCCTGCAACAGCAGCTTCTTCCGCGTACTCGCGAAGGATGCTGCGGCGAGCCAGGTGTTGCCCGCGCTGGAACGAAAGGACGAACTCGCTTGTATCAAAGTCAAGGATCGCAAGAACGCCCCCGACAATCAGGTCAACTTCGCCGCCCCAGTCACTGTGGGTGACATCAAGCTGCTGGGTTATTTCGATGAGATAACCGACCTTCAGGAATTGGGACGCTATTACTACTGGGGATTCATCGTCGACGGCACCGTTGCAGAGGTCATCGGCAAGTTGCGGCCGATGGTGAGTAACGCTGATCGCCTCCACCCCGACGGAACAGACTACGCCCGCACGGAGGTGAAGATCGGTAGCTCTGACTGGATCGCCATCAAAACGGGTTCAAGCAGCGTGCCGCAGAAAAACACCATCGAACGCGCATTCATCATCGAAAGAATGGAGAACAACAAGCATGCCACGCGCGTTTCATGTTCGCTGCAAGGTGCAGTGACTGCCGCCGTTCTCAAGACCGAACGGCCCGACGTTGGCTCGGATGATCTGCCACCGCTTTCATCACAAGAGCCAGAGGAGTCGGACCCGCCCTCGAATGTGCTGGCCGCTATTGATGCTGCGGCACCTCAAGCCTCGATATGGCGTCCACGTTTCAGCAAGATATCCATGCAACTCTCCTATCACGGGAAAAAGCCCTTCACGATGCTCAAGGAGGTTGAAAACGTGAATGGTCTGCTGCATATCCGCGAACACTACTCCGGCACTTTCTACGTAGACCGAGTCTCCTTTGCCGGCCTGCAGCAGCTGCGCGCCGAGATCTATATCAACAGGGTCGCTGCATCGGGCCGACCAGCTCTGACAACCGACCTGACGCTCACCCTTCCTGCCACCCTGGCTGCGGGCGAGACCTTGACGTTCGAGAGTGCGATGCAAAGTGGCAGCCCCCCCAAGCGCGCCTCTGAGGCCAGCAAGCAAACCTGCAAGATCGCACAAACAATATCCGCCTCAGACATCAACGCGACCTTGACTGGATCGGCCGTGCTGCTCGACTGCACGTTCGCCAACGGTAGACGCACTGAATTCGCCTTCCTGCAAGACCTTGGCCTGGCTATTCAGACCAAGGAGGGAAATGATTCCATGACCTATCCGGAATTCACCATCAGCAAGTAAGCGAAAATTCATGCATCGGACGCGACCGTTACATAGAGCGAGTACGGGCGCGAATTCACTTACGGTGGCACCTCAACCTTTTTTGTTCTATCGAAAGCAAATCGAGTGATGGGCATAGCGCAAGCGGGAATCGTATTTAGACCGTTAGAACCTTTGGTTGATATCGAATCATTTGTTTCAGGTTTGTTCGGCACCAAGGTCGTACAGATTGAGCATCCCGATATTGGCCAGTTCGACATTCGACATCCAGGTGATGTCATGGTCCAACGCTTTGAAGACGCATATTTTGTCTGCAATAACGACCTCGTCTGGGATCTCCTCGAATTCCCTCAGACTGACGTTACTCAAACGTATCGTAGACTCGGCTCTCCTCATCTGTTCATGGCCTTCTGTCATTATGATTCCGGTGGCAGCTATGGATACGCCTTCTTTGAAGGCGGTAAAAGAACGCGCTCTCGACTGCAAACCGTTGGTAGTGCAAATCGACAGGCACTCATTGAGTACGGCACAGCAAAAGACTTTGAACGTAACTGGCTATCGGCAAACTTCTATCTAGAAGAGGACGACTGTCCAAGGGAAGAGTGGCAGAAAATATATTTTCAAGGTAATCGAGAGATTGAAGTGCCCGAATACTTCCTTACCAAACGCATTCTGGAAGAAGGTATGGTTGGAAACTTCGGCGTCTGTCCCTGGGACACTAATCTTGAACCAAGCTGCTACTTCTTCAAAGCCATGGAAAAGAAGAGGCATTGGTGGCAGTTTTGGAAAGACTAGTACCGGGCGTAATAGCTAGTCTTGTCTAAGTCGGCAATCGGCCAGAAGTAGACTGGACTAGATTTCCTCGTGGAATTCAACTTTCGTCCAAGTCGTCTTAATTTTTTCTGACTAAATTCCTCTGCAATGAGTATCAGTATTCAGACATTCTTAGGGCCAGAAACGGATGACCTCAATCTTCGCTTCGTTCAGGCTTTTGCGGACCTGGGCTTCGGTGTCGAACTTCATCCGGAATTTGTTTTAACAGAGTCTCCTCCAGTCGGTGCTCTATATTTGAAAATCACCGGTACCCCCTCACGCATATGCAGACTGGAGCCGGACGTCCCCTTGCTGGTCGCGTTTGGTTACGGTGTCTCCCCCCTCGGTGGGCGCGGGAAAAAACGGCGCACGCGGCTTGGGGTTGGAAGTCCCTGTAGCTATGTGGCCGGATCCAGGACATCTGCAGGCCGAAGTCCGGCGGCGGGGGTGATGCAGATGTTGGCGATGGCAATCCTTGCAAAAGAAACCGGCGGATATCTTCGTGCGGATGGTGATGCAGTAAGCGTCAATGGGGATGCTGCCGTTGAAGTGGCCATGCAAGAGCTTGCTCATTTTGAAGAATTCAATTTTGACGCTTACGCTCATCGTTTTGAATCGTGGCCTCCCTTGGACAACGATTTGCCATTCACATGGCCATCTGAGATCGTGCCGCCTGTCAAGCCGGCTCAGATTCCCGCAGAGGCGAAAAAGAAGAAAATTTCAATTCTGTTCGGATACAAATTTTCATGGTTTCATCTGCCTGGAATACTTCTCTTCATCTATTTTGGCGTGGTGACAATTATTTACTCCTGATGAAGGCTTGATACTATCTCGTGCGTATTGATCTGTTGACTGCTCTTGGTTGAAGCCGCTGTCAGAAGCAGACTCTTTCATATTCCAAGAAGCATGAAAAAAATCATTCTGGACTGCGCCGCGGTAGAAACAGATGACGACTTCTGGAGCCTTTATTGCAAAGCGGTTCAGCCTGAAGGTTCAAATATCTTTGGGCGGAATTTGGAAGCGTATGGGATGCGGTGTCTGCTGGCGGCCCAGGCTGGCCTGGACCGTGTCAAATTGAATTCATGAATGTAGATGAGTTCGCAAAGCCAAATCCTCGGCTATATGCAGGGTTGCAACGTATCGCGAAGGACTTGCCGGAAAGTTCTTGTGTACAGATCGTTCTCACCAAATCATTGATGTGATTTGGTCCGCAGCATTTTATTGTTCGTAATCGGCCAGAAGCGGTCGTTCAACAAGTCAACGCAATAAGGGCGAAAAGCGAGACGTACATCCCTATGGTCAGCGGCAGCGATGATAAAGTGCGATGCGTTGCATCCGCAATCGGACAATATCTGTGATGGAAAGCACTCAAGTCTGGGAGGATATTGCGATGAAAAATACTGATACCTGTCCAAAATGCTGCTCAAACACGCATGTCCGTAAGAAAACAGTCCTCATTGGTCGAGCGAGTCCAAAGGCCCTATTTTTAGAGGAGCGCGCTGGGTATAAGCGCAAGGATCAACTCGCAGTGGATGAATGCAATCCAGAGAAAATCAGCGATGCACCTCTGGAGCAATTTGTTGAGGGTTATTATTGTTCCGTCTGCGACCTCGGCTTCGTCTCCGACGAGATACGGGCCAAGTAGGATTGCCCGGACCAACTTCGCATTTATTCCGCTATCGGCCAGGAGTTGACATGCAGGCCGCTGGTGAATGTCCGCAAATGAACAACCTCTAAATGTTCGACAGTGCTCTAACCTTTAGAGGCTGGTCGCGTCACAGGCCCGTATTGGGCTTTGTTCGATTGGAAACGCAACTGGAATTCTCTTTCCTTGATGAGCATATTTACTTTAGCGTCCCTCTGCCGCAATCGATGGAAGTGGACAATCTTGCGAGCAAATTAAGTCCTTCCGGCCAAGCGCCTAGGTTGCTTTCCGCATTTAGGTGTCCCTTCGCTCCAACCTCGACGAACTCGCTGCCCCAGGCATTGGCGCATTCTCGGCCGTGTTCCACGCTACCGTAGGGATCGTCGGCGCTGCAGACGACGACTGACGGAAACCTTAAGGGAACCAGAGGTAAAGGTGAGAATCCATGCGCCGAGCCACGTGGAAATGAAGGTGCCGCTGGATCGGGAACTGCGACCAGCAAGGCTCCACCAATCTTCTTCCCCGATTGTTCGGCCCAATGTGCCACCGCTAGACATCCAAGGCTATGTGCAACCAGCAGGGTGTTTGCAGGAGCATTGACAAGTTGTCGTTCCAGGGCAGATACCCAGTCGTCGCATTCTACTTTGTCCCAATTTCCGACTATGAGGCGCCGCCAATTCGGATGCGAGGACTGCCATAAGCTCTGCCAGTGAGAAGGGCCAGAATTGCCAATACCGGGAACCACAAGGACGGAATGATGCATTTGCGCAATCTCCATTGATGAAACAGCGCTCATTGTATTGAGGCCGGAACTAGGGCAACATCGACATTCGAATGAATTGGTGGCATTGAATCAATGAATTAACGAAAGATGATGAACTCGGCAAATGAAATTAAAGCGGAGGCATTAGACCGCCTGGACTGGCGCATCTTAGAGGCGCTTCAACACAATGCGCGCATTAGTAATACTGAGCTGGGAAAGCAGATTGGTTTATCTCAACCGGCCATCACGGCACGCATAAAAAAATTAGAAGACCGAGGTGTTATTGAAGGCTACACGACAAGAATAAATTCCCGCCTGGTGGGCCACAATATCTCCGCAATGGTGCGGATTCGTACCACTCACGCGGAGATCAAACGCTGCTTGGCTGCCTTTGAGGCGATGCCAGAGATTATTGATGCGCACCGCATAACTGGGGAAGATTGCTTCATTGTGCGTGTCGTGGTTCAAGAGATGGCACAGCTGGAAGCTGCTATCGATGTGCTGGCACGGTTTGGGCCAGTTACCACTTCAGTAATTCTGGCAAGTTACCCGTCGAAAGTTATCGTTTCAAGGGCTTGAATCATCTTTGCGATTGAGGTCTGTGGTGAATATGATCCCAGTCAGCAGTAAGTCGTCGCCCATGCCCTTGAGATATCTGATTCTTGGATAGAAATGGGTTTCCGGCATAAGCGGGAAACTCTTGTGTGCTGGTGCTATGGGCGGAATCGAACCATCACGTACAAGCTGCATGCAGATTTTTCCGGACCGGCGCTGACTACACCGCCGATTCGCCAGACCTGAATCAATACCATGTGGATTGCGTCGCCTGTTCCCTCCTCATCGACGTGGCCGGCTGGAGCATGAGTGGTGCACACATCGAGGGCCGCAAAGTGGCGGTGGACTGCATCTCTGGGCGGCGCGCGTCGAGCACGAGACGCCGCATTACACAACCGACTGAAAGCCGCTGCCGCGCGTGAGGTGAGCATGCAAGTGATCGTTTATCAGATGCGCCTTAATGGCGTAGAGATTGCCCGCGAGCTGCTGGGCGATGAGGCGCGCAATATCGGCGATTTACGCGTGGGAGTCTTCGAGGATGGTGACCGTCGCCGGCCGACCAAAGGTGCCCGGCTGCAGCGGGACAGCGGCGAGGTCATCATGGAGCTGGTGGATGTCCAGGTGGATGCCATCAAGGCGTCTCGCATGGTCATCAAGCGGATCGAGCGACGCCAGACCGAGCGTGGGGTGGTTGAGTTCGCGCAGGCCAGGCTTTGCGTGCAGGCGGGAATGCCGTTGTTGGAGACCTCATGCGAAAGATTTTTCAAGAGCAGCGGTGGTGCTCAACATTAGCGGTTCTATGGCTTAGCTTGTCTCATTTCTTGGGACGCATATAATTCACGTCTGAAGCAGAAGACCGAAAAGTATTCACCTGGCATCCATCAGTTCCACACAGCCACCGCGCAGTGAGCGATTTAACGAATACTTATGTCCACCTCTCAAACTTTTAGCTTCAAGTACCGTGGCTACGACGTTACCGTCATTGGCTATGAAATTGATGGGGGCTGGCGAATGGCGGTTGAGCTGCGTAATGGCTCAGATATTGAACTCATCCGCGATACCGCGACCGTATATCCTGACTTTCAGAGCATGCGAAGTATTGCCATCTGGACGGCACATTTGAAAATCTCACGCATACCAAGTGAGTGATGGCTGCGCTAGTTTAATGAAAGCCGAAGCCCTCGCCATTTTTCTTAATCGAAGAAGAATTCAAATTCTGCTGCTCTTCTATAAAGAGCAAAAAGTCAACGTGCAGCTTCATCGCCGTCAGGAGTCTAGAAACCCTTGGTTCCATTGAGGTGAAGACCTCCGATGAAGGATGTTCTAGATCGTCAAAAGCCGCGCGGATATCGTCAGGCTGTGCGCCCACCGCCTGCATCTCATTTAAGCAGCTTCTTACCTGTCTTCGTATCAAATCACCGACGACTTCCCCTCGTGAAGCTTTTTTTTCTATCTCCTCTATCGACCGCGTATATCGTCCCAGTATTTCCTTTAACAACACCTCAAACATTTGTTCCCCTGTTTATTTTGGCTTGTAATCGCACGACATTCCTATGTCACGTGCGGCTGCGCGAAAGAGGCGATTTTGCGTTCGCGTTGAACGCTTTTTCCAGTTCCTCGACTAAGACACCATGTTCCTATTCAAAAGAAGCCACTATACGAAAGCATAGAGAAGTAGGCGACGAGCCCTGACCATCCGATTAGCAGTGCGCATTTCGTCCTTCTCGTCTTCGTGCAGAGCTTCACGCCGTGAAACTGAACGAGAAAAACTAGGGGATAGCTGAGGCTTACTGCGAATAGCCTTGCTTGAAGAGAGTGCGCGAAAATCGATGGAAGCTCGATGATGTTCTCAACGTGGAAAAACGATGCAGCGCTAGGGCCGGAAAGAAATGCACAAAAAATAATCGGCACCCCTGAGGCGACAAGCCCCGCTTTGGTACAACGGTCGAGCGTCTTTGTGTTATTCAATTTCTGTCCACGCCAAGGAAATAGTTCAGCTGCTAAGAAATCGAACCTATTCTCGACAAGCGAACGGCCCCTAGCACCAAACTAAGCCATCGGATGATGCAGGCATAGGAGTAGGGCGGCTATCGGGTTTTTCCTTACACTCGGGCATAAACTATTTTAGTTCTCATATCCCGGGATCTTCCGTGCCGTTAGCCTCGCGCAGCTTGTCCACGTCGTTGACGTTGCTGGCGGTGTCGGTCATGTAGGGGATGAAGCCCGCATATGAGCCGTTGAGGTAGTAGCGTCGGCCGAAGAGCGTGGCCGACTCATTGAGCTAGGCCGATTGTAGCGCGCTCACGTAACTGCGGCACCCCATACTCCTCCGGGTTGATTCTGAGGCCTGCAGGTGCAAGAGACCGTCCTGTTGACGGACCAGTGGAGGACACATGCCACAAATTCCATTCAAGGAGACCACGATGAGAGCGATGAGAAGTTCAGGTGAACGGCTGGGCCATATACTTGGAAAACAGGGGATGCATCTGGTAACAGTGGAATCTTGCACCGCAGGTCTTATTGCCGCCGGACTCGGTGACGTCGAAGGTTGTGCAGCGTGGTTGGAGGGAGCCTTTGTCACCTATACGGTAGAGGCCAAACACTGCATGCTCGGTGTTACACAGGATGAGATCGACACCCATGGCTTGACGAGCGAATACGTCGCGGAACGCATGGCGCGCGGTGGTCTGGCAGGTTGCAATGCAAGTTTGGCGATAGCTAATACTGGAGTGGCCGGGCCGGACGATGCGCCCGATGGCACTAAAGCCGGAACAGTGTGCTTTGCTTGGCTGTGGCAGCGCGGTGCCCAGCAGCAGCTCCGAACTTCCACCTGCTTCTTCGACGGCGATCGTCAAGCGGTGCGCCATGCAGCGGCGCTTCACGCGATCAACGAAGCCATTCGCCTTTTGGGGAACGAAGACGAGCGACGCTTGTAAGAGGCTCATCTTCAGATGATCTGGCGAATCCGTCAGCAATTTCGTTCACAGGGTTGCGCCCATCGCCGATAGAGTCTATGGCGTGGACCTCATATGCTTGAACCACGTCGCGCCCTAATCGGTTCGACGGCATGTTCTGAAAACTTCGATTAACCCAAAGGAGCTCATGATGGCAAATCAGCAAAATCAAGGTTCGACTAGCAACCGTGGCTTCGCCTCGATGGACGAGAACAAACAACGCGAGATCGCCAGCCAAGGTGGTAAGGCCGCTCACGAAAAGGGAACGGCACACGAGTTCAGCTCGGAAGAAGCCCGCGAAGCAGGTCGCAAGGGCGGCCAGAACAGCCATGGCGGCAACAGCGGCGACAACCGCTGACATGCACGAAACAAATAAGGGTCCTGCGGGACCCTTATTTGATTACCGTCGACATAGCTGTGCGGTGGCGCGGCTCAGTCAGCATGGAACAACTTTACTAAATAATTTACCCACCCCAGCCGACGATTTTTCATTCGTGATGCATCACCCGACCTCAAGGCCAAGAATTAATGAGGGGCAGGAGCAATAATGCAAATTCAATGGGATGACTTGATCAGCTTTAGCGTCTCGCCACTTGAAATCATTATTCGTGGCACGCTTATCTATCTCTTCCTTTTTGTCTTCTTCCGCTTTGTGCTGAGGAGGGACGCTGGCAACGTTGGAGTAGGTGACTTTCTGCTGGTGGTAATTATTGCCGACGCTTCTCAAAACGGTATGAGTGGGGATTCCGATACTGTGCCCGATGCCTTATTGCTGGTGGTCACGCTAATGGCGTGGAACTACCTCATCGATATCGCCAGTTACCACTCCGCAGCGCTTCGAAAAGTCCTTGAGCCTCGTCCGCTCATATTGGTGAAAAACGGGAAGCTAATGCGCCGGAATATGCGCAAAGAGTTCGTGACTACTGAAGAGATAGAAGCTAAGGTGCGCGAAAGTAATGCCACGTCCCTAAATGAGATAGAACTAATGACGATGGAAAGCGACGGCGAAATCAGTGTACTCAAGAGGCGTTAGACACGGATAAGGTGTATGAACCACGGCTATTCGAGAAACCGCATATGCTAGACATGTAACGTGAGTTGCATATGTGGTTGGGACTCAGTGTGGCAAAGATTTATGGAACGCGTCATGACAGAGACCAAAGTAAAGAAATCTTTTACGGATCATGATCTGCGAGCTAAGTGCGCAAGTGATGCTGAGACGCTAGAACAAGCGAGGGGACTGTTAGCTCACGCGCACAGTCGTACGACCCAGCGGGTATCCCGCCAGCGGGCGGAGGTCGTCCAGCCGCTTAGAGCACAGGGCAGCGCATATAGCACAAAAGGGCTCCAAGCAATCGCTTGGAACCCTTGTGTAATGGTGCTGATGGGCGGAATCGAACCGTCGACCTACTGATTACGAATCAGTTGCTCTACCAACTGAGCTACATCAGCAAAAGTCCGCGATTATAACGGGTTCTTTCCGCTTCTTCCACACCCCGGCCAGAAATTTTCAGCTTTCTACCCCCTCGGGCAGGCCCGCCAAGCCTGCGCTAGCCTCACAACATAGCGTTCAGCCATCAATTTTCTTGTCCTCTTCCTTGGCCTCTTCCATCGCATCCGGTTCCAATTCCTCAGCAGAACGGTTGCAATAAATGAAATATCCCCACGCCGCCAGCAAGACACCGGTCCCGACCAGCAGAGCGGCAGCATAGATCATGTCCGCCGCTTCCTCATGCGCGGCACGGAAGGTCATCACCAGTCCCTCGATAGCCAGTGCCACGATCACCACCACGAAAAACCGTGACAGGAAGCGCCGCACCCGCGTCGGCGCGCTGATGTTGGCGTCGCGCACCACCTCTTCCTCCGTAATGGTCTCGGCAATCTGGAATGCCACCACCGCAGCCGCCAGGATGCCGATGGCCTCGATCAGCGCCTGGGCCTGCGGCAGCCCCAGGCCTTCGCTGACCGCCTCGTAACCCATGCTCGCCGCAATGGCGATCAACGCCAGGGCGCCCAGTGCAAACAACAGCGCGATCACCGCATGCACTACACCAAAGACCGCCGTGATCTGTTTCATTGATTCCTCCCGTCCGTTTTGTGATGAGCGATTGGACTGATGAGCCGCATAAAGGTTGTCGCCACGGATCATCGTTGTTTGTTGCCGCGAGGAATCAATATCGGCTGCGGCCCCGCGCTGCGGGCATCGGCGAGCAGGAAGCTGACCCGGACCTCCATCAGTCTTACAGCGTTTTCAGACGAAGCGGGATGCAAGGGCGCCATAGGTGAGCGCAACATCGATGCATCAGCACTGATCGTATCCCTAGCCAGTCCGTGCAGAATGTCACCGGCTGGCGCAACCGCAGAGGAGGCCATCATGCCGCAGACCGCATGGAGCAAGAAACGTGAACGTCAGTATGAACACATCAAGTCCGGTGCCGTCAAACGCGGCACCAGCACCCGGCGCGCCGAGGAGATCGCGGCCCGGACCGTCAACAAGGAACGGGCCCAGCACGGTGAATCCAAGACGGCCAGCAAGACGTCCACCCAAGATATGTCACCCTCTCGACGGGGCGGCCTGCGCTCTCATGCCGGATCTGGCGGCCGCACGTTCAAGCAGTTGTATGCGGAAGCGGCAGCGCGCGGTATCAAGGGGCGTTCGTCGATGAACAAGGCTGCACTGGAAAAGGCGCTTTCCCGATAAGTGGAAATGGCAACGTCACGCAAAAACTAAAGAACCGTCCGCAATACCCTGTTCCAAAACTAAGTAAACGGGCGTAAAGCGTAAACAATTAAAAAAATATGCGCGAGTAGGCCGCCAAACGACAGCGCCCCCGATCTGCATCGGGGGCGCTGCTTTGTTTCATGCCCTGAAGTCCAGCCCGCAAGCCAGCCCGCAGGGCAGGGCGACCGACCTTACTTGGTCACCGCCAGCACGGTACGCTGTCCACCCTTGTACGTGTACAGGGTCAGCGAACCATCCTTGACATCGCCCTTGGCATCAAAGGCGATCACACCGGTCACGCCCTTGTGGCTGATCTTGGCCAGTTCGGGCAGGTACTTCTTGGGATCGGCGGAGCCGGCCTTGGCCATGGCGTCCGCCACGGTCATGGTGGCATCGTAGGCATAGGCCGCGTTGTAGACCACATCGATGCCGAACTTCTTCTTGTAAGCTGCGCGGAAGTCATCCATGCCCTTCTTGCCCGAGGCGTCCACGCCACCGGCTTCGGCACAGATCACCTGGTCTTCGCCCAGGCCATCACCGGCCAGGCCCGGCAGGGAGCCGGTACAGATGCCGTCGCCGCCCATGAACTTGGCGCCGATGCCCAGCTGCTTCATCTGGCGCAGCATCGGGCCGCCCACGGCGTCCATGCCGCCGAAGAAGATCACGTCCGGCTTCTTGCCCTTGAGCGAGGTCAGGATGGCGTTGAAGTCGGTGGCCTTGTCATTGGTGAACTGGGTGCCGACGATGGTACCGCCGGCGGCCTTGGCGCCCTTGGCGAATTCTTCTGCCACGCCTTGACCATAGGCGGTACGGTCATCGATCACGGCGATCTGCTTGGTGCCCAGCTTCTGCACGGCATACTTGCCCAGTGCGGCGCCCAGCTGCGCATCGTTGGCGACCACGCGGAAGGTGGTCTTGAAGCCTTGCTGGGTGTACTTCGCATTGGTGGCCGAGGGGGCTACTTGCTGGGTGCCGGCATCGCTGTAGATCTTGTACCTAGAACACTTAAGGAAACAGAGAAAGAATGGCCTTTTCGGCGAGTTTGAAAAGTGGTTTTGATGGACGTAAAAATGCCCGGATCAACGCGCCAACGCTGCCGGGCTCACACAACTAATCTTTAGGGGAAATTGTGCTTACGACGAGTATAGACAAGGCTGCGGCCAATGCAAATCTTAAGGCGTCACTTGGCTCCTATTTCGCTGGTACGGATGCAAGGCGTTGGAAAACGCTGACAGTAACGGAATTCCCGAAGGGCGTAGAAATGTTCCTGGACGAGGGGTACGAAACCCATAGTGATGGTCAGATATTCGACTACGCGACAGAGGTTGAGGAGCCGACGAAACGCGGCGAAGGCGATCACGAGAAGGCCCGGATTGCTGCGGCTCGTCGCGCAAAGACAAAGGTGCGCAGGCTGGCGAAAATGCTGGAGGCTGATTGCCTGCTTACTCTGACTTACCGAGAATGCATGACCGACTATGCACGAGTCGAGGCTGACTTTAAGGCCTTCAGGGAGCGTCTGCGCAGTCTGGGTGAGTTTCACTATGTCGCCACCTTGGAAGTGCAGAAGCGAGGCGCATTACACGTGCATATAGCCTGTCAGCAGTTTCCGGCGTGGCTGAAGAATGAGCATGGAATGCGTGTGAGAAGCTGGAACCTGATTCGCTCAATGTGGCGTCGTGTCGTTGGAAAGAACAATGGCAATGTTGATTTCACTAGGCCGCGCGGGCGTATTGGAATATTGAGTTACTTCAGCACAGTTCTTGAGGAAAAATATCCGGGAAATGATGCTAGGGTTCGAATCGAACAAGATGGGTTGAGTGTTCGACTCATAGTCGAGAGCGATAACGGCAACAGAGAAGTGATTGAGCGAGCGTTACAAGAATATGAAATGGTTGTGCGAGGGGATGCACCGGTTGATTCCCTGTTTCAGAACAAGGTAAAGATTGTTGAGCTCCAAACTGAGCTACGAATTGCACAGCTCCGAGTTGAAAACCAACGCGACATAATTTCGCTGCAGGGGGAGGAAATTAAAAGCTTAAGGCAGCTGATCGGACATTCGTTATCGCAGAGTCACCCAATAGCTGTGAATGTAAGTCCAGTTATTTGCGTCTCTAATGCTGTGCAGATTCGAAACGATGTTCCGGAGATCCTACTTCAATTGCAACGCCTTTCAGAGTTGACTACTGATAATTCGCAGATGCAACTTCGGCTTCTCGATATGCAGGATGCCTTCGCTGCTCTCGGCGAAAAGAGCACCCCGGATGATGCGAAGGCGTCCAGCGCAATGAAAAAATTGAAAGCTTGGCTCGATGACGCGGCGGCCGTAGGCTCGTCTACGAACAGTTTTCTTCAAAAAGTGGGTGATGGGCTGGAGGTTGTTCAGAAGCTCGCTAAGCATTACAACGCCGTAGCGGAGTGGTGTGGAGCACCACAGGTGCCCAGGATTTTTCTCGGCGAGGATTAATTTTAATCTATATCGACAACAAAAAAGCCCGCTTGAGCGGGCTCTTCAATCATTGAAGCTTTGACGTCGTAGTTGCTTCATGCGATGTCGGACTGTTCTGAAGCCTATTCCGTGATTACGAATCAGTTGCTCTACCAACTGAGCTGCATCAGCAAGAGTCCGCCATTGTAATGACCCAGTGAAACCTGCTCAACTCAAGAAGCCAACGCAAACGCCTCAGCTGGCGTCTTTATCCTTAAATAATTAAAACAATTTGCGATATCGCTGCGGCCGATCTTGGACAATATGCACGGCATACAAGCGCCTTCAAACGACAACGCCCCCGACAACCATCGGGGGCGCTGCATTTTTTAACCGACCCTGAAAACCAGCCCGCAAGCCAGCCAGCAGGGCAGGGCGACCAAATTTACTTGGTCACCGCCAGCACGGTACGCTGTCCACCCTTGTAGGTGTACAGGGTCAGCGAACCATCCTTGACATCGCCCTTTGCATCGAAGGCGATCACGCCGGTCACGCCCTTGTGGCTGATCTTGGCCAGTTCGGGCAGGTACTTCTTGGGATCGGCGGAGCCGGCCTTGGCCATGGCGTCAGCCACGGTCATGGTGGCATCGTAGGCATAGGCCGCGTTGTAGACCACATCGATGCCGAACTTCTTCTTGTAGGCTGCGCGGAAGTCATCCATGCCCTTCTTGCCGGAAGCATCCACGCCACCGGCTTCGGCGCAGATCACCTGGTCTTCGCCCAGGCCATCACCGGCCAGGCCCGGCAGGGAGCCGGTACAGATGCCGTCGCCGCCCATGAACTTGGCGCCGATGCCCAGCTGCTTCATCTGGCGCAGCATCGGGCCGCCCACGGCGTCCATGCCGCCGAAGAAGATCACGTCCGGCTTCTTGCCCTTGAGCGAGGTCAGGATGGCGTTGAAGTCGGTGGCCTTGTCATTGGTGAACTGGGTGCCGACGATGGTGCCGCCGGCCGCCTTGGCGCCCTTGGCGAATTCTTCTGCCACGCCTTGACCATAGGCGGTACGGTCATCGATCACGGCGATCTGCTTGGTGCCCAGCTTCTGCACGGCATACTTGCCCAGTGCGGCGCCCAGCTGCGCATCGTTGGCAACCACGCGGAAGGTGGTCTTGAAGCCTTGCTGGGTATACTTAGGATTGGTGGCCGAGGGGGACACTTGCGGGATGCCGGCATCGCTGTAGATCTTGGAGGCCGGAATGGTGGTGCCGGAGTTCAGGTGGCCGATCACCGCGGCGACCTTCTGGTCGACCAGCTTGGTAGCGACCGCAGTGGCTTGCTTGGGATCGGAAGCATCGTCTTCACCCAGCAGTTCGAACTTGACCTTCTTCCCGCCAATGGTGAAACCCTTGGCGTTCAGTTCTTCGACGGCCATGCGCGCGCCGTTCTCGTTGTCCTTGCCCATGTGAGCATTGGGACCGGAGAGCGGGCCCACGTGGGCGATCTTGACGACTTCCTGGGCATGCGCGGCGCCTGCGAATGCCAGACCGATGGCGGCAGTTAATGGAATAATGGCGCTCTTGAATTTCATAACACTCCTCTGTAGATTGGATTGACCACTTTTAATGTTTTGTCTCACAACACAGTTATTCAGATCCTTGTTGCGGTGACCAGGCGTGCTACTTTGCTTTCGTCCCCGACTTTCTGAATAATGCGACGGTACAACATAAGAATCGGCCAAGCCAAGCAATTTTTGAATGGCCGGCCTGAACCATCATCCTCGACTCTGTCCCATGGCTGCCAAACTTCACACCCTCGACAAGGTGGATCGCAAACTGCTCAACATGCTGCAGAAGGACAACCAGATCTCCACGCGCGTTCTGGCTGAAAAACTGCACATCTCGCAACCGACCTGCCTGCGCCGCATCCGCGAACTGCGCGAGGCCGGCATCATCAGCGCCGAGGTGGCCATGGTCGATCCCTTCGCACTCGGCTACGGCATGCTGGCCTTCCTGGAGATCTCGCTGAACAACCAGTCCGACCAGCACATGCAGGACTTCGAGCAGCGCATGGCCAAGGAGGCCGAGGTGATGCAGTGCTACTTCGTCTCCGGCGAATACGATTACTTCCTGGCGGTCCATGTCATCGACATGGATGCCTACTACCAGTTCGTCAGACGTGTGATCTCGGGATCAGGCAATGTGCGCCACTTCCAGTCGCGCTTCCCGATGAAGCGGGCCAAGTTCACCACCCGCATCGCTTTCGATGAAAAGGCGGTCGAAGTACAGGTGCGCGTGCCCGGCTGAACGCTTGCCGCCTGCCCGCGCGGGATTGGCGGCCAAGCTCATCCATTGCGTTTTGTTAGATTTCGGTGCGTCCATCCCTCAGGATGTACCCGGATTTACTAACTTTTTCATTTTGCTGGCCTGCGATCCCGTTGTGCAGGAGTGTCCGCACGGCAGGGCAGGCACGTACTTTGCATTGCAGTGCGGTTGTCAGTTGTGTTATTTTCGGGGGCATCCCGCAGTGTGCGATGAAGAGGTCTCCCGCCGCTGCGTCTTCGCTGAAGCAGTACCGTGGTCATCAGCAACAAGAGCGGACACAGATCAGCACCCAGCGCCGGGCCCGTGTGGCCGGCCCGCCAGCAGTACCCGCAATCCCTATCATCCACCGTTCGCGGCCCATGCCGCAGGGCGCAGCCTTGCCCGGTGCCGCAGGTTCTGCGAAGCCATCCAGCCACTCCTGCAGCACGCTGCAGAACACAGAAAGGAAATCCCGCACGATGCACGAAGTCGAGTTATTCATCCAGGACATGGCCATCATCATGCTCATTGCCGGCATTGTCACCGTCGTCTTCAACAAGCTGAAGCAGCCGGTGGTGCTGGGCTACATCGTGGCCGGCGTGATCATCGGTCCGCACACGCCGCCCTATGACCTGATCCAGGATGAGAAGACCGTGCACATTCTGTCGGAGCTCGGGGTGATCTTCCTGTTGTTCTCGCTGGGGCTGGAATTCAGTCTGAAGAAACTGGCCAAGGTCGGTGCCACCGCCTTCATCGCGGCAGCGGCCGAGATCCTGCTGATGATCTGGATCGGCTACGAAATCGGCCTCTACTTTGGCTGGAAGCGCATGGACGCCATCTTCCTGGGCGCGATGCTGGCCGTGTCCTCCACGACCATCATCGTCAAGGCCTTGAATGAACTCGGGATGAAGAACGAGAAGTTCGCGCAGATCATCTTCGGCATCCTGATCGTCGAGGACATCCTCGCCATCGGCATGATCGCGCTGCTTTCCGGTGTGGCCACCAGCGGCTCGGTGGATTCCACAGAAGTCTTTACGACGGTGGGCAAGCTGGTGCTGTTCATGACGGTCTCGCTGGTGGTCGGTATTCTCGCGGTGCCGCGCCTGCTCAGTTTCATCGCCCGTTTCAAGAGCAACGAGATGCTGCTGGTGGCCGTGCTGGGCGTGCTGTTCGGCTTCTGCCTGCTGGTGATGAAGCTGCAATACAGCGTGGCCCTGGGCGCCTTCCTGGTCGGTGCGGTCATGGCCGAATCGCGCCAGCTGCACCGCATCGAGCGCCTGGTGGAACCGATCCGCGACATGTTCTCGGCCATCTTTTTCGTGGCCATCGGCCTGCTGTTCGATCCCAATGTGCTGGTCAAGTACTGGATGCCGATCACCATCATCACGCTGGCCGTGGTCTTCGGCAAACTCATCAGCTGCGGCCTGGGAACCTTCGTGGCCGGGCAGGGCGGGCGCACGCCGATGCGCGTGGGCATGGGCCTGGCGCAGATCGGCGAGTTCTCCTTCATCATCGCCGCACTTGGCCAGAGTCTGAAGGTCACCAGCGATTTCCTCTATCCCATCGTGGTGGCGGTCTCGGCGGTGACGGCGCTGCTCACCCCTTACCTCATCAAGGCCGCCGACCCGCTCTCGGCCAAGGCGGTCACGCTGGTGCCGGCGCGCGTCTCGGGCCTGCTGGGCATGTACTCGCGCTGGCTGGAAAGCCTGCAGCCAACGGGCGACCGCGCCGAACTCACGCGCATCATCCGCCGCATCCTCATGCAGGTGATGGTGAACCTGGCGCTGGTGATTGCAGTGTTCCTGGCGGGCGCCTTCTTTGTGGACGGCTTGTCGCGCCAGCTCTCGGCATGGACGCCGGATCCGGAGGTGCAGAAGGCCATCATCTGGGGCTGCGCGTTGGTCATTTCCTTGCCCTTCCTGATCGCCACTTACCGCAAGCTGCAGGCGCTGTCGATGCTGCTGGCGGAGGTCAGTGTCAAGCCGGAGTTCGCGGGAGCGTATACTTCCGGGGTGCGCAAGGTGGTCTCGGAGGTCTTGCCCATCATGTCCATCGTGGGCATCATGCTGCTCATCTTCGTGCTCAGCGCCAGCATCCTGCCCCCGCTGAACCTGCTGGCCTTCGTGCTGGCCGCCGCTGCCGGGCTGCTGTGGTTGCTGTGGAGCAAGCTGGTCAAGCTGCATTCACGCCTGCAGATCGCGCTCTTCGAGACCCTGGACGAACAGCCGGACGACGTGCATTGAGCATTGTCGATCCCGCAATCTGAGAATTTTTTGCGTTGCCAAAAAGGGAACGCTCCCGGTTTTATTTACGTTGAACTGAACCATCATGACTCAAGACGAACTCAAGCAAGCCGTGGCCAAGGCCGCCATCGACTACGTGGTCGACGGCGAAATCATCGGCGTGGGCACCGGCTCCACGGCCAATTTCTTCATCGACGAACTGGGCAAGATCAAGCACCGCATCAAGGGCGCCGTGGCGTCCTCCGAAGCGACTGCCGAGCGCCTGCGTTCGCACGGCATCACCGTGTTCGATCTCAACGAGGTCGAGACCATGCCGGTCTATATCGACGGTGCCGATGAAATCAATGGCAGCGGCGCCATGATCAAGGGCGGCGGCGCTGCACTCACGCGCGAGAAGATCGTGGCATCCGTGGCGCAGAAGTTCGTCTGCATCGCAGATGGTTCCAAGCTGGTTGATGTGCTCGGTACTTTCCCGCTGCCGGTGGAAGTGATCCCGATGTCGCACGCCGTGGTGGCCCGCAAGCTGGCCGCACTGGGCGGTGAGCCGCGCCTGCGCCTGAACAAGAATGGCGACGGCAAGCCGCTGGTTACCGACAACGGCTGCTACATCATCGACGTGCTGGGCCTGGCCATCACCGATCCGGCCGACATCGAAGACAAGATCAACAACATCGTCGGCGTGGTCACCAATGGCCTCTTCGCGCGCCAAGGGGCCAATGTTTGCCTGCTGGGGACGGCCGAAGGCGTCAAGAAACTGGAGTTCTGAGAACCTCCATTTTCTTGGTCGCAAACAAAAATGCCCGTGTCGCAGGACACGGGCATTTTTTTCATCTCGATGATTTCAGGCGGATGCCTCAGGGCTGGCTGGCCTTGGCCTCATCCCGAGCAATCACCACGGTCATGCGCGCCGGATCGATGTACTTGCGCACGGCCGCATTCAATTGCGCCAGCGTCAGGTCGGCCAGCTTCAGGTCCAGCTGCTGCTGCCACAGGAAGCTGCGGTTCAGGTTCATCAGCGCGCTCCAGCTGGTGGCGATGCCGCCATCACTGGCGCGCTGCTGGTTGCGTTGCTGCAGGATGCCGGACTTGGCGCGCAGCAGTTCCTCCTCGGTGAAGCCATCCTTGATGAGAAGGGCGATTTCTTCGCGCACGGCGGCATCGACCTTGTCCAGGTTCTGCGGGGCAGCGATTGCGCGCACGCTGAAGTAGCCTGCATCGCTGATGGCACCGACCTGCAAGCCGCTGTTGATGCCATAGGACAAACCATCCTTCTGGCGGATGCGATCCGCCAGGCGCGACTTCAGGCTGGAGCCGCCGAGCAGGTAATTGGCCACGGCCAGGGCCGGATAGTCGGGATCATCATCGCGCAGGCGGATGTTCTGGCGGGCCAGGTAGACACCGTTTTCCTTGTCCGGCGTATCGATGAGGATGCGCTTGGGCGGGATGTCGGCCCAGGTCTGCAGCACGCGCGCATAGGGGGCGGCACTGGTCCAGCCGCCGAAGGCTGCATCGATGGCCTTGCGTGCAGCCTCCGCATCGAAGTCTCCGACTACCGCGACTTCACCATGCGAGGCCCCGTAGAAGCGGCGATGGAAGGCCTGCACCTGTTCCAGCGTCACCGCCTGCACGGCAGCGATGCGTTGTTCCAGCGTCTGCGCAGCGCGCCAGTCGCCGTCCGGGTAATGGTTGAAATGCAGTTGCAGCGCTTCGCCGGCACGCGCGTCCGGCTCCTTGCGCGTGGCTTCCAGCGCCGCCACGGTCTCATTCTTCAACTGCGCGAATTCAGCCGGATCCATGCGCGGATGGCGCAGTACTTCGCCTACCAGCGCAAACGCCGGGACCAGATTCTCGCGCGTGGTCTGGAAGCGATAGACGTTGCCGTTGATCTTCAGGCGCGTGAATTCATCGGCCAGCTGGCGGCGATCCAGATCGCGCGTGCCGCGCATGAGCATGGCCGCCGTCAGCGAGGCGACCGCACGCTGGCCGAACAGGCTATCGGCATCGCCAAACTCCAGGTTCATGCTCACCGAGACCGTCTGCCCACGCGATTGCTTGGGCAGCAGGGCCAGCTTCAGTGCGGTGTGGGGCGGCTGGCCTGGCGCTACGCGTGTGGTGCGCTGTTCGATGTTGCCCGGTGCCGGATCAAAGGCTTCGCCCGAGGCGATGGCCGGGCGCGGCTGGTATTGCGCCAGCAGCGATTCCACGCTCGGTGCGGGCGGGACCTCGGCACGCTGTGGATGATCTTCCGGCAGGTAGAGACCGACCGTACGGTTATCGCGGCGGAAGTAGCGGCCAGCCGCCGCAGCGATGTCAGCGCTGGTCAGCCGCTGCTCCAGATCGCGTTCGATGAAGACCAGACGCCAGTCACCACGTGCAATCGCATTGGACATCGCCACTGCCATCTGCTGTGGATTGTTCTGCAGCGTCTCGAAGTTGTTGGCACTCTCGCGGCGCAGGCGTGCCAGTTCCTCGGCGGTCGGCGGTGCGGTGCTGAAGGATTCGACGGCGCTGATCATGGCCTGCTTGACCGGTTCGATGTCAGCGCCTGCCTTGACCTGCGCCACGATCATCTGCAGCCCCGGCGCGTAGCCGCTCAGCGGCATCGCATAGACCTGCGTGGCCAGTCCCTTTTCCACCAGCAGCTTGTGCAGGCGGCCATTGGGCGTGTCGGTCAGGATGTCGCTGGCAAACGAGAGGGCGGTGGCATCCGGATGCAGCGCGGAGGGCATCTTGTAGCCCAGCGCCACCAGTTGCAGGTCGCCACGGCGGCGAATGGCGAACTGGCGTTCGCCGTCCTGAGTCGGCTCCACGGTCCAGAATTCAGGCAGCTTGCGCTTGGGCTTGGGCAGGCGGCCGAAGCTCTGGTTGACCCATTGCAGTACCTGTGCCGGATCGAACTTGCCGGCAATGAGCAGCACCGCATTGTCGGGCTGGTAGTAGGTGCGGTAGAAGGCTTGCAGGTTCTCGATGCGCACGTTCTCGATGTCGCTGCGCGCGCCGATGGTGTTGCGGCCATAGCTGTGCCAGTCGTAGGCCACGCTCTGCATGCGCTTCAACATCACGCGCGAGGGCGAGGTCTCGCCGGATTCAAACTCGTTGCGCACCACCGTCATCTCGCTGTCGAGATCCTTGCGCGCGATACGGGAATTGACCATGCGGTCGGCTTCCATGGCAATCGCCCATTGCAGGTTGTCCTTGCCCGCCTCGAAGGTCTCGTAGTAGTTGGTGCGGTCCAGCCAGGTGGTGCCGTTGAAGTTCATGCCGCGCTTGCTGAATTCTTGCGGGATCGCCGGGTTGTGCGGCGAGCCCTTGAACATCAGGTGTTCAAGCAGGTGCGCCATGCCGGTTTCGCCATAGTTCTCGTGGCGCGATCCGACCAGGTAGGTGATGTTGACCGTGACCGTGGGTTTGGAATCGTCGGGCAGCAGGAGCAGCTTGAAGCCATTGGCAAAGCGGTATTCGCTGATGCCCTCGGCGCTGGGGCCTTGCGTGACGCCGGCTGGCAGCGTCGGCGCAGCGCTGGCCGTGGCCGCGTGGGCCCAGGGGGAAACAAAGGTAAAGCCGAGACTGACGGCAAGCACGGCAAGGCGCAGATGACGCAGGGACAAGATGAGCTCCAGCGGGAAGTCGGTAGGGAATCAGGGTTCGGAGTCGGCATTGTAGACGAGCCGGCCGCCGCGATGCGTCAGCCAAAACAAACGCCGCCGTGGCGAACCAGGGCGGCGTTGCGGCCTTGCTCAAGCGACCAGGGCAGCTTATTCGCTCGGCGGCACGTAACCGGCGGCGGCATCGGCGCCTTCGCCGAAGAAGTGCTTCTCCATCTGCGCGGCCAGATACTTGCGGGCGCGGGCGTCGGCCAGCATCAGGCGGTTTTCGTTGACCAGCATGGTCTGGTGCTTGAGCCAGGCGGCCCAGGCTTCCTTGGAGACACTTTCATAAATGCGCTTGCCCAGCTCGCCCGGATAGGGCGGGAAGTCCAGGCCTTCGGCTTCCTTGTTCAGTTTGATGCAATGGACCATGCGTGCCATGTCGATTCCTTGGTTCGTTAAGTTGAAATGCCTGGGACGGGCGGGCCAGCGATGGGGGTCAGCGGTTGAGCCTGCTCACGTCCTGACGGAAAAATGATTAATACAAATTCTTGATCAATACCTGCGACTTGCGCTGCCAGTTGTAGATCTGCTGGCGATCTTGCGGCAGGTCGTTGACACCGGCCAGCACGAAGCCGCGCTTCAGGAACCAGTGCGAGGTACGGGTGGTGAGCACGAAGAGCTTGGTCAGCCCGGCTTCGCGGGCACGGGTTTCGATGTGCTTCAGGATACGGTCGCCGTCGCCCTGGCCTTGCACTTCCGGGTTGACGGTGAGGCAGGCCATCTCGCCCATGCGTTCCTTGGGGAAGGGATACAGCGCAGCACAGCCGAAGATGACATTGTCGTGCTCGATCACGGAGAAGTAATGGATTTCCCGTTCGATCAGTTCGCGGCCGCGCTTGACCAGGGTGCCATCGGCTTCCAGCGGTTCGATCAGCTTCAGGATGCCGCCGACGTCCTCGATGGTGGCCTGGCGCAGGCTTTCCAGGTTCTCGTAGGTGACCATGGTGCCCACGCCATCGTGGGTGAACAGTTCCAGCAAGGCCGAGCCATCGGTGGAGAAGGGCACGATGTGGGCGCGCGAGACGCCGGCGTTGCAGGCCTTGACCACGCTGGCCAGATAGAAGGCCGCATCCGAAGGCAGGAAGCCGGCCGATAGCACGGCCTCAGCCTGGTGAGAAGACAGCTCGCGGATTTCGGCGCCGCCGGCATCCTTCATCAGCGGGGTTTCAGACAGGAAGATCAGTTTTTCGGCGCGCAGCGCGATGGCGGCGGACACGGCCACGTCTTCCATGGTCAGGTTGAAGGCTTCGCCGGTGGGCGAGAAACCCAGCGGCGAAAGCAGCACGATGCCGCCTGCGTTCATGATGGGCTGGATGACGTCGGCGGCGATCTTGCGCACCACGCCGGTCAGTTGCAGGTCCACGCCATCAATCACGCCCATCGGGCGAGCGGTGACGAAGTTGCCGGAGATCACGCGGATGGCCGAATGCGCCATGGGGGTATTGGGCAAGCCCTGGCTGAAGGCGGCCTCGATGTCCAGGCGCAGTTCGCCGGCGGCTTCCTTGGCGCATTCGAGGGCGGCGCTGTCGGTCACGCGCAGGCCGTTCTGGAAGCGCGCCTCGACATTGCGCAGGGCCAGCTGTTCGGCCACCTGCGGACGCGAGCCATGCACCACCACTACGCGGATGCCCAGCGCATGCAGCAGCGAGAGATCTTGGGCCAGCACCTGCAAGCCGCCGGCCGTGACCAGCTCACCCGGGAAGGCGACCACGAAGGTCTTGCCGCGGAAGGCGTGGACATAGGGCGCGACGGAACGCAGCCAGTTGACGAATTCGGTCTGTTTTTCCATGACGCGCATTATAACCAGCGTCGCGGCGGGCCGTAGGCTTGCGGGCCGCTTCGGGGCAGATTTCTTGTGCGGATGTTGCAAAGCGGAGCCAACCGGCCCGCAAGCCGCCCCAAACCTGCACCATCGGCCGTCCAGCCGCACGCAGCCTGACCGGGCGGGCGGTGGCAGGTATAATGTCGGCCTCATGTCCGTTACCAAAGCACCCAACACTCCCCCCGGCGGCCAGGCGCAGCAGAACCCGCAACAAGATCGTCCGCGCGAGCAGCGCGGTCCGCGTCGCGCCGCCGCCGAGCCAGCCGTCCATGCCGCGTCGCCCGTGCGCAATCCGCTGCCGCCGGTCACTTTCCCCGAAGAGCTGCCGGTCTCCGGCCGCCGCCTCGAGATCGCCGAGGCCCTGCAGGCCCATCAGGTCATCATCGTCAGTGGCGAGACCGGGTCCGGCAAGACCACCCAGCTGCCCAAGATCTGCCTGGAGCTGGGCCGTGGCGAAAAGGGCCTGATCGGCCACACCCAGCCGCGCCGTATCGCGGCCTCTTCCACCGCCAAGCGCATCGCCCAGGAACTCAATTCCCCGCCGGGCGAGCTGGTCGGCTACAAGGTCCGCTTCAACGACACGCTGTCCAAGGGCGCGTGGATCAAGCTGATGACCGACGGCATCCTGCTGGCCGAGACGCAGACCGATCCGCTGCTGCGCCAGTACGACACCATCATCATCGACGAGGCGCATGAACGCAGCCTCAACATCGATTTCCTGCTGGGCTACCTGAAGCAGTTGCTGCCCAAGCGCCCCGACCTGAAGATCATCATCACCTCGGCCACCATCGATGCCGACCGCTTCGCCCGCCATTTCGGTCGCGAGCTCAAGGGCGAGCTCGTGCCGGCCCCGGTGATCGAGGTCTCGGGCCGCCTGTATCCGGTGGAGATCCGCTACCGTCCCATCGACAATGCTGACCGCAGCGGCGTATCGACCGAAGTCGCGCAGGCCCGTGCGCGTGCCGAAGGCCGCGCCAGCCAGGCCCAGAAGGACCGCGAACAGCGTGACCTGATGGATGCCGTGGTCGATGCCGTGGACGAACTGGCGCGTATCGGTTCCGGTGATGTGCTTGTGTTTCTGCCGGGTGAGCGCGAGATTCGCGACGCCGCCGAAGCGCTGCGCAAGCATCATCCGCCGCATGTGGAGATCCTGCCGCTGTTTGCGCGCCTCTCCGCCCAGGAGCAGGAGCGCGTCTTCAAGACCAGCAATGCCCGTCGCATCGTGCTGGCGACCAATGTGGCCGAAACTTCACTGACCGTGCCGGGCATCCGCTATGTGGTCGATGCCGGTCTGGCCCGTGTGAAGCGTTACAGCTATCGCAACAAGGTCGAGCAGTTGCAGATCGAACCGGTGGCGCAATCGGCCGCGAACCAGCGCGCCGGCCGTTGCGGCCGTGTGGCGGCGGGCGTGTGCATCCGCCTGTATGACGAGCAGGATTTCCTGCAGCGCCCCAAGTTCACCGACCCCGAGATCCTGCGCTCTTCGCTGGCCTCGGTCATCCTGCGCATGAAGTCGCTGCATCTGACGGATGTGGAGAGCTTCCCCTTCATCGAACCGCCGCTGGGCCGCGCCATTGCCGACGGCTACCAGCTGCTGCAGGAACTGGGCGCGGTGGAAGAGCAGGGCGGCGTCAATCGCCTGACGGCGCTGGGCAAGCAGTTGGCCCGCCTGCCGCTGGATCCGCGCGTGGGCCGCATGATCCTGGCCGGCCGCGACAATGCCTGCCTGACCGAATTGCTCATCATCGCCGCAGCGGTCTCCGTACAGGACCCGCGCGACCGGCCCATGGATGCGCAGAATGCCGCCGACAACGCCCACAGGAAATTCGCCGACGAGAAGTCGGAATTTGCCAGCTATCTCAAGATCTGGAAGTGGTTCGAAGAGGCCATCGCCCACAAGAAATCGAATCGCCAGTTGCAGGAACATTGCCGCGAGAATTTCCTCTCGCAACTGCGCCTGCGTGAATGGCGCGATGTCCATTCGCAGCTGCTGACCATCGTCAAGGAACAGGGTTGGCGCCTGAACGAGGCCCCGGCCACCTACGATCAACTGCACCTGGCCTTGCTGACCGGCTTGCTGGGCAACGTCGGTTTCAAGAGCGAGGACGATGCGCAATACCTGGGCGCGCGCGGCATCAAGTTCAACATCTGGCCCGGTGCGCACCTGACCAAGAAGCCCGGCCGCTGGGTGATGGCGGCCGAGCTGGTCGACACTGCGCGCCTGTACGCGCGCTGCGTGGCCAACATCCAGCCCGAGTGGCTGGAAAAACTCGGCGGCCATCTGCTCAAGAAATCCTGGGGCGAGCCGCGCTGGGAAAAGCGCGCCGCCCAGGTCACCGCCTCCGAGCGCGCCACGCTCTATGGGCTGGTGGTGTACAGCCAGCGCCGCATCAACTACGGCAAGATCAACCCGACTGAAGCGCGTGAGATCTTCATCCGCGACGCGCTGGTCGGTGGCGACTTCGAGACGCGCGCGCCGTTCTTTGCGCACAACCAGAAGCTGGTGCGCGAGATCGAGAACCTGGAACACAAATCGCGCCGCCTCGATGTGCTGGTGGACGATGAACTGATCATCGGTTTCTACGACAAGCTGATCCCGCACGACATCTGCAATGGGGGCGATTTCGAGAAGTGGCACAAGGAGGCGACTGCCGCCGATCCCAAGCTGCTGTACCTGAGCCGTGACGACCTGATGCGTCACGAAGCCGCGGGCGTGACCACCGAACTCTTCCCCAAGACCATGAACGTGGCCGGCATCGCCATGGCCTTGAGCTATCACTTCGAGCCCGGTGCGGCGCGCGATGGCGTGACGCTTACCGTGCCGCTGTATGCGCTCAACCAGGTCTCGTCGGACCGCTGTGACTGGCTGGTGCCGGGCATGCTCAAGGAGAAGGTGCACCTGCTGCTCAAATCCCTGCCGCAGAAGCTGCGCCGCCATTGCGTGCCGCTGCCTGATTACGCTGCGCGTTTCTGCGAGCGTATGGAAGAGCGCAAGACCTTCGGCCGGGGCAACCTGATCGACGCCATCATTGCCGACATCCGCGAGCAGATCACGATTCTGGTCAAGCCCAGCGACTTCAAGCAGGAGACGCTGTCGGCGCACCATGCGATGAACTTCAAGATCGTCGACGAGCATGGGCGCCAGCTGGAGATGGGCCGCAATCTCGCTGCCCTGCAGGCCGAATTCGGCGGGCAGGCGCGCCAGCAGTTCCAGAAGCTGGCCGAGCAGGTGGCCATTGCCCCGCGCGAGGATGAGGACAGCGCCGCACCCGCGCCCGCTGCCGCACCCGGCAAGCCCGGTCCGAGCGCAGCCCCGGCGGCTCCCGCTTCGGTGGGCGAGTACAGCAATCTCACCAGCTGGAGTTTCGGTGAATTGCCGGAGCTGCTGGAGATCACGCGTGGCAGTGGCAAGCAGGCACAGACACTGATTGGATTCCCGGCGCTGGTGGATCGCAAGATGCATTGCGATCTGGAAGTTTTCGATGATCCGGCCGAGGCGGCGCGTTTCCATTACGCCGGTTTGCGCCGGCTGTTTGCCTTGCAGATGAAGGAGCAGCTGAAGTATCTGGAGAAGAACATTCCGGGACTGCAGCAGATGGGCATGCAATTCATGGCGCTGGGTTCGCAGGAAGAGTTGCGTGAACAGATCCTCAACGCCGGTCTGGAAAGGGCTTTCCTGCAGGACCCGCTGCCGCGCAACGCGGATGAATTCAATCGCCGCCGTGATGAGGGCAAGGCGCGGCTGGGTTTGCTGGTCAACGAGATCGCGCGCCTGTGCGGCCAGGTGCTGGCCGAGTATCACGCCCTGCCCAAGAAGCTGCAGGGCATCAAGGCCCATGCGGCTGCGGCGGCTGACATGCAGGCGCAGTTGGCGCAACTGGTGGGCAAGCGATTCGTGGCGGAAACGGATTACGGAAATCTCAGCCACTATCCGCGTTACCTCAAGGCCATCAACGTGCGGCTGGACAAGCTGCGCGCCGATCCCGCCCGCGATACGCGCCTGCTGGCGGAGTGGAATTCGGTGGCCTTGCCCTACCAGCGCGCCCTGAAGGACCGCGCCGGCCGGGTCGATCCCAAGATGACCGAGTTCCGCTGGATGCTGGAGGAACTGCGCGTGTCGCTTTATGCGCAGGAACTGAAGACGCCGATGCCGGTGTCGGTGAAGCGTTTGCAGAAGGTGTGGGAGAGCATGCAGCGGTGAGGAAGAGCCAGACGGAGGCTTGCTCTTCGTCCTGGCGGATGTTGTGCGAAAGAGGAAAGTGCAGAAGTAATGTGAGCCATAAAGTCGCTGGTGCCCGCAACACCCTCGCTGGCGAAGCAGTGTCAACACAGCGTCACACCAGAAACTTGCATCGGCCCTTCAGTCCATCACCGCTCCATCAACCCGCTCAGCAACGCATCCAACTCCGCATCCCAACCCGGCGACATGATCCGCCGCAGCCTCCGCACACCATCCCGCTCCTGCATCAACGCGACATGCCAAGGCTGCGGACTGGTCCATCCAGCCTCCGCATTGCCCAGCCACGGTACCAGCGCGGCGCGCAGGCGTTCATCCTGGCAGGGCTGACGCTCTCCGAGGCTGTCAATGAAAACGACACAAGCCACCATATCCCAGGGATGGCGCGCGCAGAGCGATAGCGCCGCCGTCTGATGTCCATGCTCACGCAGCATGGTGGCGATATCCTCAAAGCGGACGTAAGCGCCATCCCGGCACAGCTGCACCGCCAGCTTGCGCACCGAGCCCGCCGCGTCCAGCAGAGCCCGCGAGGCCACGGCATCGCGTTCTTGCGGCAACACCCTGGCCCACAGGAACAAGGCCTGTCTCCGCACCCGTTCGCGCGCATCGTCCGCATGGTGGCGCAACAAATTCTCCACATCCGGCTGCCGCCACTGCACCAGCAGCGCCAGTGCCGCGCACAGCGGGCGCGCGGCCAGCAGTCCATCCTCGATGGCCTGATGCACGTGGCGCATCACATCCTCTCCCAACGCGGCCAGTTGCGCTGCCGCCGTCTGCCGGATGCGCGGCATCGGATCGAACAGGAGCGTCAGCAGCGCTTCCCGGGACAACGGCGCAGGCGCATGGTCGACCGCGAATTGCCGCACCTGTCCGAACGGCGAGCGCAGGCCCAACGGTGTATGCGCGCGACGCCTCTCGTCATCAAGCCGGGGCAGGGCGAGCAGCGCCCGGTGCGCCTGCATCAGATCGCGCGAGCCCAGGCCGAAGGCCACCAGTTCGTCCAGTCGCTGCGGCAGGTAATCCATTGCCAGCGCATACGCTGCGCGCCGCAGGGGCGCATCGCGTGACGCAAGCGCGGGCTTCAGCCAATCCGCAGTGTCATCCGCATCAAGCCCTTGCACGAATGCGGCGATCCACGCGCGGTCCGAGCGCTGCCCGCGTGCCGCGCCATGCAACGCGGCCAGGGCGGGGACGAAATCGGCCGCAGGATGCGTGCTGCGGTAATGCGCCAGTGCCTGCTGCGCTGCCTGCCGTACCGGAGCGCTCCAATCGTTGAGGCGAGCCGCCAGCAGCGGCAGGTAGCGCGTGTCATTCAACACCATCGCGCGTTCGATGCCGGCCTGGCGCAGATAGCCCGAATGCTGCGTGATGCACTCGCAGACCAGTTCCGGCTTCTCCATGGCGGCGACTCTGGGCAAGGCGCGGCGCAATGAAATGTCTCCGTGGCCCGGCAGGTAAACACGCGGCCCCCAGTCGGCAGGCTCGCCACCGTCGGCGTGCGGCAGGTGGTCCCGGCTGCCTTCGCCGGTCGGGCCGGGAATGGGGCGGGTCCAGGCCTTGAGCAAACGCGCAATCAGGAAGAACATATTGTTTCCTTTTGGAAATATCGGTTCATTGTCGCCGATATCCCACAAGATGGGAACCTTCGATTTGCAGCCTGCTCAAAAGTGCGCCTTGTGCCGTTCGCCGGAACGGTACGGCATGGACCCCAACAACCAGAAGGAGAGCGCCATGCAAGCCGAATCCTCCCCTGCCGTCACCCCCCTCGAAGAAGCCCTGCACCGGGCCCACGAAGACCCGGAAGCGCGTCCCGCCTTCTATCGCATGCTGCTGGAGTCCACCGTGTTCGTGCGCGGCAACCTGCCGCCCGACGGCAACCGCGAGCAGGTCCAGATCATGCGCTGGCCCGGTGAAGACGGCGAGATGATGCTGCCCATGTTCAGTTCCATGGAGGAAATCGGGCAAGCCTTCGAGGAAGGCGCTTCCTGTCTGGGCATGACGGTGCGCGAGCTCTTCCGCATGTGTGGCGATGGCCGGACGATTTTCATCCTCTATCCTGACAGCCCCCTCCCCAAGTACTTCGTCCCCGGCGAAGTGGCCCATGTGCTGCAGCAAGACAACGGCGGCGTGCCGCCCTCGCGCGACATGGGCGGTGCCAATGTGCAGCTGGGTGTGCCGGACCAGCCGCCGCAGGCGATGCTGGACGCGCTGTCGGCGTTCTTTACCCGCCACGACAAGGTCAAGGCCGCCTATCTCGCCCTCATGCACAACCCTGGTCACGATCCACAGCCCACCTTGGTGATAGGCGTCGATCTTCCCGCGAGCCACATGGAACGCCTGATGCGCGAGATCACGCCCGTGATCGCCGAGCACGGACCGGCCAATGCACCGGTGGACATGCTGCGCGTGGAGGCCGGCAACAGCATCGCCGACTTCATGCTGACCGAGACCAAGCCCTTCTATGAACGCCGCCAACCCGAACGCGTGGGCTTCTTCAAGTCCCTGTTCGGCGGAGGACGCTAGTCCGGGCAACCGGCCTGCCGGGCAAGAGCGGCAGGCCCGGGCGTGCCAGGATGGCCCGCGATGGCCCAACTTGGGCCGGTTTTCGCGTAAAATGCCGGATTCTTTGAATACGTTGAATACCATGGCCATCAAGTCAGACAAGTGGATCCGCCGCATGGCGGAGCAGGAAGGAATGATCGAACCCTACGAGCCCGGGCAGGTACGTCTGGCGGCCGACGGGAGCAAGATCGTTTCCTACGGCACCTCGTCCTATGGCTACGATATCCGCTGCGCCAACGAATTCAAGATCTTCACCAACATCAATTCCACCATCGTCGATCCCAAGAACTTCGACGAAAAATCCTTCGTGGATTTCAAGGGCGATGTCTGCATCATCCCCCCCAACTCCTTCGCCCTGGCGCGTACCGTCGAATACTTCCGCATCCCGCGCAGCGTGCTGACCATCTGCCTGGGCAAGTCCACCTACGCGCGCTGCGGCATCATCGTCAACGTCACCCCCTTCGAACCGGAATGGGAAGGCTACGTGACCCTGGAGTTCTCCAACACCACGCCGCTGCCGGCCAAGATCTATGCCGGTGAAGGCTGCGCCCAGGTGCTCTTCTTCGAAAGCGATGAAGTCTGCGAGACCTCCTACAAGGATCGCGGCGGCAAGTACCAGGGACAGCATGGTGTGACCTTGCCCAAAACCTGAAAACGATATAAACCATATCGGCAGTACAAAAAAATGGCTTCCTGCGGGAAGCCATTTTTGTATCGATCAACGGATTGCCATATCTCGGCAATATGTCTGCTGACATCAGCGCCGCTTGCGCCCCGCACTCAGTTTCAGCGCCTCTTCACGCATCAGCCGTGCCGCGCTGCTGATGCTGCCGGTGCGGTAAGCCAGGTGCAGCGGCGCTTTCAGCTCGGCTGCGCCGGTCAGTTTGAGGTACACCACCCCCTCCGCATTGACCCGCGTCATCGACGCCGGGATGACGGCCACCCCTACGCCCGCCGCCACCAGCGAGAGCGTGGAGAGATTCTTGCGCGCCTCCTGTATCACCTGTGGCGAGAAGCCCGCCGCATGGCAGGCCGCGATGATGGTGTCGTACAGGCCGGGGCCATTGGGCCGGCGCGTCATGATGAAGGACTCCTCGGCCAGCGCCTGCAGGGCGATGCTCTTGCGCTTGCCTTGCTCGGCCAGCGGATGGTCGATCGGCAACGCGGCCACCATGTCTTCCACCAGCATGGTCTCGATGGTCAGGCCGCCGGAATCCCCCACGGGAGAACGCACGAAGGCCAGGTCCAGGCGCTTGGCGCGCAGTGCTTCGATCAGTTCATTCGTATTGCTTTCTTCCACCGTCATCGCCACGTCCGGCGCATCGGCACGGAAGGCGCGAATGACCGAATGCACGAAGGGATGCAGCGAGGCCGATTCGGTGAAGCCCACGGCGATGCGTCCCATCTTGCCCTGGGCGATGCGGCGCACGCTGGCCACCGTCGTATCGAGTTGCGCCAGCAGGGCGCGGGCATCGTTGAACAGGGCGGTGCCGCTGTCGGTGAGTTCCATGCCGCGCGGCAGGCGGTTGAACAGCGTCACGCCCAGTTCGCGCTCCAGCAGGCGGATCTGTTGCGACAGCGGCGGCTGCTGGATGCCGATGCGCTCGGCGGCCTTGGTCAGGTGGCCCTCTTCAGCCACGGCGATGAAGTAGCGCAACAGGCGCAGGTCGATGGAAGGTGACATATCGGTAGAATATGGATAGGGTGTCTGACATATATTAGACAAAAACCCTCCTCAAGCGTAGCCTTTCATGCATGCGGCAATCACGCCGCGCTTGCATGAGATGATGATGAGCACTCCTGACCTCCTGGCCGAGCAACGGCCTATCCCCACTACCAGGGAATTGTTCCTGGGCTTTCTCGGCCTGGGCATGACTGCCTTCGGCGGCGCGCTGCCGCTGGCACACCGCATGATCGTCGAACGCCGAAAATGGCTGACCGATCCTGAATTCGTCGAGCTGCTGGGGCTGTGCCAGTTCCTGCCCGGGGGCAACATCATCAACCTGTCGGTGGCGCTGGGCATGAAGTTCCGGGGCTGGAAGGGGGCCGTGGCGGGCATCACCGGTTTGATCGCCGTGCCCTCCATGGTGGTGATCCTGCTGGGGATGATCTACCAGCATTTCCAGCATGATCCCAACGTCAAGCATCTGTTCGCCGGGCTGGCAGCGGCGGCGGCGGGCCTGCTGATTCAAATGGCCGTGAAGATCGCGCTGCCGCTGCGCAAGAACCTGGTGCTGGCGGCCGTGGCGGTGATCTGCTTCATTGCCATCGCCTTCCTGCGCATTCCCTTGCTGTGGGTGATGCTGGTGATGACACCCATCAGCGTGGTCCTCACCGCACGTTACGGTGATCGCTTTGCCGCCAAGCCGCAGGCTGTGCCGGCACAGCGTGAGGGCAAGCAGGAGGGCGCGCAATGAGCCAGACCCTGATCGCATTGGCCATCATCTTCACGCAGTTGTCGGTGCTGGCATTCGGTGGCGGCAACACCATCCTGCCGGAGATGCAGCGCCAGGTAGTGGAAGTGCATCACTGGATGAGCGCCGAGGATTTCAGTGCGCTGTTCGCCCTGGGGCAGGCGGCACCCGGTCCCAACCTGATGGTGGTCACGCTGGTGGGCTGGCATGTGGCCGGCTTCTGGGGGATGCTGGTGACCAGCCTGGCCAAGTTCGGGCCGTCCTCCATCATCACCGTCATCATGTTGCACGTCTGGGAGAGGTTCAAGGACAAGCCCTGGCGGCGGCACGTACAGGCCGGGCTGCTGCCGGTTACGGGCGGGCTGGTCGCGGCGTCGGCGCTGTTGATCACGCAGGCGTCGATCACCCACGGCTTCCTGGCGGCGATCACGGCGGCCACGGCCATCATCGCGCTCAAGACCAAGATCCATCCGCTGTGGTTGTTGTTTGGCGGGGCTTTGGCGGGCTTCTTTTATCTCGGCACGTTCTGACGGCGCGTCTGCCGGCGTGAAAACAAAACAGCCGATGCCCTCGCAGGCATCGGCTGTTTTTTTACGTGCAGCGCAGAGGCTTACTGCTTGACGCAATCCACGAAGTAATCGCGGCGGCCGTTGACTTCACGCTTGACCAGGCCATGCACGTCGGTTTCGAAGCCCGGGAATTTCTCGTTGAAATCACGCGCAAACTTCAGGTAATCGACGATGGTCTTGTTGAAGATCTCGCCCGGGATCAGCAGGGGAATGCCCGGCGGATACGGAGTCAGCAGGATCGAGGTGACGCGGCCTTCGAGTTCGTCCAGGGGGACGCGCTCGATCTCGCGGTGCGCCATCTTGGAGAAGGCGTCCGAAGGCTTCATGGCCGGCTGCATGTCCGACAGATACATCTCGGTAGTCAGGCGGGCCACATCGTAGGCGCGGTAGGTCTCGTGGATCTGCTGGCACAGGTCGCGCAGGCCCAGGCGCTCGTAGCGCGGGTTGCGCTGCGCGAACTCGGGCAGGATGCGCCAGATCGGCTGGTTCTTGTCGTAGTCGTCCTTGAACTGCTGCAGCGCCGTCACCAGGGTGTTCCAGCGGCCCTTGGTGATGCCGATGGTGAACATGATGAAGAAGGAATACAGGCCGCACTTCTCCACGATCACGCCGTGCTCGGCCAGGTACTTGGTCACGATGGAGGCCGGGATGCCGTTCTCGCCGAACTGGCCGTTCAGGGCCAGGCCCGGGGTGACGATGGTGGCCTTGATCGGGTCCAGCATGTTGAAGCCCGGTGCCAGGTTGCCGAAACCGTGCCAGTCGTCCTCGGCCTTGATGACCCAGTCCTCGCGCTCGCCGATGCCGTCGGCGGCGAAGCTGTTGGGGCCCCAGACCTGGAACCACCATTCATCGCCGAATTCCTGGTCGATCTTCTTCATGGCGCGGCGGAAGTCCAACGCTTCCAGGATGCTTTCTTCCACCAGCGCCGTGCCGCCCGGCGCTTCCATCATGGCCGCTGCGACGTCACAGGAGGCGATGATGGAGTATTGCGGCGAGGTCGAGGTGTGCATCAGGAAGGCTTCGTTGAAGGCATCCTCATCGAGCTTCACGGTTTCCGACTCGCGCACCAGGATCTGCGAGGCCTGCGACAGGCCGGCCAGCAGCTTGTGGGTCGACTGGGTCGAGAAGATCAGCGACTTCTTGGCGCGCGGACGGTCCTTGCCGATGGCGTGCATGTCCTTGTAGAAGTCGTGGAAGGTCGCGTGCGGCAGCCAGGCTTCGTCGAAGTGCAGGGTTTCGATCTCGCCGTCGAGCATGTCCTTCAAGGTCTCGACGTTGTAGACCACGCCGTCGTAGGTCGACTGGGTGATGGTCAGGATGCGCGGCTTCTTGTTCTTGGCTTCGCGGGCGAAGGGGTTGGCTTCGATCTTGCGCTGGATGCTTTCCAGGGTGAACTCTTCCAGCGGGATCGGTCCGATGATGCCCAGGTGGTTGCGGGTCGGCATCAGGAACACGGGAATCGCGCCGGTCATGATGATGGAGTGCAGGATGGACTTGTGGCAGTTGCGGTCCACCACGACGATGTCGCCGGGCGCCACCGTCGAGTGCCAGACCATCTTGTTGGAGGTCGAGGTACCGTTGGTGACGAAGTAGCAGTGGTCGGCATTGAAGATGCGCGCTGCATTGCGTTCCGAGTTGGCGACCGGGCCGGTGTGGTCCAGCAGCTGGCCCAGTTCTTCCACGGCATTGCAGACGTCGGCGCGCAGCATGCGTTCGCCGAAGAACTGGTGGAACATCTGGCCCACGGGCGACTTCAGGAACGCCACGCCGCCGGAGTGGCCGGGGCAGTGCCAGGAGTAGGAACCATCCTGGGCGTAATCGACCAGGGCGCGGAAGAACGGCGGGGCCAGGCCGTCCAGGTAGGACTTGGCTTCGCGGATGATGTGGCGCGCCACGAACTCCGGCGTATCTTCGAACATGTGAATGAAACCGTGCAGTTCGCGCAGCACATCGTTGGGAATGTGGCGCGAGGTGCGGGTTTCACCGTAGAGGTAGATGGGGATGTCGGCGTTCTTGTGACGAATTTCGCTCACGAAGGCACGCAGGGCCTTGAGGGCGTGGTCGGTTTCTTCGTCAGAGCCGGCACCCATTTCTTCATCGTCGATGGACAGGATGAAGGCCGAGGCGCGCGACTGCTGCTGGGCGAACTGGGCCAGGTCGCCGTAGCTGGTCACGCCCAGCACTTCCATGCCTTCGGCTTCGATGGCGTCGGCCAGGGCGCGGATGCCCAGGCCCGAGGTGTTTTCGGAGCGGAAGTCTTCGTCGATGATGACGATCGGGAATCGGAATTTCATGGATTTCTCCAGGCTTTGCGCGCGTGGGACCGGGTAGGCGGGCGCGCGCAGGGGGTGAAAAGAAAAGCGCCTGGGCTGGCAGTGCTTGCGCGCCGGAAAAATGAAAGCGGGATTGTCGCAGATATGCGCGCAACGTGCGCGCCAACTGCGCTAAAGAGGTGCGCAGTTTAAGCAAAAAAGGGAAAAAACAACAGCCTCGCGCCGACGTGGTTCAACGTCTTTCGTATGTCACAAAAGCGTAGTCCAATCCGGAAGTTTCGGACCGGTGGTCCTCACGTGCGGTCTCCTGCCACAACAGCGGGTCCAGGGCCGGGAAGAAGGCGTCGCAATCAAAAGCCTGGTTGATGCGGGTGATGATGAGCCGGTCCACCAGCGGCAGGGCTTCCGCGTAGATCTGCGCACCGCCGATGATGAAGGCCGGTGCACCTTGCGCCAGCGCGGCGGCGTCCTGCAGCGAAGCCGCCGTCTCCACCCCCGCGTGTTGCCATTCGGCATTGCGGGTGATGACGATGTTGCGCCGGTTGGGCAGCGGCCGGCCGATCGATTCAAAGGTCTTGCGGCCCATCAGGATGGCATGCCCCGAGGTGGTGCGCTTGAAATGGGCCAGGTCTTCCGGCAGATGCCAGGGCAGGGTGTTGCGAATGCCGATGCCGTTGTTGAGGTCGGTAGCGACGACGATGGTGAGGGAGCCGGAAGCTGTGGTCATGCGGGAATCTGGGTTCGGACGGAAGGCCTGCAGCCCGGCGCACGGCCGGATGCAAGGGCGACAGAAGCATAATGTTACAGCAGCCATGCTGCGGCACGGAACTTTATGCGCCGCCACCTGCCCTTATACCTGAACCGGCTGGCCGCTTGCGCGCGCCGGGGCCGGGTTTGCAGGCGAATGAAGTTTCATTCAGGAAATACTGTCCCTCAGGGCGATTCCCTCTGCAAGCATGCCATCTTCATATGAACTAGCGAACAATCCCCGCCACATTTGGGTAAACTAGCGCCTGCTTTCCGGTGCGGCGCTGCTTCCAGTGTCTGCCGGGGCAATCAACCAGAAAATTGCATGTCAGACAAAACAATAATGCTGCTTCACACCACCTCCTGGCCGCACGAGGGACTCGTTTCCCGGCGCAGTGCCGCACGATCGACCTGGTGGCGTCGCCTTGCCGCTCCGGCGACCCTGGCGGGTCTGCTGGCGTTGGCCTTGCCGCAAGCTGCCCTGGCCTTTGATTTCAATACGGTGGCCGCCCGCGCCAAGGCGCTGGCCGGCAAGTCGTACAAGAAGCCCGCCGATGATCTGCCCAAGTCGCTCAAGGACTTGAGCTACGAGCAGGCCAGCCAGATCTACTTCCGCGATGACAAGTCGTACTGGCGCGCCCAGAAGCTGCCTTTCGAACTGTCCTTCATCCATCTGGGCGCGAGCTATACCGAGCCGGTCAAGATCAATGAAGTGGTCGGCGACGCCGTGCGCGAGATTCATTTCAATCCGGCGCTCTTCGATTACAGCGCCAACCGCAGCGTCGATCCGCGCACCCTGCGCAACATCGGCTTTGCCGGGTTCCGCATCCGCTTCCCGCTCAATTCGGCCAAGGTCAAGGATGACGTGCTGACCTTCCACGGTGCCAGCTACTTCCGCGCCATGGGCAAGGGGCAGAGCTATGGCCTCTCCGCGCGCGGGCTGGCCATCGATACCGCACTCTATTCGGGCGAGGAATTCCCGCGCTTCACCGAATTCTGGCTGGAGCGTCCCTCGGGCGAGGCCAAGGAACTGGTGATCTATGCGCTGCTGGATTCGCCGCGCGCCACCGGTGCCTATCGCTTCGTCCTCAAGCCTGGCGTGGATACCGCCATGGACGTCAAGGCCCAGCTCTACCTGCGCAGCAATGTCACCAAGCTGGGCATCGCCCCGCTGACCAGCATGTTCCTCTTCGGCGAGAACCAGCCGGGTCCGGCTGATGACTTCCGTCCGGAAGTGCATGACTCGGACGGCCTGTCGATGCAGTCGGGTACCGGCGAATGGCTGTGGCGTCCGCTGGTGAACCCCAAGCGCCTGCTGGTGACTTCGTTCTCCTTCGACAATCCGCAGGGCTTTGGCCTGATGCAGCGCGACCGCAATTTCTCGCACTACGAAGACCTGGACTACAACTACCAGTCGCGCCCCAGCGCCTGGGTCGAGCCCAAGGGCAAGTGGGGTTCGGGCCGCGTGGAGCTGGTGCAGATTCCCACGCCCGACGAGACCAACGACAACATCGTGGCCTACTGGATTCCCAACACGCTGCCCAAGCCTGGCCAGCCGCTGAACGTGGAATACCGCCTGTCCTGGCAGAAGGACAACGAGAAGCGTCCGCCGCTGGCCTTCGTCACGCAGACCCTGTTCGGCCACGGCTACCGTCCCAAGCAGGAAGGCAAGCAGGATGAAGTGCAGCAGCTGGCCATCGACTTCGACGGCGGCAACCTCAAGAAGCTGCCCGCCAATGCGCGCGTGGAAGGCGTGGTCGAGGCCGATGCCAATGGCAAGCTGGCCAGCGTCACCACCCGCAAGAATGAAATGACCGGCGGCTGGCGCGTGGAAGTCAAGCTGCGCCGCCTGGAAGAAAACAAGCCCGTCGAGCTGCGCGGTTTCCTGCGCAATGCCAATGGCGGCACAACCTTGTCTGAAACGTGGAGCTACATATTACCCCCCAACTAAGGCAGACTTCGGCAGCCTCGCAGACGCTGGAGGATTACCTCGCGCGTCTGCCGCTGTCGCCTGAGCAACGCCAGGACCTGGCTGCGCGCGCGGGTGCAATCGGCTCCGGCGATCCGGTGGCCGACCTGCACCGCGTGCTGGCCGAGGCCTCCGGGCGCGATGCCAGCCTGGTACCGGCCGCAGCGCAAGCTTCGGTTGATGCGCGCCTGCGCCTCATGTATCCCGCCGCGCAACCGGCGGCCGTCCCTGCTGCGCAAGCGGCACAGGCAGTGCAGGGTGCGCCCGTTCCTCCCATTGGTGAAGAGCGCGGCCAGCCGCGCATTCCGGTCGGCCCGCCGATGCATCGCAAATCGATGGTGCCGCGCCCGTGGGGCGAACTCAATCCTTTCTCGCGCTGGGTGGAAGAGGAAAACCGCCGCCTGGAACGCCGTCCCAGCCGCTGGCGCCGCGCCCGCAAGGGCCGCGCCAAGGTGGCTGAAGCCGCACCGCCGGTGGATGACGAACCGCGCTACATCGAGGATCACCTGGACCAGTCCGAGGCCCCCGATCCCAAGGGGCACTGGCAGCATACGGGCAACATCCGCCGTATTACGCTGCTGGTGCTGATGGCGCTGCAGACCTCCATGGCCACGTATTTCATGAGCGACGTGCTGCCGTATCACGGCACCAAGCCGCTGGAGATGGTGGTGCTGTTCCTGTTCGGACTGCTGTTCCTGTGGGTCTCGGCCGGGTTCTGGACGGCCATGACCGGATTCCTGCTCCTCATGCGCGGTGATGACAAGTACCTCATCTCGCACGAGAAGGCCGGCCATACCGAGATCGCGTCGGAGGCCCGCACGGCCATCGTCATGCCCATCTGCAACGAAGATGTGGCACGCGTTTTCGCCGGCTTGCGCGCGACCTACGAGTCGCTGGAACGCACCGGGCAGATTCAGCACTTCGATTTCTTCATCCTGAGCGACAGCGGCGAAGCCGACATCTGCGCCGCCGAAACCGCCGCATGGGACCGCCTGTGCCGCGAGACCGGTGGCTTCGGACGCATCTTCTATCGCCACCGCCGTCGTCGCGTCAAACGCAAGAGCGGCAACCTGGACGACTTCTGCCGCCGCTGGGGGGCCGATTATCGCTACATGGTGGTGCTCGACGCCGACAGCGTCATGACCGGCGAATGCCTCACCAAGCTGACCCGCCTGATGGAAGCCCATCCGGGCGCGGGCATCATCCAGACCGCACCGCGCGCAGCCGGGCGCGATACCTTGTATGCGCGCATCCAGCAATTCTCGACCCGCGTGTATGGCCCGCTGTTTACGGCCGGCCTGCATTACTGGCAATTGGGCGAGTCGCACTTCTGGGGCCACAACGCCATCATCCGCCTGCAGCCCTTCATGAAGTACTGCGCGCTGGCGCCGCTGCCGGGCAAGGGCAACCTGTCCGGTCCGATCATGTCGCACGACTTCGTGGAGGCGTCGCTGATGCGTCGTGCAGGCTGGTCGGTGTGGATCGCCTATGACCTGGACGGCAGCTACGAAGAAATGCCGCCCAACCTGCTCGATGAACTCAGTCGGGACCGCCGCTGGTGCCAGGGCAACCTGATGAACTTCCGCCTGTTCCTGGCGCGTGGCATGCACGCGGTGCATCGCGCGGTGTTCGTCACCGGTGTGATGGCTTACGTGTCGGCACCGCTGTGGGGGCTGTTCCTGATCCTCTCCACGGTGCTGCTGGCAGCGCATACGCTGATCGATCCGCAGTATTTCACGGCACCGCGCCAGCTCTTCCCGATCTGGCCGGAATGGCATCCGGAGAAGGCACTGGCGCTGGTCTCGGCCACCGCCACCATCCTGTTCCTGCCCAAGATCCTGGCCGTGCTGCTGTTTGCGGTGAAGGGCGCGCGCGGCTTCGGCGGTGCGCTGGCGCTGTTCGTGAGCATGGTGATTGAGCTGCTGTTCTCGATGGCGCTGGCCCCGGTGCGCATGCTGTTCCATACGCGCTTCGTGCTGGGGGCCTTCCTCGGCTGGAACGCCGGCTGGAAGTCGCCGCCGCGTGCCGACAATGAAACCGGCTGGGGTGAGGCGGTGCGCCGCCACGGTTGGCATTCGGTGCTGGGCGTGGCCTGGGGCGCGCTGGTGTACTGGCTCAATCCGTCCTTCATCTATTGGCTGATTCCGATTGCCGGTTCGCTGGCGGTGTCGGTGCCGGTGTCGGTGCTGTCGTCACGCGTGACGTATGGCCGTGGCTTCCGTCGTGCGGGTCTGTTCAAGATCCCTGAAGAGACCACGCCACCGTTCGAGCTGCGCGAAACCGTGCGCCATCATGAAGAGACCCCGCCGCTGCCGGGCTTCGTCGAGGCCGTGGTCGATCCGTCCTTCAATGCGCTGATGTGTGCCACCGCGCATGCGCATCCGCACGTACCGCAACTGACGCAGCATCTGCGCGAGAAGCTGGTGCGCACCGCGCTCAAGGACGGGCCGGACGCGCTGAACGACAAGCAGAAAAACAGCATCCTGGAAGAACCGGGCCTGCTGTCGCAACTGCACCAGGCGGTCTGGAGCGGTGCTGCCGAGGTCCATCCGGACTGGCATGCCGCGCGCCAGCAAGCGGCACCTGCCGCCGCCATCGCATCACCGGCACTGGCCGCCTGAGGGGGCGGACCACGACCGGAACAGGGGACGGCCGAAGACATTCGGCCGTCATCTTTTGCAGGGATCATCACGCTTTGTTGACCCTGACTTGATTGAACGTTTGCCGCCTGTGACATGACCGAGCCGCACGACCAACTTCCGCACGTAGTCCCGACCACCCATGCGCCTGCCCGGCAGAAAGCCTGGTGGAGTGTCGTCGCGTTGGTGCTGGTGCTGGGCGGCGGCTATGCGCTCTATGCGCGGCAGTCGCCGCCGCCTGCTCCGCCCAAGCCGATTCCGGTGAAGCTGGAAACGGTGGCCGTCGAACGTGCCGACCTGGAGCAGGTCGTCAACGCCACCGGCAATGTGGTGGCCCAGGATTATGTGGACGTCGGCTCCAAGGTGGCCGGCCAGATCTCGGACGTGGAAGTGGTGATCGGCGAGGCAGTCAAGGCCGGACGCCTGCTGGCCACCGTCGCGCCGGCCGTGCAGAACAGCCGCATCGAAAGCAACCGCGCCACGCTGGCGCGCCTGAAGGCCGAGCTGGCCGGGCAGAATGCGCAGCTGGACTTTGCGCAACTGCAGTTCCAGCGCCAGACCCAGCTCAAGGCCGAGAACGCCACCCGCGAAGAATCCTACGAATCCAGCCGCATGAACATGTATGCGGCGGCTTCCCGCGTGGACGCCACCAACGCGCAGATCCAGCAGACCGAAGCGGCCATCCGTGAAGATGAGGCCGTGCAGAAGCAGACCCGCATCGAGGCCCCGGTCAGCGGTACCATCGTCACCCTCAACGCGCGCCCCGGCCAGATGGTCAGCGCCAACCAGGAAGTGCTGATGCGCATCGCCGATCTCTCTCGCATGACGGTGCAGGTGCCGGTATCGGAAGAGGACGTGACACGCCTGCAAAAGGGCATGACCGCGTATTTCACCACCCCCGGCTACCCCGGCAAGCGCTGGAGCGGCAAGCTGCGCCAGATCATGCTGCTGCCCACCGATGACTCCGGCCGCCAAGGCAAGAAGGCGTATTACACCGTGCTCTTCGATGTGGCCAATCCCAGCCGCGAACTGATGAGCGGCATGAGTGCCGACGTGTATTTCGTGCTGGCGCGGGCGGAACACGTGCCGGCCATTCCGCGCTCGCTGGTGACCAAGCCCGGCATGGATGGCACCCAGACCGTCAAGGTGGTGCTGGCCGATGGCACGCTGGAAACGCGCAAGATCAAGATCGGCATTCGCGATGGCGAACGTGCTCAGGTGCTGTCCGGTCTGAAGGAGGGCGAGCAGGTACTGCTGCCGGCCAATCCGCCGGCACCGGCGGGCGATGGCAACGCCGCCGCCAAGTAATCGCGGGACGGGCGCGAGGCTTGCTGTAAAGTAACGGCTTCGCCGGGTGACCCGGTCCTCTCTGTTTTCATCTGTCGATGTTCAAGCCCATGACTCTGCGTAATACACCGCTGCTGACGTCTTCTCCATGGCCCCGCATGACGCGGGTGGCGATGGCGGCCGCGCTGGTGCTGGCCATCGGTGGCTGCGTCACGCGTGAGGTGCAGCCCGATCCCATCCTCGAAATGCAGGTGCCCGACAAATGGGGCGGCGGTGCTTCTGCCGACGTGGCGCACGCCGAGCAGTTGTGGCCCGATACCGACTGGTGGAAACAGTTTGGCAGTGGTGAATTGTCTTCCCTGGTGCAGGAAGGCCAGCGCAACAATTACGAAATCGCTGCCGCCTTCTCGCGCATCAAGCAGGCCGAGGCGCAAGCCCGCATCGCCGGTGCACCGCTGCTGCCCAATGTGAGCCTGAATGCCGGTGCCAACCGCGAGATGCCCATCTCCGGCGGCACGCCCACCAACAGCGCCAATGCCAGCCTGCAGGTCAGCTACGAAATCGATTTCTGGGGCAAGAACCGCGCCGGTGTCGAAGCCGCCGAAGCGACCTTGCGCGCCAATCGCTACGACCGCGAGACGGTGGCGCTGACGGTCACCAGCGGCATCGTTTCCACCTATCTGCAGGTGCTGTCGCTGCGTGACCGGCTGGAGATCGCACGCCAGAACGTCAACAATGCCGAGCGCGTGTTGCGTCTGGTGGAGGCGCAAAGCCGCGCCGGTTCGGCCTCGCCGCTGGACCTGGCGCGCCAGCGCTCGGCCCTGGCCAACCAGCGCCAGCTGATCCCCGACCTGCAGCAGCAGGAGCAGGACGCGCAGACCGCGCTGGCCATCCTGCTGGGCCGTCCGCCGCAGAATTTCAAGGTCGAGGAAAAGGGCCTGGCGAAGATCCAGATGCCGCGTATTTCGGCGGGCCTGCCGTCGGAACTGCTGACGCGTCGCCCCGACATTCGCCGCGCCGAAGCCAATCTGGCGGCGGCCAATGCCAATGTGGCCGTGGCGCGGGCTTCGCTCTTCCCCAGCATCTCGCTGACCGGTTCCACCGGGGCGCAGAGCAATGCCTTGCTGTCGCTCTTCAATGGTCCGAATCTGTTCGCCAATCTCGGTACCAGCCTGATCGCGCCGATCTTCGACGGCGGCAACCTGCGCAACCAGCAGGCGCTGGCCGAGGCGCAGAAGGAAGAACTGGTGCAGGTGTATCGCCAGCGCGTGATTACTTCGTTGTCGGAAGTGGAAAAGGCCCTGGGGGCCATTCGCAGTCTGGAAGAGCGCTATCGCCTGAAGGTCAATGAGGTGGACCAGGCGCGCTTCGCCTTCGAGCTGGCGGAGATCCGCTATCGCGCCGGGGCCGAGGATCTGCTGGTGGTGCTCGATACCCAGCGCACCTTGTCGGAAGCCCAGAACCAGCTGGGCCAGATCAAGCTGCAGCGCCTGCAGGCGACCGTCTCGCTCTACAAGGCCCTGGGTGGCGGCTGGCAGGACAAGCAGGTGCCGGCGGAGCCCGGCGCTGCCAGCACCGACACCGTCTCCTGAATCCAGGCGCGGGTCAGCCCTGCGCCTGCCATTCCTGCACCAGCAGGTGCACCAGTTCCCCGACCGTATAGCCATCCCGGATGAGCGCCGCGCCCTGGCCAGCCCAGTGGGCGCCGAACTCGTGCACCTCCCTGGCGGTGGCCATGGCGTGCAACTGCTTGCCAGCGTCGTAGGCGGCGGGGTACGCAGGGATGGGGGTTGCAGGCGATATGTCGATTTCTTCCATGAAGCGGTTGACGATGCCCCGTGCGCGGCGGCCGGAGATGGCGGCGGTGACGCGCGTGTGCCGGGCACGTGAACTCTTGAGCAGATTTCTGTAGGCGGCGTTGGCACCCGATTCACGCGTGAGCAGGAAGGCCGTGCCCAGTTGCACCGCCTGGGCACCCAGCCGCAGGGCTGCCGCAATGCCGGCACCATCCATGATGCCGCCGGCGGCGATCACCGGCAGCCGGCACTGCGTGGCCAGCAGGCGTACCAGGGCGAAGGTGCCGATTTCCTCATCCTTGTGTTCATCAAAGATGCCGCGATGGCCGCCGGCTTCAATACCCTGCGCGACGATGGCATCCAGTCCGGCTGCCTCGATCTGGCGCGCTTCGTCCAGATTGGTGGCGGTGCCCATCAGGAAGACACCGGCGTTTTTGAGTGACTGGATGACGCCCGCGTCCGGTAATCCGAAGTGGAAACTGACCACGGCCGGGGGCAATTCCAGCACCAGTTGCTGCATCCCGGTATCGACGATGAAGCTCTGGTAGATCTCTTTCAAGGGCAGGCTGATGCTGCCGCCGAATTCGTCCAGATGGCCTTGCAGGTGCCTGACCCACGCCGCATCGCGGGCGGGATCCAGGACGGCCGGCTGGTGGCAGAAGAAATTGACGTTGAAGGGTTTGTCGGTGAGGGCATGCAATTGCGCCAGCGCCTCGCGCGCCTGCGCCACCGAAGAGGCCCCCAGCGCCAGCGAGCCCAGCGCACCGGCATTGGAGGCAGCCGCTGCCATGGTCACGGTGGAACTGCCCGCCATCGGGGCCTGGATGATGGGATGGGCCAGGCCCAGTCGTTGCAGCAGCGCGTTGGACATGCGAACTCCCTAAGCGCAGGCCGGCCCTCAATGGAGCCGGCTTGCCGAGGTGGATCAGACCGCCATGGGCGCGGTCAGCGGGGCGTGGTGCTGGTAGTTGACCAGCGAGAAGTCGGTCGGCTCGACCAGTTCCAGCCATTGCGGGGCGTACTCGCGGGTCCTGGCGAATTCCGGCACGCGCTCGGCGATGGCCAGTTGCGGCAGCGGATAGGGCTCGCGCGTCAACTGTTCCTTGACCATGTCGATATGGTTTTCGTAGATGTGCGCATCGCCCACGAAGTAGCTGAACCAGCGCGGCTTGTAGCCGGTCAGGCGTGCCACCAGGTGCAGCAGCGCCGCGCCTTCGGCCAGGTTGAAGGGCGTGCCCAGGCCGATGTCGTTGCTGCGCACGTACAGGCAGAGCGAGATCTCTCCCGTGCTCTGGTTGGGCAGGAACTGGTACAGCAGGTGGCAGGCGGGCAGGGCGATTTCATCCAGCACCGCGCAGTTCCAGCCGTGGAACAGGATGCGGCGGCTGCCGGGATTCTTGACGATGGTGTCCAGGCACTCGCGCAGCTGGTCCACGGCCTTGTAGAGCAGGACTTTTTCCACACCGTTGTCCTGCAGCGAGGAGACGATGGCAAAGCCCTTGGCACGGGCCGCGTCGATCTGTGCGGTGTGCGCGGCGTCGATCAGCTTGTAGGCCGGCCATTCGCGCCACTGCACGCCATACACCGGGCCCAGGTCATCGGTGCCGGTGCGGAACGGATTGGCCAGCCAGTCGGCGTTTTCGTTGGCGTTCTGGTCCCAGACCTTGCAGCCCAGCGCGCGGAAATCGGCCGCGCTGCGCGTGGCGCGCAGGAAGCCGCACAGTTCGCCCACCACCGACTTGAAGGCCAGGCGCTTGGTGGTCACTGCCGGAAAACCCTTCTGCAGGTCGAAGCGCATCATGGCGCCGGGAATGCTCAGGGTACGGATGCCGGTGCGGTTGTCTTGCCAGGAGCCGTTGGTCAGCACGTCCTGGATGAGGTCTTGGTATTGTTTCATTGCAATGTTCGGGAGGCTGGCCGGGAGGCCGAAGGATGGGGGATTGTAGCCTATCGACGGCCTGAACATCGGATACCGGAACAGCTTGTCATCGCAGCAATATGAAGAAAAACACCGGAGGCGGTCGCCCGCTCCGGTGTCATCGATGGGGCCGCGCCTGCCTCAGAAACCGACGTTCTGCCCGCCCTTGAGCTGCAGCATCGCGCGCGCCTCGTCGGGCGTCGCCACCTGCAAGGAAAGCGCCTCGATCACGGTGCGGATGCGGCGCACCTGGTCGGCATTGCTTTTGGCCAGCTGGCCGGGGCCATCCCAGAGTGAATCTTCCAGCCCCACGCGGGTATGCCCGCCCATGGCGGCGGCCATGGTGGCAATCGGGATCTGGCCGCGCCCGGCACCCAGCACCGACCAGAAGTAGGCGTCGCCGAAGAGGCGGTCGGCGGTGCGCTTCATGTGCATCACGTCTTCGACATCGTTGCCGATGCCGCCGCGCAGGCCGAAGACCGACTGGATCAGGAAGGGCGGCTTGATCAATCCACGGTCGATGAAGTGCGCGGCCGTGTAGAGATGGCCGATGTCATAGCACTCGATCTCGAAGCGGGTCTGGTTGGCGCTGCAGGATTCGAGGATGTAGGCGATGTCCTTGAAGGTATTGCGGAAGATGCGGTCATCGGAGCCGGCCAGGTAGGGCTGTTCCCAGTCGTAGTTGAAATCCTTGAAGCGGTTCAGCATTTCATACAGGCCGAAGTTCATCGAGCCCATGTTCAGCGACGCCACTTCCGGCTTCAACTGCAAGGCCGGTTGCAGCCGCTCTTCCACCCCCATGGTCGGCGCGCCGCCCGTGGTGAGGTTGATGACCACGTTGGAGGCGGTCTTGATCTGCGGCAGGAATTTGCGGAAGGCGTCCGGATCCTGCGTCGGTTTGCCATTCTGCGGATCGCGCGCATGCAGGTGCACGATGGCCGCGCCGGCGTCGGCCGCGGCCAGGGCTTCGTCGCGGATCTGCTCGGGCGTGACCGGCAGATAGGGCGACATGGAGGGCGTATGAATGGCACCGGTAATGGCGCAGGTGATGATGACTTTGCGAGGCTGGGCCATGGGGCTAGCTCCTGAAAAGATGAAGGAAAAGGAAAGAAGGCCGTTGCGCCAGCTCAGGCCAGCGTTTCCACATTGCCGCACACCGACAGGCTCTGGCCACTGATGGCCGCGCCGGCGGGCGAGCAGAGGAAGAGGATCTGGTTGGCAATATCCTGGGCGCTGACCATGCGCCGCAGCGAGACCTTGGAAAGCAGCCGAGCGCGCATTTCTTCATGTTCGATGCCGTAGGCCGCTGCCTTGGCCGCCACGATGCGCTCCTGGCGCGGCCCTTCGACGATGCCGGGCAAGACGGCGTTGACGCGGATGTTGAACGGCCCCAGTTCGATGGCCCAGGTCTCGGTCAGCCCGATGACGCCATACTTGGAGGCCGAATAGGGCGTGCGCAGTGCAAAGCCCAGCCGGCCGGCGACTGAAGAGATGTTGATGATGGCACCGCCGCCGTTCTGCTTGAGCATCGGCACCGCACGCCGGGTGCAGAGGAAGGGGCCGGTCAGGTTGATGGCGATGGTCTGGTCCCAGTCGGCCGGAGCGATGTCTTCCACCGGCAGGGTGGGTCCGGCGATGCCGGCATTGTTGACCAGCACGTCCAGCCGTCCATCCCAGCGCGAGGCCAGGTCGGCGAACATGGCATCGACTTCCTCGGGCCTGGCCACGTCAGTGCGGCTGAAACTCACCGCCGCGCCTGCCAGGCGGGCACGGGCATCGGCCAGGAAAGCCTCATTGATATCGCAGACATGCACTTGAGCGCCTGCTTTGATGAACGTTTCTGTAATTGCGAGGCCGATGCCCTGGGCACCGGCGGTGACGATGACTTTCTGGTCCTGCAGATTCAGTTCCATGGGTTTGTCTCCTGAGGGGTTCATCCGGCCCGGATGCCAGCGCTGGCTGATCTTGTCGTGGGGGGCGGTCGGGTGCGGACGACTGTAGTAGAGCCGGACCGGAGCGTCAACGACAGCATCCTGACCAGCGGCTGCCGATCAAATCGGCCGATTTCGCCGCCGGAGCGCATGGGAAGCGGGCTGGGGCGCAGCGGCGAGGAGGGTGGGGCGCGGGCAGGATGAACAGATTGCGCGGGCGGAGAAAAACTTTCATCAATCGCCGTGGAAGGCAGGCGGGCAGGGCGTCGCTGCCGCGCTGCATCAAAATTCACGGGAGCGTGGCAGGCTGTTGGTACAATGCCCACTTTTCGCCACTTCCCCTCTTTCACACAGGCTTATGGATATCCTTCTGTTCCTGGTCGATTTCATCGTCCACATCGACCGTCACCTGGCCGAACTGGCCGTTTCCTATGGACCCTGGCTGTTCCTGATCCTGTTCCTGATCATCTTCTGCGAAACCGGCCTGGTGGTCACGCCCATCCTGCCGGGTGATTCACTGCTGTTCGTCACCGGTGCACTGGCTGCTACCGGGGCTTATGACATCCACCTGATGCTGCTGACCCTGATCGTGGCCGCCATCCTGGGCGACAGCACCAACTACCAGATCGGCAAGATGCTGGGGATCAAGGTGTTCGACAAGCCGAACTCGCGCATCTTCAAGAAGGAATACCTGGAGAAGACCCATGCCTTCTTCGAGAAGCACGGCGGCAAGGCCATCATCATTGCCCGCTTCGCACCCATCGTGCGTACCTTCGCGCCCTTCGTGGCGGGTGTGGGCGCGATGACCTATTCGCGCTTCTTCCTCTACAACGTCATCGGCGGCATCGCCTGGGTGGCCAGCTTCGGCTATGCCGGCTACTTCTTCGGCAACCTGCCCATCGTGAAGAAGAACCTGAGCCTGTTGATCGTGGCCATCGTGATCTTGTCGATCCTGCCGGGCATCATCGAGTACTTCCGCCACAAACGCCGTCCGGGCTGATTGCTCCACCGACGTCAAGGCAATGAAAAATGCCGGTCAGCGCAGAGCTGACCGGCATTTTTTTTGGATGCGGGCTGGAGCGGCTCAGTCCTGCTTGCCGCCATATTGCACATCCGGCCGCAACGGCGTCTTGCTGGACGCGGCCCGCACGTATTGCGGCGGCCACGCCACGTCTTCGCGCAATTGCTGCGCGGCATGCAGCGGCCAGTAGGGATCACGCAGCAGTTCGCGCGCCAGCAGCACCAGGTCGGCCTGGCCGGTGCGCAGCACGTGCTCGGCCTGGATCGCTTCGGTAATCATGCCGACCGTGCCGGTGGCGATCCCCGTTTCGTTTTTCACACGCGCGGCAAAGCCGGTCTGGTAGCCGGGCCCGACGGGAATGGCCGCCGAGGGCAGGTTGCCGCCCGTGGAAACATCGACCAGATCGACACCCATGTCACGCAGGCGGGTCGAGAGCGCGACCGTGTCATCGGCATTCCAGCCGCCTTCGGTCCAGTCGGTGGCCGACAGGCGCACCAGCAGTGGCAGCTCGGCCGGCCAGACGGCGCGGGTGGCTTGCACCGTTTCCAGCAGGAAGCGGATACGGTTCTCGAAGCTGCCGCCATATTGGTCGGTCCGCTTGTTGCTCAACGGCGAGAGGAACTGGTGACCCAGGTAGCCGTGCGCACCGTGCAGTTCGATCACCTTGAAACCGGCAGCCAGCGCGCGACGGGCGGCGTCGGCAAAGGCCTGCACCAGCGAGGCGATCTCGGCCACCGTCAAGGCGTGCGGCTCGGTATAGGTCGTGTCGAAGGGCAGGGCTGAGGGTGCCTGTGGCAGCCAGCCACCCTCGGCCACCGGCACGCTGCCGGCCGGGCCATCCCAGGGGCGCAGGGCGCTGGCTTTGCGCCCCGCATGAGCCAGCTGGATGCCGGGGACGGCACCCTGCTGTTCGATGAAACGGGTAATACGGCGCAGGGGCGCGATGTGCTCATCCTTCCAGATGCCGAGGTCGGCGCTGGTGATGCGGCCTTCCGGCACGACCGCGGTGGCCTCCATGATGACCAGGCCGGCCCCGCCCACGGCGCGGCTGCCCAGATGCACCAGGTGCCAGTCGTTGGCGAAGCCATCCTCGGCCGAGTACTGGCACATCGGCGAAACCGCGATGCGGTTGGGCAAGGTGACGCCGCGCAGGGTCAGCGGCGAAAACAATTGACTGCTCATGCAAGAACTTCTGTCATGTCGTGGCATCGGGACGATGCCGAGATGCGCAGTCTAGGGGATTTCCAAAAAGTGCGTCGGCGCCCCCCCCGCGTATTGTCTTATTGCGTCTCGAACTGCAATGCCGCCAGGCTGGCGTAAAGCCCATCGCGGGCCACCAGTTCGGCATGAGTGCCGGTCTCGACGACGCGCCCGTGTTCCAGCACGATGATGCGGTCGGCCCGCTGCACGGTGGCCAGGCGGTGCGCGATGACCAGGGTGGTACGACCGACCATGGCGGCTTCCAGGGCGCTTTGCACTAGGCGTTCGGATTCGGCATCCAGCGCGCTGGTGGCTTCATCCAGCAACAGCAGCGGCGGGTTCTTCAGCAGGGCGCGGGCAATTGCGATGCGCTGGCGCTGGCCGCCGGACAGACGCACGCCGCGTTCACCGAGGAAGCACTGGTAGCCGTCCGGCAGGCGTTCGATGAACTCATGGGCTGCCGCCATCTGGGCGGCGGCAATCACTTCCGCATCGCTGGCACCGGGGCGGCCGAAGCGGATGTTTTCCATCGCATTGGCCGAGAAGATCACGGTGTCCTGTGGCACGATGCCGATCGCATTGCGCAGGTCCTGCAGGGTCAGGTAGCGGATGTCCACGCCATCGAGCCGGATGCTGCCCTGCTGTGGATCGTAGAAGCGCAGCAGCAGCTGGAACAGCGTGGTCTTGCCGGCCCCCGAAGGGCCGACCACGGCGACCGTTTCTCCTGCACGCACGTCCAGCGAGAAGCCCGACAGCGATGCGCTGCCGGGGCGCGAGGGATAGTGGAAGTCCACGGCCTCGATCTGCAGCGCGGCGCCATTGGCGGTGCGCGGCGGCAATTTCTCCGGCAGCAGCACGGACTGCACCGGCGACTGCGCCGCCAGCAGGTCGAGCAGGCGTTCGGTGGCACCTGCAGCGCGCTGGGTATCGCCCATCACTTCCGACAGCGCCCCCAGCGAACCCGCCACGAGGGATGCGTAAAGGATGAACTGGCCCAGCTCGCCGCCGCTCATGTTGCCTTGCATGACCGCATGCGCGCCCAGCCACAGCACGAAGACGATGGCACCGAACACCAGCAGGATCGCCACCACGGTCAGCAGCGAACGGGCGCGGATACGGTCCATCGCGGTCTGGAAGGCGCGCTCGACCGAGTCGCCGAAGCGGCGCGCTTCGATTTCTTCATGGGTGAAGGCCTGCACGGTCGGCATGGCGTTGAGGATTTCGCCGGCCATGGCGGCGGCGTCGGCCACGCGGTCCTGCGAGGCGCGCGAGAGCTTGCGTACGCGGCGGCCATAGAACACGATGGGCAGCACCACGGCGGCCAGCATGACGATGATGATGGAGGTCAGCTTGGCACTGGTGATGAAGAGCATGCTCATGCCGCCCAGGAACAGCAGGGCATTGCGCAGGGCCATCGAAATGCTGGTGCCGACCAGGGTCTGGATGAGCGTGGTGTCGGTGGTCAGGCGCGAGAGCACTTCGCCGGTCTTGGTGGTTTCGAAGAATTCGGGACTCTGCGTCACCACGTGGGCATAGACCGCGCTGCGCAGGTCGGCCGTCACGCGTTCACCCAGCCAGGACACCATGTAGAAGCGCGCCGCAGTCGCCACCCCCAGCACGCAGGCCACGCCGAACAGGGCCACGAAATACAGGTTGATGTGCGTGGCACTCTTGCTGCCGGCGGCCCCGAAGCCGAGGTCGATCATCTGCTTGAAGGCATACGGCACGGCCAGCGTGGCACCGGCCGCCACCAGCAGCGCCAGGCCGGCCAGCAGAAATTGCTTCTTGTAGGGGGCGAGGAAGGGAGCCAGTCCGCGCAAGGCTGCCAGGGCGGATTTGCGGGCAGTGGGGGAGTCGGGGCCGGGCGGCACGTCAGGGGCAGGTGAGTCGGTGCGGAGAGGAGTCGTGGAGGACATGGAAATGGATGAGCTGTTGAGGCCGCCAGGCCAACGGTCCGTGCATGTTGCCGCACGGTCAGAGACACTGGCCACCGCCGGAAAAATCTTGTTGCCGCGTTGAACCAACGGAGGCTGGCTTACTCGGAAGAGGCATAAGTATAGACAGTCCGCGCATGGATCGCGCGACCGCAAGCGTATCGCAATGTTGTTCGTCAGCCATTGCTTGCCTGCATCACCCTGCTAGAGTATCCGGATTCGGGCGTGGTCGGCCCGACCGGAGCAGCGCAGCAGCAGGCATCAGCATCATCCCAACCCCACACCGGCAAGGAGAGTCGCTTGGCCCAACCCGCACTGATCCCCTCCCCATGGGAGGCCGCGCCTGAAGCACGCGCACCGCACGCCGAACTGCTGGCCGGGCTCGCCGCCCGCGAGGCGGTCATCTCGCCCAAGTATTTCTACGATCCGCTGGGCAGCAAGCTCTTCGAGGCCATCTGTGCCTTGCCCGAGTATTACCCTACCCGTACCGAGGCGGCCATTTTCGCCGCGCATCAGGAAGCCATCGCTGCCGCCGTCGGCCAGTCCTGTACGCTGATCGACCTGGGCGCAGGCAACTGCGTCAAGGCCGCTTCGCTGTTCGACGCGTTGCGGCCGCGCCAGTATGTGCCCGTGGATATTTCTACCGATTTCCTGCATCAGTCGGTGGCGGGTTTGCAGAAGCGCTTCCCGCAGCTGCCCATGCTGCCGCTGGCGATGGATTTCTCGGCCACGCTGGCGCTGCCGGAGACGGTGGATGCGCAGCGCCGGCTGTTCTTCTATCCCGGCTCCTCGCTGGGCAATTTCGATCCGGCCCAGGCGCTGGATTTCCTGCGTCGCGTGCGTGCAGCCCTGCCGGTTGGACCGGGTGAGGGCGGCATCCTGATCGGACTGGATCTGGTGAAGGATGCGCGTGTCCTGGAAGCGGCCTACGACGATGCCATCGGCGTGACGGCAGCGTTCAACCTCAACGTGCTCAACCACGTCAACGCCCTGGCCGGGACCGACTTCGCCCCGCGCGACTGGCGCCACGTGGCCTTCTACAACGCGCGCCAGCAGCGCATCGAAATGCATCTGGAAGCACGGCGCGATCTCATCGTGCGCTGGCCGGGCGGGCGTCGCACCTTCCACCAGGGCGAGCGCATCCATACCGAATACAGCCACAAGTTCACCGAGCAGGACATCCTCGGCCTGCTGGAAAAGGCCGGATTCGGCAATTGCCGCATGTGGTTCGATGAGCGGCGCTGGTTCGCGGTGTGCCATGCGCAGGCGCGTTGAGGAAGGTTTGGGACGCTTGCCGATGTTGATTCAATGATTCTTGCAGGAGACCGGATGCCTTCCGTCATTACCCATGATCGCGCCACCACGCACGACGACGAGCTGGCCGAGCAACCCATGGCGGTGGTCGCAGCGGCCACTGCCGCCACCATCGATGCGGTCATCGACGCCGCCGTCCAGCAGGTCAACCATCGCCCGCGCGAACGGCTGGGCGATCGCTACCGGCGTCTGCGCCGGCAGTCGCTGCTGATCGCCGAGCCGCTCTCGGCCGAGGATTGCTGCGTGCAGGCCATGCCCGATGCCAGCCCCATCAAGTGGCATCTGGCGCATACCACCTGGTTCTTCGAGACCTTCCTGCTGGAGCGTTTCCAGAGAGGCTTCACGCCTTTCCATCCGCAGTTCCGCGTGCTCTTCAATTCGTATTACGAAGGCGTCGGCGAGAAATTCCCGCGGCCGCAGCGCGGCCTGCTCACGCGGCCCTCACTGGACGACATACTGGCCTACCGCGAGCAGGTGGACGCACGCATGCTGCTGCTGATCGATGCGCTGGAGGCCGACCCGGCCGAAGCGGGGGAGGCCCATCCGCAACTGGCGGGTTTCCTCTCCTTGCTGGAACTGGGCATGCAGCATGAGCAGCAGCACCAGGAGCTGATGCTCACCGACATCAAGATCCTGCTGTCGATGAACCCGCTGCAGCCTGCGTACCAGCCGCTGCCGATGAACCTGCAACTGGATGATCCGGCCGCGCTGGAGCTGCAGTGGCATCGCATCGAAGCCGGTGTGGTGGAGATCGGCCATGCCGGCAGCGGCTTTTGCTTCGACAACGAGACCCCGCGCCATCGCCAGTTCGTCGAGGCTTACCAGTGTGCGTCGCGGCTGGTGAACAACGCCGAATACCTGGCCTTCGTCGAGGCCGGTGGCTACGAGGACGCGGGGCTGTGGCTGTCTGAAGGCTGGGAATGGAAGAGGCAGGAGGGGCTGTCGCATCCCCTGTATTGGCGCCGTGGCGCTGATGGGCAGTGGCGCGAGTTCACCGAGTATGGCGCGCAGCCTCTGCAGCCGCATGCGGCTGCCGTGCATCTCTCGTATTACGAGGCCGATGCCTATGCCCGCTGGGCTGGTGCGCGCTTGCTGACCGAAGCCGAATGGGAACATGCCGCCGCACGCCTGCAAGGAAGCGGACGTGAATTTTTTGGCGTGGCCTGGCAGTGGACCAGCAGCAGCTATGCGCCTTACCCCGGCTTCAGCGCTGCACCGGGTGCGGTGGGTGAATACAATGGCAAATTCATGGTCAACCAGTACGTGCTGCGTGGCTCATCCTCGGCCACACCACTGAACCATGCGCGGCTGACCTATCGCAACTTTTTCCCGGCGACCGCACGCTGGCAGGTCAGCGGCATACGGCTGGCCCGCCAAGGCTGATCGGTTTTTTTCGCCTCAATATGTTTCAGGGCCGTGCGGCCCTGGTCCGTGCTACGCGCAATATTGCTGAAATACGCTTGAAGTCTCAGAAGGTTTCCCACTCTTCCGATTTCTCTTCCTTGCTGCTGGCGGGTAGTGCACGTGGTGCTGGCGCAGCGGCAGGGGCGCGCACTGCCTGCGGTTTGACGGGTGCGGGCTTGCCTGGCAGGGCCGTGGCCGGTGCAGGTGCCGCGCTGCGCAGCGGTGCGGCTTGCATGACCGGTGCGGGCGCAGCGCCCCGCTCATCCAGACGGAATACGCTCACCAGTTCCAGCAGCCGCTGCGCCTGATCCTGCAAGGCCTGGGCCGCAGCGGCGGCTTCTTCCACCAGCGCGGCGTTCTGCTGGGTGGTGTTGTCCATCTGCATGATGGCCTGGTTGACCTGCTCGATGCCATCGCTCTGCTCACGCGTGGCAGCGGAAATCTCGCCGACGATGTGGCTGACCTGCTCAATGCTCTGCACCACCTCATCCATGGTGCTGCCCGCCTGCGCCACCAGTTCGGTACCGGCCGTCACTTGTCCGACGGAATCATTGATGAGTTCCTTGATCTCCTTCGCGGCAGTGGCCGAGCGTTGCGCCAGTCCGCGCACTTCCGAGGCCACCACGGCGAAGCCGCGGCCCTGCTCACCGGCGCGCGCCGCTTCCACCGCGGCATTCAGGGCCAGGATGTTGGTCTGGAAGGCGATGCCGTCGATCACCGAGATGATGTCCACGATCTTGCGCGAGGAGTCATTGATGGCCCCCATGGTCTGCACCACCTGCTTGACGGCCTGGCCGCCCTGATTGGCCACTTGCGTGGCATTGCCGGCCAGCTCGCTGGACTTGCGGGTGTGGTCGGCATTCTGCTTGACGCTGGAAGTCAGCTGTTCCAGCGAGGAGGCGGTTTCTTCCAGCGCGCTGGCCTGCTCCTCGGTGCGCGAAGAGAGGTCCAGGTTGCCGGTGGCGATCTGGGTCGATGCGGTCACCATGGAGTCGGTACCGCGCCGCACCTCCAGCACGATGGCCTTGAGCTTCTGGTTCATGGCGGCCAGCGCCTGCAGCAGGCGTCCGGTTTCATCGGTCGAATGTGCATCGATGACCGCAGTGAGATCGCCTGCTGCCACGGTCTCGGCTACTTCCACCGCGCGGCTCAGCGGACGGGTGATGCTGCGCGAGATGGTCCAGGCGATGAAAGCGGCGAACATCGCCGCGAGCACACCGGACACCACCATGATGTTGCGCGTGGTGATGTAGGTGGCCTCGGCATCGGCGACGGACTTGTCCATCAGCTTCTGCTGCATGTCGGAGAGGTCATCGAGCTGGGCGAAATAGGTCTTTTGCAGCGGCACCATCTTTTCCAGCATCAGCTTGATGGCGGCATCCTTCTCACCAGTGGTGGCGAGCCGGTCGATCTCTTTGCGCAGGGCCGAGTAGCTCTTGCGGGTTTCGGTCACCTTGTCGAACTTGGCGCGGGCTTCGGGATTGATGATCAGGCGGCCCAGTTCATCGTAGAGCCTGGTGTTCTCTGCAGAGAGCGTTTCGATGGTCTTCCGCTCATTCTCAATCTGGGCCGGATCGGTCATGAACAACTGGTTGCGCAGCGAGATGGCGACATCGTCCACCTTGCCGGATATGGCATTGACGATGTTGATCTTCTTGTAGCGGTCATTGACTACCAGTTCCAGCGACTCGTTGATGTCGCCCAGCCGGGCCATGCTCAGCGTGACGATGGCAGCGATCACGAGGATCAGGGCCGAAAAGCCGATGGTCAGACGCGTGGAAATGTTGAGATTGTTGAAGCGCATGATTTTCCCCCCGAAAAATGTGGATGCGACTTGCATGGTAGAGATGTCACCGTGGCGTGTGTCTTTGACTGGTGTGACAACCAGAAACCTATATTAAGCCAGTTACGCGCAATCAGAACGTTTGACTCAAGTAATTTCTGCAGAGTTGTCTGGAATCAAGGAAAGCCGCGGCTGGCGCGGGTTTCCGGGCGTCAACGTGGCAGCCGGACCACAGTGGCAGATGGACAAGATCAACGGCAGAGCTTGATGCAAAGTGACACGCCGTTAACGCAACAACGCCGCCCGGTAGGGCGGCGTTGCGTTCAGGAAATGGCCGGGATCGCCGGCCGGATTCCGTTTCAGGCAGCCTTGGCCTGTGCGGAGCCAGCCTGGTTGGCGCTCTCGCTGATGGCGATCTGACGGTTCACGGCAGACAGCACGGCCTTGAAGGAGGCGGTCACGATGTTGGCATCGATGCCGACACCAAAACCGGTTGGCGCTTCGTTCAGGCGCAGCTCGATGTAGCTGGCGGCCTTGGCGTCGGCACCGGCACCGATGGCGTGTTCATGGAAGTCCATCAGCTTGATGTCCAGGCCCAGCGCATGCACGAAGGCGTCAATAGGACCGTTGCCGCTACCGCGCACGGTGACCGGCTGGCCATTGCGCACGATGTCGACTTCGATGTTGATGGACTCGGCCTTGGCGGTGTCTTCCGACATGCGGTGCGCGCGATAGACGTAGGGTTCGACGCGCTCCAGGTATTCGCGCTGGAAGATGGCGTGGATGTCGGAGGCGGCGATTTCCTTGCCGGTGGCATCGGCCTCGCGCTGGATGGCGCGCGAGAATTCGATCTGCAGGCGGCGCGGCAGGGCCAGGCCATATTCCTGTTCCAGCAGGTAGGCCATGCCGCCCTTGCCGGACTGGCTGTTGACGCGGATGACGGCATCGTAGCTGCGGCCCAGGTCGGCCGGATCGATCGGCAGGTAGGGCACTTCCCAGATGGCGTCCGGCTGCTGCTTGGCGAAGCCCTTCTTGATCGCATCCTGGTGCGAGCCGGAGAAGGCCGTGAAGACCAGGTCGCCGACATACGGATGGCGCGGGTGCACCGGGATCTGGTTGCACTCTTCCACCACCTGGCGCACCACGTCGATGTCGGAGAAGTCCAGGCCCGGGTTCACGCCCTGGGTGTACAGGTTCAGTGCCAGCGTAACCAGGTCGACGTTGCCGGTGCGCTCGCCGTTGCCGAACAGGCAGCCTTCGACGCGATCAGCGCCGGCCATCACGGCCAGCTCGGCCGAGGCGACGGCGGTGCCGCGGTCATTGTGCGGGTGCACCGAGATGATGGCGCTGGCGCGATGCTTCAGGTTGCGGCACATCCATTCGATCTGGTCGGCGTAGACGTTGGGGGTGGCGCACTCGACGGTGGAGGGCAGGTTCAGGATGACCTTGCGCTCTGGAGTGGCACCCCAGGTTTCGCAGACGGCATCGCAGATGTCCTTGGAGAAATCCAGTTCGGTGGTGCTGAAGGATTCCGGCGAGTATTCGAAACGCCATTCGGTACCCGGACGCGCATCGGTCAGTTCCTTGACCAGGCGGGTGCCGGTGACGGCGATGTTCTTGATCTCCTCGCGCGACATGTTGAAGACGATCTTGCGGAAGGCCGGGGCCACCGAGTTGTACAGGTGGACGATGGCCTTCTTGGCACCTTCCAGCGATTCGACGGTGCGGCGGATCAGTTCTTCGCGCGATTGGGTCAGCACGATGATGGTGACGTCATCGGGAATGCGGTTCTCGACGATGAGCTTGCGCACGAAGTCGAAATCGGTTTGCGAGGCAGAGGGGAAGCCGACTTCGATTTCCTTCAGGCCGGTCTTCAACAGCAGTTCGAAGAAGCGCAGCTTGCGCTCGGCGTTCATCGGTTCGATCAGGGCCTGGTTGCCATCGCGCAGGTCGGTGCTCATCCAGATCGGCGGCGTGTCGATGACCTTGCTGGGCCAGGTGCGATCAGGCAGGTCGATGGCAGGGAAGGGACGGTATTTGGCGGCGGGGTTGCTTAACATCATGATGGACCTCTTGGTTTCCGGATGGCGTGGAATGCTTCAGTTCAAGTACTGGAATGCTTCAGTGCGTCAGATGTGGCGGATCGGGTTGCCTGGCTGCCACGAGCGCGTGGCCAGGCAACCCTTCATAGAGCCAGAGGCGGCATCTCCCGCAGCGCACGGCCGGCCTGCAAGGGCTGCGTGCGCTGGTTGCGGATTGTGCGGATCATCGAATGCATATGCTTCGCCTGGTGGGCAGCGACGTCGGCTTCATCACGGATGGCGCGTCACTGCCTGGTTGTACTGCGAGTACTGCTGGATTTTTTGAGGTTGCCAGATCGCGTGGAGTCAGCGGAAACGGCAGGAACTACGAATTTTAGCGCGAGGCTAGTAGTAGCGACACCGATAGCAACGCTAGCAGGGCGCTGGCGCTGTTGTGGCGGATGGAGGTGATTGCTGCGGAAGTCATCCGTGCAATGTAGAAGATTGGCCCCGCGTCTGTCAAGGGCAATCTTTTTTTACAAGCGTAAAAGAAGAGCGCGCTCCAATAATTTCGTTGCTAGAATCGTCTTGTTAATAACCAACGGGTCAGTTATTTTTATTGCTGCTGCATCAATTCCTTGTGAGGATGGAACGCCGCCGGGTGAAAATGCTCAAAAACAAGCACTGCAGTAGTCCTTTTTCCATATAAGGCACGACGCATGTCGCGCTGGTACCGGCGCCCGTGTCTGCCACGAACAACGAACAACAGTAGGGCGAGGCCTCCGCCACCCGGGAGCGCATCGCCAGGAACCGTCATCATCCATGCAAAAACGCACCGACCTCATCGTTTGCGAAGAATGCGACGCCGTCTACCAGCGCATGGCGCTGGGTGAGCGCGAAATCGCCCGCTGCCTGCGCTGCGGTGCTGAGCTGGAGCGCGATACCGGCCGCCGCCTGCAGCATCTGCTGCCGCTGACCATCGGTGCGCTGATCCTGTTCGTGATCGCCAATACCTTTCCCATCGTCACCATCGAACTGCAGGGCTTGTCCAGCCAGACGACGCTGATCGGTGCGGTAGTGGCACTGACCCGCGATGGCATGTCGGAAGTGGCGCTGCTGGTGCTGGCGACGACCTTGCTGTTCCCGCTGATCCAGCTCGGTGTGCTGCTCTACCTGTTGCTGCCGGGAGCGCGTGATACGCGTCCGCCGGGCTTCGTGCTGCTGCTGCGCCTGATGCAGGCAGCCCGGCCCTGGGGCATGATTGAAGTCTTCATGCTGGGCGTGCTGGTGGCGCTGATCAAACTCTCCAACATGGCCGAGGTGATTCCCGGTCTGGCGCTGTGGTCCTTCGGTGGATTGACGGTGCTGCTGACAGTGGTGGTGTCCTTCAATCCACGCTATCTGTGGCACGTATGGGAACAGCAGCAAGCCGAGCAATATGGCGACAAGGAGGCTGGCGCATGAGTGTCTTCACCCGCCAGGCTGCACCGCACGTGCCCGACCTCACCCAGGAGCCGGACGAAGACCTGCCCGTGCAGGATGCCGCGTCCCTCGGCGTGATCGGCTGCCATCACTGCTGCACCGTATGGGAAGGCGCGCAGCCCCATCAAGCCTGCGGCGTGTGCCATGCACCGCTGCACGTGCGCAAGATCGACAGCCTCACCCGCACCTGGGCGCTCCTGATTGCCGCCTGCATCATGTACATCCCGGCCAACATGATGCCGGTGATGGTCACTAGTACCCTCTTCGATGAGCAGCGCGACACCATCCTTTCCGGCGTCATCTATTTCTGGACTTCCGGCGAATGGGGCCTGGCACTGGTGGTGTTCGTGGCCAGCTTCCTGGTACCGCTGTTCAAGCTGGTGGCGCTGGGCATCCTGGTCTTCTCGGCGCGCCGCCGCAGCCGCTGGCGCCGTCTCCAGCGCGCCAAACTGTATCGGGTGGTCGAGGCCATCGGACGCTGGTCCATGCTGGACGTCTTCGTCGTCTCGGTGCTGACCGGACTGGTCAAGATCCACGGCTTCGCCAACATTCACGCCGGCATTGGCATCGCCGCCTTCGGTGCGGTGGTGGTGCTGACCATGCTGGCCTCGCTGGCCTTCGATCCGCGCCTGATCTGGGATGAACGCCCGACCGATCCGGCTGCGGACGTCTCAAGTGAGCCTCTCCCCGAACCTGCTTCTCCCCATGACAACGCCAACAAGCCACAGGAAACCGCATGACTCCACCCGACCATTCCGATGACAAACCGGCGCTGCTGCAACCGCGCCGCGCACGCCAGCGCAACTGGTTGCCCTCGCTGGTGTGGCTCATTCCCATCGTCGCCGCCATCGTCGGGCTGACCCTGGTCGCCAAGATCCTGGTCGAACGCGGCCCGATGGTGACCGTCAGTTTCCGTTCTGCAGAAGGACTGGAAGCCGGCAAGACCAAGGTGAAATACAAGGATGTCGAAATTGGCCAGGTGCAGAGCCTGAAGCTGGCCGCCGACCGTTCGCACGTGCTGGTCGGTATCCAGCTGAATCAGGATGCTTCCGGTTTCAATGCCGAGGACACGCGTTTCTGGGTGGTCCGTCCGCGCATCGCCGCCTCCGGTATTTCGGGGTTGGGCACCTTGCTTTCCGGGGCCTACATCGGCGCGGATGCCGGTGCTTCCGAAGAAACCAAGAAGAACTTCGTGGGCCTGGAACAGCCCCCCATCGTCACGCGCGATGCCTCGGGCCGCCAGTTCGTGCTGCATACCGATGACCTCGGTTCGCTCGATATCGGTTCTCCCATCTTCTATCGCCGCATCAAGGTCGGGCAGGTGGTGGCGTATGACCTCGACAGTGATGGCCGTGGCGTGACGCTGCGCATCTTCGTCAACGCGCCGTACGACAAGTTCGTCACCCAGGCTTCGCGCTTCTGGCATGCCAGCGGCTTCGACATGGAGCTCAATGCCAGCGGCTTCAAGCTGCATACGCAGGCGCTGTCGACGGTGGTGCTGGGCGGCATTGCCTTCCGCGACCGCGATGAAGAGCGCGTGAGCCCCCCGGCGAAGGAGGGCAGCGAGTATCCGTTGGTAGAAGACGAAAGCACCGCCATGAAGGAACCGGACGGCGTACCACAGACCGCGCTGCTGTATTTCGACCAGTCGCTGCGCGGCCTGCAACCGGGTGCTACCGTGGACTTCCGCGGCGTGGTACTGGGTGAGGTCAAGAGCATCGGGGTGGAGTACGACAAGACGCGTGGTGAATTCCGCATGCCGGTGCTGGTGCAGATCTATCCGGATCGTTTGGGCCGTCGCTTCCACGAAGAGACCGGCGAGCAGCGCCGTTCCAACGCGCAGTTGTTGCGCATGCTGGTCAAGCGCGGCATGCGTGCCCAGCTGCGCAACGGCAACCTGCTCACGGGCCAGCTGTACGTGGCGATCGATTTCTTCCCCAAGGCCAAGCCGGCGCAGATCGATCCGGACAGGGTCCCGCTGGAACTGCCGACCATCCCGGGCAGCCTGGATGAATTGCAGCAGCAGCTCTCCGACATTGCCGGCAAGCTCTCCAAGGTCCCGTTCGACGAGATCGGCCGCGATCTGCAGACCACCCTCAAGACCTTGAACAAGACCTTGACCACGGCCGAGCAGACGGCGGCCCGCATCAACAACGACATCGCACCGGAGATGCAGGCGGCGATGAAGGATGCGCGCAAGACCTTGAATGCGGCCGAGCGTACGCTGTCGGATGACGCACCGCTGCAGTCGGATATTCGCCAGACCATGCAGGAACTGAGCAAGGCTGCGGCCTCGATCCGTATCCTCACCGATTACCTGCAACAGCATCCGGAATCGCTGATCCGGGGCAAACAGGAGCCATGATGCAAGACAAGACTTCGTTCTCCCTCAAGACCCTGACGGCCGCCGCCCTGGCCGCAGCACTGCTGGCTGCCTGCGGCAGCTCGCCGCCGACGCAGTTCTACACGCTGGCTGTACCGGCCGACGGTGCCGTCGCGCGCACGGCCAGCCAGGGACCGCAGACCTTCATCGAAGTGATGCCGGTGTCGGTGCCGGAGCGCCTGGCGCGGCCGCAACTGGTGGTGCGCAGCGATGCCACGCGGGTGGAGGTGCTGGAGCAGGACCGCTGGTCTTCGCCCTTCAACAATGAATTACGCGATGCGCTGTCTGCGGGCGTGGCGGCAAAGCTGGGGGCCATTGACGTCTCGCGTGGGGGGCGACCGGCGGACCAGGCCAGCTATCGCATCAACGTGGAACTGCGTGATTTCGACGCAGCCCGCAACGGCCAGGTCCAGGCCAGTTTCGGATGGACCATCACGCGCTCGGATGACCGCCGCGGCGCAGCCTGCCGCCTGACCGTGGTGGAACGTGTCGGCGGCGGTGCCAATGCCGACGTTGTCGCCGCCACGCAGAAGGCGGTGGGGCAGGCGGTGCAGGCGATTGCCGATAATGTTCGAGCTCTGCAGACGGGGCAGGGTGGGCAGTGCGCAAGTTGAACGAGCGCATTCTGTAGCACCAAAGAAAAAGCCGCTTCCTTGGAAGCGGCTTTTCAACATCAGGACAGCTTGCAGCGATCAGCGATCGCCGTAGGAGCGACGCGGGCCGTCGGCGCGGAAGCCGCCGCCATTGCCCTTGTAGCCACCGCCGCCGCCGCCTTCGCGACGCGGGCCGTTGCCGGCCGGCTTGGCGCCGCCGAAGCTGCGGCCTTCGCGGTTGCCACCGAAGCCACCTTCACGATTGCCGCCGAAGCCGCCTTCGCGATGGCCGCCTTCACGGTTGCCACCGAAACCGCCTTCGCGATGACCGCCGCCTTCGCGGTTGCCAGCGCCGAAGCGCGGGCCGCTGTTGCTGCGGCCATCACCCGGACGCCAGCCGCCCGGCTTGCGCGGGCTGCGCGGTGCAGCCGACTTCTTCGGCTCGAAACCTTCGACCACATCCACCGGAATGGTCTGCTTGGTGAAGCGCTCGATACGCTTGACCTGCATGCCTTCGGCGTGATTGACCAGCGAGATCGCCACGCCATTGCGGCCGGCACGGCCGGTACGGCCGATACGGTGCACGTAGTCTTCAGCGAACTTGGGCAGGTCGTAGTTGAACACGTGGGTGATGCCCGGCACGTCGATGCCGCGCGCTGCCACGTCGGTAGCCACCAGCATGCGCACCTGGCCGCGGCGCAGGCTGTTCAGGGTACGGTTGCGGGCACCCTGGTGCATGTCGCCATGCAGGGCGGCGGCCGCGAAACCGGCGATGTTCAGGCGATCGGCGATGGTGTCGGCGTCACGCTTGGTGGCGGTGAAGATCACGGCCTGGTCGATGCTGGTGTCGCGCAGCAGGTGGTCCAGCAGGCGGTTCTTGTGCGACAGGTCATCCACGAAGTGCACGCGCTGCATGATGTTTTCATGACGGGTCGACGAGCTGGCGATCTGGATGGTCAGCGGGTTGTTGGTGATGCGCTTGGCCATGTTGCCGACGACGCCGTCCAGCGTGGCCGAGAACAGCATGGTCTGGCGGGTGGCCGGGGTCGCGGCGACGATCTTTTCGATGTCGTCGATGAAGCCCATGTCCAGCATGCGGTCGGCTTCGTCCAGCACCAGGATCTGCAGCTGCGAGAAGTCGATCTTGCCCGACTCCATGTGGTCGATCAGACGGCCCGGGGTCGCCACCAGGATTTCCGGATTGCGCGACAGCAGTTGCATCTGCTTCGGATAAGGCATGCCGCCCAGGATGGACACCACGCGCACACGGCGCATGTAGGCACCGTACTTGTCAGTGGCGGTGGTCACTTGCAGGGCCAGTTCGCGGGTCGGGGTCAGCACCAGCATCTTCGGCTGGGCCGGCTGGTAACGCGGACGCTCGCCACGGGCACGGGTAGCCTGGCGTTCCTGGTTGGGGGTACGGGCTGCTTGCGGTGCCTGCGGCAGGTCTGCCAGCTGGTGCAGCGAAGGCAGCATGAAAGCGGCGGTCTTGCCCGAGCCGGTCTGCGAGGACACCAGCAGATCCTGGCCGCTGATGGCGGCGGGGATGGCCTTTTCCTGGACCGGGGTCGGGGAGGTATAGCCTGCTTCGGTCAGGGCTTTGATGATCGAAGGGTTCAGGCCGAGTGCTTCAAAAGTCATAATCTCTTTCGTGAAAGTGAACGCCAGGCACGAGACGGGCGCACGAAAGCGCGCCGGACATCGAGTGCCTGAACGAAAAAAAGCAACGCCAACCGACGAAATGACTATGAAAAATACAAAGAAATTTCGGCACAAAAGCTTTGCGCCGGGACGGCATCATCAAGGGATGCCAGGGGCGGGGGGCTTTTACTGGGAACTTGTCGTAATGACAGGTAAGGCTTGCGAAGCTGCTTGGGCAAATACGGCTGGAAACGCTGCAGGACAGATTTCACGTCCGATTCGCCTGTGCATTGGTTATTGCAATGCACAAGGCGAATCATACCCTAAAACATCGAAATTAGCACGAGGCTATTTCGAGAAACTGTCTCTTTATTGTGGGGGACGCTTGCTTAATCCGGCAATTACTCTGCCATTCCGCCCACGACGCGGGAGAAGCCACCGTCCACGTAAGTGATTTCGCCGGTGATGCCGGAGGCCAGGTCGGAGAGCAGGAAGGCCGAGGCATTGCCCACGTCTTCGATGGTGACGTTGCGGCGCAGCGGGGCGGTCGCGGCCACCGCACCCAGGATCTTGCCGAAGCCCTTGATGCCGCTGGCGGCCAGGGTCTTGATGGGGCCGGCGGAGACGCCATTGACGCGCACGCCCTTGGGACCCAGCGATTCAGCCAGGTAGCGCACCGAGGCTTCCAGCGAGGCCTTGGCCAGGCCCATGGTGTTGTAGTTGGGTACCACGCGCTCCGAACCCAGGTAGGTCAGGGTCAGCAGGGCGGCGTTGGACGACAGCAGCGGCATGGCCGCCTTGGCCATGGCCGGGAAGCTGTAGGCGGAGATGTCGTGGGCGATCTTGAAGCCTTCGCGCGAGAAACCTTCCAGGAAGTCGCCGGCAATGGCTTCAGAGGGGGCAAAGCCGATGGCGTGCACCAGGCCGTCGAGCTGGGTCCAGGACTTGCCGAGATCGGCGAACAGGGCATTGATCTGCTCATCGCTGCCAACGTCGCAGTCGAAGACCAGCTTGCTGTCGAATTCTTCGGCGAACTTGGTGATGCGGTCCTTGAAGCGTTCACCGACATAGGTGAAGGCCAGTTCAGCGCCTTCGCGCTTGCACGCCTGGGCGATGCCGTAGGCGATGGAACGGTTGGACAGCAAGCCGGTGATCAGGATTTTTTTGCCTTGCAGAAATGCCATGTTGACTCCGTAGGGTCCGCCGCGTGCGGTGCGCCTCTGGCTGGCAGAAGCAGGCGCGGCGCGGCCGGTAAGTAATAGCGGCAGCGCGCGGGGCGGCAGCCGGGATGGGACAGACCCGGATTGTAGGGGCTAGCGGCAGGCGGGGCAACCTTTGCAGCGCTGGCAGGGCAGGGTGTAGCGGGCCTGGCTGCATTTGTTAAGTTGCTTTAATTGCTTCCCTGTAATCGCTGCTCTCTTTACAATGCCCCGACACGGAAATCGTTTCCCGATCCCGTCCTGCAGGCTGCAGGCAGTCGGCCAGAGCCCACAGGCGCGGGACTTGCTTGCCCCCGAGACATCACCGCCCACGAGAGTGCAGACAGACAACCGCATGGTCCCGCCCCTGAAGACAGCCAAGATTTTCCTTTCCTGCCTGCTGGCCGCCGCCCTGGCCCATGGCACCCCGGCCGCCGCCGAGCCCGCCTTTTCCCTGTATGACACCCCCAAGTACGGGCCCGGCTTTACCCATTTCGACTACGTCAATCCGGATGCGCCCCGGCGCGGCACGCTTTACCTTGCCAATCCGGACCGCCGCACCAGTTTCGACAAGTTCAATCCGATGTCGATGAAGGGCGTGGCCGCCGCCAACGTCGACCAGCTGATGTTCGAGACCCTGGCCGTTTCCTCGGGCGATGAGGTCGCCACCGTCTATGGCCTCCTGGCCGACGATATGAAGCTGGCTGCAGATCGCATGTCGATGACCTTCCACCTCAATCCCAAGGCGCGCTTCAACAATGGCGACAAGGTCACCGCCGAGGATGTGAAGTATTCCTTCGATACCCTGATCGCCAAGGGCGCGCCGCAATACAAATCGGTCTTTGCCGATGTGAAGGGCTGTGTGGTGGTCGATGCCGCGACGGTGCGCTTCGATTTCGCCAGCAACAACCATGAGTTGCCGCTGATCGTCTCCAGCGTGCCGGTCTTCTCAAAGAAGTGGGCCCAGGGCACACCCTTCGACCAGATCCAGCTGACGCCGCCCATCAGCACCGGCCCCTACCTGATCGAAAGCTACGACACCGGCCGCAGCATCATCTACAAGCGCAATCCGGACTACTGGGGCAAGGATGTCCCGGCCCGGCGCGGCATGTTCAACTTCGAGCGTATCGTCTACCGCTTCTACAAGGATGACCTGGCACGGCTGGAAGCCTTCAAGGCTGGCGAGTTCGACGTGGTGGTGGAGTACAGCGCCAAGAACTGGGCACGCAGCTACACCGGCCCGCAGTTCCGCGACGGCCGCATCGTCAAGAAGGAATTCAAGCATTCCAACGGTGCCGGCATGCAGGGCTTCGTGATGAACCTGCGCCGCGACCAGTTCAAGGACGTGCGGGTGCGCCAGGCCATCGGGCTGGCGCTGGATTATGAATGGATGAACCGCCAGCTGTTTTACGGCCAGTACACGCGCATCTACTCCTTCTTCAACAACAGCCAGCTGGCGGCCACCGGTGAACCGCAGGGCGATGAGCTGGCCTTGCTGAAGTCGCTGCAGGCCAAGGGCCTGAAGGTCGATCCGGCCGTCTTCGGACCGGCACCGGTTCCGCCCTCGACCAATCCGCCATCTTCCTTGCGCGCCAACCTGCGCCAGGCGCGCGAACTGCTGGCCCAGGCCGGTTGGGTGTATCGCGACGGGGCTGTGCGCAATGCCCAGGGCGTGCCGCTGTCCTTCGAGATCCTCGATGACCAGAGTTCGATGTCGCGCGTCATCAGCGTCTTTGCGCGCAACCTGCGCACGCTGGGCATCGACGTGGTCCAGCGCAGTGCCGACTACGCGCTGGTGGCCAAGCGCATGGAAGACTTCGATTTCGACATGACCAGCGTGCGCTTCCCCGATACCAGCAGCCCCGGCAACGAACTGTTCGACATGTTTGGTTCGCGCGCGGCGGACGAAAAGGGCTCCAACAATGCCTGGGGCCTGAAGGATCCGGTGGTGGACCAGCTGGTGCAGACGGTGGTGGCCGCCGATACGCGGGTCAAGCTCACCGCTGCGGCCCGCGCCCTGGACCGCGTGCTGCTGCACAAGTACATCGTGGTGCCGCACTGGTATTCCTCCACGCACCGCATCGCGTACCAGAACCGCTTCGGCATTCCGGCAGTGGCCCCGCTGTATTACCAGGCCGATCCCTACGTGATCGGCACCTGGTGGGAGGAGAAGGCGCGATGAGACAACAGATGAATGAAAAGACCAAGACCCGCGCCGCGCGCGCCGGACAAGAACGAGGATGGTGGCAGGCATGAATATCTGGTCCTACATTTTGAAGCGGGTGCTGTTGATGATCCCCACGCTCTTCGGCGTGGTGGCCATCACCTTTGCGGTCATCCAGTTCGTGCCGGGAGGCCCGGTGGAACAAGCGATGCTGGAGATGAAAGGGCGCGGCGGTGGCGGTGAAGCCTCCGGTGGCGGGGCGGCCAGTGGTGCGTCCGCCTATCGCGGACGGCAGGGCATCGACGAGCAGCGCATCGCCGAGATCAAGCAGCTCTACGGTTTCGACAAGCCGCCGGTGGAACGTTTCTGGACCATGCTCAAGGGCTTCCTCACCTTCGACCTCGGCAAGAGTTTCTATCACCATGGCGATGTCTGGACCCTGGTCAAATCCAAGTTCCCGGTCTCCATCAGCATCGGGCTGTGGACTTTCCTGCTGAGCTACCTGATCTCGGTGCCGCTGGGCATTGCCAAGGCGGTGCGCGAAGGCAGCCGTTTTGATACCGCCACCACCGGGCTGGTGCTGGTCGGCTATTCCATTCCCGGATTCGTGCTGGGCGTGTTCCTGCTGGTGCTGTTTGCCGGCGGCAGCTTCGTGCAGTGGTTCCCGCTGCGCGGCCTCACCTCGGACAACTGGGCCAGCCTCTCCTTCACCGGCAAGATCACCGATTACCTTTGGCACATCACCTTGCCGGTCTTCGCCTCGGTGATCGGTGCCTTTGCCGTCATCACCATGCTCACCCGCAATACCTTCCTTGAAGAGATCCGCAAGCAATACGTGCTGACTGCGCGCGCCAAGGGACTCTCCGAGCGCAAGGTGCTGTACAAGCATGTCTTCCGCAATGCCCTGATTCCGCTGGTGACCGGTTTTCCCTCGGCTTTCATCGCTTCCTTCTTCGCCGGCAGCCTGCTCATCGAGACGCTGTTTTCGCTCGACGGCATGGGCCTGCTGGCCTATGAATCGGCGATCCGGCGCGACTATCCGGTGGTAATGGGCACGCTGTATCTCTTTACCCTCATCGGCCTGGTGGTCAAGCTGGTCGGTGATCTTTGCTACGTGTGGGCAGACCCGCGCGTCCAATTCGAAAGCCTGGCGAAATGAGCATGACGACCCCCGCCACCCCCTCCACCCGTTCCATCTCGCCCAGCCGCCGCATCTGGCTGCGGTTCCGTGCGGACAAGACCGGCTACTGGAGCCTGGTGATTTTTTCCATTCTCTTCATCGTGAGCCTGGGCGCTGAACTGGTCTCCAACGACAGGCCGCTTGTGGCCAGCTATCAGGGCAAGCTGATGTTTCCGATGCTGAAGGATTATTCAGACAAGCATTTTGGCGGCGACTTCGACTCGCCCGCCGACTATCTCGATCCCTTCATCGAGCAGCAATTCCGCAAGGACGGCAACTGGGTCATCTATCCGCTCAACCGCTACGGCTACAACACCCTGAACTACTTCGCCAAGGAACCCAATCCGGCGGCGCCTTCCGCCGAAAACTGGCTGGGCACCGATGACCGTGGCCGTGACGTCTTTGCGCGCCTGCTCTACGGCTTCCGCGTGTCGGTGCTGTTCGGGATGGCGCTGACCTTCATCGGTGTGATCCTGGGCGTGGCTGCCGGTGCGGTGCAGGGTTACTTTGCTGGTCGTACCGACCTCATTACCCAGCGTCTGCTCGAAATCTGGGGCTCGATGCCGGAGCTGTACCTGCTCATCATCTTCTCCTCCATCTTCCAGCCCAGCTTGGGGCTGCTGCTGGTGCTGCTGTCCCTGTTCGGCTGGATGAGCCTGTCGGACTACGTGCGCGCGGATTTCCTGCGCAACCGCAATCTCGAGTATGTGCAGGCTGCGCGCGCCATGGGTTTGCCCGATCGCCTCATCATCTGGCGTCACGTGCTGCCCAACAGCATGACCACGGTGGTGACCTTCCTGCCGTTCCGCATGAGTGCGGCCATCCTGGCGCTGACCAGCCTGGACTTCCTGGGCCTGGGCGTGCCGCCCTCGACCCCGAGCCTGGGCGAGCTGCTGGCCCAGGGCAAGAACAATCTGGATGCCTGGTGGATCGCGGTGGCCACCTTCGTGGTGCTGACCGTGACCCTGCTGCTGCTGACCAATATCGGCAACGGCCTGCGCAACGCCCTGGACGTACGGAGGAAGGCATGAGCGCCCCGCTGCTGGAAGTGAAGGACTTGACGGTGCGCTTCGGCGATACCGTGGTGGTGGACCGCGTGAGCTTCACGATTGCACCCGGTGAAAAATTTGCACTGGTGGGGGAATCCGGTTCGGGCAAGACGGTGTCCTCGCTGGCGGTGATGCAGCTCAATCAGGATGCCCGCTACGAAGGCAGCATCCTGCTCGACGGTCAGGACGTGCTCAAGAAGAGCGAACGCCAGATGCAGCAGGTGCGCGGCAATGACGTGGCGATGATCTTCCAGGAACCGATGACGGCCCTGAACCCGCTCTTCACCATCGGTAACCAGATCGCCGAGGTGTTGATGCTGCATGAGGGCCTCAATGCGCGCGATGCCGCTACGCGGGCCGTCGCGCTGCTGGAAAAGACCGGCATTCCGGAACCCGCGCGCCGGGCGCTGTCGTATCCGCATGAACTCTCGGGTGGCCAGCGCCAGCGCGCCATGATCGCCATGGCCCTGGCCTGCAAGCCCAAGCTGCTCATCGCCGATGAACCGACCACGGCCCTGGATGTGACCATCCAGGTGCAGATCCTGGCGCTGCTGAACCAGTTGCAGCGCGAAGAGAACATGGCCGTGCTCATCATCTCGCACGACCTGAACCTGGTGCGCCACTTCGCTGATCGCGTCGGCGTGATGGAAAAGGGCAAACTGGTCGAAAGCGCGAGCGTTGCCGAGCTCTTCGCCAATCCGCAGCAGCCGTACACCCGCAAGCTGCTGCAGAGCCGTCCGCAGCGCAATGCGGCCGACGTGCCGGCACAAGCGCCCGTGGTCCTGCAGGCGGAAAAAGTGCGCTGCACCTATCACATCAAGCAGGGCTGGTTCGCCAAGCGCGCCTTCCATGCGGTCGATGGCATCGACCTGCAATTGCGGCGCGGCGAGACCATCGGCATTGTTGGTGAATCCGGCTCCGGCAAGTCCACGCTGGGCATGGCCTTGCTGCGGCTGTCGGCGGCCAGCGTAGCGGGCAGCATCCGTTTTGAGGGGACGCCGATTTCCGAGCGCAGCAGCCGTGAATTGCGGCCCTTGCGCGCGCGCATGCAGGTGGTGTTCCAGGATCCTTTCGCCTCGCTCTCGCCGCGCCGTACGGTGGAGCAGATCGTGGGCGAAGGGCTGGCCCTGCATCATCCCGGGAAGACGCCGGAGCAGCAACGCGAGGCCATCGTCTCCGCCCTTGAAGAAGTCGGCCTCACGGCAGCGGTGCTGGAACGCTATCCGCATGAATTCTCCGGCGGCCAGCGCCAGCGCATCGCCATCGCCCGTGCGTTGGTGCTGCAGCCGGAACTGCTGTTGCTGGACGAGCCCACTTCCGCCCTGGACGTGACCGTGCAGCAGCAGGTGCTGCAACTGCTGGCCGACCTGCAGCGCCGGCATGGACTGGCCTATCTGTTCATCACCCACGACCTGGCCGTGGTGCAGGCCATGGCGCACCAGGTGATCGTGATGAAGGATGGCAAGGTGGTCGAGAGCGGTCCGGCCGAACAGGTCCTCAAACAGCCGCAGCAGGAATACACACGCCGCCTGGTGGCCGCTGCCACCTACGCTGAAGCCGCACACTGAGCGGCCCGGCAAAAAGAAAACCCGAAGTCCGGATCAGCTCCGGGGCTTCGGGTCCATGCAGACTGCAGTCGTTATTTTTCTTCCGTGCTTGGGGCGCGTCTTCTTGTTGTAGGCGGTCGAGCCGCCCGGGTCTCCTCCGGTTTCCTCCGGATTATTGCTTGCGAGCGCCGTTGCCGGAGGCCAGCGTCAGCGGCTTGCCGGCGACCTTGCGCGCCGGTGCCGGTGCAGCCTTGCGCACCGGGGCCTTGGCCGATGCCACCTGGCGGCGTGCCGGGGCAGCGTGGTGCGTGGCCGCTACGCGCGTCGGTGCGGCGTGGGCGGCGGCATTGGGCACTTGCAGCTGCAGGCTCTGGCCGGCGGCCAGGGTGTCACGCTTCAGGCCATTCCATTCCTTGATCTGCGCCACGCTCACGCGGTAGCGGCTGGCGATGCCGGCCAGGGTGTCGCGCTTGCCGGCCTTGACATAGATGCGGCGGGTTTCCGGCACATCCGGGGCGATGGCCAGACGGGCGTTGTCGGCGATTTCCGGGGTCAGGTCGGTATCGAGCGCGGCGGTCTCTTCATTCTTCGGGACCAGAATGGTCGAGCCGGCCTTCAGGACCATGCGCGGCGGGATCTGGTTGACGCTGCGGATCACTTCAGGCGTGGTGCCGAACTTGCTGGCGATGGTCTCGATGCGCTCACGGGCGCTGGAGACGGTGTGGGCAGTCCAGGTCGAGAAAGCCTGGGTCCACTTGGACATGTTGGACTTGAACTTCTCGGCATTGCTTTCCGGCAGCAGGATCTTGGTATCTTCGCCGCCGATGATGACGGGACGGTTGAATTGCGGGTTCAGCGCCTTGAACTCGTCCAGCGACAGCTCGGCCAGTTGCGCGGCGACCTTCACGTCGATATTGCGGGTCTTGCCGATGGTGACGAAGTAGGGCTGGTTGTCCACCTTGGGCAGGGCGATGTCGAAGGCAGCCGGGTTGGCGATGATGTTCTTGACCGCCTGCAGCTTGGGCACGTAGTTGCGGGTCTCGTTGGGCATCTGCGCCGACAGCGTATTGAAGTCGATCGGCAGGCCGGCCGCCAGGTTGCGGTTCACGGCGCGCTGCACCGAACCTTCGCCCCAGTTGTAGGCCGCCAGCGCCAGCTGCCAGTCGCCGAACATGCCGTAGAGCTTCTGCAGATAGGTCAGGGCAGCATCGGTCGAGGCCAGCACGTCGCGGCGCTCGTCGGTGAACATGTTCTGCTTGAGGTTGTAGTCACGCCCGGTGGAGGGGATGAACTGCCACATGCCGGCCGCCTTGGCGGTGGAGAGGGCTTCCGGGTTGAAGGCCGATTCGATGAAGGGCAGCAGCGCCAGTTCGGTGGGCATGCCGCGCTTTTCCAGTTCCTGGACCACGTGGAACAGATAACGCGAGGCGCGCACCGTGGTGCGCTGGATGTAGTCGGGACGGGAGCTGTACCACTGGGTCTGGCTCTCCACCAGCGAATTGTCCAGATCAGGAATCCCGAAGCCCTTGCGAATGCGCGTCCAGATGTCGATGTCATTCATCCCTGGCAGGGCATTGCCGGCCAGTTCGGGATTGATCGCATTGAAGGGGGCGGGGTAGATCGAGATATCGTTGGCGTGGGAGAGCAGCGGGGTACCAGCGCAGAACAGGGCGGCAATGGCGAGTTGTTTCAAAGTACGCTGCATGTGGGCGATATCCTGTGCCAGAGGCAAAAGTTGGGTGCGGCGCTTCCGTTGCAGAGCTGTAATGAAGCTCGACACCTCCTGCCGGCGGAATCCGGATCAGTCCGATCACGGGCGCGTGCAGGGTTGACGGTAATGCAAGGTCGGAAGCTGCGAATTTCCCCGGCGTGGTGCAGAGAGGACAGCGTTTCGTAAAAGTTCGTAAAAACGCTGGTGCCCAATTTGGGGAATTGGAGGAGTGTACGGAAGACCCTTTTCGCCAGTCAAGCAAAAATTGGCCTCTGTTACAAAGCCAAGTCCTTGATTTCGCTGGTTTTTGCGTCTAACTGGCCCTCAATTTGGCGCTATCTGTAGGTATTCTTCCATTCGCGCAGCGCTGCAAAGCTGCTAACTTCATTCAACTCCGTCAATCGGCCTGCCTTTTGCAGTGATTCCTGGATTTCTTTTTGATGGGCCCGCAGGAAGGGATTGGTCGCGCGCTCCAGGGCAATGCTGGTCGGGACGGTGGCTTCCCCTTGGTCCCGCTTGGCGCGCTCGCGCTGGATGCGGTCGCTGAGCTCGGCATTGCCGGGCTCGACCTCGGCCGCGAACTTGAGGTTGGAGAGGGTGTATTCGTGGGCGCAATACACTCGGGTATCGCCCGGCAGGCTGCTGAGCTTGGCCAGTGACTCCACCATCTGTGCCGGGGTGCCTTCGAAAAGGCGGCCGCAGCCACCGGCGAAGAGCGTATCGCCGCAGAACACAAAACCCTGTTGCGCCGAGTAAAACGCGATGTGGCCCAGGGTGTGGCCGGGCACGTCGATGACTTGCAGCGAGAGGCCCAGAGAAGGGATCGTCACTTCGTCATTCCCGTGCAGCGGGACCGTCATCCCCTTGATGCGGGATTGCTCGCGCGCCGGCCCGTAGACCGGGATGGCCGGGAACTCGTCGCTCACGGCGCTGCGCGCCAGCTCGACCACACCGCCGACATGGTCAGCGTGGTGATGAGTCAGTAGAATAGCGGCCAACGTCAGGCCCTCGGCCTGCAATGCGGCCAGGACGGGGACCGCGTCGCCGGGGTCGACCACGGCGGCATGGCGCCCGTCATGGATGATCCACAGGTAGTTGTCGTCGAACGCCGGTACGGCCAGGACGTCCAATGAAGTTTTCTGATCTGCTTGAGCTGGCTTGGCTGGCTGGGTCATGAGGCGCGAAAGAAGAGATGGCTGACAAGGCTGAAACTGCTGTGACTGCGAACAACGCGGAAATTATAGACCTGGCCGCCTGGTTGCAGACGCCCATCGGCGATTACCTGCGCCAGTGGGAGCAGCATCACCTCAATGCGCTGACGGCCGACATCTTCGGCTTCAACGCGGTGCAGATCGGTTCGCCCCAGATCCACGCCCTGCAGGCCAACCGCATGCCCTATCGCTGGCTGGCCGACAACCGCATGCCGGTGGAAGGGCAATCCGAGCTGGAAATCCCCCAGGTGGTGACGCAGAATTTCGGCGAACTGCCCTTTGCCACCCAGAGCCTGGACCTGGTGGTGCTGCCCCACGTATTGGAATTCGCCGCCGAGCCGCACCAGGTCCTGCGCGAGGTGGAGCGGGTGCTGATTCCGGAAGGGCAGGTCATCATCTGCGGCTTCAATCCCAGCAGCCTGTGGGGCATGCGCCAGGTGGCCGGACGCCTGACCGGTGCCCACTTCCTGCCGCAGGATGGCGAATTCATCCGCCTGCCGCGCCTGAAGGACTGGCTGAAGCTGCTGAACATGGAAGTCAACCGCGGCCACTTCGGCTGCTACGCGCCGCCCTGCGAGACGGCGCAATGGCTGGACCGTTTTGGCTTCATGGAGAAGGCCGGCGACCGCTGGTGGCCGTATTTCGGTGCGGTCTACATCGTCCAGGCCATCAAGCGGGTGCCCGGCATGCGCCTGATCGGCCCGGCCCTGCAGCGCCAGAAGCTGAAGGCGCCGCGCGGCGTGCCGGTGACCAACCGCATCCACAAAACCGATTGAAACCAGGGCGTGTTGGCGCGATCAGGTATCATCGCGGCCCGCCTGTCATGCGCAAATGCGCATACGCAACCAGATTGAAGTGAAGAGCATGGACAAAGTAGAGATTTATTCCGATGGCGCCTGCAAGGGCAATCCCGGCCGTGGCGGCTGGGGAGCGTTGCTGGTGGCCGGGGGCAAGGAGAAGGAAATCTTCGGTGGCGAGCCCAACACCACCAACAACCGCATGGAACTGATGGCGGTGATCCAGGCCCTCAATGCCCTCAAGCGTCCCTGCGAAGTGGTGGTGCACACCGACAGCCAGTACGTGCAGAAGGGCATCAGCGAGTGGATCCACGGTTGGAAGGCACGCGGCTGGAAGACCTCCAGCAAGGAGCCGGTCAAGAACGCCGACCTGTGGCAGGCGCTCGATGCTGCTCAGCAGCAGCACCAGGTGGAATGGCGCTGGGTGCGCGGCCACAATGGCCACGCCGGCAATGAGCGCGCCGACCAGCTGGCCAACCGGGGCGTGGACAGCATAGGCTGACCGGCCCGGCATTTTCTTTCATATCAGCGTTTTAGCAGCAAACAACATCAGCAGGAGCAAGCATGCGTCAGATCATCCTCGATACCGAAACCACGGGCCTTTCGCCGCGCAACGGCAACCGCATCCTGGAAATCGGCTGTGTGGAGGTGCTCAACCGCCAGCTTTCGGGCAAGAATCTTCACTTCTACATCAATCCCGAGCGTGACTCCGAAGAAGGCGCGCTGGCCGTGCACGGCCTGACCACCGAATTCCTGGCCGACAAGCCGACCTTCAAGCAGATTGCCGCCGAGTTCCTCGACTATGTACGCGGTGCCCAGATCATCATCCACAACGCGCCTTTCGACGTCGGCTTCCTGGATGCGGAACTGGCCTTGCTGGGTCTGCCGCCGTTCAAGGAGCACGTCTCCGACGTGGTGGACTCGCTGCAGATGGCCAAGGAACTGCACCCGGGCCGCCGCAATTCGCTCGATGCCTTGTGTGACCGTTACGGCATCTCCAACGCCCATCGCGTGCTGCACGGCGCGCTGCTGGATGCGGAGCTGCTGGCCGAGGTCTATCTGTCGATGACGCGCGGCCAGAATTCGCTGACCATGGACCTGGGGGCGGAGGAAGAAGTCAGCGAAGGCGAGGGCAAGCTGGAACTGGCCCCGCTGGCCGAAGTGATCGTGGTGGCCGCCAGCGAGGAAGAACTGGGTTTGCATGAAGACGTGCTCAACCAGCTCGACAAGGAAGCGCGCGGCAGCTGCGTGTGGCGCTTTGAACCGCCGCCGCCGGAAGCGGCTGCAGAGGCGGCGTGAAGCGGCGTAGTGGTGAGGCCGTTGTCGTTGCCCGGCAGCGTTGTCGATAAAAAATGAAGAATTATTTACGAAGCACTTGCGCAGGTCGAAAAACGTTGGCATAATCTCGCTTCTCGATTGGTGCTGCAGCAAAAAGCCAGTCAGGTACGGAAGGTTAGCTCAGTGGTAGAGCACTGCATTCACACTGCAGGGGTCGCAAGTTCAAACCTTGCACTTTCCACCAAATTCAGAAAAGCCCGCCTTGTGCGGGCTTTTCGCATTTCTGCCTTTTCTTCCGTTTTCTTTCCTCGTTTTCTCTCTCTGCATGACGGGCGTGATCCGTTAAGCTAGCGGCCATCCGTCAAGAACAGGACCCGAACAGCCATGCACGACATCATCTGCCCTCACTGCGGCAAAGCCTTCAAGATCGATGAAGCCGGTTACGCCGACATCCTCTCGCAAGTGCGCGACAGCGCCTTCGAGCAGCAATTGCATGAGCGTCTGGAACTGGCTGAGCAGGACAAGCGCAACGCCATCGAACTGGCACGCGCCAAGTCCGAAGCCGAGTTGCAGAAAGCGGCCGCGGCCCGCGATGCCGAGATCCAGGAATTGAAAGCGCGTCTGGAAGCCGGCGAGATGGCGCAGAAGATGGCCGTGGCCGAAGCCATGGCCAACGTGGAGCGCGAGCGTGACAAGCTGGCCAACGATCTGGAGCAGGCCCGCAGGGAAAAGCTCGCCGAGCAGCAACTGGCCCAGGCGCGCCTGGCCCAGCAGCTGCAGCAGACCGCCAGCGAGAAGGATGCCGAGATCCAGGCCCTCAAAGCGAAGATGGATTCCATCGCCCTGACCCAGAAGCTGGCTGTCAACGAAGCCGTCGGCGCGGTGGAGAAACAGCGCGACGAACTCAAGAGCAAGCTGATGCACGCCGAGCTGGAAAAGCAGCTGGCCGAGAAATCACTGAAGGACAAATACGAGACCCAGCTGAAGGACCGCGAAGACATGATCGAGCGCCTGCGCGACATGAAGGCGCGGCTCTCCACCAAGATGGTCGGTGAGACCCTGGAGCAGCACTGCGAAACGGAATTCAACCGCATCCGCGCCACCGCTTTCCCGCGTGCGTATTTCGAGAAGGACAACGATGCGCGCAGCGGCAGCAAGGGCGACTACATCTTCCGCGATACGGATGAAGGTGGCACCGAGATCGTCTCCATCATGTTCGAGATGAAGAACGAGAGCGATCGCACCGCGACCAAGAATCGCAATGAAGATTTCCTCAAGGAACTGGACAAGGACCGCCAGGAGAAGGGCTGCGAATACGCCGTGCTGGTCTCGCTGCTGGAGCCGGAGAGCGAGCTGTACAACACGGGGATTGTTGATGTATTTCACCGCTACCCGAAGATGTACGTGGTGCGTCCTCAGTTCTTCATTCCCATCATTACGCTGCTGAGGAACGCCGCGCTCAATTCGCTGAAATACAAGAATGAGCTGGCGGTGGTGAAGGCGCAGAACATCGACATCACCAATTTCGAATCCGAGCTGGATACGTTCAAGGCGGCGTTTGCCAAGAACTATGACCTGGCCTCGCGCCGCTTCCAGACCGCCATCGACGAGATCGACAAGTCCATCGACCACCTGCAGAAGACCAAGGAAGCCCTGCTCGGGACCGACCGCAACCTGCGGCTGGCCAATGACAAGGCGCAGGATGTGACCATCAAGCGCCTGACGCGCGGCAATCCGACCATGGCGGCGAAGTTTGCGGAGGTCAAGAAGGAGCAGGGCGAGGAGGAACAGTAAGCCAGCCGGGGCTTATGCCCCGGCGAAGGCCGCAAACTCGCCGCGCAACGCGCGGTAGAGGCCGCGGTAACGCTCCAGTCTGCGGGCGCTCTGGTCATGATGCGCAGTGACTGGTTGGTAGGTCTGTTCGACTTGGGGCGCGGTGCACACGCTGACCGCATCCTCCCCCGTCCGCGCCAACCTCCCCAGCCTCGCCGCCCCCAGCGCCGCACCCACTTCCGCCCCTGCATGCCGTCGCAGAGGCATCCCCAGGGCGGTAGCACACAGCTCCCCCCAGAACGCACTGCGTGATCCACCGCCCACCAAGGCCGCACTCTCCAGCGTAGTGCCCGCAGCCTGCAAGGCCGCATAGCCATCGGCCATCGCAAAGGCCACGCCTTCCATCACCGCATAGGCCAGATGCGCAGTCTCATGTGCGGGCGTCATGCCGAACAGCACGCCCTTGGCCGTCGCATCATTGTGCGGCGTGCGCTCGCCATTCAGATACGGCAGGAACAGCGGTGCCTGTGCCTGCTGCGTCGCCGTCAATCGCTCCGCCCCCGCCACCAGCTCCGCCACCGGCCGCGCCGTCACGCCCGAGAGCCAATGCAGGCTGGCCGCGGCCGACAGGATCACGCTCATCTGATGCCATTGCCCCGGCAGGCAGTGGCAGAACGCATGCACGCCCTGTTGTGGATTGGGCGCATGCCGCGCCGTGGCGGCAAACAAGACGCCCGAGCTGCCCAGCGACAGGAAGGCATCGCCCGTCTGGATCACCCCGATGCCCACGGCGCTGGCCGCATTGTCCCCGGCACCACCGGCCACCACCACCGGGCCGCTGATGCCCCATTCGCGCCGCAACTCCTCACGCAACTGGCCGGCCACGTCACTGCCTTCGACCAAGCGCGGCATGTGGCTGCGATCCAGCCCGGTGGCCGCCAGCATGCGGTCGGACCAGTCGCGCTGCGCCACGTCCAGCCAGAGCGTACCGGCCGCGTCCGACATCTCGGAGACGAATTCTCCCGTCAGTTTCCAGCCCAGGTAGTCTTTGGGCAGCAAGACCTTGTCGATGGCGCGGTACACCGCCGGTTCGTATTTCGACAGCCACAGCAGCTTGGGTGCCGTGAAACCCGGCATGGCCCGATTGCCGGTGATGGCAGGCGCATCCGGTACCAGCGCTTCCAGCTCGACGCATTCCGCATGGGCGCGCATGTCGTTCCACAGGATGGCCGGGCGCAATACATTGCCGTTGCGATCCAGCAGGGTGGCGCCATGCATCTGGCCGGAGATGCCGATGCCGCGCAGTGCCTGGAAGGCTTGCGGGGCCTCGGCACGTAGCGCGGCGATGGCGTCGAGCGTGGCATTCCACCAGGCCTGCGGCGCCTGCTCGGACCACAGTGGATGCGGGTTGTCCACCCGCAGGCGGGCGCTGCTGGTGGCGATGACGTGGGAGTCGTCGTCGGTGAGGACGAGCTTGACTTCGGAAGTGCCGAGGTCGATGCCGAGATAGCTCAAATCATTTTCCTTTGCGTGCAAGTGGAGAGGCGCTACGCGACCGCCCGGACTTCATCGTTGAGCCGGTGCAGCGCACGGAAGCGCGAGGGCGGCATGCCCTTGTGAGCCAGGAACTGGCGATTGAAATTGGAAAGATTGTTGAACCCGACCCGGTAGCACACCTCGGTCACGCTCAGTTCGGTGCACATCAGCAATTCGCAGGCTTCGTTCAGGCGCAAACCGTTCTGGTACTGGATGAAGGTGCAGCCCGTATGCCGCTTGAAGAAGCGCGTAAAGCTGCTCACGCTCATGCCCGCCAGTTCGGCCACATCGCTCTCGCGCAGGTTGCCGCCCAGGTTCTGGCGGATGCAGGAAAGCACCTGGTTGATGGTGGACGACATGTGGCGCTGGGCATCCAGATCGTAGCCCGGGCCGGCCAGCGGCTTGCGTTCGCGGCAGGAGGCCAGCTGTTCCAGCACGCTCATCATCAGCACCACACGGCGCGCACCGCCGGCCTGCGCCAGGTCCTGCATCAGCGGAATGATCGACCTGCCCAGCGCATCAGGAAACTGCAATCCGCGCGCCGCGCCCTCCAGCAGATCCTGCAAGGGCGAGAGCTCCGGGATGGCCCCCAGCATGCGGTCGGCGAAGGGCCGCGAGAATTGCAGCACCAGGTCGCGCGCGCCCACGTGCTCATCCGCGCCCAGGTTGCTGACCCAGTTGTGCGGCAGGTTGGGTCCGGTCAGCACCAGGTTGCCGGGACCGAAGTCGCCGATGAAGTCGCCCACGAAAAACTTGCCGCTGGATGCGGTGATGACGTGGACTTCGTATTCAGGATGAAAATGCCATTTGGCCACCGTATGCGGGTAGTCATGCACCCACGCCCTGAACGATTCGTCCTGGCGGGTATGGACCAGCTCCAGATCCGGACTCATGCTTTGTCTCCTTGCCATGCGGGCCGTCGTCTTGTCCGCCGGCCGCGAAGGCGGCGGGCGGCAGCGACAGGTTCTCTCCGCTGTGTACATCGAACACGTGCAACGCGTGCTGATCGAAGGCCAGGTGCAGGCGCTGTCCCGCCTGCGGCAGGTGCTGCGCGCTCACCAGGGCGGTCAGCGTCTGTGCGCCCCAGCGGGTGGTCAGGAGCGCATCGGCCCCCAGGATCTCCACCAGTTCCACATCGACCGCGCAGGTCAGGCTGTGGGCGGCGTCCTGCTCGCCGGCCATGCGGACATAGTCAGGACGTACCGCCAACTTTACCGACATTCCCGGCATCAGGCGTGAAAACCTTTCATCTTGCAGGATCCAGCGCTGGTCTTCGCAGCGCACGGAGACCGTTGCGCCATCGCGCTCGACCACGCCATCGAGAAAGTTCATGGCAGGCGTGCCGATGAAGCCGGCCGCAAAGAGCGTGCGCGGATAACGGTAGAGCTCGGCCGGCGAACCCGCCTGCACGATCTGCCCGCCCTGCATGAGGATGACGCGATCGGCCAGCGTCATGGCTTCGAGCTGGTCGTGGGTGACGTAGACGGTGGTGGTGCGCAGGCGCTGGTGCAGGCGCTTGATGTCGCCGCGCAATTGCGCGCGCAGCTTGGCATCGAGGTTGGAGAGCGGCTCATCGAACAGGAACACCGACGGCGTCTTGATGATGGCGCGGGCAATCGCCGCGCGCTGCTGCTGGCCACCGGACATGGCGCGCGGCTTGCGCTCGAGCAGGGCATCCAGATTCAACATGGCCGCCACTTCCCGCACGCGGCGGTCGATCTCGTCGGCCGGGCGTTTCAGGCGGCGCAGGCCGAAGGCGATATTGTCATACACGTTCATGTGCGGATAGAGCGCGTAGTTCTGGAACACCATGGCCACGTTGCGATCCCGCGCAGGCAGCGCGTTGACCACCTTGCCGCCGATGGAGAGGGTGCCGCCGCTGATCTCTTCAAGGCCCGCGATCATGCGCAGCATGGTCGATTTGCCGCAGCCCGAGGGGCCGAGCAGGACCACGAATTCGCCATCACCGATGGTGAGGTCCAGCGGATGCAATACCGGCGGGCCACCGGCGTAGTGCTTGGACAAGCCCTGGCAGCGGATGTCGGCCATGGTCAGCCTTCCATTTCGATCTGGATCTTCACATCCTGCGGACGGCCGCGCGCGGCTTCCTCGAAGGCCTCGATCCCCTGCGAGAAGGGGAAGCTGCGTGAAATGAAAGGCTTCACATCGATCATTCCCGAGCTCAGCAGCGCCAGTGCGCGCGGGAAAATGTTGGCATAACGGAAGACCGATTCCAGCCGCACTTCCTTGGTCTGCATGGTCACCACGTCCAGCGCCACCGGCCCCGGCGGCATGCCCACCAGCACCGCGCAGCCACCGGGACACACCAGATCCAGCAGGGTCTGGTAGACGCCGGCATGGCCCGACGCCTCAAACACCACATCGGCACCCCAGCCCTCGGTGACTTGCTGCACCACGTCGGGCAAGGCCCGCTGCGTCACATCCACCGTGATGACGGCGGGATTGTTGGCGAAGTGGGCCAGCTTCTCGGCCACCACATCGGCCAGGATCACGCGCGCCGCACCCCCGGCCAGGGCTGCCAGTGCAGTCATGGCGCCGATGGTGCCGGCACCGATCACCACGGCCGTATCGCCCGGCTTCATGCGCGCCTTGGTGGCGGCCTGCAGGCCGATGGACAAGGGTTCGACGATGGCCCCTTCGGCAAAGCTGACATTGTCCGGCAGCCGATAGGTGAAGGCCGCCGGATGCACCACGCTGCCGGTGAGGCAACCGTGAATGGGCGGCGTGGCCCAGAAGCGCACCGAGGGGTCGAGGTTGTACAGGCCGCGCAGCGTGGCTGGCGAGTCCAGTCGCGGAATGCCCGGCTCCATGCAGACGCGGTCGCCGACCTTCAGTTGCGTAACGTCGCTGCCGACTTCGATGATGGTCCCTGAGGCCTCGTGCCCCAGCACCATGGGCGCTTCCACCTTGAAGGGCCCGATGCGGCCGTGGGTGTAGTAGTGCAGGTCGCTGCCGCAGATGCCCACGGTGTGGATGCGGATGCGCACATCCTGGGCACCGAGATCCTGCGGCAGGTCGATGTCGCGCAGGGCCAGTTCACGCGTGGCTTCGAGTACGAGGGCTTGCATGGGGTCTCCTTATTTTCCGGTGAGGATGGAATTCAACAGCCGGCTCAACACGCCGACAAAGATCAGGGGCGGCAGCGCCAGCAACACGGTGGAAGCGTTGATCACGCCCCACGGCACTTCCTGCCCCATGGAAGTAAAGGCCGAGGCCACCACCGGCAGCGTGGCGCTGTTGGAGGAGGTCAGCGCCAGGGCGATCATCAGTTCGTTCCACACCAGCACGAAGCTGAAGATGATCCCGCCCAGCAAGGTGCCGGCGCAGTTGGGCAGGGCGATCTTCCAGAACACCGCATAGGGACCATAGCCGTCGAGGGTGGCGGCTTCCTCGATCTCGCGCGGCATGCGCTGGAACACGGGGATCGACAGCCAGGTGATGGTGGAGAGCGTGGTCAGCAGGTAAGTCACGATCATCGAGAAGCGCGTGTCATACAGCCCCAGGTCGACCCAGATCGCAATGAGCGGAATGGCCACCGCCACCGGCGGCAGGAAGCGCAGCGAGAGCAGGAAGAACTGGATGTCGCGCTTGCCCGGCACGTGATAGCGCGCAATCACGTAGGCCGCCGGCACACCCATGAACGTGCCCAGCAGCACGGCGCTGCCGACGATGACGGCACTGTTGGTCAGGCCCACCAGCACTTCCGGACTGCCGATGACCTGGCGATAGTTCTCCAGCGTCGGCGTGAAGAGAAAGCGCGGTGCCGGCGTGACGATATCCAGCAAGGTCTTCAGCGAATTGAGCAGCGCCCACAGCAGCGGAAACACTGCCACCAGCACCAGCAGGATGCCCACGCCCCAGACGGCGCAGCGTGCGATCAGTCTTCCCATTTGCTCACCCGTTTCCAGATCAGGGTAAAGATCACCGTGGTCGCCACCATCATCAGCACCGCCATGGTGGAGGCATACGAGACCTTGCCGGACAGCCCGATGCCTTGCGCATAGGCGTACATGTCCAGCGTTTCGGTAGCCACGCCCGGCCCGCCCTTGGTCATCACGTAGATCAGGTCGAAGGAGCGCAGCGACTCCACCATCTTGATGAAGACCAGGCTGATGAGCGGCGCCTTCAACATCGGCAGGGCGATGTAGGCATACACCTGCCAGGTGCGGGCGTGGTCCAGCCGCGCCGCCTCCAGTGGCTCGGGCGGCAGGGTTTCCAGCAGCTTCAGGACGATCACGGCGAAGAACAATCCCCACTGCCAGATATCGACAGCAGCGACTGCATAGAGTGCCAGCAGCGGGTCCGACAGGAAGGCAGTGTCATGGATGCCCACCAGTCCCAGCAGCCAGCCCAGGATGCCGGTCAGCGGCGAATACATGAACTTCCAGATGAATGCGGCCGACACGCGCGGCAGCAGCACCGGCGTGATCAGCAAGACGCACATGGCTTGCCGCCATTTGCCATGGACGTTTTCAAACAGGTAGATGGCGATGAGGATGCCGGCCACCACCGCACCCAGCACGGTGACCACTTCCCAGATCGCCGAGACTTCAATGGCATTGAGGAAGCGACGGTCCGACATCAGCCGCTCGATATTGCGCAGCCAGACATAGTCGCTGTCGGGATAGCGCAGCACACGGTTCTTCAGTGCCAGGTTGATCGCCGCCACCGTCGGTACCAGCCCCAGCACCAGCATCACCAGCAGCGATGGGCCGAGGAACAGGTAGGGCAGCGAGGTCTTTCCACGATTGAACATGCAGGACTCCGGAGTCCGCCCCGTTCCGGCAAGGGAACAGGGCGGCTACATCGTTTGACGCGGTTGAATGAAGTAAATTATTTACGCGCGTGTTCCATCGCATCCTGCGCATACTGGGCGGCTTCGTTCAGGGCGCGGGGGATGTCCTTCTGGGTACCGGTGAAGACTTCTTCCAGCGCCACGCCCAGGTTGTCGCCGATGTCCGGCCACTGCGGGCTGGGCCAGATGGTCAGCTTGGAGACCGGGGTGGTGTCCTTCAGGCCGGCGAGGATCTGCGGCTTGACGTTCTTCTGGAAGTAGTCGCTCTGGATGGTGCTGGTGCGGTTGTAGTCGCTGAAGACCTTGTCGCGCAGGCGCGCCTGTTCCTGTTCCTTGCCGGTGGCAAAGGCGATGAACTTGCCGGCCGCCTGGCGCGTGCATTCGTCCTTGGCACCGATGGCGGAGATGGCCAGCCCGTGGCCGTAAGCGGCCGAGGGCAGCGGTGCCGGCGGACGGGCATAGCCGACCTTGTCGGCCACGCTGGACTTGCTGCTGTCTTCCATCCAGTCGGCGAAGGGCGTGGACTCGATCATGAAGGCCACCTTGCCCGAGCGGAAGGCTTCCAGTGCATTGCTCCAGTCATAGGTGGCCGCACCGGGAGGGCCGTACTTGAACAGTTCCGCATAGAGCTGCGTAGCCTTGACAGCCGCCGGTGAATTGAAGGCCGGCTGGTTGTTCTTGTCGGTCCACTGGCCGCCCTGGGCCAGCATGAAAGGCGCCCAGCGCCACACGTTCATGCCCGAGCCGCGCTGGCCGCGCGCCACCCAGCCATAGACGCCGGGCGGCGAATGCAGCTTCTTGATGTCGGCCACCAGTTCGTCCAGCGTGCGCGGTACCGGCAGGCCGGCCTTCTCCAGCAGGTCGCGGCGATAGAAGAGGAAATCCGAGCCGCCGATCAGCGGCGCGAAATACGCCACATCCTTGTAGCTGGCCACCGCCCGGCGGCCGGGCAGGAAGTCGTCATAGTCGGCCTCCTTGGGGAAGTACTTCAGCAACGGCACGATCCAGCCAGCCGAGGCGAACTCGGCTACGTTGGCTTCATCGACGTAATACACCTGGTAGGAACCGGCCTTGGTGGAAGCATCCAGGCGCGACTTGGCGCGCCGGTCGTTCTCGCCGAAGTAGCTGATCTCCACACGGGTGCCGGTGCGCTTCTGGTAATCGGCCAGCGATTTCTCCATCACCGTCAGGCCCAGGCTCTTCTGCGCCAGCACCTTCAGCACGGGGACATTGCAGGACTGCGCCGATGCCACCAGGGGCAGGGCAGCGCCAAGGACGGCGCACGCGGCGCCCAAGCAGATCTTGTTCACGGTTTGTCTTCTGGTATTTTTTATCGTTCAGGTCGGGCGCAGAGGCGGGGGGATTCGCCAACACCCTTTGCCTTCACAGGCAGGAGCAAGAGTACGAGGGCAGGGCGCGCCGCTCCACGCCAAAAGCGTGCGGCGGGCTGATACTTTTTGATCGTTTGTTGTGGGGGCTGCGCGTTTTTGTATTACCGCTGCATGGGAAAGAAAGGCCTCAGCCCGCCAGCGCCGGAAGGCTCACGGTAGCCACCAGCCCGCTACCTTGCGCCGGCGCATCGAGCCGGATCGCGCCCTGCGAAGCCTGCACGATCTCGCGCACGATGGCCAGGCCCAGGCCCGAGCCCGGCTGGTCCGGCGCGGCATTGCGATAGAAGCGCTCGAAGACGCGCTCGCGGACCTCGGCCGGGATGCCGGGCCCGTTGTCGGTCACGGTGATGATGATCTGGCTGCGCTTCTGCTCCAGTCCCACCGTGACCTTGCCGCCCTCCGGCGTATAGCGCAGGGCATTGTCGATCAGGTTCATCAGCAAGCCCATCAGCTGCGCTTCATTGCCGTTGACCATGGCGCTCTCCAGGGTAGTCTCCAGCCCCAGGTCGATGCCCTTCTTGAGCGCCAGTCCGGCCAGTTCTTCCAGCACCATGGCGGCCACCGCCAGCAGGTCCACCGGCGCACGCGGGAAGGCACTGCTGTTGGAAGCTTCAGCCTGCGAGAGCAGCAGCAGCTTGTTGGTCAGGTCGGTCATGCTGCGGCTGCCTTCCTGCAAGGAGGCCAGCACCTGTTTCACCCGCGCCGGATCGTCCAGCTGGCGCGCGAACTGGATCTGCGAATCGATCACCGCCAGGGGCGTGCGCAACTGGTGCGCGGCATCGGCCACAAAGCGCTTCTGCACCGTCACCTGGGCATTGAGGCGGAAGATGTACTGGTTGATGGCTTCCACGATGGGCCGCAATTCCTGCTGCAGGCCACCGGCACGCAGCGGCGTGAGCGAATCCGGTTCGCGCGTGGCCAGCTCATCCTTGAGCGCCAGCAGCGGCCGCAATTCCATCGTCAGGCCCAGCACCACCAGGCTGATGGCCAGCAGCAGCAGCACGATCTGACGCCGCAGCGAGGCATGCCACTGGTCGTCGATCATTTCCTGCCGTCCCTGCATGGTCTGGCCCACCGAGACCGCCACCATGCGCAGCGTACCTTCATCGAACAGCGCGCGGATGTAGCTGACCACGCGCAGCGGCTTGCCCTCGAAGGTGGTCGTGGTATAGACCGGATAGAGCGCCGCAAAGTCAGGCTCGGCGGGGAAGTCGGGGCGTCCGGCCAGCAGCGTCTCGTCATCCATGCGCACCTGGTAATACACCGCATCCTGCGCCGGCGAGGCGAACAGTTCCAGCGCTGCAGGAGGGATCGAGACCACCGGTGCACCATCGTTCCAGCCGACCTGGCCGGCCATCATGCGGGCCGAGGCCAGCAGCGCGCGGTCCTGTACCAGCGTGGCGCTGGAGACGGCATTGTCATACGCGTCGCCGGTCGACAGGCCCACATAGACCGCCATCGGGATCAGCAGCCACCACAGCAGCCGCAGGCGCAGGCTGTCAATCATCTTTCTGCTTCAGCAGATAGCCCAGGCCGCGCAGGGTCATGATGGCCGCGCTGGAGTGCTCCAGTTTCTTGCGCAGGCGCGAGATGTAGATCTCGATGGCGTCCGCGCTAGGCTCTTCGGACAGGCTGAAGACCCCCTTCATCAACGCGGTCTTGGAAACCGTCTTGCCTTGCTTCAACATCAGCACTTCGAGCACGTCATGTTCGCGCGCCGGGAGCGCCAGCGTCACGCCGGCCACCGCGAACTGGCGCGTATTGCTGTCATACACCAGGTCGCCGCAGTGGATCTCGGCGGCCTTGTCGGGCGTCTGGCGGCGCACCAGCACCTTGATGCGGGCCACCAGTTCGCGGATCTCGAAGGGCTTGACCAGGTAGTCATCGGCCCCGGCACCGAGGCATTCGACCTTTTCATCGATGGAACCGCTGGCGGTGAGGATCATCACCGGCACGCCGTTGTGGCGCTCGCGCAGGCGGCGCAGCACGTTCTTGCCGTGCAGCTTGGGCAGCATCAGGTCCAGCAGGACGACGTCGTAGTTCTCGTCGCGCAGGACCTGGTCGGCGATCTCGCCATCGGCGGCGATATCGACCTTGAACTTGTGTTCCTTGAGGATCTGCTCCAGCCAGTGGGCGAGCTGGGGATTGTCTTCGATCAGGAGCAATTTCATGCGATGGTCTCGTGTTTCTGGAGGTTCTTTTTTGTTGCGCTGCAAAGCAGAAAGCCGGAATTTGGAAAGCTGGATGAAGGTTTCGGCTTCTTAGAATAGGCCCGCAGTCTACAAGAGATGGCGACAGACCATCCAACCAAAATGTGGAGACAATCATAATGCGTCACGACCTTCGCGTGTTCCCGCCCCTCGGAACGCCTGCCCTGCGCCGCCGCCTGCGGACCCTGGGCGCCACCGCCATCGCTGCCTGCGCCCTGGGCCTGGCGGCCCCGCAAGCCCATGCAGCCGACAAGATCATCATCATGGTCGGCGGCATCAACAAGCTCATCTATCTGCCGCCCAAGCTGGCCGAAAGCCTGGGCTACTTCAAGGAAGAAGGCCTGGACGTGGAGCTGCAATCGCAGCCGGCCGGGGTCGATGCCGAGAATGAACTGCTGGCCGGGGCCGTGCAGGCCGTGGTCGGCTACTACGATCATTCCATCGACCTGCAGAGCAAGGGCAAGGAAGTCACTTCCATCACCCAGCTGCTGCTGGTGCCGGGCGGCATGGAGATGGTGCGCGCCGACCTCGCCGACAGCGTGCGCAGCATGGCCGACCTCAAGGGCAAGACCCTGGGCGTGACCGGGCTGGGCTCGTCCTCCAGCTTCCTGGCACAATACCTGGCCAGCCGCGCCGGTCTCAAGGCGGGCGACTACTCGATCCTGCCGGTCGGTGCCGGCAATACCCTGATCGCCGCCATGAAGCAGAAGCGCGTGGACGTGGCCTGGACCACCGAGCCGACCACCTCCATCCTGCTGGCCTCCGGGGCAGCCAAGGTGCTGGTCGACATGAGCAGCGTGGAAGGCACCAAGGCCGCGCTGGGCGGACTGTATCCGGCCTCCAGCCTCTACGTGCATCGCTCCTGGATGATGAGCCACAAGGCCGACGCACAGAAGCTGGCGCGCGCCTTCGTCAAGACGCTGAAATACATCCAGACCCATTCGGCTGAAGAAGTGGCCGACAAGATGCCCAAGGACTATTACGGCGGCAACAAGGCCATCTACGTGCAGGCGCTCAAGGCTTCGCTGCCCATGTATTCGCCCGATGGCAAGATGCCTGCCGGTGGGCCGGAACAGGTGTTGAAGGTGATGGCCGGGTTCAATCCCAACATCAAGGGCAAGAACATCGACCTCTCCAAGACCTATACCAACGAGTTTGTCGACGCGGTAAAGTGAATTTTGCCCGTTATATGAAGGCACCGTAGAATCCACGGGCTTTCGCACTGATTTCCTGGAGCTGACGTGAACAAAAATCTCCGCCGTGGCCTGCTGTCGCTGGCCGTTGCCGGCACCATGCTGGCCGCATTGCCGATCCACGCCATGGCTGCCGCCAAGGTCACCATCATGGTGGGCGGCATCAACAAGATGGTCTATCTGCCCGCCAAGCTGGCCGAACAACTGGGCTACTTCAAGGAAGAGGGCCTGGACGTGGAACTGCAGTCGCAGCCGGCCGGGGTCGATGCCGAGAACGAACTGCTGGCCGGGGCCGTGCAGGCGGTGGTCGGTTTCTATGACCACGCCATCGACCTGCAGACCAAGGGCAAGGAAATCACCGCCATCACCATCCTGGGCCAGGTGCCGGGCGAAGTGGAACTGGTCTCCACCAAGGCCGCGCCGCACTTCCAGAGCATGGCCGATGCCAAGGGCAAGACCCTGGGCGTGACCGGGCTGGGCTCGTCCACCAACTTCCTGACCCAATACCTGGCCTCGCGCCACGGCATCACCTCCAAGCAGTTCTCGGTGCTGCCGGTGGGCGCGGACAATACCTTCATCGCCGCCATGAAGCAGGGCCGCATCGATGCCGGCATGACCACCGAACCGACCGCCTCGCTGCTGCTCAAGAATGGCGATGCCCGGGTGCTGGTCGACATGCGTACCGTGGAGGGAACGGTCAAGGCGCTCGGCGGGCTGTACCCGGCCTCCAGCGTGTATGTACAGCGCAGCTGGCTCAACAGCCACAAGGAGGAAGCGCAGAAGCTGGCACGTGCCTTCGTGAAAACGCTCAAGTTCATCAACACGCACACCGCCGAGCAGATCGCCGAGAAGATGCCCAAGGACTACTACGGCAGCAACAAGGCGCTGTATATACAGGCCCTGAACAATTCGCTGCCCATGTATTCCCCGGACGGCAAGATGCCCAAGGGCGGGCCGGAGACCGTGCTGGCCGTGCTGTCCGGGTTCAATCCCAACGTCAAGGGCAAGCATGTGGACTTGTCCAAGACCTACACCGATGAGTTCGTCAACGCCGTGAAATAGGCTGGGACTGGCTGCAGGCCAGTCTTCCTGAAAATTATATAAACGATATACGCCATGATGCGCGACAGCGCGTCAGGGGCGCGCTCAACCCGAATTCAACCCCACGCCACGAAAGAGCCCCACGATGAACGCCATCCACCAGCAGGCCTTCACCCCCGCCGGCCAGGCCGCCCAGGCCACGCCGGCCATTGAATTGCGCAACGTGAGCTGCCGCTTCATCACGGCCGACGGCCGGGCGACGGTGGCCCTGCGCGATTTTTCCATGAGCGTGGCGCGCGGCGAATTCGTGGCCGTGGTCGGCCCGACCGGCTGCGGCAAGTCGACCACGCTTTCGCTCATCACCGGCCTGCTCAAGCCGACCCTGGGCGAGGTGCGGGTGATGGGGCAGCCGGTCAATGGCATCGACCCGCGCATCGGTTTCGTGTTCCAGAACGATGCGGTCTTTCCCTGGCGCAGCGTGCGCGACAACGTCGCCGCTGGTCCCATGTTCCGTGGCCAGTCCAAGGAGCAGGCTCATGCGCTGGCCGACGAATGGATTCGCCGCGTGGGCCTGGACAAGTTCGGCGACCACTATCCGCACCAGCTTTCCGGCGGCATGCGCAAGCGCGTGGCGCTGGCCCAGACCTTCATCAACAGTCCCGAGATCCTGCTGATGGACGAACCCTTCTCGGCACTGGACATGCAGACCCGCACCCTGATGCAGGATGAACTGCTGCGCCTGTGGTCGGCCCATTCGGGCTCGGTGGTGTTCGTCACCCATGATCTCGAGGAAGCCATTGCGCTGGCCGACAAGGTCTACGTGCTCACCGCCCGCCCGGCTACCTTGAAGAGCGTCTATCCGATCGACCTGCCGCGTCCGCGCGTGATGGAGGAAGTGCGCTACGAGCAGCGCTTCATCGATATCTCGCGGCGCATCTGGGCCGATCTGCGCGAGGAAGTGCATATCGCCTGAGGCGCCATGCCACGCAGCCACATCGCCTATTCAATTCAGAACGACAGGGGACTCCCATGACACAAGCACAAGCCAGCCACAGCGCCGCGACGATGGACATCGCCGGCGTCGAAGCCGAGGCCCGGCGCAAGATCCGCGCGCGAAAACAACTGGTCATCGGCCTGCGCATCGCCATCCTGGTGATCGTGCTGGGCGGCTGGGAAGGCGGTGCGCGCCTCGGCTGGATCGATCCCTTCTTCTTCTCGCAGCCGTCGGCCATCGTGGCGCAGATCGTCGAGTGGATGGTCGAGGGCACCTCGCAAGGCCCGCTCTGGACGCAGGTTCTGGTGACACTGGAAGAAACCGTGCTGGGATTTCTGATCGGTTCGGTGGCCGGGGTCATCGCCGGCATCATCCTCGGGCGCAACAAGCTGCTCTCGGACGTCTTCAGCCTCTACATCCAGATCGCCAATTCGATTCCGCGCGTGGTGCTGGGCTCCATCTTCGTCATCGCCTTCGGGCTGGGCATGGCTTCCAAGGTGGCGCTGGCGGTGGTGATGGTGTTCTTCGTGGTCTTCGCCAATGCCTTCCAGGGCGTGCGGGAAGCCGACCGCTACATGATCGCCAACGCCCAGATCCTCGGCGCCTCGCCGCGCCAGGTGACCATGGCGGTGGTGATCCCGTCGGCACTGTCGTGGATCCTGGCCAGCCTGCACGTGAGCTTCGGGTTTGCACTGGTCGGTGCGGTGGTCGGGGAGTTCCTCGGTTCCAAGCAGGGCATCGGCCTGCTGATCTCCACCGCCCAAGGGGCCTTCAATGCCAGCGGTGTGTTCGCGGCCATGATCGTGCTGGCCGTGGTGGCACTGGCGGCGGACTGGCTCTTGCATGCGCTGGAACGGCGCTTGCTGAAGTGGCGCCCGCAGGCCTTCTGATGAGAAATGCCTGAGGGCGTAAAATGACGCGGTACTGGTCGGGGACACGCCAACGTGTCCCCGCCGTGTTTTGATCCGCGCGTTTCCACTTCCTTTCCGTCATGTCAGCCAACCAGCCGCCTCGCCCGAGTGACACTGCTGCAACTCCGTCCGCCTCACCCTCCCTCAACGATCCCGTGACCCAGCGCGCGCTGCTGTGGATCGTGGCGTCCGGCTTTTTCATGCAGACGCTGGACACCACCATCGTCAACACCGCCTTGCCCGCCATGGCGCGCAGCCTGGGCGAGCCGGTGCTGAACATGCACCCGGTGGTGGTGGCCTACACCTTGACGATGGCTTCGCTCACGCCTGCCTCGGGCTGGCTGGCCGACCGCTTCGGCACGCGCCGCGTGTATTTCGCGGCGATCCTGCTGTTCGCGCTGGGTTCGGTGCTGTGCGCCATGGCGCCGACCCTGCCGCTGTTGCTGGCCGCGCGCGTGATCCAGGGGCTGGGCGGCTCCATGCTGCTGCCGGTCGGGCGCCTGGCCGTGCTGCGGGCAGTGCCGGGCGCGCAATACATCGCTGCACTGGCCTCGATCTCGATTGCCGGGCAGCTCGGTCCGGTGGTCGGTCCTGTACTGGGCGGGTGGCTGGTAGAAAGCCTGTCCTGGCACTGGATCTTTCTGATCAACCTTCCGGTAGGTGTACTGGGGATGGGGGCCGTACTGTACTTCCTCCCCGATGACAGCCTTACCGGTACACCTCGCTTTGATTTATACGGCTGTGCCTTGCTGTCCGCCTGCATGGTGGCCTTCTCGCTGGCGCTGGACGTGCCTTTCGATACCCACCGTACTGGCTGGAGTTTGGGACTGTTCGCTCTGGCAGCACTGACTGTACTGGTCTACTGGCGTCATGCGTCCGTTCATCCGCGTCCACTGTTCCGGCTCGGTTTGTTCGGGGAACCCAACTTCAGCATCGGACTGGCAGGTAACCTGGTCTGCCGTATCGGTTCGTCTGCAGTGCCGTTCCTGTTGCCGCTGCTGTTGCAGGTGCGGCTGGGCTATTCACCGCTGCACGCGGGCATGCTGCTGCTGCCGGCTGCCATTGCGGGCACCATTGCCAAGCCGTGGATCGCGCCGCTGGTCAAGCGCTTTGGCTATGACCGCTTCCTGTTGATCAATACCGCCATCGTCGGGATCTCCATCGTATCGTTCGCGCTGATCACGCCGGGCTGGCCGCTGGCGGCGTCCATCGTGCAGCTGGCGGTGTTCGGGGCGTCCAATTCCATGCAGTTCGCGGCCATGAACAGCGTGACCCTGAAGGGCTTGCGCAAGGAAGATGCGGGCAGCGGCAACAGTCTTTTTTCGATGGTGCAGATGCTGGCCATCGGCCTGGGCGTGACCATCGGCGGGACCATGGTCAATCTCTTCAAGAGCGAGGCGGGCATCGCCACCAATGCCAGCTTCCAGATCACCTTCGTGATCGTCGGGCTCATCACCCTGGTCTCGGCCTGGGTGTTCCGCAAGATGGATCCGCGTTACTTCAGCTGAGCGCGGGTCAGGTCTCGCTCCACTGGCGCAGGAGGTTGTGATAGCAGCCTACCAGCGTGCGCCGTGCGAGCGCATCGGCGTCGGTCTGGTTCAGGCGCTGGATGGCATTGTCCATGTCGAACAGCATCTGGCGCTGGCCATCGTCGCGCACCAGGCTCTGCACCCAGAAGAAGCAGCCCACGCGCACGCCGCGCGTGACCGGGGTGACGGTGTGCAGGCTGGTGGCCGGATAGAGCACCATGTCGCCCGCCGCCAGCTTGACGCTGTGCATGCCGTAACTGTCATCGATCTGCAGTTCGCCGCCATCGTAGTCTTCCGGATCGGCCAGGAACAGCGTGGCCGAGACATCGGTACGCAGCTTGCGTCCGCTGTGCGGATGGATGCGCACGCTGCCATCGACGTGGGCACCGAAGGTCATGCCCTCGCCATAACGATTGAACATGGGCGGGTAGATCAGGTTGGGCAGCGCCGCGCTGATGAAGCGCGGGTGCCGCTCCAGCGCGGAGACGATGATGCGCTGGCATTGCAGGGCGACGTCGGACTGCTCGTCGATCTGCTGGTTGTATTTCACCGGCGCGCCCTGGTAGCCCGCCGTGACGCGCCCATCCACCCAGGCCGGTCCTGCGTTGTCCAGCAGGCTGCGCACGGTCTGCAGGGCTTGCGGGTCCAGCAGCTGGGGGATGGTGATGAGCATGGGCGCGTCCTCTTTCCTTACATGCGATAGGTCAGCGACAGCAGCGCGGTGCGGCCCGAACCCGGGACCGAACGGCCGCCGTCGGATTGGATCAGCGCATCGTAATACATCTTGTCGGTCAGGTTGTAGAGGTTCAGGCGGATGTCGTAGGCCTTGGTGGTGTAGGCCAGCATCGCGTCGTAACGTGTGTAGCCGCCGACCTGCACCGTGTTGGTGGCATTGGCATAGCGCTGCGACATGTAGGTCGCGCCGCCGCCAACCTGCCAGTGCGGCGCGACGTCATACGTGGTCCAGGTGGTGAAGGTGTGCTTGGGCGTGTTGACCGGGATCTTGCCGACCGAGGTATCGGCCACCGCACCGCCGACCACCTTGGCATCCAGGTAGGTGTAGTTGGCGGCGATCTGCCAGTCGCGTGTGATGCGGCCGGTGGCGCCCGCACGCGCGCCGTTCACGCGCACAGTGCCGGCCAGCTCATAGACGCCGGTGGCCACCTGGCTGCGGGCGTTTTCCTTGGTGATCTGGAAGCCGGCGGCGGTCAGCGCCAGGCCTTCGGCCACGTCCCACTTGCCGCCCAGTTCATAGGAGCGGTTCTTTTCCGGGTCGAGGTTCTGCTGGCCGGTGGTGCCGGTCAGCTGCTCCAGCGAGGGATTGAAGGAAGTGCCGTAGGAAACGTAATACGACTGCGCCGCGCTGGGCTGCCAGATCGCCCCCGAACGCACGCTCACGAAGTTCACGCTCTGCTGCGCATAGCCCAGTGCGGTGGAGCCGGCGGTATTGCCCGAGTTGATCGAGTTGCTGATGCTGGCCACGTAGCGGTCATAGCGCAGCCCGCCGACCAGCTTGAAGTGCGGCACCAGCTCGATGGTGTCGCCGACATAGGCGGCGATGGTGTTGGCACTGCCGCCGGCACGGTTGCCTGCGGTATCGGCCACGCTGCTGCCGGCGGCGCTGTAGGAAGGATTGACCAGGCTCACGCAATCCATGTAGCCGGTGGTGGCTCCGCTTGCATTGAGCGAACGGCCATTGCAGCTGCCGTTGCGGTAGTAATTCTGGTTGTCGTAACCGTCGTGACCAACTTCCACGCCCACCAGCGCATCGTGCTTGACGCTGCCGGTGCTGAACTTGGCGGCCAGTTCGGTCTGGTTGAAGATGGAGTAGTCGTTGATGTTGCGGTCGTGGCTCTGGCCGCGCACGAACAGGCTCGACAGGGGCAGGCTGCTGGCCGCATTGGTGAGCGCCGTGAAGCCGCTGGAGGAAACCGTGCCGATGGTATTGGGCGCGGTTTCCACCGCATTGGTGTGCACGTAGTTGAACTGGGTCTGGTTGCGCAGGGTGACGTCGGGCGCGATCTTGTGCTTGATGCCGGCATTGAACGCCGCCACGTCCTGGATGGTGCGGTCGCTGTTCAAGCCATAGGCGGTGTTGCGGTCGACGTTGACGGGGTGGCCGTTGAGCGGCGGCAGGCCGTAATCGGGCTGGTCCTGGTTGTGCTGCAGCAGGGCCGAGAGCGTGATTTCGGTGGAGGTGCCAATACCCCAGACATAGGAACCGGCCAGGCCGAAGTCCTGGACATCGGTCTGGTTGCGCGTGCTGGCCGCGCCGTTCTGGGCCATGGCTTCGATGCGCAGGGCCGAGGTGTCCGACAGCGGACGGTTGACGTCGACCGTGCTGCGCACCAGGCCATTGGTGGTCACCGAACCGGTGATCTCGGTAGCCGCCTTGAGGTTGGCTTTCTTGCTGACCTGATTGATGATGCCGCCGGTCGAGCCGCGGCCGAAGAGCATCGAGGAGGGCCCCATCAGGACTTCCACTTCTTCGATGGCGAAGGTGTCACGGTAGTACTGGCCACGGTCGCGGAAGCCGTCCAGATAGATGTCGGTGCGCGCCGAGAAACCGTTGAGGTTGATGTTGTTGCCGATCTGCCCGCCTTCGGCACCGCCCAGCGTGATGCCGGAGACATTGCGCAGCGCATCGGCCAGCGAACTGACGCCCTGCGACTGCATCTGCGCCTTGTTGACCACCGTCACCGATTGCGGCACGTCGTGCAGGTCGGCCGGCAGCTTGGTGATGGCCGTGCCGGTGCTGGCGAAATCATCGCGGCGGCCTTCCACCGTCACCGGGGCCAGCTGGCTGCCAGTGGTTGTGGTGGCGGTCGCGCTGGTAGCGGGAGCGGCCTGCTGCGCGTGGGCGGAGAGGGGAGCGGCAAACGTGGCCACCAATGCGGCGGCGATCGGTGTGAGACGGTTCATGTTCTTCTTGTCGGTGAAGTGGAGTAGGAAACGATGAGCCGATCCCGCTTGCGCAGGATCGGCTCGAATGGCTGGCTACTCCGTCCTTCAATGGCAACAAGGAAGTCCGTTTGGCTGGCTGATGACCAGTGTTCTTTTTTTTTGCATGCTAATGAGTTGGATTCTCATTCGCATGGCTGGCAAGATTAAGGCGGAAGGCTGACAAATCGCTGTCATGAAGCTGACGGTGAACTGAGTGTGACGAAAAAGAAACACTCTTTACATGCCGCTGCCCGCCTGGGGGATCGCCTGATTTGCAGCATTGCCTGGGCTGCAATACGATGCAGCGGTTACGCAGATGTTTTGCGCCGTTTTTCTCTACCGAAGTCCCCCTATGAATGTTCTGCTGGTCGAAGATGACCCGGTACTCACCGACGGTCTGTCGCGGGTACTCAACTCGCACGGTTTTACCGTGCATACCGTCAACAACGGCAACGATGCGCTGTCGCAGCGTTTCAACGCGGCCGTGCTGGTGCTCGACATCGGCCTGCCCGGCATCGACGGTTTCGAAGTCCTGCGCCGCATGCGCGCCAATGGCAACAACACGCCGGTGCTGCTGCTGACCGCACGCGACACCATCCCCGACCGCGTGCATGGCCTTGAGCTGGGTGCCGATGACTACCTGGTCAAGCCCTTCGCCACCCCCGAACTGGTGGCGCGCATCAAGGCGCTGATCCGCCGCAGTGCGCCGCAGCCGGCGCAGCTGACCGTGGGCGGGCTGTCGCTGGACAACGCCACCAAGCGCGCCGACATCGACGGCCGCAAGATCGAACTGTCCCTGCGCGAATGGACGGTGCTGGAATACCTGATGCAACACGCTTCGCGCGTGGTCTCCAAGCAGCAGATCATCGATGCCGTCCTGCCCTGGGGCGAGGATTTCACGATCAATGCGGTGGAGGTGTATGTCTCGCGCATCCGTCTGAAGATTGCGGATTCGGGCGTGGTCATCCGTACCATCCGCGGCTTCGGCTACATGCTCGAAAAGAGCGAGAACTGAGCCGGCAGGCCGCGTCATGACGGTCATCGACCAGCAGCCGCCCGCCAGTGCGGCCAATGCGAGCAGCGCGGATAACTCGACCAGTGCCTCCCCTGCCACGCCGCCCGCAGCACCTGTCACCCACGCCAGCATCCGGCGCGATCTGCTCAAGTGGCTGATCGCGCCCTTGCTGCTGCTCAATCTGGTCGGTGCCGGCCTGACCTACTGGCTGGCCTGGCTGCCGGCCCAGCACGCCTTCGACCAGAACCTGATGGATTCCACCTGGGGCCTGTATGCCCAGGTGCGCCATCGCCAGGAACGCACCACTGCCGAGCTGACCCAGCAGGCCGAGCAGATCCTGCGCAGCAATCACTCCGACACCACCTTCTTTGCCGTGCGCAATTCGCAGGGCGAGATCCTGGTGGGCGACAAGGGCTTCCCGCAACTGCCGGAGAGCGAGACGTTCGACCGGCCCTTCAACTATGACGGCGAAATGCGCGGTGAACCGGTGCGTATTTCCGCCATGCAGGTACGGGTCAAGAATGGCGTGATCTCGGTGGCGGTGGCCGAGACCATCCGCAAGCGCGATCGTGCGCACTACACCATCCTGCTGTCCTTCCTGCTGCTGGATGGCGGGCTGACCTTCGGGTCGCTGTCGGTGGTGCTGATCGCCGTGCGGCGCGGGCTGCGTCCCTTGAAGAGCCTGCAGCGCAATCTCGAGCAACGCGGCCACGGCAAGCTGGGGGCCATCGATGGCATTGGTGCGCCGGTGGAATTGCAGCCGCTGATCGTGGCCATGAACGAACTGATGGCCCGCATCAGCAAGGGTGAACAGGCGCAGCAGAATTTCATGGCCGACGTTGCCCATCAATTGCGCACGCCTCTCACGGGCCTGAAGCTGCAACTGGAACTGCTGCATGACAAGCACCAGGACCAGCCCGACACCGCCCGCTCGCTGGCGATGATGAACTCTTCGGTGGAACGCATGATCCGCCAGAGCCGGCAGCTGCTGGCACTGGCGCGCTCGGAGCCGGGCCTGTTCGAAAGCCGCAAGCTGGAGGAGCTGTCGCTGCACAAGCTGGTGGAAGAATCGGTGCAGCACTTCATCGAAGAGGCCGACAAGAAACACATCGACCTCGGCTTCGACCTGCAGCCGGCACGCCTGCGCGGCGACCGTTTCCTGCTCGCCGACCTGATCGACAACCTCATCGACAATGCCGTGCGCTATTCCCCCTTGCACGGAACGGTGACGGTGCGCTGCCTGGAAGAAGAGGGGGCCACCGTGCTTTCGGTGGAAGATTCCGGCCCAGGCATTGCTCCCGAGCATCGCGAGCTCATCTTTGACCGCTACTATCGTGCCAATGACAAGATCGCCGGCAGCGGCCTGGGCCTGGCCATCGTGCGCGAGATTGCGCACGACCATGGCGGCGTCATCACGGTCGATTGCAAGGAGCAAGGGCAGGGCACCATCTTCACGGTACGCTTCCCGCTGGCGGGCTGAGCCCGGCGGCGATGGCCGCACTGGCCGCAGTTGCCGCACGACATCGTTTTCATGCAGAACCTCATGCCTGCCCCTGTGTCAAATGGGCTTCATCGTGAACGACTCAGGAGGCAGCATGACGGACAAGGTCTTGCAAAGTGGCACCCATATCGCCCGCTACGATGCGGTGGAAAAACCGGATGAAGGCTTCGAGGCGCAAGTCTTCGTGCGCCTGTCGCGCGAGCCCGAGATCGCTGAAACCTACATTCCGGTAGGCCTCTTCCCGACCGAGGAAGAAGCCCTGGCCAGCGCCCGCGAACGCGCGCAGCGCGCCTTGAAGGAGCACGAATTTTGAGCCGCCTGCCTGCTTCCCCTTGCTTTTCCGCGCGTCGCCGCACCCTGTTGCTGGGTGCCGCCGCGGGTGCCGTCCTGGTGCTGGCGGGCTGTGCCACGGGCGGTGCCTCGGGCAGCGCGGACACTGGCCTCTCCTCATCAACCCTGTTTGAACTGCGCGGTGCGACTACCGTACCGACCCAGGGCTGGATCAAGGCGCGCCTGAGCGAACCACCGGGTGGCGACATCTATCTCGCCCCGCGCGCCGCACTCGATGCCGGCGACGTGCAGCGCGCGTCGGCGCAGAAGGATGCGGCCGGACGTGCAGTGCTGGTACTGCAATTCTCGCCCACCGGGACCGCCAGGCTGGCGGCGGCCTCGCGCGAGTTGATGGGTCGCCAGCTCGCCGCCGTGCTGGAAGGTCGCGTGACCAATGTGGCCAGCGTGCAAGGCCCGATGACCATCAACACCATGGCCCTGACCGGATTGTCCAGTTTCGAGGACGCAGTGCGGTTGGCCAACCTGCTGTCCAAGGGTAACTAGGCCGCCTGCCCGCGCATGCTGAGGGAAAGCATGGCTGGCAGGGGCGGGCAGGGCATGCTAATGTCCTGCCCATTCGCGGCACTGCATTGACGCTGCCCTTACAGAAGACTCACAACATCAACAAGAACAATGTCCGTCGCCCGCCACATCGTCCAGGTCCATCCGCGCTTGCTCATCGGCATTGCCATCGGGATCGCCGCCGCCACCGTTCTCCCCGCCAGTACCTGGATCGGCCGCAGCCTGATCGGCTGGAATGCCGGCGTCTGGTTCTATTTGCTGAGCCTGTGGGTGATGATGCTGCGGGCCGATGCCAAGGCCGTCAAGCGCCTGGCCGAGACCGAGGACGAGAGCGCCCACGTGGTACTGGTGATGGTTTGCGTGGCAGCCATTGCGAGTTTGCTCGCCATCTTGCTGGAACTGGGCGGCAGCAGCCATCACGACGAGCGCGGCAGGCTGTTGCGCTATACCTTTACAGCCTCCACCGTGTTCGGCTCCTGGGCCCTGATCGGGACCATCTTCACGCTGCATTACGCGCGCCTCTTCTACGCCGATGACGATGACCCGGAGGCCTTGCCGCTGCGCTTCCCGGACGGCATACGCAATCCCGGCTACTGGGATTTCCTGTATTTCGCCTTCACCATCAGCGTGGCAGTGCAGACATCGGATGTGGCCGTGGCCTCGCGTGCGTTACGCAAGTCGGTGCTGGCGCATTCGCTGATCTGCTTCGTGTTCAATGCCGCCATCATCGGCTTGTCCATCAATATCGCGGCCGGCCTGGCCGGTACCTGAAAGCGAGTGTCAGTGCCAGGATGACAGCGCTGCGGAACCGAACCGGCAGCGCTTTGTCCTAGCCGGGTTCAGAGGCGGGTGAGTGCGCGATCAAGCGCCGCGCCGGCGCTCTGCGCAAACCGGAAGCCGCCCGTATAATCGGCGGCTTTCCCGGACGCAAGACCAAGGGGAGGGGGACACAGCGACACACAGAACCCCCGCAGCTCGACCAACGATTCGAACAACGGAGCGCACCGTGCGGGTTTATTCCAGCCAAGCTGAAGAACGTATTGCCATGTTGAAGCGCCAGGGCAAGGGCGCATTTTCCGGACCGCCGCTGCCGCTGGGGCCGCTGATCGGTTTTTCCGTCGCCATCCTGGCGGTGGTGCTGATTGCCCTGTTTACCTGGGAAGCCTCGGTCAGCCGGGGCCTGGCCGCCAATGCCGTCTCGCATACCATGAAGGTGCGCGAGCAGTTGCAGGTGCTGGTCTCCACGCTCAAGGATGCCGAGACCAGCCAGCGCGGTTTCCTGCTCACTGGCACCGAATCCTATCTGAGCCCTTACAACCAGGCACGCGCCGCGTTGCCCGGGGAGATCGCCAGGCTGCGCGAGCTGCTTTCCGACAATCCGGATCAGTTGCAGCGCCTGTCGCAGATCGAGCGCGTGGTCGCCGACAAACTTGAAGAACTGGCCGAGACCGTCAGCCGCCGTCGCAATGGCGATGCGGCCGGCGCATTGGCCGTGGTGCAATCCGATCGCGGCAAAATGTTCATGGACCGCGTGCGCGTGCTGTCGCGCGACATGGAAGAACAGGAACGCGACCTGCTGGCCAGCCGCCAATCCGACTGGCGCGATGCCGTGGTGTTTTCCACCGCCGTCGCCTGGGGCGGCTCGGGCTTGCTGCTGGTACTCATCATTGCCGCAGCCATGACCACTTCGCGCGATTATCGCGCCCGCGAAAAACAGACCTGGATCCGCAACGGCCAGATGGGCCTGGCCGAACGCCTGCAGGGCGAACAACGCCTGGGGGCGCTGGGTGAAAACACGCTGGCCTTCCTGACCGCCTACCTCAATGCTCAGGTCGGCGCGATCTATCTGCGCACCGATAGCGGCGACTTCCAGCGCTTCGCAGCCTATGCGCTGGAAGAAAACGAGAGCGAACAACCGCCGCACCTGCGTGATGGCCAGGGCCTGCTGGGCCAGGCCGCCAAACTCAATCGCGCCATGCACGTCAAGGAAGTGCCGGCGCAATACCTGACCGTTTCCTCTTCCGTGGGACGCCATGCACCGCGTGAGCTGCTGATCGTGCCGGCAGCGGCCGATGGTGTGGTGCAGGCCGTGTTTGAACTTGGCTTCCTGCGCCAGGTGCGGGCCGAGGAAGAAGAGCTGCTGGCGCGCCTGTCGGACCAGATCGCCATTGCCGTGCGTTCCTCCAAGGACCGCACCCGTCTGGAAGAACTGCTGGAAGAAACCCAGCGCCAGTCCGAGGAATTGCAGGCACAGCAGGAAGAACTGCGCGTCAACAACGAAGAACTGGAAGAGCAGGGCCAGGCCCTGAAGGCCTCGCAGCTGCGCCTGGAAACGCAGCAGGCCGAGCTGGAAGAAACCAATGCCCAGCTGGAAGAACAGACGCAACTGCTGGAAATCCAGAAGGACGACCTGGCCAAGACTCAGGTGGTGCTGGTGGAAAAAGCCACCGAGCTGGAGCGCGCCAACCAGTACAAGAGCGAGTTCCTGGCCAACATGAGCCACGAGCTGCGCACGCCGCTGAACTCCACCCTGATCCTGGCCAAGCTGCTGGCCGACAACAAGCAGGGCAACCTGTCCGACGAGCAGGTGCGTTTCGCGCAAACCATTTCCTCGGCGGGAAATGATTTGCTGGCCCTGATCAACGACATCCTCGATCTCTCGAAGATGGAAGCGGGCAAGCTGGATATCGTTTCCGAATCCTTCGTGGTCAGCAAGATGGCCGAGGAACTCAAGGCCAGCTTCGCCATGACGGCCCAGCAGAAGGGCCTGGGCTTCAAGGTCGAGGTCGATCCGGGCGTGCCGCAGCGTATGGAAACGGACATGCAGCGCCTGGGCCAGATCCTCAAGAACCTGCTCTCCAACGCCATCAAGTTCACCGAGAAGGGCGAGGTCAGCCTGCGCATCTATGCGGATGCCGGCGGCCGCATCGCTTTCGCCGTGCGCGATACCGGCATCGGCATCGGGGCCGACCAGCATCAGTTCATCTTCGAAGCCTTCCGCCAGGCCGATGGCAGCACCCATCGCAAGTACGGTGGCACCGGGCTGGGCCTGTCGATCTCGCGCGACCTGGCGCATCTGCTGGGGGGCGATATTCAGGTGCAGAGCCGGGTAGGCGAGGGCAGCATCTTCACGCTCTCGCTGCCGCAGGTTTACAGCGGCGAGCAGGCCGTAGTGCGGACGCCGGCGGCCGTTGCCGCACCGTCGGCGGCGGCTGCGACCTTGCAGGCGGCGCAAGTCGCTACCGCGCCTGATATCCGTATCCCCAGCCCGCAGGTGGTGCCGGGTACGCCGGCGAAACTGCAGGACATCGCCATCGATGATGACCGTCACCGCATTGAATCGTCCTCGCGCCTGATCCTGGTAATCGAGGATGACACCGCCTTCGCCATGATCCTGCGCGACCTGGCGCACGAGATGGGCTTCCAGTGCGTGGTCACGCATTCGGCCAATGAGGGCGTGTCGGCGGCGGAGATGTATCGCCCCAGCGCCATCCTGATGGACATGAACCTGCCTGACTTCTCCGGCCTGGGCGTGCTGGATCAGATCAAGCGCAATCCCAAGACCCGCCACATCCCGGTACACGTGGTCTCGGTGGCCGATTATTCGCACGAGGCACTGGAGCGCGGTGCCATCGGCTACGCATTGAAGCCGGTGCAGCGAGAAGAACTGGTAGGCGCGATCCGCAAGCTGGAAGCCAAGTTCCTGCAGGGCCTGCGCCATGTCCTGGTGGTCGAGGACGATGCGCGCCAGCTCGACAGCATCCGCCAGTTGCTGGCCGGCGAGAACATCAACCTGGTCGGCGTGCGCACGGCCGCCGACGCACTGGCCCGCCTGCGCGAGACCACCTTCGATTGCATGGTGATGGACCTGAACCTGCCCGATCTGTCCGGCTATCAGTTGCTGGAAAAGATGGCCGAGCAGGAACACGTGGCTTTCCCGCCGGTGATCGTCTATACCGGCCGTTCGCTGTCGGCCGAGGAAGAGCAGCACCTGCGCCGCTTCTCGCGCTCCATCATCATCAAGGATGCGCGCTCGCCGGAACGCCTGCTCGATGAAGTCACGCTGTTCCTGCACCAGGTGGAAACCACGCTGCCGCCGGAGAGCCAGCGCATGCTCAAGGTGGCGCGCGACCGCGAGACGGTCTTCGAAGGCCGACGCATCCTGGTGGTGGAAGACGACGTGCGCAACATCTTTGCGCTATCCTCCGTGCTGGAACCCAAGGGCATGAAGGTCGACATCGCCCGCAACGGCCGCGAAGCCCTGGAGGCCCTGCAGCGCAGCCAGGAACAGCCGGGCGCGCCGATCGACCTGGTGCTGATGGACATCATGATGCCGGAGATGGATGGCCTGACCGCCATGCGCGAGATCCGCAAGCAAGCCGTCTGGAAGCGCCTGCCCATCATCGCCCTGACCGCCAAGGCCATGAAGGATGACCAGGAGAAATGCCTGGCCGCCGGCGCCAACGATTACATCGCCAAGCCTTTGGATGTGGAAAAACTGCTGTCCCTGGTACGCGTATGGATGCCGAAATAAATCAGGCACTGGCCAACCAGCATTTCGATATCGAGATGCAGTTGTTGCTGGATGCCATCTACCTCAAGTATCACTGCGACTTTCGCGGCTACGCCGGTGCGTCACTCAAGCGCCGCCTTGCCACCGCCATGATCCGGTTCGGCTGCGAAACGCTGTCGCAATTGCAGGACAAGGTGCTGCATGATGCGACGGTATTCCCCGCGCTCATGGATTACCTCACGGTGCAGGTCAGCGAGATGTTCCGGGATCCCAGCTATTTCCTCTCGCTGCGCGAAAAGGTGATTCCGCTCTTGCGCACCTATCCTTCCCTGAAGATCTGGGTGGCCGGCTGCAGCAGCGGAGAGGAAGTCTATTCGCTGGCGATCCTGTTGCGCGAGGAAGGCTTGCTCGACCGCAGCATCATCTACGCCACCGACATCAACCAGGCCGCGCTGAAGAAGGCCGAGGCCGGCGTCTACGAGCTCGACCGTATCCCCGGTTTTACCAGCAACCACCAGAAATCCGGGGCGAAGACCTCGCTTTCGGATTACTATACGGCCGCTTATGGTGCCGTCGTCTTCGACAAGTCGCTGCGCAAGAACGTGGTCTTCTCCGATCACAGCCTGGCCACCGACAGTGTCTTTGCCGAGATGCACCTGGTGTCCTGCCGCAACGTGCTGATCTATTTCAATCGCCATTTGCAGGAGCGCGCGCTGGGCCTGTTCCGCGAATCGCTGGTGCGCAAGGGCTTCCTGGGACTGGGTTCGAAGGAATCGATGCGTTTCTCGACGCACGGTCCTGCCTTCGATGAAGTGGTGCGGGAAGATCGCATCTTTCAGAAGAAGGGGGAGCTATGAGCCTCGTCCCGCTGCCGGCCCTGGGTGGCCGTGCGATTGATGCAATCGTCATCGGTGCCTCTGCCGGTGGCGTGGAAGCCTTGTCGGAAATCCTGCCGGCGCTGCGGCGTGGTGCGCAGGTGGCGACCATGGTGGTACTGCACATTCCGCGTGAACGCCCCAGCCTGCTGGCCACCATCTTCGCCGATCGCTGCGGCCAGCCGGTAGTGGAAGCCCAGGACAAGGAGCCGGCGCAGCCGGGCGTGATTTACTTTGCGCCACCGGATTATCATCTGCTGGTGGATCGCAGTGATCAGGGGCCGGTGCTGGCCATGTCCAACGATGAACTGGTGAATTATTCGCGCCCGGCCATCGATGTGCTGTTCGAATCGGCGGCCGATGTTTACCGCGAGCGTTTGCTGGGCATCGTGCTGACCGGCGGCAATCATGACGGTGCGGCCGGATTGCAGGCCATTGCGCGCGCCGGTGGCGTGACCGTGGTACAAAGTCCGCAACAGGCACAGGTACCTTACATGCCGGCGCAGGCATTGGCGCTGGGACAGATTGATTATGTGCTCACGCTCCCGCAGATCGCCGATCTGCTGCGCACCCTGGGCGTATCGGGGAATGACCAGGAAAAGGAACGCAGGTGACAGAAAAATACAAAGACAGAGACCTGCCGCGGGTGAAATTCCTGCTGGTCGATGATCTCGACGAAAACTTGTTGGCCCTCTCGGCCCTGCTGCAGCGGGACGATGTCGAGCTGCTGCTGGCGCGCTCGGGCCTGGAGGCGCTCGAACTGCTGCTGCAGCATGACGTGGCACTGGCCTTCCTGGACGTGCAGATGCCGGACATGGATGGCTTCGAGCTGGCCGAGCTGATCCGCGGCAGCGAGCGTACCCGCAACGTGCCGCTGATCTTCGTCACGGCGGGTGTACGTGATGAGCGCCGCCAGTTCAAGGGCTATGAGAGTGGTGCAGTGGACTTCCTCTACAAGCCCATCGAGCCGCATATCCTGCGCAACAAGGCCGATGTGTTCTTCCAGCTGTATCGCCAGAAGCAGTTGCTGGCGCTGGAGTTGAAGCAGCGCACCGAGACCCTGCGCATGAACGAAATGTTCGTGGCCATCCTCGGCCACGACCTGCGCAATCCGCTGAGCGCGGTGGTGATGGCGGCCACGCTGCTGCAGCGGACGTACAAGGAAGAGGTGGCACAGAAGGCCTCGCAACAGATTCTCAATGGCGGCAAGCGCATGGCCAAGCTGATCGACAACATGCTCGATCTGGCCCGCGCGCGCCTGGCCGGCGGCATCCCGCTGGTGCGTGCCAGTGCCTGCCTGGGCGAGATCACCGAACGGGTCGTACAGGAATACCAGGCCACGTATCCGGGCAGTGTGGTCGAGCGCCGCATCGAGGGCGATGACAATGGCTATTGGGATGGCGACCGCCTGGGCCAGGTGGTGGCCAATCTGCTGGGCAACGCTTTGCAGCACGGCGCGGCGGACAGTCCGATCTGCATCGGCATCGATGGCCGCAGCGAGCAGGAAGTGGTCATGACCATCGCCAATCGCGGCGTCATTCCGGCGGCCTTGTTGCCGGTGATCTTCGATCCCTTCCGCGGTGGCGAGCGTGAGGTCGGCCGCAAGGAAGGTCTCGGACTGGGCCTGTTCATTGCCCAGCAGATCGTCAAGTCGCATGGTGGAAGCATCACCATGAGTTCGGATGACCAGGTGCAGACCATGGTGACGGTGAGGTTGCCGAGGCGCTGAGCGTCGTTGAGTCCGCAGTGAATGAATTGGGCGATGGCCACGGCGGCAAGCAGAACTACGGAGTCAACCAGACTTCTGAAGGTGAAGAACCTTCCGCTTTTCCATCGGTCTTCTGCCAACAAAGTACGGAAGCATTTCAACTTTTCGATCCGGAGCCATCGACGTCCATGCACAACGCCAATCCCGATAATTCTGCCACCACGCCACATCTGAACAAGGCGCGCTATCTGGTGGTGGCGGGATGGGTGCTGTTCATGATCTCGCTGTTCCTTCCTTTGCAGAACACTGATCTGGGATACGCGGCCCTGATCTATTCGTTCGTCTTCCTGATGTCCATCTTTGATCGACTGGAACCGCAACTGATCTGGATGGGCAGTTACGCCTTGGTCAACGCCGGCATGATCGTTTCCCTTTTCATCGCCTGGAAGGGGCCACTGATCAGCCATCCACGCTGCTCTTTGTTCTTTACGCTGGCGGCCGTGGACACCTTGTTCGCTCCCCTCTTTGCGAAAGAGTTCACCCAGTACCCGGCATTCTGGTGCTGGGCAGCTTCCGTTATATTGGTGGCATCGGGAATGAATCTGGCCCGGCTCCAACAGAACGATCTTGCGTCCTTGAAGGCCAGGCATTAGGGCCTGGTCATACTTGTCTTGTACCCGAAACGCCTGCTCCTCGAAGCAGGTTTTTTTTAGGCGCTGCGAAATCTCCTCGCAATATTCTCCTGGTCTTGCACAGGCTGGATTCAAGCTGTGCCGGCAAGACGACATCCGTCGAGAAATCGCTTGTCATTCAAAGTTGATCGGTCTATATTGTGTGTACCGAACAGTACATACGGTACTGAAAGGTACACTAATTGGAGAAACATCATGTCGATTCGCCCGCCGCTTCCCCCTTTCACTCGTGAAACCGCCATCGAAAAAGTCCGTCTTGCCGAAAACGGCTGGAATACCCGTGACGCTGAAAAAGTTGCACTGGCCTATACCGAAGACAGCTGGTGGCGCAATCGCGCCGAATTCGCACAGGGCCGTGAAGCCATCACCGCACTGCTCAAGCGCAAGTGGACGCGTGAGCTGGATTACCGCCTGGTCAAGGAGCTGTGGGCCTTCGACGGTGCGCGCATCGCCGTGCGCTTTGCCTACGAGTACCATGATGATTCCGGCCAGTGGTATCGCGCCTACGGCAACGAGAACTGGGAATTCGATGCGCAGGGCCTGATGCATCACCGTCACGCTTGCATCAACGAGCATCCGATCAAGCCGGAAGAACGCAAATTCCTGTGGGACAATAGTGGCCCGCGCCCGGCGGATCATCCCGGGCTGAGCGATTTCGGTATCTGAGGAAAATGAATGGCTAGAGTCATTGCGGAAAAAGACGATGTGATCCCCCTGCTGGCGGAAGTCTTCCGCACCTATGGCTTCGAAGGGGCGAGCCTGGCGCGCATCAGCGAAGGGACCAGGCTGGGCAAGGGGAGCATCTATCACTTTTTCCCGGGCGGCAAGGAGGAGATGGCGCAAGCCGTGCTGGGCCACGTGGATGCGTGGTTCCGGCAGCATGTGTTCGAGCCGTTGAACGAGCGTGACGATGCCGTGGCAGGCATCAAGGCCATGTTCGACGACGTCAGCCGCTATTTCCTCTCGGGGCAGCGTGTCTGCCTGGTCGGCGTCTTTGCGCTGGGCAATGAGCGCGATCGCTTTGCCGTGATGGTGCGTGATTACTTCATCGCCTGGATCGATGCGCTCGCGTCCGCCCTGGTGCGGACCGGGCGCAAGCCGAAGGAAGCCAGAACGCTGGCCGAGGAAGTCGTGGGCGGAATACAGGGGGCGCTGGTGCTGGCGCGCGCCCTGGACAGTACCGATGTGTTTGCCGATGCGTTGAAGCGCTTCCAGAAGCGGCTGTTGGGCTGATCTCCCGTCCAGCAGGTGAATGCAACGGCATGGGGTTGCCGTCGTGTTCTGCGAGCGATCCGTCATCGGACAGGCCGTGTACTTGATGTTTGAGTTTCAACGAGGACGACAACTGCGGATACAAGGGGGGAGTACCTTGAAACACCGATTCATCAGATGGACGGCGATGTTGCTTTGGTCGACATGCCTGTTCGCTTCTGCAGAGGAAAAAACTCAACCGCCTGTGACGATGGAAAACTCCATTGGCATGCAGATGGTGCTGATCCCGGCGGGCGAATTCTGGATGGGAACCGAGGAGTCGCTGGCCGCGCTGAAGCAGGCCTATCCGGATTATGAGGAGCGGCGGCTGCGCGATCTCGACGATGAACGGCCGCGGCACAAGGTGCTGATCACCCATCCGTTCTATCTCGGGAAGCATCTGGTCACCGTGGCCCAGTTCGCGAAATTCGTGGCCGAGTCGGGCTATACCCCGGAATCCATTCGCGATCAGACCGGCGGTTACGGCTACAACCCGCACTACGATCCTGAGAAGACCGAACGCAAAGACGCATTCGAAGGCCGCAGCCCGCAATACAGCTGGAAAAACCCCGGCTTCCCCCAGACCGATGATCATCCGGTACTCAACGTCACCTGGAATGATGCATCAGCCCTTGCCGCCTGGCTCAGTGAGAAAGAGCACGCGCACTATCGTCTGCCGACCGAAGCCGAATGGGAATACGCTTGCCGCGCGGGGACGACGACGCGCTATCCCAATGGCGATGATCCGGAGGGCCTGAGTCAGATCTCCAACACCTTTGATGCCGACGCTGCTCCCTACTGGCCACGCATGGCCGGTCGCGCGCTGAAGAGTCACGACGGCTTCGCCTTCACCTCGCCGGTGGGCAGTTTCCCGGCGAATGCCTTCGGGCTGTATGACATGGTAGGCAATGCCTGGGAATGGACCGCCGACTGGTATGGCGAAGAGACCTATGCGCGTTCGCCGCTGGCCGACCCGCGTGGGCCGTCCAACGGGGAAACCAAGGTGCGGCGCGGCGGCTCGTGGCATACCTGGTCACTGTATGCGCGGTGTGCCTTCCGGAACTGGAATACCGTCAGCACGCGCTATACGCTGGTGGGGATCAGGCTGGTGCGGGATGTGGAAGTCCGGCATTGAAAATTGCGTCGGGCGCTGCCAGCGCGTCGGCTTCCGCATCCGGCCAGAATGGCTCAGTAGCGCAGGACGTCAAATCACTTTCACGAACAAGCCAGCGACGATGGTTGGCACGTCCGAGCAGATCAGGTCGAACGCAGAGTGGATGAAGTAGTCCATGTGATTGCTCCGGTGAGGGTGACTGCGAGACTCAGCAGTAAGTGATGTTGGCCAGCGCTTCCAGCATGTGCATGAACCAGTGGCCGTCGTCGGCACGATAGCGGCAGATGGTGGTGGCAGCGGCGTTGCCGGCAGCAGCCAGGGACATGAGGGCAGCGACGAGGCAGGTAGCGTGGATGCGCATGGTGTTCTCCGGTTGGGTGAGGATCGGTGCGGCTGGTATGGGTGAAGCTTGATCCTCGGGGGTTTCAACCGGATTTCAGCGGAGCGGAGACGTGTTTCAGTTGAAATGGGGGCGTTCGGCAACGCGCGGAGGGAGTGGGTGGGTTGAGATTCTCAAGCAAGAAAAACTCTCCCTCCGGCGAAGAACGGACGAACGTTTCACCTGCTTGAACGCCGTCTGTTCATCGCACTACAGGAGTGTCATCGTTATACCCCGTCACCGGGGTTCTTCCCCTTTCCCGCTGCGAGGAAACCCAGTTTCTCCATCGCATCCTGGGTTTCCAACAGCATCGTTGCTACTTCCGCGACAGTCACTCGCAGGCCAGTGGCACGCTCCCTCATGAATTGGTAAGCGCTTTCTTCGCTGTGCTTCTGGTATTCAACCAGCACACGAATCGCCTTCTCGATCTGCCGGCGTGACTTGATGGTCGATTCGAGCTTGTCTATCTTGGCCTGCTGCCGTTGTTGAAAACCCTGTGAAGAGCGCGCCAGCACCAGCGTACTCAGGATGCCTTGCGAGCGGAACGGACGTGTCAGCACACCGTGCGCCTTGGTGTCCAGCAACAGCTTCAAGGTGGTCGGGCTTTCATAGTCGGACAAGGCGACCAGGGCCGCATCCACGGCGCTGGCATTCCATCCGCTGCGTCCTTCGAGCTCCTGCGATATCTGGAAGAAAATGACGTCGGCTCCGGTCGGCGGCTCCGTTGGACTAGGCCAGATCACGCGCAGCCGGCAGCCGATGCGCTGCAACTGCTGGATCACTACGTCCCGGTCTTCTCCGGGCGGATAGACGACGGCTACGCAGATACTGCGCAGGTCCTCGTAAAGTCGGCGAAGGCTTTGTCCCATGACCTTACCTCAACCAGAAACCGGAAAAGCCGAAAGTGGAAAGATAGGGGTCCGGCTTGACGGGCTCCGACGCTTCCCAGGCGATGTCGAACTGTCCGTCGCTACGGCAGATGCCAATGCGCGGGGTAAGGGCGCAATGATTGTTGTCTGCGTCGACACTGATGCGCCCTTCAGGCGAATCGAATGACACCGTATGAGTGGCCTCCACCAGCTTGCGCCGGTCCAGGCTGCCTGCGCGCTGCAGGGCGCGCGCAAACAGGTGGACCTGGGCATAGGCCATCTCCGACCAGGTGCTGGTGGGCCGGTCGCCGAAACGCTTGCGCCAGAGGGCGAGGAAATGCCGGTTGCTCTCATTGTCCAGCGAACCGAAATAGGTCGCGGCTGTGATGTGGCCCGCGCAGTGCCGGGCACCGATCAGGCGGATCTCTTCCTCCGCCATCGAGAGGCTGGCGATCGGTGTGGTCGTCGGATCGAATCCGAACTCGGGATAAAGCTGGTAAAACAGCCGCGCCGATTGTCCCACCAGCGTCGAAAACACCACGTCGGGCTGGGCCGCCTTGATGTCGGTCAGCACCTCTTCCAGTTCGCCCCGGCCGGCTTCCAGCGGCAGATAGATTTCATCGAGGATCTCGCCACCATGCTGCTCCACCATGTCGCGCATGACGCGATTGGATTCGCGCGGATAGATGTAGTCGGTACCTACCAGGAAGAAGCGGGTGCGCTTGTTCTGCATGAGGTAGGCGGCCAGCTGCACGCTGTTCTGGTTCGGGACGGCACCGGTATAGATCACGTTGGGTGAATACTCGAAACCCTCATAGAAGGAGCAGTACCACAGCAGTGCGTTGTTGCGTTCGATGACCGGCAGCACCGCCTTGCGGCTGGATGAGCGCGAGCAGCCGAATACCACGTTGATCTCGTCCTCCAGCAGCAGGCGCGTGACCAGCTTGCGATATTCCGCGATGTCGCCCTTGGGGTCGTAGGCCACCGGCACCAAGGGCCGGCCGAGCACACCACCGAGCTGGTTGATCTCTTCGATCGCCAGCGCGGTCCCGAAAAAGTGTTCAGATTCCGTGACCCCGGTTGCGCCCGACCGAGAAAACAGCACGCCAATGCGCCAGCCATCTTCCTGTCGCGCGCGCGTATCCTGGAATGAAGTGGAATTCATGGTCGGTCCTTATCGGTCGAACAGCGCCTGCAAGCGGTCCGTGTCTTGCGTGGATTGCAGGGCCAGCATCAGCAGGATACGGGCTTTCTGCGGACTCAGGTCATCGGCGAAGACTGCGCCGACAGCCTTGAGGGTAGCACCGCCGCCGTCGAAACCGTAGGACGGCGATACGCGGCCATGGGGCACACGGGTGGAGATCACCACCGGGATGCCCTGTCCGGTGGCGTGCCGGATTGCCTCATACATGTCGGCATTCACGTTGCCGCAGCCGAGCGCCTGGATCACGATCCCGCTTGCGCCCAGCGTCACCGCAGCGCGCAGCAAGTCACCGCTGGCTCCGCCGAACATGGGGATGATCTCGACCCGTGGCAAAGTACCGCCGAGCAAGGGCAGATGCTGGCGGCGCATCGGCCGGCGCGCGAGAACTACGCGATCTTCATCGGCTACCCCCAGCACGCCGAAATCACCGGACTTGAAGCTTTCGACGTCGGCAGTATGGGTCTTGCTGACATCGCGGGCGGCGTTGATCTGGTTGTTCATCGCAATCATCGCGCCCAGGCCGTGCGCTTGCGCGTTGGCGCACACGCGCGCTGCGTTGAGCAGATTGCGCGGTCCGTCGAAATCCGGGCTGGAGGCATTGCGCTGCGCACCGATCAGCACTACCGGCTTGTCGCTGGCCAGGGTCAGGTCAAGGAACCACGCGGTTTCTTCCAGCGTATCCGTGCCGTGGGAGACGATCACGCCGTCCACTTCCGGGCGCTCCAGCGCGGCTGCGACCGCCTGCTGCAGGGCGATCCAGCGTGGCGGATCCATATAGCCGGACGGTACGTTGAACAGATTGACGACCTCCAGCTGCGCGATGGCGCGGATGCCGGGCACGGTGGCCAGCAGCTCATCGCCCGAGAGGGCGGGCACCGGCGCCTTTCGGACCGGGTCGATTTTCATGGCAATGGTGCCACCGGTGGAGATGTAAACGCAGAGGGGCAGGTTGGATTGGGCTGAACTCATCATGGCATCGAATGGTTGGCAAGAAATATGCCCGCGGCCGCAGCGGCCCGGCACGCGGGATGGGGGATCGCACCGATTATCGTCACAGAGCGGGTGCCGGGACAAGCGGCGCAACCCATGCCCACGTCATACGCGCAAGTGCCCGAAGACAAGTTCTGCCGCGCCGTCGCGCTTGGCGGGCCCCTCCTCGACCAGCTCGCCCTGCTTGATGATGAGGTAGCGGTCCGCCACTTGCAGCGCGAAGGGCACGTTCTGTTCAACCAGCAGCAGCGTGGTGCCGTGCTGCCTGCGCTCCTCCTGCAGCGCGTTGGCCAGGCGGTCGATGACCGAGGGCTGCAAGCCTTCGGTGATCTCGTCCAGCAGGATCACCGAGGGCCGCATCATCAGGGCGCGTGCCAGCAACAGCATCTTCTGCTCACCGCCGGAGAGGGTGCCGGCGTATTGCTGCAGCCGGCTGCGAAACACCGGGAACAGGGGGGCGACGGCAGCGAAGCGCTCTTCGAACAACGCCGGCTGCGCCAGCCCCAGGCGCAGGTTGTCGCCGATGCTCAGTTCGGCGAAGAGGGCGTTCTCCTGTGCCGCATAGGCCACCCCCTGGCGCGCGATGCGGTGCGGTGCCAAGTGTGTGATGTTGCGCCCGTGCAGGTGGATCGCACCGCCCTGCTTGCCGAGGTAGCCCATGATGGTCTTGAGCAGAGTGCTCTTGCCCATGCCATTCTTGCCCAGCAGGGCTACGGCCTCGCCTTGCGCGATGTTCAGCGACACGCCGCGCAGCACGACCGACGCACGATAGCCGCTGGTAATGCCGTCCAACACCAGTGCCGATGATCTCATTGCGCCTCCGTTGCGTGGATACTGCCTGAATAAATGGTGTTGACCAGTTCCGAATTGACCACCTCATCGAAACTGCCTTCCATGGCGATCGCACCTTGATGCAGCACCACGATGCGGGTGGCGATCTGCTGCACGAAATCAAGATCATGCTCCACCAGCAGGCAGCACAGCCGGTACTTGAGCGCGAGCGAAGACAGTACCCCGCCGATCTGCGTACGCTCGGCCTTGGTGAGCCCGGCGGTAGGTTCATCCAGCAGCACCACACGGGGCTCCAGCGCCAACACCATGGCCAGTTCCAGCGCCTGCTGCTGGCCGTGGGAGAGATCCCCGGCGACGCTGTCGAGTTTCTCATCCAGACCGGTGGCGCGCATCACGTGCAAGGCATAAGGGGGGAGATGCAGCACGTCCGCACGCCGGAACAGGGCCGGCCGTTCAAGCCGCGCACGGGCGATGCGCAGGCACTGCGCCACGGTCAGTGTGTCGAAGATATTGGCGTTCTGGAACTTGCGTCCCAGCCCGAGGCTGACGCAGGCCTCCGGCGGCAATTGGCCGATGTCGCTGCCGCACAGCGCGATGCTGCCGGCGCTGCGCTCGGCACCATCGCTCATGCAGCGCATCAGCGTAGTCTTGCCGGCTCCATTGGGACCGATCAGCCCGACCAGCTCGCCGGCACGGGCGGCGAAGTCGATGCCGCGCAGCACCTTCAGCGGGCCGAAGTGGCGGGCCACTCCTTGCATGCGGATCGCCTCCGCCTGCGCATCGCCGCCGGTCACGCCGGCACATTCTTCCAGGCCCGGCTGATGCGCGCTTGCGCGGCCCAGGCCAAGGGGGCGCAACAGCAGCGGCACCAGGCCCTGGGGCAGCAGTACGATCACCAGGATGAACGCTGCGCCCAGGATCAATTGCCAGGCAAAGGGCATGCTGCTGCTGAGATAGGCGGTGGCAACGTTGATCAATACGGCACCGATCAGTGGTCCCCACAGGCTGCCGCGCCCGCCCAGCGCGACCCAGATGATGAATTCCGTGCCCAGCGCGAAGCCGGCCAGCTCGGGTGCGACCACGCCACTGAAAGCGCCGTAGCCGAATCCGGCCAGACCGGCCAGTACTGCCATGGCCACCAGCAGCGTAATTTTCACCAGCGAGGTGTTGATGCCCAGATAGCTGCAGCGCTGCTCATTGTCGCGGATGGCGGCGAGCAGGCGGCCGGCATCGGAGCGCACCAGCAAGCAGCCGGCCAGCGCAGCCACTGCCAGCATGCCGCCGGAGATCCAATACCAGGCGTCGAGGGAAAAATCGAAGCTGTCATAACCGGTCAGCCCGGAACTGGAGCCGGTCCAGCTGCCACCCGACAGCAGCAGCTGGGTCAGCACGATGGGCAGCACCAGCGAAATCACGGTGGCGAAGAACGGCGACGCACCGCGATAGAACGACAGCCATCCGGCCAGCGCCGCCACCGCTGCTGCGGCGACGATGGTGGTGCCGATTGCCAGCATGACCGTGACAGGGCTGAAGCCGCCATGCGTGAACACCAGTCCGGCGGCATAGGCACCGATTCCGAAGAAAGCCGACTGGCCGAACGTGAGGTAGCCGGTATAGCCCCACAGAATATCGACGGTCATCGCAACGATGGCCATGAAATAGGCCTTGATGAGGATGTTTTGCAGGTAGGTGTCGAAGATCCACGGCCCGGCAGCCAGCAACAGCAGGCCCACACCGACGAACAGCAAGACGCTGCGCAGAGAATGGCGTACGCGTGCGGCACCCGCCCGTGAGGAAGGTGCGGCGGAAGAATAAGAGGAGTTACGCACGTGCCAGCCCCTTCGGTCGGATACGCAAGGTCACTGCAGCGAGGACGGCGATGGTGAGACCGCCGAGCACAGGATTGACGTAGGTGCTGACCAGCACCTGCGCAGCACCGAATACCATGCAGGCCAGCAGCAGGCTCAGGATGGAGTGGCCGGAGATCATCACCAGCATGAAGGCACTGATCAGCCAGGGCAGGCCCATATTGGGGTCGACGCTGGAGAGCGGCGTGATCATCGCGCCGGCCAGTGTGCCCAGTCCGGCACCCAGGCTGAAGGTGACGAAGCGTACGCGGCCGGAATGGATGCCCAGGCTGCTGGCCAGTTCCTCATTCATGATCACTGCGCGGGTACGCACGCCGAAATCCGTACCGTTGAGCAGCGCCGTGAGCAGCAGGCAGATGCCCAGCGCCAGCGGCACCAGCAACAGGCGGTAGGCGGAGTAGTCGACGCCGAGGATGTTCCAGGTCCCGGTCAGCGGTGCGTTGACGAACTGCACCTCGCGACCGAAGGCCATCACGATCAGCTGGCCAATCACGATGCTCAGTCCCCATGTCGCCAGGATGGCGTCCAGCGGCCGCTTGTAAAGGCGGCGAACGATCACGCCTTCGACCAGCATGCCCACGGCGATACCGGCTACCAGCGCCAGCGGCCATCCCAGCCAGGGATCGAGTTGCAGACGCGTGGTTACGTAACTGGCGTAACCGCCCAGGGTCAGCAAGGCCCCGTGGGCGAAATTGACGATCTTCATGACACCGAAGATCATCATCAGTCCGGCGGTGACGACGAACAGCATCGCGGCCGTCGTCAGCATATCCAGCAATAGCGCCATGGCGCTCTCCTCTCGTTTCTCAGGCCGCCGCGGTCATGGCCGCGGCGGCGTTGTTATCGCAAAGCGGTCCTGCCTGCCGCCATCACTTGATGCTCGGGCACTGGTTGCCGGGGTCGACGCTGGCGAAGGTCTCCAGAATACGGATCGATCCGTCGGCCTGCACCTGGCCCAGGCGCATGGAACGCGGCGCATGATGGCTCTTGTTCATCGCCACCGTGCCACGCGGACCGTTGAACGACACTTCGCCGAGCGCCTTGCTCACCTTGTCGCTGTCAGTCGAGCCGGCTTTCTCGACGGCGGCCTTGTACAGATAGAAGGCTTCGTACTGGGGCTCGGACAATTCATTGGGGGTCTTCAGGTCGGCGCCGAATTTTTTCTTCAGCGCGTCCATGAATTTCCTGTTTTCCGCCGTATCGATGCTGGTCAGGTAAGAAGCCGACATGTAGAGCCCGGTGGCGGCATCGCCCATGGTCCTGGCGGTACCCTCGTCAATGGCGAGGTTGCCGTAGGGTAGCGTCAGACCGGCTCCCTTGAGCTGCTTCGCCAGCGACACATTGGGTGCGCCGCCGGCGGTGGCGCTGATCAGGGCGTCCGGCTTGCTGGCACGGATCTTCGAAACTACCGTGGTCCAGTCGCTGCCGTCGATGGGCAGGTATTCTTCGCCGACGACCTTGCCGCCTTTCTGCTCGATGTACTTCCTGGTGAATTCCAGCATGCCTCGGCCAAAGGCGTAGTCGCTGCCGACCAGGAAGAAGGTCTTGGCATTCATGGACTTGCTGAAGTAATCCACTACCGGCGCCACCTGTTGCTCCGGCACCCAGCCGTTGGCGTACATCCATTTATTGCACGAGCGACCCTCGTAGAAGGACGTGTAGATGTAAGGTACCTTGCCGCGGCTGATCACCGGCAGCGCGGCATTGCGTGCGGCGCTGGTTTCCATGGCGATGACGGCGTTGACCCTCTTTTGGAACACCAGCGTATCGAAAGCTTTCTGCGCGCCCACTGCGCCGGAGGCGTCATCGACGATTTCCAGCTCCAGCTTGCGTCCCATGATGCCGCCCTCGGCGTTGATTTCATCGACCGCCAGTTGCGAGGACTGCACTACGGCCGGTGCCACCACGCTGTTGGCACCCGATAGCCCGACCGCCACGCCGATGCGGATGGGCTCGGCGGCGTGGGCCGGCGCAGCTGCGGCAAGCAGGGAAAATGCGACAGCAAATACGCCATGGGGCAGCGCGAAAGTGAATCTGTTCATCATGAACTCCTCAGTCGGTGTGAGTGGATGGATGGAATGGATCCTGAAAGAAAAGCGGTACGGCAAACGGGAAGCGGTTCAGTGCCGCGGCAGCGGCCAACCCGTGCCCAGCATCGGGTCGTAGAGGTCGTCGCGACGGTCGCGCAGCACATGGTTGAAGGGAGTGAGATGGCGTGCCTGGCGCGACTCCTTGAGATTGAGGCTGGCATACAGTATTTGCTCGCCGTCCTCCGGTGCCGGCCCGGCCAGCGGCCAGCCTTGCGCGCCAATGATCACGCTCTGTCCGATGAAGAGCTGGCCGCGCTCGGTGCCGGTACGGTTGGCGCACACGATGGTGAGCGCGTTGCTATGGGCATTGGCCATCGCCAGTGAAGTTGCCATGGCTTGGCGGTTGTCTGGCTGCCCTGGCATCGGTACCCAGTTGGTTGGCATCGCCACGACGTCAGCACCCTGCATGGCAAGCAACCGATACACTTCCGGGAACCAGCCGTCGTAGCAGATCGCCACGCCCAGTCGTCCCCAGCGTGTGTGGAACAGGGGTAATCCCTTGTCGCCAGCTTCAAAGAACAGATGTTCGTCGCCCCACAGATGCAGCTTGCGGTAGACGCCCAGCCAGCCGTCCGGGCCAATCACCACAGCGGAATTGTAGAGCCGGTCGCCCTCGCGTTCGGCGATGCCGGCCACGACATGGATACCGTTGCGCCGCGCGGCGGCCATCCAGGCCTGGGTGGTGGGGCCGTCGGGCAGGACTTCCGCCAAGGCGAAGGCTTCGGCGCGGCTGGCGAAGACATAGCCGCTGTTGACCAGCTCGGGCAAGACCACCAGCTCGGCCCCCTCGGCGGCGGCGCGATCGATGAAGGCAATGGAACGGGCAACATTCTCTTCCTTGCGGCCAATGTGGGGCTCCATCTGGACGCTTGCCACCTTGATCAATGGAAACGAGGGCGGCGAGGTGTTTTCCTGTGACGACATGCGAATCTCCAAAACAAAAAGCCCCTGACTGCGCTTGATGCGCATGTCAGGGGCTTTCATAGCCGGTATGTATGGGGTCAGCAATATTGCTGGGAGTACTGCCTGGTGGCGTTCCTAGGCAGCGAGGCGATTATTGCATCACTCAAATGAACGCGTCAATACGTGTCATCATTGCTGGTCGTGTCACACCTTGCCCTTGTAAAGGCGATGTTGTGATCAGCGTCGTCCGAAACGTCAGGCTAACTGAAGAGGGGGAGACGAAAAATCCAGCTGGACTGCTTTCTGTTGCGGTGGGTTTTTTCGCAGGTCGTGCATGGGGCCCAAATCCCGATATCGATATCCACAGTAGGGAGTATCGTCAGTTATTTCATTAGTGAAGGACTGCTTCCGCCGCTAATATCATGATTCCTTGCTCCCCCAAGATGTATCGCGTTAGCGAGTATGTTCAATCCAAAAAGCACCCATTGATTTCTCGAGCTGATGATCATTGATCGACCTGATTTGCTTCTCTTCATCGTCTTCGCCCCATTAACAGGGCTTTCAATTATTGCGCGTCAGCTTATCCGGGAGTCGCTCTTCGCGCGGATCTTGAAAGCAAAAAATTTCCCCATCGGAGCGAGATGGTATTCGATCACGCAAGGTGGGATTGGAACGTCTCTCTCGCGTGAGCTTGTTTGGGGGCCTGCATCAAAAGACATGCTCAAGGAAAAACAGCTACGCTTCTTGATTCTTGCCGCCCGAATGTTCTCGATCACACTCTGTGTGGGTTTTTCAGGAGTGATGCTGACCATGCTTTGGGTAGCACTGCTGCACTATCGGTAGCAGAATCGGATGAACGATTTTGGCCAAAATGAAAGTCCAGACATCATGTTTACCTGCCCCTGCTGTGGCCACGAGGTGTTTTCTGAACCGCCAGGTTCTCATGAAATTTGCTCCGTCTGCTTCTGGGAGGACGATGAACTGCAGCTGTACTATCCTTATGCAAGCGGTGCCAATCCCTGCAGCCTGATGGAGGCCCAAGTCAATTTCGTGCAGTTTGGTGCTTGCGACCGAGCAATGGTGAAAACTGCACGCAAGCTCATGGAAGGTGATACGCGAGACGCCGGTTGGTTTCCGCTCCGGGAGCGGCCTGTTGATCTTCCCGGCATCGATGGGATTGAGCGCAAGAGCGTGACATCGCTCGGTGGCCTGTATTGCTGGATTCGACAATCGTGGCCCGATAGCAATTGAAGCGGGCAAGCGGCGATCAACAGGCGCAGAACTCTGCTTACGCAAAAACGCCTGCTCCATCGAGCAGGCGTTTTCATTTCAACTCTGATCAACTCTGATCAGTAACGATCGTTACTGATTCATCAGCTCACTGCCACCCATACCGCCGGGCATACCACCCCTTCATCCCCTGGATCAGCACCGCATAGGCGACCAGGATCGCCACCAGCCACGGGAAGTACGACAGCGGCAGCGCCTCCAGCTTGAAGTAATGCGCCAGCGGCGTCATCGGGATCGCAATGCCGATGGCCATGATGACCAGTGTCATCCCCATCAGCGGCCACGAGGCGCGGCTCTGGAAGAAGGGGATGCGGCGCGTGCGGATCATGTGCACGATCAGCGTCTGCGACAGCAGCCCTTCAATGAACCAGCCGGACTGGAACAGGGTTTGATGTTCCGGCGTGCTGGCGCCGAAGATATACCACATCAGCGCAAAGGTCGTGATATCAAAGATCGAGCTGATCGGACCGAAGAAGACCATGAAGCGGCCGATGTCACCGGCATCCCAGCGCTGCGGCTTTTCCAGGAATTCCTTGTCGACGTTGTCGAAGGGAATCGAGATCTGCGAGACGTCATACAGCAGGTTCTGCACCAGCAGATGCAAGGGCAGCATCGGCAGGAAAGGCAGGAATGCACTGGCAATCAAGACCGAGAAGACATTGCCGAAGTTCGAGCTGGCCGTCATTTTGATGTATTTCAGCATGTTGGCGAAGGTCTTGCGGCCTTCCAGCACGCCTTCTTCCAGCACCATCAGGCTCTTCTCCAGCAGGATCAGATCCGCCGCTTCCTTGGCAATATCCACCGCCGTATCCACCGAGATACCGATGTCGGCAGCACGCAGCGCCGGCGCATCATTGATTCCATCACCCATGAAGCCGACCACGTGTCCGCGATCATGCAGAACGCGCACGATGCGTTCCTTGTGCGCCGGCGAGAGCTTGGCGAAGACCGTCACCGTCTCCACCGCCTGCGACAGCTCCGCATCGCTCATCTTCTCGACATACGAACCCAGCAGCATGCCCTTGACCTCCAGCCCGACCTCACGGCAGATCTTGGCGGTGACCAGTTCGTTGTCGCCGGTCAGGATCTTGACCTTCACGCCATGCGCACGCAATGCGGCCAGGGCAGGGGCGGTCGATTCCTTGGGCGGATCGAGGAAGGCGATGTAACCGATCAGCACCAGATCCGATTCGTCAGCCAGGCTGTACACCTCCTTGGTCGGCGGCAAGTCCTTGGCGGCCACGCCGACCACGCGCAGGCCCTCGGCGTTGAGGCTGCCGGTGGTGGCGCGGATCTCTTCCAGCAAGGCCGGGGTCAGCGGTACCACTTCGCCATTGACGCGGGCGCGCGAGCACACCGAGACGATTTCCTCGACCGCACCCTTGCAGATCAGCTCGTGGTGATCCTCGCGCTCGGACACCACCACCGACATGCGGCGGCGCTGGAAGTCGAAAGGAATTTCGTCGACCTTGCGATAGGCCGAGGCGATGGACATTTCACGTTGCAGCTCGGCGTGCTCCAGCACGGCCACGTCCAGCAGGTTCTTCAGGCCGGTCTGGTAATAACTGTTCAGGTAGGCGTATTGCAGCACTTCGTCGTCGGGTTCGCCATGAATGTCGGTATGACGTTCCAGGAAAATCTTGTCCTGCGTGAGCGTGCCGGTCTTGTCGGTACACAGCACGTCCATCGCACCGAAGTTCTGGATCGCATCGAGCCGCTTGACGATCACCTTCTTGCGCGACAGTGCCACCGCGCCCTTGGCCAGGGTCGAGGTCACGATCATGGGCAGCATCTCGGGCGTCAGGCCTACGGCCACGGAGAGACCGAACAGGAAGGCTTCCACCCAGTCGCCCTTGGTGAAACCGTTGATGAAGAACACCACCGGCGTCATCACCAGCATGAAGCGGATCAACAGCCAGCTGACCTTGTTGACGCCCGCCTGGAAGGCAGTCGGCGTGCGGTCAGTGGCGGTGACGCGCTCAGCCAGCGCACCAAAATACGTGCGCTTGCCGGTGGTCAGCACCACGCCCGTAGCCGAGCCGCTGACGACGTTGGTGCCCATGAAGCAGAGGTTGTCCAGCTCCAGCGGGCTGCTGGTGTTGAGGTTGCTGGGGGTGACGAATTTTTCTACGGGCAGCGATTCGCCGGTCATCGCGGCCTGGCTCACGAACAGGTCCTTGGCGGCCAAGAGGCGCAGGTCAGCGGGGATCATGTCGCCCGCCGAGAGCAGCACGATATCGCCGGGCACCAGCTTGTGGATCGGTACCTCGACGCGGCGCGCGCCCTTGGGGTGCAGCATCACGTCGAAGTAACGCTGCGCTTCGGCGGCGATCTCTTCGACCTGGTCGTGGCGCATCACGGTCGCGGTGTTGCTGACCATGGCCTTGAGCTTGTCGGCGGCGGTGTTGGAACGTGCTTCCTGCACGAAGCGCAGCAAGGTCGAGACCACCACCATGGTGCCGATGACGATGGCGGCCTTCATGTCCTCGGTGTAGAAGGAGACCGCGGCCAGCAGGGTCAGCAGCAGGTTGAAGGGGTTTTTGTAGCAGTGCCAGAGGTGGACGTACCAGGTCAGCGGCTTTTCGTGCTCGACTTCATTGGGGCCGCTGTGTTCACGGATGGCATCGGCTTCCGCTTCGGTCAGGCCGTCGGGGCGCGACTGCAGGCGCTGCAACAGGGCCCGGGCTTCGCTGCGGGAGGCTTCGCTCAATTGCTCGGCCAGGGTTTGCGGGACTTCCTTGGTCACCGGGGCGCTGCGGAACATGTCCATGCCCAGGCGGCGGAAGTGACGGTCCATACCGCGTGCGCGGATGAAGCTGACAAAGGTTTCTTTCAGCAGGTTCAGATTCATGGCGTGCTTCTTTTCTTGTTGGGCCTCGTCCCGTGGACGAAGCGGTTTGCATCGCGTCGGCCTGCAGCAGGGCAGGCCGGCATCGGGGTCAGCGCCGTGGACGGCCCCCGCCAAGACGGGCGGCCGGACGCGGCGCGCTGGGTCTTCGCGTGTTCATGATGAATGTGTCTGTCGCATTGCAGCCTCCGCCTGGTTGAGCGGAGACCCTGTCATCGGCACCTGACGGCGGCAACAGACGTGCAGCCGCATGGCGGCTGGCCATGCGGAAGGCGGTGCGTCATGACGCGCGCGGCATCAGGCGAGCCGGCTGCCGGCTCGATGGAGCGGGCAATGCGGTCGCGATGCAGCTGCGTTCTGACGCCGTGTCTGCGGCGGTCGATCGTCGATCTGTCGTTGTGAGGGAATGTCGTTGTCAGCGGCGCTGCTGAAAACCGGCCTGGAAAGACCGCGCGCTGCCGACATGAATTGCCGTCATCTGCCTGGTGCAAGATGACGACAGGATGAAGTCCTGCTGAAATCCTTGCTGAGGCTTAACCCGGAATTAACCGGCAACAACTGTCACCCGAACAAGTGCCCATGAGAGGGACTCCAAAAAATGAGAACGGGCGAATTCTACGCCCGCGCGGAAAACAGGGTCAAGGCAAATTCGCCCGCGTTGCCGAAAATTTGTGCATCTGCAACAAGACGGAGCGGAAGCTTTCTGCTTCACAGCGAGGATGGTGAAGCGGTATTTCGCTGCTCTGGACGCTGCTGTGCAGCACCGATTCTCGCCGGGTGAGCCTTGTCTTCCATGGTGTACGGCCTATACTCGAAACGAGGCAAGCCCGAACAGAGTACGCGCAGCAACCCCGCGCAAAACCAATAAACTCGACCAGGAGACGCATCATGCCCAACCTCATCATGAACAATCTGATGTTCTTCATTCCCATGGCGCTGGCGGGTTTGTTGCTCTGCGGCGAGGTTCCGGTGGCGTCACGGATGGTCCGAACCAGTTTGAGAGCAGTGGGTGCGGTCTTCGGCGCACTGCTTGCGCTTTTAGTACTGGAAGCACTGCCAGTGCTAATTTAGCGGGCTTTCTGCGGCCCGCTTTGCCGCTCGTTGCGGCAGTGGCCGGGGCATCGGCGCAGGCATTTTTTTAGGGAAGTACGCCTATCATTCCGTCATGCTGATCGCCCCGCCTTGATTTCCCTAGGTCGATGTTTTCACAGTGGTCTCGTGGCGGCCCCGAAAACATCGGCCTTTTTTGCGTCCATCGCTTTCGTGGCTTCTTCGCTGCACGCCTATACGCAGCAGGGAGGCGGCGGCTGATTGGGCATGCGCGGCGCGCGCTCCAGCGCCGGATCCCAGACCACCAGGCGATCGCGCCCGGTTTCCTTGGCGCAGTACATGGCGTGGTCGGCGCGTTGCAGCCAGACGAAATGAGCGTCCATGTCCGCAGAGAAGGGCACCAGTCCGGCACTGACCGTACAACCATATAAATTGTTTTCATCATTTCTGGTGCGCGCCGCTTCGATCACCCGCTGTGACAGCGCCAGCGCATCGGCTGGCGACACGTCGCGCAGGATCACGCCGAATTCCTCACCGCCGTAACGTCCGATCGCATCCTGTTCGCGCAGCATGGTCCGCAGCAGGCGCGCGAAGTTGCGCAGCACTTCGTCGCCGATCAGGTGGCCCCAGGTGTCGTTGATGCTCTTGAAGTGGTCCAGGTCCAGCAACAGCAGGAAGGTCTGGTGCTGCGCGGAGCTCTGGCGGTGCAGGCGTTCGAATTCGCCCAGCAGCAGGCTCTCCCAGTAGCGGCGATTGAACAGCAGCGTGAGCCCGTCGAGCTGGCTGACGATTTCGAACTGGCGTGAGCGATCGGCCAGCTTCTTCGACATCAGGTAGGTCGACTGTCCCAGCGCCAGGGGATAGAGCATCATCATCGGCAGGCAGGCGAGGATGGTGGTCAGGTCCGACTGCGGCAGGAAATGCGCACCCAGCAGCCACCATCCCAGCACGCCCGCCACCAGGGTTGCGTACAGGCCGCGCATGAACAGGCGCAGTCCGCCGGCGGCGATATTGTCCATCGACAGCATCGAGATGATGACCGCACTGGGCACCAGGTTGCCCTGCAGCGCTGCAATCCAGAAACCGCCAAAGGCGGCGTCGATCACCAGGTTGCGTCGTTCGGCACGATACGGGATCGCCGACCTGAGGGCCCACTGGCGCGCCAGATGCGGCCACAGGTAGCCATGCACACCCAGCAACAGCCACAGCGGCCATGGCACGGGATGCTGCAGGAAGCCGGCGGCGACGCAGAAAAATCCCACGCCAAGGCCAATCACCCGCAGACGGTAGATGCGCTGCACGAAGCGCACGCCCTTGCCGGCCAGCGCCGCCTGGCTCGCCTCGCCGGAACGCGCGGGACGCTGGCGTAGCAGGGCGATCGGATTGAGTACGTCCAGCAGCAAGGCCAGCAGGCGTGCAGCGGGCGGTCGCGGGGTGGGGCAATCGGGATTGGAGGGGGAGGACATGTTCATGTTTTTCTTTCGTCTGGTCCGCGGGTGATGTCAGCCGGGCCAGCGGTCGCCGGAGTTTCTGGTACGCACGATTACATGCAAGCGATGATTATCAGTCACGCAGCGTAACGCCATCTGGCGGCTGTTCGCAAGCCCGCTCTGCGCTTGCCTTGACCGGGATCTTGCGCACACGGGGAACCGTTTCCGCCGGGCATTGGTCAGTGTCAGGCCGGGCCGTTCACATCGCGTCTTTCAAGCAGGATGAGAACAGACTCTAGTGTCGCATGGCAAGGTGACGCGCCGATGTCGTCATCCCCGCCTGCTGCACCGACGGCCGGTCATGCATCCCCTTATAATGCCTGCTCCTCATTTCCGTCTCCATCATGTTCCGCTTCCCCCGTCTCGTGAAGTCTCCCCGGCTTGGTCTTTCTTCGTTGTGGCTGGCGCTGCTGGCCAGCAGCGCCGTCCCCCTCGTCCATGCACAGGGCTTGCCGCCTGCGGTGGTGGGGGCGCTGCGCGTGGCCCATATTCCGCAGCAGAATACCGGCGTCGTGGTGGTCGATGCCGACAACGGCAAGCGCATGCTGGCGGCCAACAATACCGGGCAGCCATTCAATCCGGCCTCCGTGATGAAGCTGGTGACCACGGATGCCGCGCTCGAAATCCTCGGGCCGACCTATACCTGGAAGACCCAGGCCTACATCGATGGCACGCTTGCCGGGGGCGTGCTCAATGGCGACCTGATCCTCAAGGGCGGGGGCGATCCCAAGCTGGTGCTGGAGAATTTCTGGCTGTTCCTGCGCCAGCTGCGCGCACGCGGCATCAAGGACATTCGCGGCAACCTGGTGCTGGATCGTACGTATTTTGCGGAGTCCAGCTATGACCCCTCGCAGTTCGATGGCGATCCGCAAAAGCCATACAACGCCGGCCCCGATGCCCTGCTGATGAATTACCGCACCCAGGCTTTCCGTTTTGAGCCGGATGCCGCCAGTGGCGTGGTCAGCGTGAGCATGGATCCACCGATGGCCGGCATCACCGTCACGCCGCCGCGCTTGTCGCAGGAGCCCTGCGGCGACTGGCAGGGCAAGCTGAAGATGAACAACGACCCCAACGCCGTCAGTTTCACCGGCAGCTACAGCGCCGACTGCGGGCCGCGCGTGTGGTATGTCCATCCGTATCGCATGAACAATGTGCAGTATGTAGGCGCGAGTTTTGTACAAATGTGGGCCGACCTCGGCGGCAGTTTTGCCGGGCGTGTGGTCAACGGGCAGGTCACGCCTTCGGCGCGGCTGATGGTGGAAGTGCAGTCGCCGCCGTTGCCGGAAGTCATCCGCGACATCAACAAGTACAGCAACAACGTGATGGCGCGCCAGGTGCTGCTGACGCTGGGGGCGGAGATGACCGGCCAGCCCGGTGACACCGTCAATGCCGCGCGCGCGGTGCGCGGCTGGCTCAATGACAAGGGCATCGATACCAATGGCCTGGCCATCGAGAACGGCGCCGGTCTTTCGCGCGTGGAGCGCGTCACGCCGGCGCTGCTGGCCAGCGTGCTGGTACAGGCCTACCGTTCGCCGTTGATGCCGGAATTCGTCTCCTCGCTGCCGCTGGTCGGTTACGACGGCACCATGCGCCGTCGCCTGAAGACGCAAAGCGTGGCCGGACAGGCGCACATCAAGACGGGCACGCTCAATGACGTGCGTTCGATTGCGGGCTATGTGCAGGCGGCCTCGGGCAAGACTTATGTGGTGGTGTTCCTGATCAATCACGCTGCTGCGCCGAATGGGCAGCAGGCGCAGGATGCCTTGTTGCAGTGGGTCTACGAAAACGGTTGAGATGAAGAACGGGCGGCTTCAATCGCAGCCGCCGCCTCCGCCATCACCCCCTCCGCCGCCATCCCCGCCGCCGCAGTCGCCCCCGCTTCCTCCGTCAGAGCCACTGCCGGAGCTGCTGACGTCGCCGGCCCAGCCAGCGCCGTTGCTTGCAGGAACACCCGGTGAGCTATAGCGTGCCTTGGTGTAATAGGAGGGAGCGCGATAATGCACGGGTGGCTGCGGCCGGGGCATCACGCGGCGCATGATCATGCGCAGGAGCAGCAACAGTGCGGCAAGCGCCACCAGCCAGAACAGTATTTTCATGGCATCAAAGTAGCAAGGGTTTGTCCGAGAGTTCGTTGTGCAGCTCGTCGCGGCCCCCAGGGTCGCGCGGCAAGACCTTCGCCAGGATGGCGTGCAGGCTGGCGAGTGCCTGCAGTGTGCTGGCCTCGTATTGGCCGGCGGCATATCCGGCAGTCATCTGCTTGCACACCTGCTGCCATTGCTCCCGCGTGACGCGGGCGTTGATGCCGCGATCAGCCACGATCTCGACCTTGCGGTCGGCCAGGTTGAGATAGACCAGCACGCCGCAGTTTTCTTCGGTATCCCAGATGCGGTAATGCGAAAACAGCTCATGCGCGCGCTGCCGCGCGCTCTCGCCGCGCCGCACTGCGCCCAGCGTGAGCGCGGCTTCGACGATCACGCGCACTTGCGCGCGATGCTGCCGCTCACCTTCGCCGATGCTGGCCTGGATCGCCTTGAGGGTGGAAGAGGGAAAGATGCGCCGTGCCGCCGCACGCGTCATGCGCAAGTGGCGCAACATGCGCGCAAACAGGGAAGGGGATGCGTTGTTGTGCGCCATGTCACCAGTCTCCCGAGGCACCGCCGCCATCGAATGTGCCGCCACCGCCGGAGAAGCCGCCGCCGGATGATCCGCCAAATCCACCACCGAAGCCGCCGCCACCCGAACGCGAACCGCCCCGTCCGGAACTGGCCTGGCGCAAGGCCTCGTCGACCAGGCTGCCGATGATGACGCCGGCGGTCGTGCTGCCGCCGCGGCCCCAGTCATTGCTGTTGAGGGCATTGCGGCTGCTGCGGCGCGACTTGAGCAATACCGTGAAGAACACGACCAGGAACAGCCCGATCACCATCAGCGTGATCCATCCGCCGCCATCATCGGTCTGTACCGCACTGGACGAGCGCTTGGCCGGTGGCAGCTTTTCCTGTTCCAGCAAGGTGGTGATGGCCGTCACTCCCGCCGCCAGCCCGCCATAGAAATCGTTCTGGCGGAAATGCGGGGCGATCACGTCTTCCAGGATGCGTTTGGATTGCGCATCCGTGAGGCTGCCCTGTACCCCACGCCCTGCTTCGATGCGCAGGCGGCGCAGGGATTTGGGATTGTCCTTGGCGACGATCAGGATCACGCCGTCATCGACGCCCTTGCGGCCCAGCTTCCAGGCCTCGGCCACGCGGATGCTGTATTGCTCGATGGCTTCGGGCGCGGTGGAGGACATCAGCAACACGCCGATCTGGCTGCCGGTGCGCTGTTCGATCTCGGCCAGAACGCCTTCGAGGGCCTGGCGCTGCTGCGGCTGCAGCAGGTGGACCTGGTCGATCACGTGGGCCGATAGCGGCGGCACCGGCACCAGGCCGTCATCGGCACGGGCCGGGGCGGCCAGCGCGATCCACGCCAGCAGCCAGCAGGTCAGGAGCAGCTTGCGCATGGCCAATCTGGGCTCCTGTGCTTACTTGCCGAAGTTGACCGCGGGCGCGGTCGAGATGGCTTTTTCGTTTTCTACCGTGAACGAGGGTTTGACTTCATAGCTGAACAGCTTGGCCGTGATGTTGGTGGGGAAGCTGCGCGCCAGGATGTTGTAATCCTTCACAGCGGCAATATAGCGCTGGCGGGCTACGGTGATGCGGTTTTCGGTGCCTTCCAGCTGGGATTGCAGGTCGCGGAAGCTGGTGTCGGCCTTCAACTGCGGGTAGTTCTCGGAGACCGCCATCAGGCGCGACAGCGCCGACGACAATTGCCCCTGTACTTCCTGGAATTTGGCAAAGGCCTTGGGGTCGTTGAGCACTTCCGGGGTGATCTGGAAGCTGGTGGCCGCAGCGCGGGCGCGGGTGACGGCTTCCAGGGTGTCCTTCTCGTGCGAGGCATAGCCCTTTACGGTGTTGACCAGGTTCGGGATCAGGTCGGCGCGGCGCTGGTACTGGTTGACCACTTCGCCCCAAGCCGCCTTGGTGGCTTCATCCTTGGCCTGGAATTCGTTGTAGCCGCAGCCGGAGAGGGTGAGGGCCGTCATGGCAATGGCCAGCCAGGCGAAGAGTTTTTTCATGTTGTTTTCCTCGTAGCAAAAAGTGAAGCAAAGGGAGCGCATGAGACCATGCAAACCTCCTGAAGTGCCCGATGTTCCGTGAAAAACCCTGAACATCAGTCAAAAATCGAGGTCTGGACAGGCCGGCGCGCTACAATAGCGCATCTTTCAGTTAAAGGCATCACCGTGACATTCATCGAGAAACTCAACGCTGCGTGGACTTCGCGCAATTCCCTGCTGTGCGTCGGCCTGGACCCCGACCTCAAGAAATTCCCCGCCGAGCTGCAGGGCAAGCCGGACGCGATCTTCGAATTCTGCCGCGCCATCATCGATGCCACCGCCGAAGCCGCCTGTGCCTTCAAGCCGCAGATCGCCTATTTCGCTGCCCTCGGCGCGGAAGAGCAGCTGGAGCGCATCTGCGCCTACCTGCGCACGAACTACCCCGAGATCCCGCTGGTGCTCGATGCCAAGCGCGGCGACATCGGCGCCACTGCCGAGCAGTATGCCCGCGAAGCTTTCGAGCGCTATGACGCCGACGTCGTCACGGTCAGCCCCTACATGGGCTGGGACTCGGTCTCGCCCTATCTGGAATGGAAGGATCGCGGCGTGATCGTGCTGTGCCGCACCTCCAACGCCGGTGGTTCCGACCTGCAATTCCTGGAAGTCGATGGCAAGCCGCTGTACCAGCACGTGGCGCGCCTGGTGGCCGAGAAGTGGAATACCAATGGCCAGTGCGGCCTGGTGGTCGGTGCCACTTTCCCGCACGAACTGGCGCAGGTGCGCGCCATCATCGGCGACATGCCGCTGCTGGTGCCGGGCGTGGGTGCCCAGGGGGGCGACGTGCAAGCGACGGTCACCTCCGGCAAGACGGCCTCGGGCACGGGCATGATGATCAATTCTTCACGTGCCATCCTCTACGCCAAGCCGGAAGCCGGCGAAGATTTCGCCGCTGCGGCGCGCCGGGTGGCCATCCAGACGCGTGACGAGATCAACCGCTTCCGCTGATCCGCGCAAGCACAGATGAAGAAAAAGGCGGCGACTCCATGGGAGCGCCGCCTTTTTCTTCATGCGTGCCGCTTCAGTCTGCCAGAAGCTTCAGCAAGCCCTTGAGCGAATGTTCCACGGTCTGGGCCCGTACCTGCTGGCGGTCGCCCTTGAAGACCAGGCGTTCGGTATAGGTCTTGTCGCCCACGCGCCAGCCGAAGCAGACCGTGCCAACCGGCTTGCCCGGTACCGCACCGCCGGGGCCGGCGATGCCGGTGGTGGAGACGGCCACGTCCGAGCTGCTGTTGGCCACTGCCCCTTCGGCCATGGCACCGGCGATTTCCTCGCTGACTGCGCCATGCTGGGCGATCAGGGCTTCGGAAATATCCAGCAATTCGTTCTTGGAAGCATTCGAATAGGTCACGAAACCGCAATCGAACCATTCCGAGGATCCGGCGATTTCAGTGATGGCGTGGGCGATGCCGCCACCGGTACAGGATTCTGCAGTGGCCAGGAGCAGGCCTTTGGCTTTGAGGGTGTGGCCGACGCGGGTGGCCAGGTCCAGGGTGCTGTCCATGAGTGTCATCCTCGGCTGTGCCGCAGTCTGCCCAGGGTGGCGGGCGCGCTGCGGTCGGTTGATCAACGACGTGCGTGAACTAGCATACTCCGATGTCAGGAAATGTTGTATCGGACAAGCTCCGATTGTTCACTTCCCGTTACCAATAAGTGCGCCAAAACGCGAACACCAGCAAGGTGTAGAAGGCCGCCACGATGTCATCCCACATCACGCCGAAACCGCCCTTGAAGCGCCGGTCGAACCAGGCGATCGGGGGCGGCTTGACCATGTCGAAGAAGCGGAACACCACAAAAGCCGCGAACTGCGTCTTCAGGCTGGCCGGCATCACCAGCACCAGCACCAGCCAGAAGGCGATGATCTCATCCCACACCATGCTGCCGTCATCGGGCGAATTGAGCGCCTGCCCGGTACGATGGCAGGCCCAGATGCCGATGATGAACCCGGCCGCAATGATCGCCAGCCAGTTGGCCGCCGTGAAGACGTGCGGCCAGCGTGTCGACAGCACCACGTAGGACAGCCATGCGAAGAGCGTTCCGGCCGTGCCCGGCATGATGGGCGAGAGGCCGCTGCCGAAGCCCTGGGCGATCCAGTGGGCCGGATGCGCCAGCATGAAGTGCGGGGTCGGCTTGCGTTTGCGGGGAGAGGCCGAAGGCGGCGGCGGGAAGGGCGAAGAAGCTGGGTTCATGAACGGAAATGATCGAAGGAATCCGGTGTGTCCTGCAGCGGTTCACCAGCGGCATCCAGCAGCCGCAGACCGGCCTGCGCATCGATCTGGCCGATGCGGGTGACGGTGGTGCCGGCGGACTGGGCCGCCTTCAGGACCGCCTCGCGCTGGCGCGCCGGGGCAGTGAAGCAAAGTTCGTAATCGTCGCCACCGGACAAGGTAAAGCGGCGGCGCAGGTGCAGGTCGCGCTGCTGCAAGGCCGGGCCGGGCGGCAGGGCGTCCACGTCCAGCGTCGCCCCCACATGTGAACGATCGAGGATGTGGCCGAGGTCGCCCGCCAGGCCATCGGAGATGTCGATGGCGGCATGGGCTATGCCGCGCAGGGCCAGACCCAGCGCCACGCGCGGGGTAGGCGCATGCATGCGCGGGGCAGCCAGCTGCAGCGCTTCGCTGTTGATGTCGAATTCCTGGCGGTAGCCGGCCAGTGCCAGACGGGCATCGCCCAGCGTGCCGGAGACCCAGATGTCATCGCCCGCACGGGCAGCATCGCGGCGCAGCGCCTGTAACGGTGGCACTTCACCGAAGACCGTGATGCTGATGGTCAGCGGGCCCTTGGTGGTGTCGCCGCCGATGAGCTCGCAGCCATGGGCATCGGCCAGCGCCAGCATGCCTTGCGAGAACGGTGCCAGCCAGTCAGCGCGGGCTTCCGGCAAGGCCAGGGCCAGCGTGAAGGCGATCGGCTGCGCGCCCATGGCGGCCAGGTCGGAGAGATTGACGGCCAGGCACTTGTGGCCCAGCAGCAGGGGATCGGCATCCGGGAAGAAGTGGCGGCCTGCCACCAGCATGTCGCTGGAAATGGCCAGCTGCATCCCCGGGGCCGGTGTCATCAGCGCGCAGTCGTCACCCACACCCAAGGCCGTGCGGCTGTCAGGAGCGGGCGGGCGGCTGAAATAGCGCGCGATGAGTTCGAATTCGGAAAGCATGGCGCGATTGTAACCAATCCGTCACGGCTTCAGGCGCACAATATCCCGGCGACGACGCATGTTGCGATGCAGCGCAAATTGCCTTGATGTGGCGTTACGGCAGGACGCAAGTGAGGCGAGTGAAGGGATAGGGGTTTTCCCCAATACCGGATAGTCAAGGGCGGTGTCAGCCTCTCGTACGGGAAATCAAGCTGCGCGCAACTGCGCACATCAGGCGACAACTGGTCGTCATCTGGCTCCGGAAAGGCCATGTTCGCGGTCATCACGGGTTTGGGGTGACAGGCCGCAAAGCCAGTCCGGAAAAGGCTTTGCGCGGAGCAGCATGAGCCCGGCGGCCTATGATTGAAGGCCGACCTCTGCTAGAATCGACCCCCTTCGCAAGTCAACTAGAGAATACAGAGTATGGATTCGATGATCAGTAAGAAAGAAGAAGTGCGTCAGCAACTTCGTCAGGCAGCGCTGGATTACCATGAGTTTCCGACCCCGGGCAAGATCGCGGTCACGCCCACCAAGCTGCTGACCAACCAGCGTGATCTCTCCCTCGCGTATTCTCCGGGCGTGGCGGCGGCCTGCGAAGAAATCGTCGCCGACCCGCTCAACGCCTTCCGCTACACCGCCCGTGGCAACCTGGTGGCCGTGATCACCAACGGTACCGCCGTGCTGGGACTGGGCAACATCGGTGCGCTGGCGTCCAAGCCGGTCATGGAAGGCAAGGGCGTGCTGTTCAAGAAGTTCGCCGGCATCGACGTCTTCGACATCGAAATCAATGAAACCGACCCGGACAAGCTGATCGACGTCATCGCGGCCCTGGAGCCGACCTTCGGCGGCATCAACCTGGAAGACATCAAGGCGCCGGAATGCTTCTACATCGAGCGCAAGCTGCGCGAGAAGATGAAGATCCCGGTCTTCCACGATGACCAGCACGGTACCGCCATCATCGTCGGCGCGGCCATCCTGAACGGCCTGAAGGTCGTCAACAAGGACATCAAGAACGTCAAGCTGGTGGTCTCCGGCGCGGGCGCGGCTGCGCTGGCCTGCCTGGACCTGATCGTCGACCTCGGCTTCCCGATCGAAAACATCTTCGTCACCGACCTGGCCGGCGTGGTCTACAAGGGCCGCAAGGAACTGATGGACCCGGACAAGGAACGTTTCGCCCGCGAAACCGACGCCCGCACCCTGGCCGAAGTGATCCCGGAGGCCGACATCTTCCTGGGCCTGTCCGCCGCCGGCGTGTTGAAACCCGAGATGGTCAAGCAGATGGCGGCCCGTCCGCTGGTGCTGGCACTGGCCAACCCGACTCCGGAAATCCTGCCGGAAGAAGTGATGGCCGTGCGTGACGACGCCATCATCGCCACCGGCCGTTCGGATTATCCGAACCAGGTCAACAACGTGCTGTGCTTCCCCTACATCTTCCGCGGCGCGCTCGATTCGGGTGCCACCACCATTACCCGCGAGATGGAGATCGCCACCGTCCACGCCATCGCCGAACTGGCCCAGGCCGAGCAGTCCGATATCGTGGCCTCGACCTATGGCATCGCCAACCTGTCCTTCGGCCCGGAATACATCATTCCCAAGCCCTTCGACCCGCGCCTGATGATCAAGATCGCGCCGGCCGTGGCGCGTGCAGCCGAAAGCTCCGGCGTGGCGGCCCGTCCGATCCAGGACATGGATGCCTACATCGAGAAGCTGGAACAGTTCGTCTACCACAGCGGTACCTTCATGCGCCCGATCTTCCAGGTCGCCAAGAAGGCCGCCGAGGCCAAGAAGCGCATCGTCTACGCCGAAGGTGAAGAAGAGCGCGTGCTGCGTGCGGTCCAGGTGATCGTCGATGAAAACCTGGCCAAGCCCATCCTGGTGGGCCGTCCGGAAGTGCTGGAACAGCGCATCAAGAAGTTCGGCCTGCGCCTGCGTGCCGGCACCGACTTCGAGGTCATCAACCCCAACTTCGACAACCGCTACCGCGATTACTGGCAGAGCTTCCTGGAGATGTCGCGCCGCAAGGGTGTCACCGAGCAGTACGCCAAGCTGGAAATGCGCCGCCGCCATACCCTGATCGGCTCCATGGCCATCCACAAGGGCGATGCCGACGGCATGATCTGCGGCACCTACGGCACCACCCAGCTGCACCTGCACTACATCGACCAGGTGCTGGGCAAGCGTGAAGGCGTGAACGTTTATGCCGCGATGAATGCGGTGATCCTGCCCAATCGCCAGCTGGTGATGGTGGACACCCACGTCAACGAAAACCCCAACGCCCGCGAGCTGGCCGAGATCACCATGCTGGCCGCGGAGGAAATGCGCCGTTTCGGCCTGCATCCGCGTGCTGCACTGCTGTCGCATTCGAACTTCGGTTCCAGCAACAGCGAATCGGCCCGCAAGATGCGCGAAGCCTTGGCCATCCTGCGCGAGATCGCGCCGGACCTGGAAGTCGATGGCGAAATGCACGGCGATACCGCGCTCGATTCCAAGCTCTTGAATGCGGTGATTCCGGATTCGCCGCTGAAGGGTGACGCCAACTTGCTGGTCATGCCCAACATCGATGCCGCCAACATCGCCTACAACCTGCTCAAGACTGCATCGGGCAACGGTGTGGCCATTGGCCCGATCCTGCTGGGTTGCGCCAAGCCGGTGCATATCCTGACCCCGTCGGCGACCGTGCGCCGCATCATCAACATGACGGCCCTGTGCGTCATGGATGCCTTGTCCGAACGCTGATCGCAGCCTCGGTCGGATCGCAAGACTGTAAAGACCGCAAGACCTTGAAAACGGCGCATGTCGAAAGACATGCGCCGTTTTTTCATTGCGCGCGTGGCTGGATTCCCGGACATGCCGCGCAGCAGCATTCCGGGAATCCGCACCGGGTTGGCGGGTTCTTTTTGGGTGATTTTGATAAAACCCTTTGCAATCAATGGATTGCGATATCGCTGCCCAGCTTTTCGTGCTGGCACGAAGCCTGCAATATGAACATCAAAACAAAAAAGCAAACACGGAGACAGACACCTGATGCGCTCATGCATCGTCTTCACGCGCCTGGTCCCGCTGGCCTCTGCGTTATGCCTTGTTCCGGTTCAATCAAAGCAAGATGACCCGCCGCACGTCGCGTCCATCGGACGGGCCTGTGGCCATAACAGGAGATCTCCATGAGTGTCACCCCGCAAAGCAGCGCGCCCAGCACCACCAGCACGCCCTTGAGCGCCACCGAATACCGCAAGCGTATCTTCGCCATCCTTGGCGCCTCCTCCGGCAATCTGGTGGAATGGTTCGACTTCTACGTCTATTCCTTCTGTGCGATCTACTTCGCGCCGGCCTTCTTCCCCAAGGGCGACCCCACCAGCCAGTTGCTGAACACGGCGGGCGTGTTTGCCGCCGGTTTCCTGATGCGTCCCATCGGTGGCTGGCTGTTTGGCCGCATCGCCGACAAGCACGGCCGCAAGACCTCCATGCTGATCTCGGTGCTGATGATGTGCGGCGGCTCGCTGGCCGTGGCCGTGCTGCCGACCTATGCCACCATCGGTGCCTGGGCACCGGCGCTGCTGTTGCTGGCGCGCCTGTTCCAGGGCCTGTCGGTGGGCGGTGAATATGGCACCTCGGCCACCTACATGAGTGAAGTGGCGCCCAATGGCCGCCGTGGCTTCTTCGCCTCCTTCCAGTACGTGACCCTGATCGGCGGCCAGTTGCTGGCCGTGCTGGTGCTGTTCGCCATGCAGCAGTGGCTGACCAAGGCCGAGCTGATGGCCTGGGGCTGGCGCATTCCCTTCGTGCTGGGCGCGGTCGGTGCGCTGGTGGCGATGTACCTGCGCAGCTCGCTGGCCGAGACCTCCTCGGCCGGTGCCCGCAAGAAGAAAGAGGCCGGTACCCTCAAGGGCTTGCTGCAGCACAAGCGCGCCTTCCTGAACGTGGTGGGCTTCACCGCCGGCGGCTCGCTGATGTTCTACACCTTCACCACCTACATGCAGAAGTACCTGGTCAACACCGCCGGCATGGACCCCAAGGTCGCCAACGGCGTCATGACCGGCGCGCTGTTCGTCTACATGATCCTGCAACCGATCTTCGGTGCCATCTCCGACAAGATTGGCCGCCGCAACTCCATGCTGTGCTTCGCCTTCTTCGGCATGGTCGGCACCTTTCCGATCCTGCACTTCCTCAAGGACGTTTCCAGCCCCGGCGTGGCCATGGCCCTGGCCATCCTGGCCCTGACCATCGTCAGCTTCTACACCTCCATCAGCGGCCTGATCAAGGCCGAGATGTTCCCGCCTGAAGTGCGTGCGCTGGGCGTGGGCCTGTCGTATGCGGTTGGTAACGCCATCTTCGGTGGTTCGGCTGAATTCGTGGCGCTGTCGCTGAAGTCGGCGGGCGTGGAATCGGCCTTCTACTGGTACGTGAGCGCACTGTGCCTGGTGGCGCTGATCATCAGCCTGCGCATGCCGGATCCGCAACGTGACGGCCACCTCAAGGGCGATGTCGCCATGAATCCGGATGACGAGCACGGCGAGGCCGATGCCGCTGCCGGCAAGCTGCACAAGCCGGCCTGATCGGTCCTGGTCCGCGCGCGGCTGCCTGCGGTGGCGCGCGGCGCGTTATCATGACGCCTCCAACGCGGCGCCCTGCGGGGCGCCGCGCTGCTTTTGACCCTATCCTTCATGCGCGCGCGACGAAACCTGCTGATCCTGACCCTGTTCCTGGCGGCCACCTTGCTGGTCTGCGGGCTGACCTATCGCATCGCGCTGGGGCGCGCCGAGAGCGATCAGCAGAATCAGGCCGCCGCGCAATTGCAGATCGCCGCGCTGGACCTGGAATCGATCCTGCAGAAATATGAAGCTTTGCCCTTTGCCCTGGGCTTCCAGTCCGATGTGCGGCAGGTCTTGCAGCATCCCGAGGATGCGCTGTCGGTGGATCGGCTCAATCGCGCGTTCAAGACCATCCAGCAGCAGTCGCGCGCGGTCAATATCTTCATGCTTAACCGCGATGGGGTCACGCTGGCTTCCAGCAACTGGGATGAAGAATTCAGTTACGTCGGCCGCGACTTCGGTTTTCGTCCTTACTTCCGCGAAGCCATCCAGGGCAGGGCGGGGCGCTTCTACGGCATCGGCAACATCTCCAGCGAGCCGGGCTATTTCATCGCCCAGCCCATCTATCGCCGCCAGGACCAGGCCGAAGGCGACCTGCCCATCGGGGTGATGGTGGTCAAGGTCGACCTGGCCGAGTTCGAACATACCTGGCGCAGCAGCAGCGATCCGATCACGCTCACCGATGCCGGCGGCGTGGTGTTCCTCAGCAACCGGCCCGAATGGAAGTACCACAGCCTGCAAGCCCTGAGCGCGCCGGTGCAGCGTGAGCTGGAGGGAACCCATCAGTATGCGGACCTGCCCATCACGCCGGTCTCGACCTTGCCGCCGACCTTGCAGCGCGGCTTCGGTACGCATGTATCGCGGCCGGTGGGGCGGCTGGGATGGCAGTTGATGCTGTTTCCCTCGCAGGCGCGCATGCAGCGTTCGGCCATGCTCTCGGCTATGGCGGCCGCGCTCTTCATGGTGGCGCTGGCCATCTCGCTGCTGGCCTGGTACCAGCACCGGCGCCGCCTGCAGGAGCGGCTGGCCTCGCGCAACGCCTTGCGCCGCGCCGCCGAGGAACTGGACCAGAAGATCGCCCAGCGCACCCAGGAACTGACTGCGGCCAACCAGGCCATCGCCGCCAAGTACGCCAAGCTGCAGCAGACCGAGAGCCTGTTGCGCACCACCCAGGACGAACTGGTGCAGGCTGGCAAACTGGCCATGCTGGGCCAGATGGCCGCCGGGATGACGCATGAACTGAACCAGCCGCTGGCCGCCATCCGCGCCTTCGCCGACAACTCGGTGAAGTTTCTGGCACGCGGCCAGAACGCGCAGGTGGCCGAGAACCTGGAACACATCAGCCACGCCAGTGCCAGCATGGGCAAGATCATCGGCCAACTGAAGGGGTTTGCACGCAAGAGCGGGCAAGCCGTGGCGGCCGTCGACTTGCGCCACGCGGTGGAGGCATCGCTACGGCTGCTGTCCAGCGACTTCGAGAAGCAAGAGGTCGAGACGCACATCGCCATGCCGCTGGCTGTGCATGTGACCGGCGACGCCGTGCGCACCGAGCAGGTCATCGTCAATCTCTTGCGCAATGCGCTCGATGCGGTGGAAGAAGCGCCTCGCAAGTGCGTCTGCGTGATCCTGGAGGTCGACGCAGAGCGCCAGCAGGCCGTGCTGCGGATCCGCGATTCCGGTGCCGGCATCGCTGATGAGGTAGTGCCGCACCTGTTCGAGCCTTTCTTCACGACCAAGTCGTCGAGCAAGGGGTTGGGACTGGGGCTGGCGATTTCCTCGTCCATCGTCCAGGCCATGAACGGCCAGTTGAGCGCACATAATCATGAACAGGGCGGCGCTGAATTCGTGGTGCGCCTGCCGCTGTTGAAGACGGAGAATGAATCTGATGGATAACCCCGCCGCTGCCCCCAGCGCCTTGCTGATCGAAGATGAACAGGCGGTGCGCCGCGCCACGGCCCAGGCCCTGGAGCTGGAAGGTTTTACGGTGACCGCCTGCGCCAGTGCCGAAGAGGCCCTGCCGCTGCTGACCCGGGATTTCCCCGGCGTACTGGTGACCGACGTGCGCCTGCCGGGCTGGTCGGGTTTGCAGGTGCTGGCCCATGTCATGCGCATCGATCCGGATTTGCCGGTGATCGTGGTCACCGGCCATGGCGATGTCAGCATGGCGGTCGAGGCGATGCGCGCCGGGGCCTATGACTTCGTGGAAAAACCGTTCGGCTCGGACAGCCTGCTGGAGATCGCCCTGCGGGCCCAGGAGAAGCGCAGCCTGGTGCTGGAGAACCGTCGCCTGCGCGAAGCCTGGGCACATGATCCCGAACTGCCGCCGCTGGTGGGCCAGTCACCGGCCATCGAGCGGGTGCGCACGCTGATCCGCAGCCTGGGGCCGGCCGACGTGGATGTGCTCATCAATGGCCAGACCGGCAGCGGCAAGGAAGTGGTGGCGCGCCAGCTGCACGCCGCCAGTGGCCGCAAGGGGCCGTTCGTGGCCCTGAACTGCGGGGCCTTGCCGGAGACGGTGTTCGAGAGCGAGATCTTCGGCCATGAAGCGGGGGCCTTTACCGGTGCCCAGAAGCGCCGCATCGGCAAGCTGGAATATGCCAACGGCGGCACGCTGTTCCTGGATGAAATCGAAAGCATGCCGCTGGCCCTGCAGGTCAAGCTGTTGCGCGTGCTGCAGGAACGCCGTCTGGAGCGGCTGGGAGGCAATGAATCGGTGGCCATCGACTGCCGGGTGGTAGCGGCCAGCAAGGCCGATCTGCTCAAGCTGTCGGCCGAGGGGCAGTTCCGCGAAGACCTGTATTACCGTATCGGTGTGGTTTCCATCGACCTGCCGGCGCTGAACCAGCGCAGCAGCGACATCCCGCTCCTGCTGGCGCATTTCTGCCAGGCCGCAGCGGTGCGCTACCGGCGCGAGGTGCCGTCGTGGACGGCGGCGCAGATGCAGCAGTGGCAGCAGCGCGACTGGCCGGGCAATGTGCGCGAGCTGCGCAATTTCGCCGACCGCTGGGTGTTGGGTGTGGAGCAGATGGCTACCGCTGGTGTACTGCCATCGCCGGCGCTATCGTTGCCGGAGCAGGTGGAGCAGTTCGAGGCCGGGCTGATCGCCGCCGCGCTCAAGGACAGCGAGGGCAGCGTGGCGCAGGCGGCCGAGCGGCTGGGCATTCCGAAGAAGACGCTCTACGACAAGATCCGCAAATATCAGTTGGCCGGGTCTTGACTGCCCTGTGTGCAGATGAAAAAACGCCGCTGCGGTGAGGATCCGCAGCGGCGTTGTGCTGTTCAGCAGAGCTTGCGACGCAAGCATTGCGAGCAGGGGCCTGCTCAGTCCTTCTGGTATTGCGGCGAACGCGGGCCATACAGCAGGCCGTTGTTGCCACCGGCACGCAGCAGGCGGTTGCTGGTCACGCTGGCCATCTTGTAGCTGGCGTCGGTGGTGGTGCTGATGATCTGGTTGACCACGGCCGAGAGCAGTACACCCAGCAGACCATTGTTCTGGTTCTGACGACCTTCCGCACTGGAAGCGCTGGCCGAACCCTGCCACAGGGTCTTGCCGGAACGCAGGTCGACCAGTTTGGCCTCAGCCGACACCACCGTATCGCTCTGCACCACCTTGTAGGAGGTGCCATAGTCGGTGATGTTGATGTAGAGCCCGGCGTCGGCACCGAAGATCTCGCGCAGCTTCTTGACCGGCACCTCGTGAATGTCGGCCGCGTTGGCCAGGCCGTTCTGCTTGAAGGTCTCGCTGGCCAGCGAGACCGGGATCACGTAGTAGCCCGATTCGGCCAGCGGCTGGGTGGCCTGCGCCAGCATGCCGTAAGGGGCGATGACTTCGGAAGAACTGTTCATCGGCGGCAATACCAGAATCGAGGCCGGACGCGCCGCCTTGAACTCGGCATAGTCATACGGCTTTTGCTTGGTGGCGCAGCCCGAAGCCAGCAATGCCAGCAGTACGGCGCCAAGCGCCTTGAATTTGTTCAGCATCATTTGCTCAATCCCTTCTTGTAGTTGCGCATCAGGAAGTCCATGTAAGGCGCCGATTCCGGGAACAGCGTCTTCTCGGTCTGCAGCTCCTGGATCAGCTGGTCTTCCTTGCCGATGGCGGCGTACAGCATGCCCAGGTGGGCGTGGTAGCCGGGGGGCACGGCGTCGTTGTTGGCGCGCATCTTCTGCAGGTTCTCTTCAAGCGCGGCGATTTCGGCGGCATTGCCGTTGCCTTCGGTCTTGAAGTGTTCGTACAGCTGGTCCTGGTAATTGCCCCAGCCATAGAGGGATTTCTGCTGGTGATTGGCGCAGCCGGAGAGGGCCAGCGCCAGGCCGAGGGCGAACCCGGCAGCGAGTTTCTTGTTCATCATGGTCGGTCTCTTGCGTTCGTGGGAGGGGCTCAGGGCTTCCATGCGCCGGAATCGATACCGGTCACCAGGTTCTGCACCGCTTCGCGGATGGCCAGGTCAAGCACCTTGCCATTGAGCGTGGAGTCGTAGCTGGCGGTGCCGCCGAATCCGACGATCTCGCGGTTGTCCAGGCTGTATTCGCCTGCGCCTTGCGCCGAGTACACCACCTGCGAGGTGTTCACGTCCACGATGTTCAGAGCGACCTTGGCATAGGCCACCTGCGACTTGCCTCGGCCAAGGATGCCGAACAGCTGGCGGTCGCCGGTTTCCTTGCGGCCGAACTCGGTGACGTCACCGGTGACCACATAGCTGGCCCCCTTGAGGGCTTGCGTCTGTTTGTTCAGCTTGGCTTCCTGCGCCAGCTCGCCCATGTTGTTACGGTCCATCACGGAGAAGCGGTTGCTCTGCTGCAGATGGGTGATCAGGATGGTCTTGGCCTGGCCGCCCAGACGGTCCACGCCATCCGAGAAGATGCCGCGCAGATAGCTGGAACGGTTGTCGAACTTGCCGACGGCGATCGGGCTGCGCGCTCCCTGGTAGGCCTGTTGCGCGCTGGCCACCTGGGCCACCGGCAGACTGCGTGAATTCTCCGTGGCGCAACCCCCCAGCGCCGTCACCATGGCAACTACCGCCACGGTCGTGACATACCTGCTAAACATAGTCTTTTCCCCGAATTGTTGATGTCGACAAGGGCAGCCCGACTGCCCTTCGATTCATGTTGATGCGCTCGAAAGTGTCGCACATTGCGTACGGGCAAGTTTCGAGGCGGAAATTTTATCAGCAGACAAGAGGAAAAGATGTAGAAAAATCGCTATTTCTTGATGAAATTTAACGGAAAAGCAGATCCCTGATCATGCTGATCACGGTCCGTGCGGGCCCGCATGATGGCGGGTGATATCATCCGCCTCACGCGGACGCCTGGCGTCCATCTTCATCAAGAATCAAGGCTATTCCCCACATGCGCGACATCATCAATGGCTTCCTGCGTTTCCAGCAGGATGTCTTCCCTTCCCGCAAAGAACTGTTCAAGAGCCTGGCCAACGGCCAGACGCCCACCACCCTGTTCATTTCCTGTTCCGACAGTCGCATGGTGCCCGAGCTGGTGACCCAGCGCGAACCGGGCGACCTGTTCGTCATCCGCAATGCCGGCAACATCGTGCCGTCCTTCGGTCCGGAGCCGGGCGGCGTGAGCGCCACGGTGGAATACGCGGTGGCCCAGCTGAAGGTGTCGGACATCGTCATCTGCGGCCACTCCGATTGCGGTGCCATGACGGCCGTGGCTACCTGCGCCTGCCTGGACCACATGCCGGCCGTGCGCAACTGGCTGCATCACACCGATGCCGCCCGGATGATCAACGAGTCGCGCCACCACGAAACCGAAAAGGACCGCATCGACGGCATGGTGCGCGAGAACGTGATTGCGCAACTGAACAACATCCGCACCCATCCCTCGGTGGCCGTGGCGCTGGCACAGGGCCGGCTGGGGCTGCATGGCTGGGTCTACGACATCGAGAGCGGGTCCATCCTGGCGCACGATACGGCGACCAATACCTTCGTGCCGCTGGCCCAGCATCCGGCAGCCAGCAGCAACGATTGACCTGCCTTGAGAAAGGCGCTGGTCAGAGGTTGAGCATCTTCATGCTGGCCTCGGTATAGCGCTCCCCGGCGGCTGCCCCGCGCGGGAAGACGGCCTCCAGCGCCATCAGGTCCTGCGCAGAAAGCTTCACCGAGAACGCGCCCGCGTTCTCTTCCAGATAGCGTCGGCGTTTGGTGCCGGGGATCGGCACGATGTGCGGGTCCTGGGCCATCACCCAGGCCAGGGCCAGCTGGCTCGGCGTGCAGCCATGCCGGGCTGCCATTTCCTTCACTTGCTCCACCAGCCGCAGGTTGCGGGCGAAATTCTCGCCTTGGAAGCGCGGATTGGTGCGGCGGAAATCATCCTCGGCCAGATCCTCGAAGCGTTGCAGCGCGCCCGTCAGGAAGCCCCGTCCCAGCGGGCTGTAGGCCACGAAGCCGATGCCCAGTGCGCGGCAGGTGGCCAGCACCTCGGTTTCCGGATCGCGCGTCCACAAGGAATATTCGCTTTGCAGCGCCGTCACCGGATGCACCCGGTGCGCCCGCTCCAGCGTGGCCGACGAGGCTTCGGACAAGCCAATGTAGCGGATCTTGCCGGCCTGCACCAGGTCGGCCAGCACGCCCATGGTGGCCTCGATGGGGGTGTTCGGATCCATGCGGTGCTGGTAGTAGAGATCGATGGTCTCGATACCCAGGCGCTTGAGGCTGCCTTCCACCGCCTGGCGGATATAGGCCGGACTGCCGTCGACGCCGCGCGCGGAGGGATTGGCCGGATCGCGCCGGATGCCGAACTTGGTGGCGATGAAGAACTTGTCGCGACGGCCCTGGAGGGCGCGGCCGATCAGTTCTTCATTGGTGTAGGGGCCGTACATGTCGGCCGTGTCGAGCAGGTTGATGCCCAGCTCCAGGGCGCGGTCGATGGTGGCCAGCGATTCGGCGTCGTCGCGCTGTGCATAGAAATCGCTCATGCCCATGCAGCCCAGGCCGATGGCCGAGACCAGCGGGCCGTTGCTGCCCAGGCGGCGGGTACCCACGTGGGATTCCGGTTGCAGGTGAGAGGTGAGGGGTTCGGTCATGGTGCCATCCTTTCGGGGGGAGGAGCGTCGGCTTTGCTGTTGGGGAGTGCGCGGGCAGGTTCAGCACGGGCCTCTTGCTCCAGTTCGTCGTACAGGACCAGCTTGCGCTGCAGGACGGCCAGGTTCTCCTGCAGCTCGGCCAGGGTGTGTTGGACGCAAAGCGTATGCGCCTGCAGCATGGCTTTGCGTTCTCTGACGCTTTCCAGGGTATTGCCCTCGCGGCGCAGCTCGGCGTAGCGCAGCATGGCGCGCACCGGCAGACCTGTCGCCTTGAGCTTCTTCAGGAAATCGATCCAGTTCAGGTCTTCCTGGGTGTAGCGGCGATGGCGGTTGTCGCGCCGTTCCACCGGATCGAGCAGGCCGATGCGTTCGTAGTAACGCAGGGTATGCACCGACAGGCCTGTGGCGTCGGCCGCTTGGGCAATGGTGAGGGAAGTCGTCATGGCAGCCAGTCTAGAAGTTGGAGTGCGCTCCAAGTCAAGCGCTGTCTGCCATTATCGGCATTCAGGTCGGAGTGCGCTGGTGGCGGCGAGTTCACGGCCGTGCTTGCTGTGGGCGAGCGCCTTGGCAGCCAGTACAATGCGCGCTGCCTTCTTTTCTGTTTCGGAGAATTCCCGCATGCATATCGACGCCGCCACCCAACTCCTGCTCGACGCCCGCCACAGTGGTCTGGCCCTGGACTGGCGCCGCCTGGCCGTCGGCGATGCCGATAGCGCCTACGCCGTGCAGGACGCTCAACTGCAACGCCTGGGGCCGATCGGGGGCTGGAAGGTCGGTAGCAAGGGGGATGGCAGCCTGCCAGCTTGTGCGCCGCTGCCGGCCTCCGGCGTACTGGCCTCGGGAGCGCCATTGCGCGGGCCGCAATGGCGCATGCGCGGTCTGGAAGTGGAGTTGGCCTTGCGGGTCGGGCGTGATTACCATCCCGGCGATCAAGTGCCGGATGAGGCCGAGTTGCGCACGGTCTTTGACGCCATCCTGCCGGCCATCGAAGTGGTGGAGACGCGCCTCGGACATCCGCCCTGTACCAACCCCTGGGCCGGCATGGCCGACCTGCAAAGCCACGGTGCCCTGATCATCGGTGCCGCCCAGCCGCTGCCGGCTACGCTTTCGTTGCGCCAGATCGCGGCCAGTCTGCACATCGATGGCCAGGAGATCACCCGCACCACCGGGGGCAATCCGGCTGACCTGTGGCCCCTGCTGGGCTGGCTGGCGCTGCATTGCGCGCGCCGTGGCCAGCCATGGCGCCAGGGCCAGGTCATCACGACCGGCTCCTGCACCGGGCTGCAGCTTGCACGCGCAGGGCGGCAGATCGAGGGGGCGCTGGAGGGGATCGGTGCAGTTTCGTTCAGTTTCGCCAGCTGAACAGCAGCAACTTTTTACGTCATGAACTGACCGATCAGGCGGCCCACTTCTGCATGCACCGCATCACGCCGGGCATCGGTGGCCGCATTTTCGGTGAGATAGACCGCAAACAGCAGCGGTGCGCCTTTCTCTGTCCACACCACGCCCACATCGTTGGCCGTGCCCAGCCGTCCCGTCCCGGTCTTGTCGCCGACCTTCCAGCCCTTGGGCAGGCCGGCGCGCACGCGCTTGTTGCCAGTCTGGTTGGCCACCAGCCATTGCGCAAGCTGCTGGCGCGAGGCCGGTGTCAGCGCATTGCCCAGCACCAGCTGGCGCAGGTCGGCAGTCATCGCGGCCGGAGTGGTGGTGTCGCGCGGGTCGCCGGGAACGGCTTCGTTGAGCGTGGGCTCATTGCGATCCAGCCGGGTCAGTTCATCGCCCAGCGACCGCACGAAGCGCGTCATGCCGGCGGGACCGTCCATGCTCTCCAGCATGAGATTGGCGGCGGTGTTGTCCGAAAGAGTGATGGCGGCCTCGCACAGCTGTGCCAGCGACAGGCCATCCCCGCCGGTGTGCTTGCCGGTGGTGGGCGAGTAGGGCACCAGGTCCTGCTGGCGATAGACGATACGGCGCGCCAGCTGCTCCTTGCCCTCGTCCACGCGACGCAGCACGGCGGCCGCCGCGAGGAACTTGAAGGTACTGCACATGGGGAAGCGCTCATCGGCACGATAGCCCCAGTGACGGCCGCCGGCGGTATCGACCAGCGACACGCCCAGACGCCCGCCGATATCGGCTTCCAGTCGCGACAGCGTGGCGGTCAGTGCGGATGAGTCCACAGTTTTACTTGCGCCTTGCAGGCTGGCCGCCCAGCTGCGGCTGATCAGGCCCGCACCGGCCAGCGCGGCGACGGACAGAAAATGACGTCGTCCAGACATGGATACTCCTCGATGAATGATGGCAACAGGGCTGCATCATAGGCAGTAGTCGCGGTGCTCACAATTCACGATAATTGGACGCAAGCCCAAGAAAAACTGATGCCTGGAGTGTTCATGTACCTGCCCCTCAATGCCTTGCGCGCCTTCGAAGTCTCGGCCCGCCATCTCTCCTTCACGCGCGCCGCCGAGGAATTGAGCGTGACCCAGACCGCCGTCAGCATGCAGGTCAAGAATCTGGAGCAGCGGCTGGGCGTGACCCTGTTCCGTCGCCTGCCACGCGGCCTGGCCCTCACCGACGAAGGGCTGGCGCTGCTGCCGGTGGTGGCGCAATCCTTCGGGCGCATTGCCGACGTGCTGGCCCAGTTCGAAGATGGCCGGCGCCGCGAGGTGCTCACCGTCGGGGTGGTCGGAACGTTCGCCGTGGGTTGGCTCATGCCGCGCCTGCGCGAATTCCAGCAGCAGCATCCCTTCGTCGACCTGCGCCTGCTCACCAACAACAACCGTGTCGACCTGGCCGGTGAGGGGCTCGATTATGCGATTCGTTTTGGCGATGGTGCATGGCATGGCACCGAGGCTGAACGTCTGTTCGAAGCGCCACTGGCACCCATGTGCGCACCGGAGATTGCCGCGCGCTTGCGCACGCCCTCCGACCTGGCGGCCGAGACGCTGCTGCGGTCCTATCGCAGTGACGAGTGGCACCGCTGGTTTGCGGCCGCCGCTGCGCCTTGCCCGCCCTTGCGCGGCTTCGTATTCGACTCCTCGCTGGCGCTGGCTGAAGCGGCTGCGCAAGAGGCCGGCGTGGCGCTGTTGCCGGTGATGATGTTCGAGCGCGAATTGCGGCAGGGGCGGCTGGTCTGCCCCTTCGAACAGCGCATCGTGCTCGGTGCCTACTGGCTCACGCGCTTGAAGTCACGCCCGCAAACCGCCGCCATGGCGGCTTTCCGGACATGGCTGAAGGTGCAGGCAGGCTGCGTGTAGGGTTGGCTGAAGTGATGATTACGCGCAACAACCACAGCCATGTCAGAGAAATCCTGATAGACGCGCGGCCTGCATGCACCTAGAATAAATGATATAAACAATTTATGCGGTTCGTGCCGGCCGTATGAGTCGACACCATGGACAGACCGGCACTGGCAGAAAACCTTCGGGAGCCTGCCATCAGTCAATAGTGAAAGGGGGTAAGTCATGCACTACTTCGCACAACTCTATCGCAAGCTGGTTGATTTTCTCAATGACTCCAGTGAACTCGACACCGGTTCGCACCGCGGTGCGCCGCATTGCTGCAGCCTGTATTCGGGCTTGTCGAGCATGTCGCAGGAAGAGCAGCGTCACTGACATCGCGAGTCATCGACTCGTCACGCCTGCCTCACCTGCCGACCCGGGCCGCGCCAGCGCCCCGGGTTTTTCTTTGTCTGCACGGACAACACTGTACCTTTTGGAGATTGCATCGTTTCTCTAACGAGTGTCATCAGGAATTTCCCGCTAATCAATCCGCTCAAGATGTAATACAGTCGGGCCACAAGCCGGGGCGATGTCGCGGCGAAGCAACTTCACTCAGGCTCAGATGACACAACTCAAAAAAATCAGCGTCGACGACTTGGCCGTGGGCATGTATTTTTCCGGTTTCGATGGCCCCTGGATCGACAATCCGTTCTGGCGCAGCAAGTTCCTGATCGAGCAGGCCGCAGACATCAGCCGCGCCCGCAGCGCCGGCTTCGAGTTCTGCTGGATCGACGTCGCGCTGGGCCGGGATGTCATTCCGGGTAGCGCCGTCGAAGCAATGGACGTGGCCGCAGAACCGCGTGTGAAGCCGGTGCCGCTCACGCCAGAGGACGAGTATCGCAACGAACTGAGCGAAGCCCTGCGGCTCTACGAGAGCGCCAAGGTATCGACGCAGCAGATGTTCCGGCAGGCGCGCCTGGGCAAGACCCTGGATGTCGCGCAATGCCAGGACCTGGTGGAAGAAATCGCCGCCTCGGTCACGCGCAATTCGAATGCCCTGCTCAGCATCATCCGCTTGAAGCGCGCCGACGAATACACCTACCTGCATTCCATTGCCGTCTGCACCATGATGGTGGCACTGGCACGCACGCTGGGCATGGACAATACGGCCTGCAAGGAAGCCGGACTGGCCGGCTACCTGCACGATGTGGGCAAGGCCTTCATTCCGCTCGACGTGCTCAACAAGCCCGGCAAGCTGACCGATCAGGAATTCCGCATCATCCAGCGCCATCCTACGCTGGGCTATGAATACCTGAGCGGCTTCGCGGGGGTGCCGGATTATGTGCTCGACGTCTGCCTGCATCATCACGAAAAGATCGATGGCACCGGCTATCCGGGGCGTCAGCAGGGCAACCAGATCGATCTGTATTCGCGCATGGCGGCGGTGTGTGACGTGTATGACGCCATCACCTCCGACCGCACCTACAAATCCGCCTGGGACCCGGCCGAGTCGCTGGCACGCATGGCCAGCTGGAGCGGCCACTTCGATCGCCCCATCTTCCTGACCTTCGTCAAGACGCTGGGCATCTATCCCATCGGATCCATCGTCAAGCTGCGTTCAGGCCGCACAGCGCTGGTGATTCGCCAGAATCACAAGGACCTGACCAAGCCGGTCGTCAAGGCGTTTACGACGGCGCTCTCGATCGAATCGCTGGAGAGCGAGATCATCGATCTGTCCTCGCCGGACCAGGATGATGTGATCAGCGAACGCAGTGGCCAGGACTGGATCCGCAGCAACGGACTGGTGCTGGATTCGCTCAAGGCACTGGTGGAAGGAAACGAGAGCCCGGGTTAGCCGGGACATCAGACGTGCGACAGTTTGATGGCGGAAGCCCGGTGCGCGCCTGCGCACCGGGTTTTTTATTGCAGGCAGTACTTGCGCTCAGCGGGCACCGAGGATGTGCGCGATGCGTTCCTCATTGGCCGGATGGCTGGACAGGTAACGTGCTGCCGGACTGTCCTTGCTCTTGCCCATGTCTTCCAGTTTCTCGAACACCAGCGCCAGTTTCTGGCGCGGCAGGCCATTGGCCTTGAACATGGCGATGGCGTAATCATCGGCCTCGCGTTCGATATCGCGCGAATACTTCAGATCCAGCAAGACCGTCGGGATGTTGGCCAGGACCGCCGAGACATCGCCGAACAGCAAGGTGGCCGTGGCCGCGATGGCCGAACTCTGGATCAGCCGCCGCATCAGGTGGCGCCGGTGCACATGGCCCAGTTCATGGGCCAGCACCCCCATGAGGGCGTCATCATCATCAAGCAGCTGCACGATCTCATCGGTGACCACGATCTGGCCCGAGGGCAGGGCGAAGGCGTTGGGACCGATGCGGCTCTTGCGGAACACGATCTGGTAGTCGGGCGCATCCGCCATCGGCGCGGTCAGGGCACGAAAGCGCGACGTGATGCCCTTGGCCCGCTGGGCGTCGAGCTGGCTGGGTGCCAGCACGTGCTGGTCGAGAAAGTCCAGCGTACCTTGACCGACCTGGCGATCCACCGCCACCGGCAGGATGGCCGTGATGCCCTGCGCGGCCAGCGGCAGCAGGTACAGGTAGCTCAGTACCACCACCGCGACCAGCGCCGCGCAGGCCGCCAGCGCATGCCGCCAGCTTTGCTGCAGCCGGACCACCAGTGAATCGCGGTGGCCGGTGTCGTGCAGCAGGGCGCTGAAGGCAGCACCGTCGATGATCTCCAGATAGGCACCATCGGGGAAGCTGACCTTGCGCGCTGCCCGGTTCAGGCGCTCGGAGACGCGCAATTGGGCGATCGGACAGTCCCGCTCCACCTCGCCGCGCACCTGGGCCATGCCATCGCTGACGGCCAGCGTCACCTGGTGGCGCCTTGACGTCTTGCCGTCGTAGTAGGAAGCGGAGACGGTCATGGCTTACATCGACAGGTCGAAGTCGAGCAGGTCGCCCAGGCCTTCGCCGGTGGCCGAGCCGGGTGATTCGCTGGAAGCGATGAAGTCATCCAGGCTGCCCGCCGGCAGCAGCGTGACCGACTCGATGCGGTAGCGCATCATGCGGATCTGCGCGAAGGGGGTGAACAGACCCAGCGTGAAGGCGATGCCGAGCACGTTGGTGAGCAGGATGATGGCGGTGCGGCCCCAGCGCATGCGGCTTTCGAAGCGATGCTCGCCCAGGCGCGTATTGTTCCACACCAGGTTCTGCAGCAGCGTGATCCACAGCGGAATGATCAGGAAAGACCAAGCATACAGGGCGAACAACATCAGCCCGAACGCGGCGATCGAGCCCGCACCCGACTGCACCGACTGGAACAGTGCCACGCCGCCAAAGCCGACCACGATGAGCACCGAGCCGGCGATCCAGCCGCCGATACCGGCCGCGAAGGCCAGATAGAACGCGCCGACCGAACCGTGGAAGGAAAAGTGGGTGGCACCGAAGCGCGCTTCATTGTGCTGGAAGCGCTTGAAGCGCTGCGCCGCCATCGGCATCAACAGGCCCAGGCTGATACCCGAGAGCATGGGCCACAGCAGGAAATTCTTGAATGCGCCGCCGAAGCTGCCGCGAAAACCGAAGCGGATGCCGCGATAGCTGGTGTTGTAGAGCTTGAACTGCAGGCTGCGCCAGATCAGCCAGGGACTGGCCAGCATCAAGGCCAGCGCGGCAATCAGGCCCAGCAGGAGGTTGATGTAGCCGGCGATCTGGTACGCCACGATCAGCACGACGGCCAGGATGCGTCCCTTGAGGATGGCGACGGGGTTGCCGTGATAGTCGAAGCTGGCCCCGGCCACCGAGGTGTTGTCGTAGAAGTAGCGCAGCCGACGCACTTTGGCCCAGGCCGAATAGATGCCCAGCGTGACGATCGACAGCAGCAGGTTGACGATCCAGATGCGGAAATATTCGGAGCCGCGTCCGCTGAAGGTAAAGGCCTGCGGTGCACTGTGGTCGGCCGAGTCACGCAGGGCGGTCGCGAAATTGCCGGGCGCCGCCGGAACGGAAGGCGAGGGAAGGGAAGATTCAGGCAAGTCAGGATGATCGTTCATGGAAGCTCTTGTATTGGTCGTTGTATGGAAGAGGTCTGCCGATGGGGTCGGGCAAGAATCCATTGCTCGCAAGTAAAAGTCAAGTTGTCGCTGATCACCACGCTGCTTGTATGGATGTTGTAGGGACCGGCCTCGCATTTGTTCGAGCTTCACTGGTCTGACCTTCTGCAGAAATGCACTGTTTGTGCGAACATTGCTGCCCGAACACGGTCAAGGCAAGGGCATGGCTGAGCTGGAAACAGCACGGCCATGCCGCACCGATTGACCGTGTGGTTCATCTTCGCGCCAAACAAAAGTTTCCTGAACGCCGCCCGGTCTCCACGCCGGGCGGCGTTTGCCAACCAAAGGAGCCTCCATCCATGTCCACGTCCTGGAACACCGCCGCCATCGCCGAGAAGCTCGGCATCCCCGCCACCGACCTCGGCATCGAGACCATCGCCCATAGCGCCGATGGAATCGATTACGAAAGCGTCCTGCTCTACAACAAGGCACAGCCGCCTGTGTCGGGCGTGCTGACCATCCCCAACTATTTCGGCCTGCGCCAGCAGGCGCTGGAAATCGCCGCCACCACCATCGGTGCCGGCCATGCCATCCTGGTGGCCGACGTGTTCGGCAAGAGCCTGCGTCCGACCAATCCGGACGAAGCTCTGGCCGCCATCCTCCCGCTGAAGAAGGATCGCGCCGAACTGCGCAAGCGCATGCATGGCGTGCTGAAGGTCTTGCGCGAGCAGACCTTCGTCAAGCTCGATGCCGGCAAGCTGGGCGCCAGCGGTTTCTGCTTCGGCGGCACCGCTGCGCTGGAACTGGCGCGTGATGGTGCGGACGTGCGCGGCACGGTGTCGCTGCACGGTGCGCTCGATACCCCGGCCCCGGGCGAGAGCAAGGTCAAGGGAGCGGTCCTGGTGCTGCACGGCGTGCAGGACCCGTCGGTGCCGCGCGATCAGGTCAATGGCTTCATCGACGAAATGAGCGCGCTCAAGGTTGACTGGCAACTGGTCAACTATGGCTTGGCCGGCCACTCCTTCACCGATCCGGATGCCAACCATCCCGGCTTCTTCTACCACCGCCAGACGGCAGAACGCGCCGCGGTCGCATTGCAGGCCTTCTTCGGCGAAGTGCTGGCCTGAAGTACTGAAGTCCTGAAGTCTTGAAGCAGGGCAGGGCCGATGCCCTGCCGAACTGATTCATCCACCTGTGCAGCGGTGCCCGTAGCCGCTGCACAGGCAGTCTCACCATAACAAGAAGAGAGTGCGTCCGTCCGGTACGCAGGGGAGCGTTCATCCTTGCCGCGCCGCTCGCGCCAGCATCCTGCATTGCCCTCGTCAAATCCCACGTCCAAAGGATACTCATGTCACAAGATAAAGAGCCCAGGCGGCGCTTCCTGCGCCAGGTGTTGGCCATCGTCCCAGCCGCGACCACGCTAGGCGGAGCCACCACCGTTGCAGTCAGCCAGCCGGCAATGGCCGACAGCAGCGAACCCGGCAAGCCCCGCGCCTACACGCCCACCTACTTCACCGCGCCTGAATGGGCCTTCCTCAACGCCGCCGTCGATCACCTCATCCCCTCCGACCAGTACGGTGCCGGTGCGCTCGAAACCGGCGTGCCCGAGTTCATCGACCGCCAGATGGAAACCCCCTACGGCGCCGGCAAGCTCTGGTACATGCAAGGTCCCTTCCACCCGGACAGCGTGCCGGAACTCGGCTACCAGCTCTCGCTGGTGCCGCGCGACATCTACCGCCAGGGCATCGCTGCCTGCAATGACTGGTGCAGCAAGAACCACGGCAAGGTCTTCGCCGAACTCGACAAGGCCAAGCAGCTGGAGGTGCTCAAGATGATGGAAGGCGGCAAGATCGCTTTCGATACCGTGCCCGCCAAGACCTTCTTCAGCTTCATGCTGGGCAATACCAAGGAAGGTTATTTTGCCGACCCGATGTACGGCGGCAACCAGAAGATGGGCGGCTGGAAGATGGTCGGCTTCCCCGGTGCGCGCGCCGATTACGCCGACTGGGTCGATCAATACAACGTCAAATATCCATACGGCCCCGTGTCGATTCTGGGAGAGAAGGGCTGATCATGGCTATCAAAAAAGACAAAGTGGATGTAGTGATGGTGGGCCTGGGCTGGACCGGCTCCATCATGGGCATGGAGCTCACCGAAGCCGGCCTGAACGTGCTGGCGCTGGAACGCGGCGACATGCGTGACACCAACACCGACACGCCTTATCCGAAGGCTGTCGATGAACTGAAATACTCCGTGCGCGGCGCGCTGTTTCAGGATCTCTCGCGCGAGACCGTCACGATTCGTCATACGCTCTCGGATGTGGCCGTGCCGTACCGCCAGCATGGTTCCTTCCTGCTGGGCGATGGCGTGGGCGGTGCCGGTTTCCACTGGAACGGCATGATGTACCGCAACCTGCCCGAAGAGCTGGAAATGCGCACGCACCACGAGCAGAAATACGGCAAGAAATTCATCCCCGAGGACATGACCATCCAGGACCATGGCGTGACCTACAAGGAGCTGGAGCCGTTTTACGATTTCTCGGAAAAGGTCATGGCGGTTTCCGGCAAGGCCGGTAATCTCAAGGGCCAGATCGTGGCCGGCGGCAATCCGCTGGAAGGCGAGCGCAGCGATGAATTTCCGACCCCGCCGCTGCAGTACCAGTACAGCGCCTCCCTGGTCGAGAAGGCCATGCGCGACGTCGGCTACCACCCTTATCCGGCGCCCGCGGCCAATGCCTCGCAGCCCTTCACCAATCCGTATGGCGTACGCATCGGTCCCTGCAACTACTGCGGCTTCTGCGAAAACTACGGCTGCTACATGTATTCCAAGGCATCGCCGCAGACCACCATCCTGCCGGTACTGTTGAAGCGCAAGAACTTCGAGGTACGTACCAAGGCCCAGGTCATCAAGGTCAACCTGGATGCCTCCGGCAAGCGCGCCACCGGCGTCACCTACATCGATGCCCAGGGCCGCGAAGTCGAGCAGCCCGCCGACCTGGTCCTGCTGACCGCCTTCCAGACCCACAACGTCCGCCTGCTGCTGCTCTCGGGCATCGGCAAGCCCTATGACCCGGTCTCCGGCGAAGGCGTGGTCGGCAAGAACTTCGCCTACCAGTACAACGGCGGCATCAACGTGGTCATGCCCAAGGGCACGCAGTTCAATCCCTTCATCGGCACCGGTGCCGGTGGCGTGGGCATGGACGACCTCAACGCCGACCAGTTCGATCACGGTCCGCTGGGCTTCATCGGCGGTGCCTCGATTCGTCACGTGCGCTATGGCGGCCGTCCCATCAAGCAGGCCGGCACCATGCCGGGCGAGAAGGTCCCCAACTGGGGTTCGGAATGGAAGGCCAGCGTGCAGGATGCCTACCAGCGCACGCTCACCATCGGCATGTCCGGTTCGGTGATGGCGTATCGCGATTGCTATCTGTCGCTGGATCCGACCTACAAGGATGCCAATGGCCAGCCGCTCTTGCGCATGACCCTGAACTGGAAGGAGAACGAAGGCAAGATGCTGACCTACATCGCCGGCGAGATGGAGAAGGTCGGCCAGGCCATGAATCCGGAGAAGGTCGTCAAGGCGGTACGCAAGACCGGGTCGTCCTGGGATACGCGGGTCTATCAATCGACCCACCTCACCGGGGGCGCCATCATGGGGACCACACCCAAGAACAGCGTGGTCAACAAATACCTGCAAAGCTGGGATGTGCCCAACGTGTTCGTCTACGGCGCTTGCGCCTTCCCGCAGAACATGGGCTACAACCCGACCGGGCTGGTCACGGCGCTGGCGTATCACTCCGCCAAGGCCATCCGTGAGCAGTATCTGAAAAACCCCGGCCCGCTGGTGCAGGCATAAGGATGACGACCATCATGATCAAGCATTATTTCATCGCCGCCTGTGCGGCCGTCATGTCGCTGTCCGCCTTCACCGCAGCAGCGCAGAGCAATGCCGCCGCTTCCTCGGCCGACCAGCAGCTGGTGCAGCGTGGCGAGTACCTGGCCAAGGCCGGGGACTGCGTGGCCTGCCACACCGCCAAGGGCGGCAAGCCCTTTGCGGGTGGCTTGCCCATTGCTACGCCCATCGGCACGGTGTATTCGTCCAACATCACGCCGGACAAGGAACACGGCATCGGCAACTACAGCGAAGAGGATTTCGACCGTGCGCTGCGTCACGGCATCCGCAAGGATGGCGCGTCGCTCTATCCGGCCATGCCGTATCCCTCCTACGCCAAAGTCAAGCCGGCAGACGTGAAGGCGCTCTATGCCTACTTCATGCAGGGCGTGCAGGCCGATCCCGCACCCAATCGCGGTGTGGACATCACCTGGCCCCTGTCGATGCGCTGGCCGCTGTCGGTGTGGCGCAAGGTGTTCGCGCCGGCAGTGGCGGCCGATGGTCCGGAGGACAACAGTCCGCTGGTCCGCGGCCAATACCTGGTGGAAGGCCTGGGCCACTGTGGTGCCTGCCACACGCCGCGCGGCGCGGGCATGCAGGAAAAGGCGCTGTCCAATGACAGCAGCCAGTTCCTCTCCGGTGGCGTGATCGACGGCTACCTGGCCAACAACCTGCGCGGTGATGCCCGCGATGGTCTGGGCAACTGGAGCGAGGCTGACATCGTGGCCTTCCTCAAGACCGGCCGCAACAGCCATTCCGCTGCCTTTGGCGGCATGGCCGACGTGGTGGCCAACAGTACCCAGTACATGACCGAGGAAGATCTCTCGGCCATGGCCAAGTACCTGAAGTCCTTGAAGGCGGTGAAGGAGGGCACGCCAGCGCTGGCCTATGACGACAAGACCCACCAGGCCTTGCGCAAAGGCAGCGACCAGAGTCCGGGTGCGATGGCTTTCCTGAACAATTGCGCGGCCTGCCATCGCAGCAGCGGCAAGGGCTATGACGAGACCTTCCCGACCCTGGCCTTGTCGCCGACGGTCAATGCCGAGAAACCGGCTTCGCTGATCCGCATCGTGCTGGAGGGGGCCGAAATGCCGTGGACCCACAAGGCACCGACCCAGTTCGCCATGCCGGGCTTTGCCAGCCGGCTGTCGGACCAGGAAGTGGCCGATGTGGTCACCTTCATCCGTAGCAGCTGGGGTAACCAGGCGTCTTCGGTGAACGCGTCCGACGTGGCCAAGGTGCGCAAGCAGCTGCCGGAGAAGAAAACGGTGGAGGCGGGGAGTGCGCCACTGGCCAAGCAGTAGTGAGCAGCAGTAGTGAGCGATGGTCCGGCATCTGCCGGGCTATCAACGATCCCCGCGTCTGCACAACGCGGGGATTTTTTTACGGTTGGGGCTTACAGATCGCGAATGCCCACGAAGGTACTGCGCAGCGTGCCGGCGTAGTTCTTCTCCAGGTTTTCTCCCATGTTGGGGGCCCAGTTGTCGTACTGTTCAAACACCGTGGTGAAGCCCAGGTCGTGGATCAGTCCGAGCAGATGTTCCTTCTGTATCCAGAAGGAACGATCGTTCTCATAGGACGCCCAGCGCAGTTTTTCGCGCTCCTCGTAGGGCGTGCTGGGATGGAACTCGTGGTACCAGCGACCGTTGAGGCCTTCATTGACCTGCATGGGGGAGAGGCTGTAATACTTCACGCCATCTTCCAGTGATGTGGAAAAGTGCGTCTGCAGGATCATCACCTTCTTGGTGTGACGCGCCAGCTTTTCCAGGAAGGCGCGGGGTTTGTCGAAGTGATACAGCAGACCGCAGCAGAACGAGGCATCGAAAGGACCGTAGCGATCCAGATTCCAGGCCGTGTCCTTGACGAAATGCAGGTTCTGCAGGTTCAGGTTCTGCTTCACGTAATTGCAGCACGCAAAGTTTTCCTCCCGTACCTCCAGCCCGATGGATTCAAATCCCATGCGGGCAAATTCCACCGTGTAGCCACCTTCCAGGCATCCCAGGTCGATGATCCGGTAATTGCGGCGGTTGCCGGGAAAGGCCAGGTTCAGAACTTTCCTCGCCGAGATCGCCTGGGGGTGATCCTGCAGAAGAATGGTATCTGGCTTGGTGTAGGTCCCGTTGTCCAGCAGGATATTGTGATAAGTGAATTCCATGTTGCCCTTCCCTTTACGTTTTTCGTTATTGTTGGAACGAACTGGCATCCGGAGCAGGATGCCGTTTCTTCATGGCTGACGCGATGCGTCACCGCGATCTTAACCGCTGATGAGCTTTGGTTGAAAGCCATGCGTGTTGCGCTTGCAACGAGCACGCACCTTGCAATCCTGACTTCACCTGACCTTTGCATCGGGTGTTGATGGCAGGCAAAAAAAAACGGCACCCCTGAGGGTGCCGTTTCATCGCAGGCGGAAGCGGAGGCAGGCTACTCTTTCACCGCCCCCGTCATCCCCGACACGTAATACTCCACAAAGAACGAATACACCACCGCCACCGGCAGCGAGCCCAGGAGCGCCCCGGCCATCAGTGCGCCCCAGTGATAGACGTCGCCTTCCACCAGCTCGGTGACGATCCCCACCGGCACCGTCTTCACCTCGGAGGAGGAGATGAAAGTCAGCGCATAGATGAACTCGTTCCAGGACAGCGTGAAGGCAAAGATGCCCGCCGAGATCAAGCCCGGCACCGCCAGCGGCAGGATGATCTTGACCAGGATCTCCCAGCGCGTAGCACCATCGATGAGCGCGCACTCTTCCAGCTCATAAGGAATCGAGCGGAAGTAGCCCATCAGCAACCAGGTGCAGAACGGGATCAGGAAGGTCGGATAGGTCAGGATCAGCGCCCAGCGCGTATCGAACAGCCCCAGCTTGAACACGATCGCCGCCAGCGGAATGAACAGGATCGAGGGCGGGATCAGGTAGGCGAGGAAGATGCCCAGCCCGACCTGCTTGGAGCCCTGGAAGCGCAGGCGTTCGATCGCATAGGCGGCAAAGACGCTGGCCGCCAGCGAGGCGAAGGTCGATACCACCGACACGATCACCGTGTTGAGCAGCCAGGCCGGATACTGGGTCTGGAACAGCAGTTTCTTGAAGTGCGCCAGCGTCGGGGCAACGACCCAGAAGGGGTTGCCGGTCTGCGAGAGCAATTCATTGTCCGGCTTGAAGGCCGTGATCACCATCCAGTAGAACGGGAACAGCAGCACGAACAGGAAGATCAGCAGCGGAATGTAGATCGTCACCCAGCGGCGCGGTGTCGATTGCAGGAAATCCATGCCTTGGGTTTCCTGCTGGTCGTCTTTTTTCTTGGCCATTATTTGTCACCTCCTTGTTGCCAGCCGCGACGTTGCAGGCCGAAATACGAGAACATGATCGCTGCCAGCAGGAAGGGAATCATGTAGGTTGCCAGTGCCGCGCCTTCACCCAGGGCACCGCCGGGAATGGCGCGCTGGAAGGAGAGCGTGGCCATCAGGTGCGTCGCATTGAGCGGACCGCCACGCGTGAGCACATAGATCAGCTGGAAGTCGGTGAAGGTGAACAGCACCGAGAAGGTCATCACCACCGCAATGATGGGCGTGAGCAAGGGCAGCGTCACATGGCGGAACTGCTGCCAGGGCGTGGCACCGTCGATGGCAGCCGCTTCATAGAGCGAGGGCGAGATCGTCTGCAGGCCCGCCAGCAGCGAGATCGCCACGAAGGGAATGCCGCGCCAGACGTTGGCAAAGACGGTGGACCAGCGCGCATTCCACGGGTCGCCCAGGAAGTCGATGTAGCGGTCGATCAGGCCCATCTTGTGCAGGGCCCAGCTGATGACGGAGAACTGTGCGTCATACAGCCACCAGAAGGCCAGGGCCGAGAGCGCAGTCGGCACGATCCAGGGCAACAGCACGATGGCGCGGAAGAAGGTCTTCAGCGGCACGTTCTTGTTGAGCAGGATGGCCAGCCACAGGCCCAGTGCGAATTTCAGGATGCTGGCGCTGACCGTGTAGAACACGGTATTGAACAGCGACAGCTGCGCCAGCGAATCGCCGGCCAGGTAAGTGTAGTTGTCCAGGCCGATGAAGCTGCCTTCGCCGCCGATCTTGGTATCGGTGAAGCCCAGCCAGATGCCCAGGCCCAGCGGGTAGGTCAGGAACACCACCAGCAGGATCACGGCCGGGGCCATGAACAGCATGCCCAGTACGTTACGGTTGTTCAGGAATCGGGATAGCATGATGTGCCTCGATGAAAGGGCCGCAAGCCAGGCCTGCGGCCAATACGGTAGTGACGCGTCGCGATGCGCCAGCGCGGCGGGACCGGGTCGGCAAGCCCTGACAACCTGCCCCTTTGCCCGCTGTCCCGAGGGAACCCGGACCCGCCCTGCTGACGTTCAGGCTGCTGCCATCAGGTCTTGTAATACCGCTTGGCGCGCTCGGCCGCACGATCGATGGCCTGCTGCACGGTCTTGGCGCCCGAGGCGGCCTCGGCCACCATGTCCACCACCACGTAGTCCGCCATGCAAGCCGCCGAGGCCTGTCCCAGCGGGCCTTCGTGGCCATGGTCCAGCATCAGCGAGGCCGAGTCGCGGTACACCGTGGCCTTCGGATCGTCGGTCCAGACCGGGTTCTTCTCGTAGGCCTTCAGCGGCTGGCTGACATAGCCGATGGAAGCCTTCATCCACGGGTTGTACTGGTCCGGCTCGAACATGAATTGCACGAAGGCCTTGGCCGCATTGGGAAACTTGGTGTGCTTGAACACCATCATCTGCGTGATCTGCATCAGCTCGGTGGGCTTGCCGGCCGGGCCGACCGGGAAGTGCGCGTGCTGGGTATCCTTGGCGATGTCCTGCAGCTTGGGATCCTGCGAGTTCTTGGCGGCGTAATACACCGAGATGCCGTTGGCCGTGAGGCTGATCTGGCCATCCAGGTAGGCCTTGTTGTTGGACGGATCCTGCCACGACAGGGTGCCGGGCACGAAGGTGGCATAGAGCTGCTTGGCGTATTCCAGCGCGGCGCGGGTCTCGGCCGAGTTGATGGCGACCTGGCCGTTCTTGTCCACCAGCTTGCCGCCATGCGACCACAGCAGCCAGTGCGCCCAGTTGTTGGCGTCACCGACGGCCTTGCCCAGGGCGAAGCCGACCGGAGTGTCCTTGGCCTTCAAGGCCTGGCACAGCTTGAGGAAGCCGGCCGTGTCCTTGGGAATGGCATCGAAGCCGGCCGCCTTGATCTGGCTTTCGCGATAGACCAGGGCATTGCCGATCACGCCGAGCGGCAGGGCGATCCACTTGCCGTCCTTGGTGCCGTACTTGCGGCAGACGTCGTACCAGCCGCCATAACGCTTGCCCAGCGAGTCGGCCAGGTCGGTCATGTCGATCAGCTTGGTCGGGTACTGCTGCGGGTCGTCGAACCAGCCCAGCACGATGTCCGGACCGCTGCCCACGTTGGCGGCCACAGCCGATTTCGGACGCACGTCTTCCCAGCCTTCGCTGTCGGTGCGCACGGCCACGCCGGTCAGTTCGGTGAATTTCTTGACGTTGGCGTTCCACAGGTCTTCATCGCCCTGGACGAAACGCTTCCAGCGCAGGATACGCAGGGTCGCGCCCTGTTCGATGGGGTACTTGATGCTGTCGGCGCCAGCCGCGCCGGGGCCTGCGGCAAAGGCGTTCACGCCCATGCTCGATGCGGCTGCGGCGGCAGCGCTGGTGACCAGGAATTCGCGTCGTGTCAGCTTGCTCATGTCTCCTACTCCTTCGGTTGAAAGTCGAATTGGACCGCTCTCGAACGGCTGTTCTTGCGGATGGACTCTTTTTCTTGTGATGCTGCGCTACGGGTGGTGCTTGGGACTGCAGGGATGGTGCGGTGGATCAGCGGGCCGCCAGCGACTTGCCCGATTCGGCATCGAACAGGTGCGTGCGGCTGTGGTCGGGGACCAGATGGATCACGTCACCCGCGCCGAAATCATGGCGCTCGCGGAAGATCGAGGTGAGGCTGGTCTCGCCGAAGCGCGAGAACACTTCGGTATCGGCCCCGGTCGGTTCCACCACGATGACCTTGGTGGCAATGCCTTGCCCGGCCGCACCGATGGCGAGGTGCTCGGGACGCACGCCGTAGGTAACCTTCTGCCCGTCATTGCCCTGCAGGGCGCTGCCATAGGGCGCTGGCACGCGGGTGCCATCGGCGAACTCGACTTCTGCTGCGCCACCGCCACCGTTGCGGCGCAGGGTGGCAGGGATGAAATTCATTGCAGGAGAGCCGATGAAACCGGCCACGAACAGGTTGGCCGGATGGTCGTACAAGTCCAGCGGACGGCCGCGCTGTTCCACCAGGCCATCGCGCATGACCACGATCTGGTCGGCCATGGTCATGGCTTCGATCTGGTCGTGGGTGACATAGATGGAAGTGGTCTTGAGGCGCTGGTGCAGTTCCTTGATCTCGGTGCGCATCTGCACGCGCAGCTTGGCATCGAGGTTGGAGAGCGGTTCGTCGAACAGGAACACCTGCGGATCGCGCACGATGGCGCGGCCCATCGCCACGCGCTGGCGCTGGCCGCCCGAGAGCTGGCGCGGATAGCGGTCCAGCAGCTGGTTCAGGCCGAGGATGTCGGCGGCCTTCTTGACGCGTTCTTCCACGAAGGACTTGTCCTTCTTGGCCAGGGTCAGCGAGAAGGCCATGTTGTCGCGCACCGTCATGTGCGGATAGAGCGCGTAGTTCTGGAACACCATGGCGATGTCGCGGTCCTTGGGCTGGACGTTGTTGACCACGGTGCCGCCGATGAGGATCTCGCCGCCGGTGATTTCCTCCAGTCCCGCCAGCATGCGCAGCAGCGTCGACTTGCCGCAGCCGGACGGACCGACCAGGACGGTGAATTCGCCATCGGCGATATCGATGTCGACGCCCCGGATGATCTGGGTGCTGCCGAACTGTTTCTTGACTGCGCGGATCTGTACTGATGCCATCAAATGCTCCTCGTGTCTATCCTCGTATCGACGCTGCGGAACCGGTTCCAGGCGGAGCCGTTCACAACGCACTTTGTTCAGGCACGTCCTGTGGAGGGACGCGTGGAAGATCCTGCCGGTCTTCCTTTTTTTCGTTGTCTACACTGATGCAGCGCCGGCTGGCGGCCGGCGCGGTGCTGCGTTGGCGCCCCGTTGCCGGGGTGATTGTTTTGACTTATTTGTTCTTGCCCTGAACGACCACGTAGGAGGGCCGTCCGTTGCGGTCCCAGTCGATCAGGTTCTGGGCCGCCTTGCGCCGCAGTTCGCGCGCTGCGACATCCGAGAAGAAGGCCGCGTGCGGCGACAATAGCACACGTGGATGCTGCACGATAGCCGAGGCTGTCTGCGGCGGCTCCACCGGCAGGACGTCCAGCGCGGCACCCTTGAGCTGGCCGTTTTCCAGCGCGGCCAGCAGGTCGTCGATCTTGATGAGGCCGCCGCGTGCGGAGTTCACCAGATAGCTCTGCGGCTGCAGGAGATTGAGCAGCGAAGCGTCGATCATGTTGCGCGTCTCGTCGTTCAAGGGCGTATGCAGCGACACCACATGCGCCTGGGCGAACAGTTCTTCGCGGTTCACGCGTTCCACGTAGGCGGGGAAATCGCCATCAATGATGTAGGGATCATAGGCAATGACGCGCTTGAAGAGATTGCGCGAGATATGCGCCATGCGCTTGCCGATGCGGCCCAGGCCGATGATGCCGATGGTGAGATCGGAAGCGCGCGGAATGATGCCGGCCGTGGTGTAGTGCCATTCGCCGGCTTTCACGGCACGGTCATAGACGGTGATATTGCGGATCAGGTCCAGTGCCATGGCCAGTGCATGGGTGGCCACTTCGCCCACGCCATAGTCGGGCGAGTTGGCGACCCACACGCCGTGTGCTGCGGCATCGGCCGTGTTGATGGTATCGAAGCCCGCGCCATAGCGGCTGGCGATGCGGATTTCAGGACGGGCCGCAAAGACCTTGGCGTTCACCGGTGCGTATTGCACCAGCAGGCCCTGGCATCCTGCGGAGGCGGCGATCACCTCCTCTTCCGTGCGGCATTGCGCGGTCACGACTTCCACACCGGCTTCCTTGTAGAGCGCAAGCTCCAGGTCGACGTCGGGGAAATCGTAGTCCGTAATCAGTACTTTCATTGCTCGTCTCCGTGATGGTTGTCTTGGTCCACCTGATGCAACTACTTCCTGGAACACGGCCGCCGTTTGTGTGGCTGTACCGTGCTCCCGGGGGACGACGGATGCTGGTATTAAGCTGAATTTAATGCTGTTTGAATGACCCTTAACTTTTGCTTAATGCTGCTTGTTGAAGCCTGTGAAGCTTGTGATGCCTGATGCGTTGCTGCAGGTGGAATTCGGTCAAGCCAGTTGGCTTTGAAAATTTCTCCTGCCCTTGCCGCCGTTGCTGGGGGCAAGGGCAGGCCAGTTCAGTGATTGTCCTTGGGCACGTAAGGTCCGCTCTTGCCGACCAGGAAATCAAGGTCCGCGCCCTGGTTGGCCTGCTGCACGTGGTCCACATAGAGCTTGACCCAGCCGCGCTGCATCTGCGGCGGCAGCTCAGGCTTTTGCCATTGCGCACGGCGGCGCGCCAGTTCTTCATCTGACACATCCAGGTGCAGCTTGCGTGCCTCCACATCGAGTTCGATGAAGTCGCCGTTCTGCACCAGCGCCAGCGGCCCACCGGCGGCCGCTTCCGGCGAGACGTGCAGCACCACGGTGCCGTAGGCGGTCCCGCTCATGCGCGCATCCGAGACGCGCACCATATCCGTGATGCCTTTGCGCAGCACCTTCGGCGGCAGCGGCATGTTGCCCGCTTCGGCCATGCCGGGGTACCCCTTGGGACCGCAATTCTTGAGCACCAGCACGCAGGTTTCATCGACATCCAGGTTCTCGTCATCGATGCGCTTGTGCAGGTCGTCGCTGTTCTCGAAGACCACGGCACGGCCGCGATGCTTGAGCAGGGCAGGGGTGGCGGCCGATGGCTTGATGACGGCGCCGTCCGGGGCCAGGTTGCCCTTGAGGATGGCGATGCCGGCCGCTTCCTTGAAGGGCTGGTCGAAGCTGCGGATGACTTCCGGATTCCAGTTCGGCGCATCCTGGCAGTTCTCCCACAGGGTCTTGCCGTTGGCGGTCAGGGCGGTCTTGTCGATCACGCTTTCCAGTTGGCGGATCACCGCCGGCAGGCCGCCCGCATAGTAAAAATCTTCCATCAGGAATTTGCCCGAGGGCTGCAGGTCCAGCAGGCAGGGCAGTTGCTGGCCGATGTCGTCCCAATCCTTCAGGTCGAGCTGGATGCCGATGCGGCCGGCAATGGCCAGCAGGTGGATCACCGCATTGGTGGAACCGCCGATGGCGGCGTTGACGCGAATGGCATTTTCAAAAGCCTGGCGGGTGAGGATCTTGGAGAGCACCAGGTCTTCGTCCACCATCTGCACGATGCGCCGGCCGGCGTTGCGGGCCAGCACGTTGCGGCGCGCATCGACGGCCGGAATGGCGGCATTGTGCGGCAGGCCCACGCCCAATGCCTCGACCATGCTGGCCATGGTGGAAGCCGTGCCCATGGTCATGCAATGTCCGTGCGAGCGATGCATGCAGCTCTCGGCTTCAAAGAATTCTTCCTGCGTCATCTTGCCGGCGCGCACGTCTTCCGACATCTGCCATACGCCCGTACCGGAACCCAGTTCACGGCCACGGTATTTGCCCGAGAGCATCGGGCCGCCGGAGACGCCGATGGTCGGCACATCCACTGAAGCCGCGCCCATCAGCAGCGCCGGCGTGGTCTTGTCGCAGCCCATGAGCAGCACTACGCCATCGAGCGGATTGGCGCGGATCGACTCTTCCACATCCATGCTGGCCAGGTTGCGGTAGAGCATGGCGGTGGGGCGCAGCAGCGTCTCGCCCAGCGACATCACGGGGAACTCCAGCGGGAAACCGCCGGCTTCCCAGATGCCGATCTTGACCTGTTCGGCCAGGGCGCGGAAGTGCGAATTGCAGGGGGTCAGTTCGGAATAGGTATTGCAGATGCCGATCACCGGACGGCCATCGAACTGGTCGTGCGGGATGCCGCGGTTCTTCACCCAGGAGCGGTAGATGAAACCATCGCGGTCCTGGCGGCCAAACCAGGCCTGGCTGCGGCGGGTGGATTTTTTCTTGGTGTCGTCAGTCATTGTCGTTTCCCTGGCAAGGTGCGTGCGCAAGCGCGCACTGCGTCCCTTGCCCTGCTTCATGCGATCCATGTGCTGCCAGCCGGATGAGGCCGGCAGTGCCGTTCAATGCTTGCTGCCTGCGCGAACCTGGTCTTTGTCAAACTCAGGCGAGAGCGCGCGCGGCGACAGGATGACTGTCGCCCTGGTCAAAGAAATAGCGGGAAAAATCAATCAGCAGGAAGGCCAGCAGGGACCCGAAAGCGGAGCAGCGATGCAAGGCGCGGCGCGCACGCACGCTGGCAGCGGTAGCGGCGCAGCGCGTTTGCGCCCGGCCAACCGGCGTCCTGCGGTTCACATGCGATGCTGTGCCTGGATAAGCCAATGGGATGTCTCCGTTGCCTGGAGCCGCCGTGGCGGCTGGGTCTGTGCCGTCCGTTCTGCCCTGCGGCCTGCCCCGTCCCCGACGGTGGCGAAGCACGCTGAAGCGACGTGACTTGTGTAATTGGCTGCGAGTCTATTGCAGCCGGATTTGTTTGGTCAAGTGGTAATACCAGATCGCGAGAAAGCTTTTTGTCAGCATTGTGAGGCTGGCTTTTTGCGTCGCCGCTGCAACATGCAGTAAAACACACAGCCCGCCTGAAAGCCAGAGCTGGCAAGGCTTTGCGACGGGGTATTAATGCTGCATGGCACCAAGGATGAATTTTTTTGTTCCATTCGATTCATCCTTGACACTGCCTGGGTGATGTGAAATTCTAGCCTCCGCTGGTCAGACCACATGACCTCTGCGCGACTCATCCCAATGCGGGGGCGCGGCCAGCAGCATGATGCAGCCTCACCGGCCCGGTCCGGATTACAAGAACAAGCAGCAAGGCATGAGACCTGCGCAACAGAGACAACACAGGAGACCAGCGGGGGAAAATCTCTTCCGCATGGCCAATCACTCCGGCGCTCCCCGCAGGTCAGAGAAGCGGTAACGAAAGTCCTTTGCCAAAGCGTTAGCCGCACCCCATTGCGCGCAATGAGCGCAGATGACAACGGAGGAGACCATGCAGTTGACCCGCAGAACCTTGTTCAAGACCATCCTGGCCGCAGGCGCGGCCTGCACTGTCCTGGCCGCCCCCGCGGCCTTTGCCGCCTGGCCCGAACGTCCGGTCACGCTGATCGTGCCCTGGGGCGCCGGCGGCGGTACCGATGCCACGGCCCGCATCATCGGCGCCTTGCTGGAGAAGGACCTGGGCCAGCCGGTCAACGTGGTCAATCGCACCGGCGGCAATGGTGCGGTGGGCCACCAGGCCATCGCCAGTGCCACGCCGGATGGCTACACCATCGGCATCGCCACGGTGGAGATTTCGATGATGCATCACCAGGGCCTGACCAAGCTGACCCCGCGCGACCTCACGCCGCTGGCGCTGATGAACTTCGACCCGGCCGCGCTGACCGTGAGCAACGATTCGCCCTACAAGAACTTCGACGACCTGTTGAAGGCCATCAAGGCCAATCCGGGCAAGCTCAAGGCGTCCGGCACCGGGCAGGGCGGCATCTGGCACCTGGGCCTGGCCGGCATGTTGAATGACCTCAAGGTCGCGCCCAATGCGGTGCGCTTCGTGCCCTCCAACGGCGCTGCGCCGGCCATGGTGGACCTGGCCGCGGGCGGGGTGGACATCGTCGCAGCCTCGCTGCCGGAAGCCCGTTCGTTGATCGACGCAGGCAAGGCCATTCCACTGGTGATCATGGCCAATGAGCCGGCGGCGCTCTATCCCAAGGTGCCCACGCTCAAGAGCCTCACCGGCAGCACCTGGACCAACGGTGCCTGGCGCGGCATCGTCGGGCCCAAGGGCCTGCCGGCCGATGTGCAGGGCAAGCTCTCGGCCAGCCTCAAGAAGATCTATGACAGCAAGGAATACAAGGACTTCATGAGCGGACGCGGCTTCGGTACGCAATATGCCGATGCCGCCGAGTTCGGCAAGTTCATGGACAAGAGCGACGAGGACATGGGCGCCATCCTCAAGACCCTGGGTATGGCCAGGTAACAGGCATGGAGCAGGCGCATTGACCGCAATCGATGCGCCTGCCTCGCTCTTCTCATCGTGCTCATCGCTTCGGGACTGTCCCATGAAAATCAATGATGCCTTGTCCGGGCTGCTGATCGCTGTCCTTGCGGTCGTGCTCTGGATCGCTTCTTCCCGCCTGCCCGCGATGGGGCAGGATATCGGGCCCAACGTATTTCCGCAGGCGCTGGCCGGCGGGCTGATGATCTGCGCCGTGCTGCTGGTGCTGCGTGGCCTGCGCGGTTTGCGGCAGGCGCGCACTGTGCGCGGTGGACCTGCTTCGCGCATTGCCACGGTGGGGGCTGATGAGCAGGACTTGCGCTGGGTCACGCTGCCTGACTGGTTCCGCAGCGGCCATGCGGTGTTTTCCTTCCTGCTGATTCCGCTGTCGCTGGTGTTCTACATCGGGGTCTCGGAACCCTTGGGATTCCTGCCGACGGCCTTCGTGCTGCTGCTGGCGCTGTTCCTGACATTCCGCACCCGCGTGATGGTGGCCCTGCCGGTGGCGATGGCCAGTGCGCTGCTGATCCACACCATCTTTTACAAACTGCTCAAGGTGCCTTTGCCCTGGGGCATCCTCACGCCCCTGGCCTGGTAAGGAGACGACATGCTTGCCAACCTCTACGCCGCACTGGCGATGGTGTTTGATCCCTACGTGCTGGCGGTGATCCTCGGGTCTTCCATCTTCGGCCTCTTCATGGGAGCGGTGCCCGGCCTGTCCGCTACCATGGCGGTAGCGTTGCTGGTACCGGTGACCTTCTTCATGCCGCCGGTGCCTGCCATCGCAGCCATGGTCTCGGCCACGGCCATGGCGATCTTCTCGGGCGACATTCCCGGCTGCCTGCTGCGCATTCCCGGCACGCCTTCGTCGGCCGCCTATACCGATGAAGCCTATGCCATGACCATGAAAGGGCAGGGCGAGATTGCGCTGGGCGCCAGCCTGGTGTTCTCGGTCATCGGCGGATTGTTCGGTACCTTCGTACTGATTTTCTCGGCACCGGCACTGGCCGAGCTGGCGCTGAAATTCTCCTCCTTCGAATATTTCTGGCTGGTGCTGCTGGGCCTGACCTGCGCCATCTTCATCGCCTCCGACAATCCCTTGAAGGGCTTCGTCTCGCTGTTCCTGGGCATGTTCATCGCCTCCGTCGGCATGGGCAATCCGGCCGGTGCACCGCGCTTCACCTTCGATCAGCCCGACCTGCTGGGCGGGGTATCGCTGGTGCCGCTGATGGTCGGGATGTTCGCCATGTCCGAGGTGCTGCGCTTCGCGGTCTCGCGCGACTTCACCATGAAGGTTGCGGAAAGCCGCGTGGGCAACGTCTTCAAAGGCATGTGGGGGCTGATGCTCAAGTATCCGAAGTCGGTCTTGCGCGGCAGCGTCCTCGGTACCCTGGTCGGTGCACTGCCCGGCGCGGGCGCTGACATCGCGGCCTGGATGTCGTATGCGATGAGCAAGAAGATGTCGAAGGAGCCGGAGAAATTCGGCACCGGCCATCCGGAGGGCATCGTCGAATCGGGCGCGGCCAATAACTCGGCACTGGCCGGGGCCTGGATTCCGGCGCTGGTGTTCGGTATCCCGGGGGATTCGATCACCGCCATCGTCATCGGCGTGCTCTACATGAAAAACCTCAATCCGGGACCGATGATCTTCGTCGACAACCCGGTGTCGATGTACGCGATCTTCCTGGTCTTCATCCTGGCCAACCTGCTGATGCTGCCGCTGGGCTTCTGGTGCATCAAGATGGTCAAGCGCATCCTCTCCATCCCGCGCGGCATCCTGATGCCGCTGATCCTGCTGTTCTGTATCGTTGGCTCCTATGCGACCAACAACAGTGTCACCGACGTGGGCATCATGCTGGTGTTCGGTCTGCTGGCCTACGTGATGGAAGAGAACGGTTTCCCGGTGGCGCCGGCGGTGCTGGGCGTGGTGCTGGGCGGGATGCTGGAAGAACACTTCGTGACCTCGATGATCAAGTCCGACGGCCAGTTCCTGGCCTTCTTCGATCGCCCCATTGCCGGCACGCTGGGCGTGATCACGCTGCTGCTGTGGTTGTTGCCGCTGGTGCTCAAGCTGGTGCGCAGGAAGCCGCTGGCCTTGGCCTGAGGTGAAAAGATTTCAATCGATGATTCAAGCAAGGAAAGGTGGTTCCATGGCAATGCCCGAACGTTTCTCCGCTGACGCCCTGCGTCAGTTCGCATCCACTCTGTTGCAGCGTGCAGGCCTGGAGGCCGACAAGGCTGACAGCGTCGCCGCCACGTTGGTCGATGGCGACCTGCTGGGCCACGACACGCACGGGCTGGCGCTGCTGGCCCCCTACGTCAAGGAACTGGAAAAGGGCAGCATGGCCAAAACCGGCCAACCCGAGGTGCTCTCGGAGCGTGCCGCCGCGCTGGCCTGGGATGGCCGCCGCCTGCCGGGCCCGTGGCTGGTGCACCAGGGCATCGATGCCTTGATCCCCAAGGCGCGCGACTATGGCACCGCTTCGCTGACCATTCACCACAGCCATCACATCGCCTGCCTGGCCGCCTATCTGCTGCGTGCCACGCAAGAGGGCTTCATGATGATCCTGGCCAGCTCGGACCCTGCGGTGCAGAGCGTGGCCCCCTTCGGCGGTACGCAGGCGGTATTCACGCCCAATCCGATTGCAGCGGGTATTCCCACTTCCTGCACGCCCTTCCTGGTCGACATCTCGGCCTCCATCACCACCAACGGCATGAGCAATCGCCTGCACAAGGCCGGCAAGCAGTTCGAGGAAGAATGGCTCATCGATGGCGCCGGTCATCCCAGCCGCGATCCGGCCGTGCTCTCGGCCACGCCACCGGGCACCATCCTGCCATTGGGCGGGCTCTCGGCAGGGCACAAGGGCTTCGGGCTGGCCGTGCTGATCGAGGCGTTGACGGGCGGCCTGTCCGGTTTCGGGCGTGCCGATCCGGCAGCGGGCTGGGGGGCGACGGTGTTCATGTCGCTCTATGATCCGTCGGCCTTCGGCGGCGAGCAGGACTTCAAGCGCCAGATGGATCACATCGCGCAGGCCTGCCGCAGCAATCCGCCGCGCCCCGGCGTGGGCCAGGTGCGCATGCCCGGCGACCGTGGCATGCAGCGCCGCGCCGAGCAGCTGGCGCAAGGCGTGACCCTGCATCCGACCATTGCGCCCATGCTGCGTGAAGCCGGTGCCGCCTACGATCTGGAGTTTCCCGCGACCCTCGCCTGAGGACCATCATGCCCATCGAAGCGATCGAACCGCAGCGCTTGTATCGGCAGATCAGCGACCAGCTGCGCAAGCTGATCGTGGACGGAGAATTTGCCGTCGGTTCACGCCTGCCGTCCGAGCGTGAACTGTCGGTACAGCTGGGCGTGAGCCGTCCATCGTTGCGCGAAGCGCTCATTGCGCTGGAGGTGGAGGGCTACATCGAAGTGCGCATGGGCTCGGGCATCTATGTCTGCGCGCCGCCCATGCAGCGTGAACTGCGGCACGACCTGTCCGGCGAGGAAGGACCGCTGGAACTGATCCGTGCGCGCGAGATGATCGAAGGCGAAGTGGCCTATGCCGCCGCCCAGCATGGCAGCAAGCAGCAGATCGCTGCCGTCGAGGAAGCCTACTCGCTCATGATCGCGCATGCCGAAGCGGGCATCGATCCGCTGGAAGCCGATCGCCTCTTTCACATCCGCCTGGCCGAGGCCACCGGCAACAGCGTGCTGGTCGGGCTGGTGACGCAGCTCTTCGATGCCCGTCTGGGTCCGCTGTTCGAGCGCCTGCACAGCCACTTCGACGGCACCCGCGTCTGGCAGGAAGCCATCGAGGAGCACGGCCTCATCATGCAGGCCCTGCGCGAGCGCAATCCCGAGCAGGCGCGCGCGGCCATGCGGCGGCACATGGACATCGCCTTCACGCGCTACAGCGCCAATCTGATCCGGGAATACGGCAACCGCCAGCAGCAGGAGAGCGCGCCGCGCAAACGGCCCGCCCGCAAGACTTCGCTTCAGTTGAAGTAGGTGCGCGCCATTTCGAAGCGGCGCGAGAAATAGGGATTGTCCATGCGCGTGATGTGCACCTTGCCATTGGTGGAAGGTGCATGCACGAAGCGGCCATCGCCGAGATAGATGCCCACGTGCGAGAAGGGACGGTTCTGGGTGTTGAAGAACACCAGGTCGCCCGCGCGCAATTGCGAAGGATCGATCTGGCGGCCCTTGCGGGCGATGTCGGCGGCACTGCCGCTGATGCGGTAATTGGCGGCCTGGCCGAAGATGTAGCTGACCATGCCGCTGCAATCGAGACCCGCCGACGGATTCTTGCCACCGAAGCGGTAGCCGGTATCGATCAGCGAGAGCGCATAGAGCGCCACTTCATTGCCATTGTCGGTGGCCGGCAGCGCCGGTACCTGCGATTGCGGGGCACCGGGCAGCCGGGCGATGGGGGGCGCGGTCGGTGCCGTGCCGCAGGCGGCCAGCACCAGTGCCGCACATACTGCAGCCAGTGCCGACCGGGAAGAGGGCGCAGCGGCCCTGTGCGTCCATGCCATCCTTGCGCGCCCCGCCATCGCTTACTTCCCGATCTTGGCCAGGACGTCTTCCAGCATGGAGAACATCTGGTCGATCTCTTCCTTGGTCACGTTCAGGGCCGGCATGAAGCGCAGCAGGTTCGGGCGCGGCGAGTTCAGCAGCAGGCCCACCGGTTCCAGGTTGCGTGCGGCTTCGACGATCTGCGGACCGATGTCGCGGCCCAGTTGCAGGGCACGCAGCAGGCCTTCGCCACGCTCGCCTTCGAAACCATACTTCTCGGAGATTTCCAGCGAACGCTGACGCAGGTACTGGCCGCGCTCACGCACCGATTCCATGAAGCCGGGCTTGAGCAGTTCCTTGATCACGGCCACGCCCACGGCGGTCATCAGCGGGTTGCCGTTGTAGGTGCCGCCTTGTTCGCCGGCTTCGAAGCAGGCGATTTCTTCACGTGCCAGCAGGGCCGCCAGCGGCACGCCGCCGCCAATGCCCTTGGCCAGGGTCATGATGTCCGGTTCGATGCCGGAGTGCTGGTAGGCGAACAGCTGGCCGGTACGGCCCATGCCGGCCTGCACTTCGTCGACGATCAGCAGCAGGTTCTTTTCCTTGGTCAGGCGGCGCAGGCCTTGCATGAATTCCTTGGTCGCCGGGATGACGCCGCCTTCGCCCTGCACCGGCTCCAGCATCACGGCCACGGTGTGGCTGCCGATCAGCGCTTCGACGCTGGCCAGGTCATTCAGGATGGCCTTGGGGAAGCCCGGCACCTGCGGTGCGAACATGGTGTCCCAGCCATCCTTGCCGCTGGCCGACATGGTCGCCAGAGTACGGCCGTGGAAGCTGTGCTTGAAGGTGATGATCTCGAAGCGCGAGGAGCCATCGGCGGCCGGATTCTTCTTGCCCCACTTGCGGGCCAGCTTGATGGCGCCTTCGTTGGCTTCGGCACCGCTGTTGGCGAAGAACACGCGGTCGAACACCGAGTTGGCCGTCAGCAGCTCGGCCAGTTCCATGGAGGGCGCGTTGTAGAAGGCCGGCGACGGGTTGATCAGCTTCTTGCTCTGCGCGTTGAGGGCATCGGCGATACATTGCGGCGAGTGGCCCAGGGTGTTGACCGCCCAGCCTTGCAGGTAGTCGAGATAGCGCTTGCCGTTGTGGTCGGTCAGCCACATGCCATGGCCTTCGGTGAAGACCAGCTCGGGGCGGTTGGTGACATACATCAGCTTGTTGGTGTCGGACTGGTTCAATTGCATCGAGAGGCTCCTGCAAGAATAGGGTGGTTGGGAGGGTTGTGCAGACCGTTGCTGACACATGAGCACTAAGCGCTAGGCGGCAGGCGCACGACAGACCCAAAATGGCGAATAAAAAAAAGCCACAGGGTTTGCCTGTGGCTTCGCGATTCGTTTCACTTCACGCGCGCAGCAGCAAACCTTTCTCAGGTTGGCTGCGGCGTCGTAAGAATGTGGCGTTGGCGATCATGCGGTGAAGTTTAGGACGTTTTGCGCAGAGCGTCAAAAAGAAATTTCCCGCCGGAGCCGCTTGCAGGCGCATCGGGCGGGCCACCGTTGCAATTTCATCGCATCTCGCCGGGCCGCGCGGCATCAGGCTTGCGCGGCATCTTCGCAAATGTGCGTGACGCCGGCATGACAGCACCGACGCCCGCACCCGGCCCGTCAGGCGGCCGGCGTGTCCGACACGGCCTTGGCCAGGTCGGCTTCGGAAGTGAAGGAATCGGCATAGAACTCGTCTTCCGGCAGGCCGCATTCGGCGCTGAAATCGCGCTGTGCCGATTCCACCACGACCGGCGCGCCACAGGCGTAGACCTGATGGCCCGACAGGTCGGGGAAGTCTTCCATCACGGCGCGGTGGACGAAGCCGGTACGGCCGCTCCAGTTGTCCTCGGCCTGGGCATTCGAGACCACCGGCACGTACTTGAAGTTGGGCAGGTCCTGTTCCCACTGCTGGCACAGGGCGTTCATGTACAGGTCCTGCGGGCGGCGGCCGCCCCAGTACAGGGTCACCGGGCGCTTCGAGCCGGCATGTTCCAGTTGCTCGACGATGGCCTTGATGGGCGCAAAGCCGGTGCCGGAGGCCAAGAGGATGATGGGCTTGTCGGAATCCTCGCGCAGGAAGAAGGTACCCAGCGGGCCCTCGATGCGCAGGATGTCGCGCTCCTTCAGGGTGGTGAAGACCTGGTCGGTGAACAGGCCGCCCGGCAGGTGGCGGATGTGCAGGCTCATGTGCTCATCCTTGTGCGGGGCGGTGGCCATGCTGTAGCTGCGGCGCTTGCCGTCACGCAGCAGGAATTCCACGTACTGGCCGGCCTTGTACTGCAGGCGGTCGTTGGCCGGCAGCTGCAGCGAGAGGATGATGACGTCGTCGGCCACCTTGTCCAGCTTGGCCACGCGCACCGGCAGCTTGCGCACCGGGATCTCGCCCACGCCGGCCACTTCGCGTGCCTCGATGGTGACGTCGCTGTGCGGCTTGGCCACGCAGAACAGGGCATGGCCCAGTTGCTGCTCGTGCTCCGAGAGGGCGCGCACCTGGTGCGGACCGTGCTCGACCTCACCCGAGACCAGCTTGCCCTTGCAGGAGCCGCAGGCGCCGTTCTTGCAGCCGTAGGGCAGGCCGACACCGGCGCGGATGGCGGCGGTGAGGATGGATTCGCTGGCGTCGCAGGAGAATTGGCGACCGCTGGGCTGGACTGTGACTTGGAAACTCATACAATTCTGCTTCTGGATAAATTTGGATTGAACACCGTGAAAAAACTGGGCCTGCCCCGCGTACTGATCCTGGGCTGCGGCGATGTCGGCTTGCGGCTGGTGCCGCTGCTGCTGCCGCGCTACCGCGTACTGGCCGTGACCAGCAACCCCGGCCGCCGCGCCGAACTGCGCGCGGCCGGGGCCATTCCCATCGTGGCCAACCTGGACGCCCCCTTGACGCTGGGCCGCCTGGCGCGCCTGGCACCGACCATCGTGCATCTGGCGCCGCCGCAGTCCGAGGGCCGCATCGACCGCCGTACCCGCAATTTGGCCGCCATTTTACCCGAGGGCGCGCGCCTGGTTTACGTCAGTACCACCGGTGTCTACGGAGATTGCGCTGGCGCAAGTTTCGACGAGACCCGCAGCGTGCGTCCGCAGAACGCCCGCGCCGTGCGCCGGGTGGACGCCGAAACCGTACTGCGCGCCTGGGCCCGGCGTCGCCATGGCAAGCTCTCCATCCTGCGCGTGCCGGGCATCTACGCCGCCGACCGGCTGCCGCTGGAGCGCCTGCACAAGGGCCTGCCGGCGCTGGTGGCGCAGGAGGACGTGCATACCAACCACATCCACGCTGATGACCTGGCCCGCATCTGCCTGGCGGCGATGCGCCTGGGCGCGCCCAATCGCGTCTATCACGCTGTCGACGATACCGACCTCAAGATGGGCGACTACTTCGACGCCGTGGCCGATGCCGCCGGTCTTTCCCGTCCGCCGCGCCTGCCGCGCAGCGAGCTGGAACGCAGCGTCTCGCCGATGATGCTGTCCTTCATGTCGGAATCACGCCGCCTCCACAATGCGCGCATCAAGAATGAGCTGGGCGTGCGGCTGCGCTATCCCGATGTGCAGAGCCTGTTGGCCCAATGGCAGGCGCAAAGGCTGACGAAGGGCTGACGCCTTTATGCGTTTTGCCCACCTTTCTTATTCGAAATACGAATAAGCATACGATTTTTAAGTAGTTGTTTTGCATAGCCGGCCTCAGTACAGTGCATGCCTGACTCAATGGGGGAGGCTGGAGCAGCCTGTGAAGTTTCTGACCGGCGCGTGCGCCAGCACCGGCGCGCCTCTTCCGTTCCATCCATTCCACGCGCGGCCCGTCCGCGGACCACATGAAGCTATCTTTCAACAACGTCGCCAAGCGTTTCGGCGACCTGCACGTGATCGAGGAATTCACCCGCGAGATCGCCTCGGGTGAGCTGGTCGCGCTGGTCGGCCCCTCCGGCTGCGGCAAGTCGACCCTGCTGCACATGGCCGCCGGTCTGGAAAAAGCCAGCAGCGGCACCGTGTCCGCCGACGGCCAGGCCATTCGCGGACCGCATCCCGAGCGCACCCTGATGTTCCAGGAAAACGCGCTCTATCCCTGGCTGACGCTGCAGCAGAACGTGGCGCTGGCACTGGAATTCCAGAATGTCGACAAGAAGAAATCCGCCGACCAGGCCCGCGTCTGGCTGGAGAACGTCAAGCTCAAGGGTTTCGAAAATTATTATCCGCACCAGGTCTCGGGCGGCATGCGCCAGCGCGCGGCCCTGGCGCGCGCCTTCATCTCGCAACCCAAGGCGCTGCTGCTGGACGAGCCTTTCGGGGCGCTCGATGCGCTCACCCGCATGACCCTGCAGGATGCCCTGCGCGACCTGATCCGCCAGCAGGGCCCGACCGTGGTGCTGGTGACGCACGATGTGGACGAGGCGCTGTTCCTGGCCGACCGCATCTTCGTATTCAGCCCGCGTCCGGCCAAGGTCTTGAAGGAATTCAATCTCGTGCATCACGAAAAGACGCACGACCTGTCCGAATTTGCGGCCACCCGCCGCGAAATCCTTTGCCTGCTGGGCATCCACGCCGAGCAGGACGAATTTTCCAAAAACTTAGAAGGGGTAGGAGTATGACACTCGCACGCATTCTGGCACCGGCCATCACCGCCGCTGCCCTGGTTTTCTCCGGCAACGCCCTGGCCCTGGAAAAATTCAAGATCGGCTACCTGCGCGTCATGGACGATGCCCAGGCCATGGCCGCCTATGAAGCCGGCCTCTACAAGAAGTACGGCCTGGATGTGGAACTGATCGAATTCAAGTCCGGCACCGACCTGGTCAAGGCCATCGTCGGCGGCCAGCTCGACAGCGGCGTGTTCGGCTTCTCCAATGCCGTGGCCTGGGCCTCCAAGGGCGCGGACCTGAAGGTGGTCGGCGGTGCGCAGCTGGGCTATCACGCCCTGGTGGCGCGCGAGGATTCCGGCATCAACAAGGTGGCGGACCTCAAGGGCAAGACACTCGCTTCCCAAGCCGAAGGCAGTACCGCTGACACCGTGCTCAAGGGTGTGGTGCTGCGCGATGCGGGAATAAAACCCGATGACGTCAACGTGATGGGCGTCTCGCCCCAGGTGGCCGTGCAGTCGCTGGTGGGCAAGCGCGTCGATGCGGCCTTCCTGTTCGAGCCGCAGGCGCGCATTGCGCAACTGATCGCGCCGGTCAAGCAGGTCTATGAAATCGGCGAAGTCTGGCCCTTCCCCTGCATGGTCGTCATCACTTCCGGCGAGACCCTGAAGAAGAAACGCGATGCCGTCTGGAAGTCGCTGGATGCGCAACGCGACGCCATCACCCTGCTGCAGAAGAAGCCTGCCGAAGCCTCCAAGCTGATCGCCGGCTACTTCATCGCAGAACCGGTGTTGAAGACCCTGAAGCACGGCGAAGTATTGCGCGAGGACGTGATCCGCGACGCCATCAAGAGCCAGACCTTCACCCCCAAGATCAGCAAGAAGGATCAGGACCGCATGCAGGAAATCGCCGATATCCTGCAATCGCAAGGTTCGCTCAAGACCCGCGACGGCAAGCCCTTCGATGTGAATTCCATCACCGACCTGTCGTGGCAGAACGCGCGCAAGCTGTGATGCGGCACTGCGCCTGATCGATTTCCTTTTGTCTTCACCCTGGCCGGACCCTGTCCGGCCATTGTCTTTCCTGTCCTTATGAGCTCACAGCGTCGCGTTACCGGACTCCGCAAGAAACTGGCCATGCTGCTGGCCATCGTCTTCATCCTTTTGATGTGGCAGATCGCGGCCTGGTCGCTGCCGTCCTTCCTGATGCCGGGCGTGCCCGAGGTGGCCGCGCGGCTGGTGGAGGAAGTGCAGTCCGGCAGTTTCCGCACGGCCCTCTTCGGCAGTCTCTATCGCCTGGGCCTGGGCTATGGCTCGGCGCTGGTGCTGGGCATCGGGTTCGGCCTGATCGGGGCGGTGCTGTTCTTCTTCCGTGAAGTGCTGAAGTCGGCCATCGTGATCCTGCAATCGATTCCCTCGATTGCCTGGGTCCCGCTGTTCCTGATCCTGATGGGCTTCGGCAACCTGCCCATCGTGGTGGTGGTGGCCATCGCCGCGCTCTTCCCGGCCGCACTCTCGGTCATGAATGCCACCGAGAGCGTGCAGCAGGTGCATGTCTCGGCGGCCCGCGTGATGGGGGCCTCGCGCCTGTCCATGCTGCGCCGGGTGTACCTGCCGGCAGTGATGCCCGAACTCATCACCGGTGCCCAGCTGGCCTTCGGCAATGCCTGGCGCGCGTTGATCTCCGCAGAAATGCTGGTCGGTTTCGGCAAGGGCCTGGGCCGCACGCTGGCCTACTCGGGCGAGACGGCCGACATGATCGGCGTGATGGCCAACATCCTCACCATCGCCATCCTGGCCGCGCTGATCGACCAGGTGATCCTGGAGAACCTCAAGCATCGCCTGCTCAAGTACCAGTACGTCTGAAGCTATGCCCGCCATGCATACCCTCGTTCGCCTCGCCTTGTTGACATCGGCCTGCCTGTCCTTGGGGGCCGCCCAGGCTGGCGTGCTTGATGATGCGCGCCGCAGCGACACCGTGCGCATCGGGCTGGACCACGTGCCGCCGGTCTACAAGGGCGGCATGAAATTCCGTACCCCGGAAAACATCGCCATCGTGCCGGCCGAGGATCTCGCCGTGCAATGGAAGCTCAAGGCCGACCTCCAGCCCACTACGCAGGACCGCGCCGCATTGAAGGGCGTGCGTCCTGATGTCGTGCTCACGCGCATCGATGTCGCCCAGGCGGGCGCGGCCGACGTCATCATGGTTCCGACCGGCTACAGCGCCGGTGGCATGGCCATCATGCGCACCGATACCACCATCCGCAAATGGGAAGACCTGAAAGGCCGCACCGTCTGCGTCTCCGCCGGATCTCCCTATGTCGGCACCCTCAGCGCACGCTATGCCGCCATCGAGAAAGTGATGCCGGCCCCGGCCGATTCGTTGCTGGCCGTGCGCATCGGCCAGTGCGATGCTGCCGTGCATGACGACACGCTCATGAAGGCGCTGTTGAAGCTGCCCGAATGGAAAAAGTTTTCCGCGCAACTGCCGCCGGTGACGCGCCAGGCGCTGGTGCTGCAGGTACGCGGCAATGACCCGGCCGACCTGGCAGCCGCACGGCAACTGGCCGCGCGATGGAACGATGCGTTCTGGGACAAAGCCATCAAGAAGTGGGTCAACAACGTGGCCTTCGAGGTCTACCTCGACCAGAACGTACCGGATTGCCACTGAGGCCTCTTGCCGGCGTGGCAAGGAAGTTGCCACGCCGATATCGGGAAAGCCGGATTTGTTGACGACCGCGCAAGCCGCTCCGTACCGTCCGCACAAAAATCACCCCATTTCAGGATTTTCCCTGTGGCAGAGCGCTGCAATGGGCGTAACATAGTCGGCATTCGTTCCACTGGAAGGCGCATCCTGTCGCCGCCAGTCATCATTCCTCAGCCTTCGTTTCAAAGGGAGCCCATCATGGCCATGGACATTTCCTCTGCCGTCAACGGCGTCGTCTCCGACCCCAACGGCAATGCACCGACCACTGGCAAGGCCAACGATCCGGTGGCCGTGCGCCGCGCCGAAGAAGCCGCAGCCGCCTTGAAGGCCGAGCAGCGTCGCCTCGAAGAAATCCAGGCCGATGAAACCCGCGCCGAAAACGCACGCCAGGAACGCAATCGCCGCGAGCAAGCCTCGCGCAATGCGACCGGCGAGATCATCGGCACGACCGTCAATTCGGTAGCCTGATTCCTGCCTTGCCGGTGACGTGAATTGGCCGCGCATTGGCCAATGAGCGGCCAATTCCGGATTCTTAACCTGGATTCAACAAAGCCCGCAACGCCCGGTACAAGGGCGTTGCGGGCTTTGTCGTTGGTGCCGCTATGAGGTAGTACATGCCCAGCTTTTTTTAAAGAATGCCGAGATGCTGTCGTTTCTTTAGTGCTGCTCCGGAGATCGGAGCCAGCAGAAGACCCTGTTGTTTTCTTTTCTAGATGAATATTCCCCACTGAAGAGTCATCTGATATTTTGATCTGGTGAGATCGCTCAGATTGGAAAAGGAAGCAGCGGTCGAAATAGCCGCTGATTCCAGGAGGCAACTAGCTAATTTGCCCCACCCATTCTGATATTGCTCTCACAACCACTTCTCCTTTCTAAGGGGCACACTTTTTCCTAGATTGTTTCCGCTAAAATTTCTAGCTGCAGTTGGTTTCCATATTTAGACGCAGCAGAAACCAATGCCTAGAGCGAGGCGGAACAACAATTTTGCGCAGTCATATTTAGGCGCTTTTGCGATCTACCAAAATCCTATCCAAGGCTTCAAACCAAGAGCGAGTATGTACGATTCGAGCACGATGGGCCTTGGCGTCGAGGATTTCTGCTTTACTCAACTGCGAAATACTTTCCCACGATGCCATGGGGAGGACGTATGTGGCGTTGTTAACGTGCGGACTTTCAAGAACGCAAACTGCCCTCCGAACAAAGCCAAATACGGTATAGCCATCGAAACCACCAAGCCCGATGGCTACGAAGTCTGGTTGCTTAGACCCCACCGCTGCGAGACGAGCAAATAAAACACTCTGATTGCCTGTTGGAGCGCGTTCCACCATCTTTTCAAGGGCAGGGAGCGCAGATTGCCAAGGATTCTTTCCTGGTGGTAGTAATTGCCAGTTCATTCGGCGAACAGGAGCGGAGACCCAGTTAGTCAGGTCCTTACCTAAAATCTCAAATCCGCCTACTGTTTCACGAAGCATGTTCGCTGTGTTGGTTGCCACTGCCACAGTGTGATCGTCTTTTACGAATGCCCCGCTCGCCACAACAAAAAATTTGCCGTCATCACGAGCCCTAATCTCCAACTCCACAGCATATGGCGCTACGTGCGTCCGCGGATAACGCTGGTACGGTACATCGACTACTTTCGAGATCTCTTCAGTGCTGTTGCGCCCAACAAACTGCGTCCAGTGCCATACCACCTGGCGATAGGCTGTTTCCATCTCCTGATCCCGATGCACAATGTCAAAACCTTCCGCATTGCGACGCGATGCTGGGCCTTTACGTCCTATCGGCAGCAGCCGACTACCGGGCGTGAGAGGCGTGCCAAATCCCAAATCTTTAATTCGCGCTTTGTTCTCAGAGGTGATTTCGGCACCCAGTACATAGAGCTCCCCTGTTTGCAGGTGGTTAAGGTACTTGGTGATATTTCGTGTTTTTCTGTTAATCTGCATATTGTCTTTCCTCTCAATTGTTTGAGCGAATGGGGTTCGCTTTCAAAGAGAAGGACTACTAAATACGGCGGGATGGACGCCGACCATAAAAAAATATTCTTTTATTCTCGACGTCCATAAGACGACGTTGGGGAGTCTTTGGAGGGCGAGGCGGATGTCTGCGGTTCCGGGGAGCGAAAATCGGCTATCAAAAGCCCAAATTGAGTCCGTGTTGGTAGCATTCAGCGCTGCCGAATGGCAACGCGCAAATCTAATTTCCAGACGTTTTTGCGAAGGCGTCACCGGCTGGGAACCAAGTGATTTGCTGCAAGAGGCGTTGAAGAGTTTCCTGGGGGGAAATCGAGTTTGGCCTGCAGATTTGCCGCCTCTCGTGGTGCTTAAGACCGCAATGCATAGCATCTCAAGTAACGCTAGAAAGCATAATCAGGCGAGTCCAATCGATGGCAACGTTGTTTTAGATCCTGTAGCGTTATCAGCTGATGCTGGAGTTTCTCCAATTCATGGGCGAGTAGATGCTACTCCTGAGTCGACTCTGGCGGCTAAGGAACAAATGGTCGCAATTTACGCTGCTTTAGGTTGTGACGAAGAATTGGAGTTGCTGGTTATGGCGTGGGCAGATGGAATCCGAGGCGCTGAGGCAATGCAAGAATTGGGATGGGATGCGAAGAGACATGACGCCGTCCGCAATCGCCTCGTCCGAAGATTAAAGGCAATGAACCCAGATGGGGGAGCCTCAAAATGAATAAGAAACTCAACGAATTTGATAACTTCATCGATAGTTTGGTCGATGAATTAATGGCGATGTCTGATGACGAAGTCTTGGACGGTGAAAATCCTGAGGCTGTCCGGAGCGAAGGGCTCCGACTGCTTAGTGCGGCCAAGATACAAGTAGGAAAGGCTCGGTTGGCAGCAGCTAGAAGTGGCGTTGCAGCTTCTAGGGCGCCTTTAGCGTCAGTCTATGCTGCCGTTTCCGTTTCCGAAGCGCGCAAATTCCTTGCCAATGCGCGCAATGATAGTCGATATACGTTCGCAGCACGAAATCTTGGCGAGCTAACTGACGATGAAGTACTTAGCCTCTACGCAAAACTCAAGAGTCTTGAGGGGAAAAATTCGGAGGGTCATAATTGACTACCGTCGGCGCCCGCGCTGAGGCCTTAATCACAGACTTCGGTATCACTGAACCGAAGGACATTGATGTTGAAGCGCTTGCGTATGCATCGGGACTCGAGGTTGCGTATGAACAGCTCCAGGGATGTGAGGCCACCCTCGTTGGATTTCAAGACCACGGTATTGCGACGATTAACCCATGCGGCATCAGAGGTCGCGAGCGATTCTCCATTGCTCATGAGCTAGGCCATTGGCAACTGCATCGAGGGAGGTCTTTTCAGTGTCGCGTGGACGAACAAAGTGTCACATTGGCTTCTGAGCGGAGTCTGGAGAAGGAGGCCGACACTTTCGCCTCCCATCTCCTTCTTCCAGGTTCTATCTTTAGACCAAGAATGGCGGTCGTTAGGCAACCAGGCTTTAAGCAGATAAGGGAAGCTGCCAGTGAGTTTGAGACGAGTAATTTGGCGACAGCGCTTCGCTTAGTAAATATGGACTTCCTTCCGGTCATGATTGCGCTGTACGACCGTAATGGAAGACGCTGGAGTATTCCATCGGCACATGTTCCGCGTAGATGGACGCTGAAGCAAATGTTGGACGAGGATACTTTTGCGTACGATTTGGTATTTGGGGGCAAAGAAAAGCCCGGCGGGGGGAAACAATCCGCCGATGCATGGTTTGAAAATGATGATGCTGGTAGATATGAAGTGCACGAGGAGTGCGTTGCACATTTCAATGGTTCAGCCATCGTCCTTCTGTATCTTGAGACAGATATGATGGAAGCTAAATCTGATTGGAATGTAGGGCGAAAATACGGTGCTGATGGCAGTTTTATACCTCGACGAGCTCCTCGGTCTTAATAATCTTAAATAAACGTAAAAGTTCCGCGATTGCGGGCGTTGCTCTTGTTAGAAAGCTGTCGTGAAGGCGACAGCATGCGCGAACCTCAACAAATGAAGAAGAAAATTTTCCTAACTCACAATGCGTGTCTCAATGCTAGTTACGACCTTAATGTACTTAACGCGGGATTCGTGAAGGCTGGCCACGTCATAGTTAATACCCCAGAAGAGGCTGATGAAATTATCTTTTCAGGCTGCTCTGTACGAGAAATGTGGGTTAAAGATGCTGTTAGCCAAATCGACGCCATGCATCTTCGCGCTCCGTCAGCAAAAATTACAGTAACTGGGTGCGTAGCTAACGCCAGTGCGGACAGCGTTAGAAGTATGACGAATACAAAAGATCTAAGATTTCTATCTCACAGAGAAATCCTAACCAATAACACGGGTCTGGACTTTGATGAGGTTGATTTGACCACGGAACAAGACTCAAGTCTCAACTATGAAGGAGCCGACATAGGTCTGGCAGCAATCCGGCAACGTGTGGGGCCGGAGAAGGCTGCGGAAGTTGCACGCTTACAAGAGATTGATCGAGAATTTGGTACCGAGTTGGAGCGCCTGTACAAACGTACGACCAAGGGATTTGTGTTCTATAACGAAGAGCTCGGAGCAGTCCTCATCACCGTCACTAGAAGCTGCCTATATAAATGTAGCTTCTGCAATATCCCCAAAGGGCGTGGTGAATTTTCATCTGTGCCTTTAGAAGCCATTCTGAAAAAAGCTACAGAAGCGATTGATCGCGGCATACGGCATTTAATCCTTGTTGGAGACGAGATTGGCAACTATGGGGTAGACACCAAATCAGGGCCAAGATTTTCGGACCTACTACTCTCACTTACGTCTCTACATCCGGATCTGCGACTGTCAATCAGATATATTGAACCAAAACCATTCTTGAAACACGCTACTTTGCTTAAAGAATTGTCGCGGCAGGGGAAATTAGAGCTGTTGTATGTTTCTCTTCAAAGTGGTTCGCAACGTGTTTTAACTGAGATGAACAGAGGTTATAACATTGAAAAAGTCGCAAGCGCTTACGCGGCGTTCATAGAGCAAACAGATACCGTTTTCTATTGCAATTGGATGGTCGGTTTCCCTGGAGAGACCGAACAAGATTTTTTGCAGACTCTATCACTTGTCAAGCGCCTTAATCTTCATATCAACGTCGCGATTCCATTCTCCGCTAGACCGGGCACGCCAGCTGCAGACATGGATTTCCAAGTGGATGAAGCAACAATCAATGCTAGGGTGGATATTCTTACGAACGTCATCGCTGAAATGAAGGCTAAGACATTCGAGATGAAAATGCATTTCGTCGAAGATGGCAGACGCCTGCCGATTCTGAGCGATATTCGTGAAGGTGAAAAACGCCGCTACGAAGATAGGCAACAGCGCACAATCATGCTCCGGAAAAGCAACGACTAATCCTGAATAGATAGTCATGACAACATCAGTTAAAACCCATTGGTCCCAACTAGCATTTGTCGCTGTGGACGTCGAAGGAAGTGGGCACAACCCACATGAAATCATCGAGCTCGCCGTGGTGCCAATTCGTTTGAGCTCCATACATCTAGATGAAGCAAAACAATGGCTCATATGTCCGACCAAACCAGTGACTCCACAAGCAACGGCTATCCACGGCATCACAAATGAGGATCTGGCCGGTCAGCCTACCTTTGCGGAGTTGACACCCAGAATTAAAGACGCTCTTGGGCAAGAGATTCTTATTGGTCACTATGTTCAAGTCGATCAGCAGCTTATTCAGGCACAGCTTCCACAGTGGCGGCCAGCACTCTCACTAGATACCATCAAGCTGGCCAAAGCTGTTGCCCCCAATTTGCAGAGCTATTCACTTGCAGCCTTAATTACGGAATTCGGTATCACAAATTTGCCATCTGGCCAGCCACATCGAGCTATGTTTGATGCCATTGCTGCCGGTAGGCTGTTCTTAGTATTAGCTCAACGCTTAGATCAGGATGGGTGTCTGACACTCGGAAAACTAGCTGAACTTGGCGCAAACTCAAATAATCATTTTTTTTCTGATGCACAAGGGGGATTGTTTTAATGGCCCATTACATTGGCATTGCGGGGACGCATTCAACAGGCAAGACGACCTTTACCCAACTGCTGACAGAGAAAGCTTTGGAAGCAGGCCTCACCGTCACACGTGTAGGCGACATCGCTACAGAATGCCAAAAAGAGGGCTTCGGCATCCTCAAAAATCATACGTTTGAAAGCACTCTCTGGATTATGACGGCCGTTATTAATGCGGAACTCAAGGCTGGTCTTCGACACGATCTAGTGATTGTTGATCGACCAGTCCAAGATGCCTTGGGATATCTAGAAGCGGCTCTTTCTTCAACAGATCGCCAACTTTCATCCTGCGATCGTGAATATCTCTATGGATTGGCTCGGCTACATTTGCCACGATATATAGCAAACTTTAAAACCGTGCTCGACGACAACATCGCACTTGGGCCGAACCGCGACGAGGACCGTGAATTCCGTACGTTAGTCGATCGAACTATCTCGCAGGTCCACAATGAACTGGACATCAATGCCCTTCAACTCACTGACGAGGAAGCCACTCTCCTAGTTGGAAAGATCTCCCGATCGCTATCCCGCGCTTCTGACTGACCGTACCCCACAATTAGTTTCGGTCTAGCTCGCTAGAGTTCGAATAGGTGGAATGATCTATGGATCAATTTTCACTTCATGCATCTCAATTGCAGAATCAATGATTCTCCACCCAATCTTCGTTTTCTCAATGAGTTCCGCACAAGTTGGCACTTGTTGGTTGCGACGTTTGTATGCACGCGATAAAGCTAGATTGATTTTCTCGATTTCCGCATCGGCTTTCTTGATGTGGCGAGCCAAAATCCTTTCGTCGTTTAAGAAGTCACCGTGCAGTTGTGCACGCTTATCGATTAGCCATTGCAAAGAAGAATGTTTGCGGATCGCCATGCCACGATCATAGGTGCTCCACGCCTATTCGGCGCGCGCAGGTACTACCTCATAGCGGTTGGTGCGGCGCGCGGCCCGGATCAGTGATTCTGCCCCGGCCCGTTCAATGATCCCAGCAACCAGGTCTCGGCCATGTCGATCTGGTTGATGAGCATCAGGAAGGTCTCGTCATTGATGCGCTGTTCAGCGCGCAGGTAGTGCACTTCCAGCCGCTCGGCGCGGATTGCCTCCAGCCGCAGTTCACGTTCGAACTGCTTGAAGCGGTTGGCCGCGCGCTGGGTTTCTTCCGAATCACTCTCCGCATTCATGCGCATGCGATAGGTCGCCAACAGACTGCCGCTGACTTCCATCAACAACGCCAGATCCGACTCATCGAGATTGACGCCGATGCGTTCCTGCGCCTCCTCGATGGTGCGCACGGCCGCCTCCGACAGGCGCAGGCGCGCCATCATTTCCTCGGCGCGGCGGCGCTTGACCTCGGCATCGAGCTGCAGATCCTTGAGCATCCACGGCAGCAGGAAGCTGCCGAACAGCAGCGAGCACAGGATCACGCCGGTGGCGAGAAAGATCAGCAGGTCACGCGCCGGGAAGGGCGTATGTTCCTTCAGCAGCAGCGGGATCGACATCACACCGGCCAGCGTAATGGCCCCGCGCACGCCGGAAAGCGCCGTGATGCTGATGAGCCGCAAATCGAACTTGCGGTTGCGCCCGCTCTGGCCACGCAGGGCGGAGGCGAAGCGGCGCATGCGCAGGTTGATCCAGACCCACACGAAGCGCAGCACGATCAGCGCAACCGTGATCGCCAGGATGTAGACGAACAGGTGCCACACCGGCACATTGCCCGCCATCTGCGCATCCACGTGGGCCAGGCTGACGATGCCCGGCAATTGCAGGCCCAGCAGCAGGAAGGACATGCCGTTGAAGACGAATTCCAGCATGGTCATGATGCTGCGTCCCTGCAAGCGCGTGGCCGCCGATTCGCCACCGGCCGTCTCCAGATAGGGCATCAGCATGCCCGCCGCTACCGCCGCCAGAATGCCGGACAAACCAAAGTGTTCGGCAAAGATATAAGCCGTGAAGGGGATCAGCAACAGCAGCACCACCTGGATGCCCGGCTCGTCACCGGCCCATTCGATGATCTTGCGGCGGATCAGTCCGAAGCCCCAGGCCACGATCAGCCCCACGGCGATGCCGCCGGCGGCGATCAGCACGAAGGAAATGCTGGCGTCCAGCAGCGAGAAGGTGCCGGTGATGACGGCGGCAATCGCGAACTTGAAGGCCACCAGGCCGGACGCATCGTTCATCAGCGCCTCGCCCTCCAGCACGTGCTGCATCGAGGCCGGCAGGCGGCCCTTGCCGACGATGGACGAGACCGCCACCGCATCGGTGGGCGAGAGCACGGCCGCCAGCGCGAAGGCCGAGGGCAGCGAGATGACCGGGATCATCCAGTGGATGAAGTAACCCACGCCCACCACCGTGAACATCACCAGACCCAGGGCCAGCGCCAGGATGGGGCGCGCCAGGCGGAAGAATTCGCGCTTTGGCATGCGCCAGCCATCGGTGAAGAGCAGTGGCGGGATGAACAGCAGCAGGAACAGCTCCGGATCGAAGCTGATGCGCAGGCCGAACATGGGCATGGCCAGCACCGCGCCCAAGGCGATCTGGAACAGCGGCAGCGGCAGCTTGAAGGGAGCCAGCCGCGCGACCACGCCGGAGACGGCGACGGCCAGCAGCAGGATCAGGACGGTGAAGACGATTTCCATGAGGCAGCAGGTGATGTTCTTGTGATGAGGCGCGGGTGGGTCAGACCGGCAGGGCTGCAAGGAGTTGCAGGCGCGTTGCAATGACTTGCAACAAGCTTGGAAGTATACGGTACCTGCGCGGTACAAGCTCGGCAGCCATGTGCCACTGCATCAGAAGAAGGCGTGGGCAAAAACGACGATGCCGGCACAAGGCCGGCATCGGGGAACGCGGGGAGAGCAGGGGGCTTAGTTGCCGGCCTTGGCCAGATAGCGTGCGCGCCAGGGTTTCAAGACCATCAGCGCCAGACAGGCGGTGAGGATGTCCAGCGTGATGGCGGTCCCGAAGACCGGATGCCAGCTGCCGGTCTTCTCATGCATCATGGCCGCCAGCGGGCCGCCGAAGATCGAGCCGATACCTTGCGAGATGTAGAGCCAGCCATAGTTGGCGGTGGCGTTGCGGGTGCCGAAGGTGTCGGTCAGGGTCGAGGGGAAGAGCGAGAAGATCTCGCCCCAGCCGAAGAAGACGATGCCCGACAGCAGCACGAACAGCACCGCATTCTCGCGCGTGGCCAGCCACAGCGCCATGGCCACGCCTTCCAGGGCGAAGGCGAAGAACATGGTGTTCTCGCGGCCGTAGCGATCCGAGACCCAGCCGAAGAAGGGCCGCGTCAGGCCATTGGTGAGACGGTCGATGGTCAGCGCCAGCGGCAGCGCCGCCAGCCCGAACACCATCACGTTGGCCACGCCGAAGTCACGCGCGAAGGTGGCCATCTGCGAGGTCACCATCAGGCCCGAGGTCGACATCATGGTCATCATCACGAACATGAGCCAGAACAGGGGCGTACGCAGCATCTGGCGCGGCGCCAGGTCGAGCTTGCTGGCGGCAATGGCCGGGGCCGGCATGGCGGCTGCATGGCTGGCGTCAGGCGAGCGCAGGGCCTGTGCGGCCAGCACGCCGATCACCGCAAACACCAGGCCGAATTGCCAGAGCGTGGTTTCCAGCCCGGCGCTGGCCAGCGAGGCCGAGATCGGGAAGGTGGTCAGGATGGCGCCCATGCCGTAACCGGCCGCCACCATGCCCACCGCAAAGCCGCGGCGATCCGGGAACCAGCGCACCATCTGGCCGACCACGCCGACATAGACGATGCCGGTGCCGAGTCCGCCCACCAGGCCATAGGCCAAATAGAACATGCCGATGGTGGAGGCTTGCGCCGCCAGGATCCACGACAGGCCGGACATGAAGGTGCCGATGGCGATCAGGCGGCGCGCGCCGAAGCGCTCGATGAGGCTGCCCTGGAAGGGCGAGAAGAAGGTCTGCAGCACGATCAGCATCGAGAAGGTGATCTGCAGTTCCGACAGCGGCACGCCCAGCTTGGCCGTGAGCGGCTTGGTGAACAAGGTCCACACGTATTGCGGACTGGAGATGGCCATCATGCAGATCAGGCCGATCAACAGCTGGAACCAGCGGTTGCGCAGCAGGCCCTGCGCGCTCGCCGGGGCGGTTTGGGTGAGGGTGGTCATGCGTTTCTCCTGTACAGAAAGCCAGAGTGGGACGGTCAGCCTTGCCGGATCGGGCAGGATGCCGCTGGACTGAATTTATGTATGCATAAATCCTGCCAGCCACAAAAGCAGCTTTCGTGCCATTTGCTCCCAGGCAAATCCGGCACAGGAAAATCGGTGCAATTCTTCTTCGGGAGCGTAAAAACCCGCCTGCGACCCGCAGTTCAGGCGCAAAGCTTCACTTTTTCAGCCAAAACGCTTGCGGCGGGTGGGTGTCGTTGCCGGTGCGTTGCCCGGCACCGGTGCAGCCTGCACCGACTCGGCGCGCACCTGTTCAAGGCGGGCGATGGTGAGGCGCTCGACCACGGTGTGGCTGTCTTCGATGTGACGCGCGATCAGCTCGCCAGCCAGAGCGGCATCGCTGCGGGCGATGGCATCGAGGATGGCGCGGTGTTCGGCGTAGGTGTCATCGATGCAGTCGCCATAGGCGAAGTCCAGGCGCCGCATGATGCGCAGCTGGTTGGCCAGCTGGCGGTAGACGGTATCGGCCTCGGGGTTGCCGGCCGCCTGCACCAGCGCGCAGTGGAAGGCTTCGTCCAGGGCCGCCACGGCCAGCCCGTCGGGCAGGCGGTCGGCGGGGGCGCACTGCCAGATCGCACCTTGTTCGGCCACCAGCTGCTGGCGCACGCCCGGGGCGATGCGCGGGGAGCACAGCTTGCGCACGGCGTGCAGCTCCAGCATCTCGCGCAATTCGTAGAGGGAGGCAAAGCGCGCCAGGTCGATCGGCACCACTTCCCAGCCATTGCGGAAGTGGCCGCGCACCAGGCCTTCGCTCTGCAGGCGCATGAGCGCTTCACGCACGGGCGTGCGCGAGACCTGCAGCCGTTCGGCCACGTCGTTCTCGGCAAAGCGGTCGCCGGGCAGCAGGCGGAAGGCGTAGATGTCATCGCGCAGGCTGGCATAGACGGTGTCGGTGAGCTTGCCGGCACGGCGGGTGGCGAGATCGGCGGGCGCTTGGCTGGACGTCATGAAGGAAGTGGCTGGGCGGGTGGACGGGGTTGGCGGCTATCTTAACGCGGGGGTGGGGGCGGATGGAAGACGGACGGTCCTGCCCGCGCAACAGCGGCGGCCTTCGGGGCAGGGCATGAAGCATGCAGAAATAGTGCTTGAGGCACTATTCTTCCTTGCATATCATCTCAACGAGTTCTGAAAAGAAAGGATCCCCCATGCGGCCGTCTGTTGTGCTTGACATGAAGCGAAGCGCGGTGCGCGAAGCGGTAAGCCGCTTCCGCACGGCCAATCCACGCGTCTTCGGTTCGGTACTGCACGGCACCGACCGCGAGGGCAGCGACATCGATCTGCTGGTCGATGCGCTGCCGGGCGCCACGCTGTTCGATCTGGGCGGCCTGCAGGATGAGCTGGAAGCCTTGCTGGGCCTGCATGTCGATCTGTTGACCCCTGGCGATCTGCCACCGAAGTTCCGGGCGCAGGTGCTCGCGGAGGCCAGACCGGTATGAGCGTGAACCGCTTGACTGACTACCTGGACCACATGCAGCAGGCTGCCAGCGATGCCTGCAGCTTCGTGAAGGGCACGTCCAAAGCGGAATTCGTTGACGACAAACGAACCCAGCAGGCCGTCATCATGAGCCTCATCATCATCGGTGAGGCCTCCACGAAGGTGATGGACCGCTATCCCGAGTTCGCGCAGGCACATGCTGAGGTACCGTGGCGCAGTATGCGCGGCATGCGCAACCGCATTGCCCACGGCTACTTTGACATCAATCTCGACGTGGTATGGGATACCGTGCAGACGGCTCTGCCGGAGCTGCTGAAGCTGCTGCCCGAGGCGCGCAAGAGTGCGCAAGTCCAAGAAGGCCAGCAGTAAAACCGCGTCAGCCAAGACGCCTGAGGCTGGCGGTCTTCGCCAACGGAAGTGACTTACGAAACTTCGCGAGTGCATTGCGGGCCTTGCCCGCTCTGTTCCTGCCTTACTTTTTCTGTGAATGCTTCGTGCCGCGTGTGCCCAACACGGTAATACGCGGCTTGGGCGAAGTTTCAGCCAACTCACGCGCAATGAAATCCACAAAGCTGCGCACCCGCGTCGACAGCTGCTGGCGCTGCGAATACACCGCAAAGATATCCGCATTGGGCGTCTGCCAGCCCGGCAGCACCTGCACCAGCCGCCCCTGTTCCAGATAGCTGCGGATATCCCACTCGGCGCGCATGAGGATGCCGTGCCCGTCCAGCGCCCACTTCACCGCGATCTCGCCATCATTGGTGGTGAGGTTGCCGCGGATCTTGACCGTCTCCGTTTTGCGCGAAGCACCGCTGCCCGAAGACAGCTTCCACACCCCATAAGCCTCGTCACCCTGGCGGATGCCCACGCAATTGTGTTTGGCCAGGTCATGCGGCGTCTGCGGCATGCCCCTGCGCCTGAGATAGTCCGGCGAAGCGCACAGCAGGCGCGCATTGGACGCCAGCCGCCGCGCTACCACCCGGGTATCGGGCGGCTCGCCGAAGCGGATGCAGACATCGAAGCTGTCCTCGGTCAGCGGCGGCGGCATCACCGACAACTGCAACTGCACCGACACCTGCGGATGGCGCGTCACGAATCTGGAAATCACCGGCGCCACATGGCTGCGCCCGAATCCCAGTGTGGCATTGACCCGCAGCAGGCCTTCCGGGCGGCGCTTGGAGCTGCCCAGCAGTTCGGACAATTCATCGATCTGGTCGAGGATGCGGCGCGCATGTTCCAGATAGAGCTCGCCTTCGGGCGTCAACATCATGCGGCGCGTGGTGCGGTTGACCAGCGGCACGCCGGCCCGCGCTTCCATCAGCGTGAGGTGCTTGCTGACCGCCGCCGTGGTCAGTCCCAGCTCGCGCCCGGCCGCAGAGAGACTGCCGGCCATGGCCAGCACGGAAAAGAAACGCAGGTCGGCGGGAAGGACGGTGTCCTGCATGAAACCTCGCTAGGAAAACAAAAATGGGATTGTTGAATTCTGGTTAAGAATGCTTTAAGTCTAGCACCGGTTCCTGTCCTTTCAGTATGGGTAAAGTAGCCCGCATGCAAAGAGGCGGCGCACGCCGTCATTTTGCGAGACCCCACACCGCATCTCATCAAGAAAGGCTGGAGACATGAAAACCTATCGCATCGCAACCATCCCCGGCGACGGCATCGGCAAGGAAGTCATTCCTGCGGGCCGCCAGTTGCTGCAAGCCCTGGCCGGCGCCCGTGCCGACCTCGCCTTCGACTTCGAGGACTTCGGCTGGGGTGGCGATTACTACCGCCAGCACGGCGTGATGATGCCCGCCGATGGCCTCGATGCCCTGCGCGACAAGGACGCCATCCTGTTCGGCTCGGCCGGGGATCCGCACATTCCGGACCACGTGACCCTGTGGGGCCTGCGCCTGAAGATCTGCCAGGGCTTCGACCAGTACGCCAACGTGCGCCCCACGCGCATCCTGCCGGGCATCGACGCGCCCCTCAAGCGCTGTCGTGCCGAAGACCTGAACTGGGTCATCGTGCGCGAGAACTCCGAAGGCGAATACGCCGGAGTCGGTGGCCGCGTGCACCAAGGGCATCCCATCGAAGCGGCCACCGATGTCTCGATGATGACCCGCGCCGGCGTCGAGCGCATCATGCGTTTCGCTTTCAAGCTGGCGCAGTCGCGTCCGCGCAAGCTGCTCACGGTCGTCACCAAGAGCAATGCGCAGCGCCATGCGATGGTGATGTGGGACGAGATCGCGGTGCAGATTGCCAAGGAATTCCCGGACGTGAAGTGGGACAAGGAACTGGTCGACGCCGCCACCGCGCGCATGGTCAACCGTCCCGCCACGCTGGACACCATCGTGGCCACCAATCTGCATGCCGACATCCTCTCCGACCTGGCCGCTGCGCTGGCGGGCAGCCTGGGCATTGCGCCCACCGGCAACATCGATCCGGAGCGCCGCTATCCGTCCATGTTCGAACCCATCCACGGGTCGGCCTTCGACATCATGGGCAAAGGCCTGGCCAATCCGGTGGGTACCTTCTGGTCGGTGGTGATGCTGCTGGAACACCTGGGCGAGCACGATGCAGCGGCGCAGGTGATGCAGGCCATTGAAGCGGTCACGGCCGATCCGGCATTGCATACCGGTGACCTGGGCGGCAAGGCGACCACGGTGCAGGTGACCGAGGCGGTCTGCAGTTTCGTTGCCAAGGCGGCGCGGGTGCAGCAAGAGGCTTGAGTGATGCGTCTTGAATGAGGAAGGCCGGCTTGATGCCGGCCTTCTTGGTTGAGGCGCTGAGCGCAGCGGCGTGCTGTCAGCGCGGTGAGAGTTTCGCCACGATGGTAGCCATCGCCACCGCCAGCATCGCAATCCCCGCCGCCAGATAGCCCACCTGACCGGCGCCCCACGACGACAGCGCCGCGCCACCCACGGCGGCACCGAGCGCGATCCCGCCATTGGCGGCCGATACATTGAGCGTACCGGCCAGCGCCTGTGCGCCGGAGGCGGCCTTCATCACGCGGATCTGGCAGATCGGATAGAGCGCCGTATTGGCGATGCCCCATACCGCCAGTGCCAGCGCAAAGGCCCAGCCCGCCTGGCTCAACAGCATGCTGCCCGCCATGCCCAGCGCGAGGATGGCGCAGAAGAGGGCGGTGGTGGCGAGCGGCTTCTGATCTACCCACAGCCCGCCCAGCCAGTTGCCGGCCAGGCCGACCGCACCAAAGCCCATCAACCACCAACCGACATGCGCGGGGGCGATGCCGGCGGACTTTTCCAGCATCTCGGCCAGATAGGTATAGCCCGTGAACATGGCCGTGAAGACCAGCACCGACAGGGCCACGTTGGCCAGGAAGAAGGGCTTCTTCAGGATGCGTGCCTGCGCCGCCATGCCACCGCTGGGGGCGCTACGCACGCGCGGCACGACAGCGGCGATCAGCACTGCCACCAGCAGCGACAGCAGCGCCAGCAGGCCGAAGGCGGCACGCCAGCCGACGGCCTCCGACACCAGCGTACCCAACGGAATGCCGAACAGCATGGCCGCCGAGATGCCCAGATAGACCGTCGACACTGCGCGTCCGCTTTTTTGCGGTCCGGCGATCTGTGCCGCCGTCTCGCTGGCCGTGCCCCAGAACACTGGCAGTGCCAGCGCCGGCACCAGGCGCGCGACGGCCAGTATCCAGATGTTCCAGGCCAGTGCGGCCAGTGCATTCGAAAGCGCGAAGATCACCAGGATGATGATGAAGAGGCGCTTGCGTTCCAGATGCGCCAGGCTGGCCGTGAGCAGCGGACCGCACAGCATCACCACCACGGCAAAGAGCGTGACCAGCTGGCCGGCACTGGCCACGCTGATGCGCAGATCGCGCGCCAGTGCGGGCAGCAGGCCAACGATCAGGAATTCAGTGGTCACGATGACGAAAGCGGCCACCGCGAGAATGGCGATCGAGGCACTGCCGCCCTGCGTATCTTGCGCTGACTGAGTGCGGGTGCGCGCGGTGGCGCTGGGGGCAGCTGGCATGGGAAAAACTCCGTTTTGAATTTGGGCCCGCCATCGTAGGTGAGAACAAATGTCCACTGTTGGATATAAAATCGTCACTTATCTGGAAAAATATTCCATCTGCGGGAGTGCAAGATGTCGCCACTGGAAAGGCTGAAAGGTCTCGAGACCTTTGTTGCCGTCGTCGAAGCCGGGAGTTTCACGGCGGCGGCGGAGCGTCTGCATCTCACCAATTCAGCGGTGGGCAAGGCCGTGGCGCGGCTGGAGGAGCGGTTGAAGCGCCCGCTGTTGCAGCGGGGCCGGCGGCGCGTCGAGTTGACCGATGCGGGTGATGCGTTTTATCAGGTCTGCGTGCGCGTGCTGGATGAGTTGAAGAGCGCCGAGGACATGCTGGCCTCGGATGAGTTGGCGCCTTCGGGACGCCTGCGCGTGGACATGCCGGCGACCTTTGGCCGCCTGCGCGGCATGGCTTCGCTGCTGGCCTTTGCGGAGAAACATCCGCAGGTCACGCCGCAGGTGTCCTTCACGGATCGTTTCGTCGATCTGGTGGAAGAGGGGCTCGATGTGGTGGTGCGTATCGGGGGCGGCGACGTCTGGCCGGCCACGCTGGGTTATACCTGCCTCGGACATGAAGAACTGGTGTTCTGCGCTGCGCCGTCCTATCTTGCCCGCCGTGGCGAGCCGCGCACCCTGCAGGAATTGCAGGCACATGATGCGGTGCTGTATGCGCGTGCAGATGGCAGCAGCAGTCCGTGGCTCATCAAGGACGGCGATCAGCCGGTGGTACGCCAGCATGCGGAAGGGCGCATCATTCTTGGACAGGCCGAGGCGCAGGTGGCGGCGGTGCAGGCGGGATTGGGCATTGCGCAGCTGGCAACCTGGGTGGTGGAGCAGGCCTTGCGAGAGGGCAGTCTGGTGGCTATCCTGCCTGCGCATGTGACGCAGGGTTTGCCTCTGCATATCGTCTGGCAGCGCAGCCGTGAGCATTCGGCCAAGGTGCGGGCGGTGGTGGGGCATTTTGAGAGGACGCTGGGGATTGGGGCGATGATCGATACGTAATCGTGGTTCAATGCTCCCTCTGCAGGGGGAGAGGTCGCCTTCGCAATGCGTTGTCCCACAGGCTTTCGGAACGGCCATGATTTTCATGAGGGGTTCATGACGATTCATCTGCATTTTCTCGATGCGCGTGCACGCCTGACGCCCTTGCGCGCATGGATAAGCGATGCACTGCTGCAGACGCATGCCAAGGCTGCGCAGCTGTTGCCCTTGCAGCCGCTGGATGTGGTCATACAGGCCGGACAGCAGGTGGTGCCGGAGAAGGGGCTGCTGGGATATGCACCGCGCCCCGGGCTAATCCACCTCACCATCGATCCCGGTCATCCCGCGCTGCTGGCCAATGCACAGTCTTCGCTGGAACGCATGTTCGCCCACGAATTGCATCATGCCGCGCGCTGGGAGGGTCCCGGGTACGGGGCGACACTGGGCGAGGCGCTGGTGTCGGAGGGGCTGGCGGGACACTTCGCGCAAGAGCTCCTGGGTGGGGATCCGGAGCCCTGGGAAACGCTGGATATCCTGAGCATGAGCGAGACTATCGCGCTGGCGCAGCAGATGTGGAGTCGCGACGATCATGATCACGGGGCCTGGTTCTTCGGGACTGGGACGTTGCCGCGATGGGTGGGTTATTCGCTGGGTTATCAGATGGTGGGCAGGTATGTCAGGCAAGGCGAGAGGCGGACCGCTTCCGGCATGGTTGCGCTGGAGGCCGAGGCATTGCGCAACATGCTGGCGGAAATGCTCGCGCTTGCTCAAGGGCGGGATCGGTGAACCGGAATTGAACTGACACGGAGGAGCGCAACGAATGAATTCGTTCAAGACTTTTACGGTCATCTTCGTCACGTTCTTCCTCAGTATCGGAAGTGCGAATGCGGCTTCGCCATCGCCGCTTGTTCCTGAAGAAAGTCATGGCACGACCCTCACCTTTGAGTCAGTCACACCCAAAAGGATCATGGATTTCGTGGAGCGCGCTGCCAACGAGAAGGTCTCGATCACGGGACGTCTTACCTTCCCCGACGCAGTTACTTCGCCCGTGCCGGCGGTCGTCATCCTGCACGGAAGCAGCGGCGTCAATCCAGGCGAGAAAGTCTGGGCGCAACGCCTGAACGCAATGGGTTATGCCAGTTTCGTGGTGGACAGTTTTACGGGGCGAGGCGTTTCCAATACCGAGGCGGACCAGACGCAGCTGTCGATGAGTGCGGGGATCGCCGATGCCTATTTTGCGCTGCGCCTGCTGGCGGCTGACCCGCGTATCGACAGGAATAAAATCAGCGTGATGGGATTTTCGCGCGGCGGCATCGCGGCATTGTATTCGGCCCTCGATCCTTTTCGCCGCGCCGTGATGGATGACGATCTGCGCTTTGCCGCACACATCGCCTTCTATCCGAGTTGCGGCATTCACTACACCTCGACCCATCTGGATGGTGCGCCCATCCTGATGCTGCTTGGCGGCAAGGACAATTACACGCCGGCCGCACCGTGTGTGGAGTATGCCGATGCATTGCGCAAGCAGGGTGCCCAGGTCACGCTGAAAACCTATCCCGATGCCTATCACGGATTTGACAGGCCGACGCGGCTGCATGTGATCAAATCCGCTACCAGCGCCCGCGACTGTCATGGCACCTACGATCTTGATTCGAACCAGTTCGTGATGCGCAAAGGTGATCAGGTCTTGTCGGGGGCGGATGCAACTGCAGAAGCGAGGCGCTGCCTGAGCTATGGCGTGATGCTTGGCGGTGATACGCTGGCGCGCGAGCAGGCACCTTTGGATGTTGCTGCATTTCTCAAGGCTGTCATTGAGGAGGGGAAGTGATATTGCTGAGTCTGGATGATCCGAGGTGGAAGGAATTTGAAGGAGGCTATCGGTTGCCATACGATGCCTCAATTGCGCTGCGCGCTTTGCGCAATGGCATGGATGTGTGGGATGAACTCTGGAGTGAGCTGTATCACCAGGGTGATGTCGGAATTGCTTCCTATGCGGCCGTGCCGCAGTTGGTGGCGATGGCAATGAAAAATGGAAGCCGGGACTGGAATTTCTACGCCCTGATTGCCGCCATCGAAACTGAGCGTCACCGCAGGGGAAATCCTGCTGTCCCGGACTGGCTGATGGAGAGTTATCAGGAAGCCTGGTGCCGCGTTGTGCCTATTGCGACGTCTGACTTGGCAAGGGACTGTGACGAATCTCTTGTACGAATTATTCTGGGTGTTCTTGCATTGGCAAAGGGAGCGATCAAGCTGGGCGCATTGCTTTCGTATGCAGATGCATCTGAAGTAGACGAGTGGGCAGAACGACGTCTTGACTGGTCGGAACAGTATCGCGGATAAGCTCTTCGAGTTCTCATGAGCAGCTCACGCACGGTATCATTCTCGCTTATCAAGAATCAACGAGGAGTCCTGATTTGAAAACGCGCGCGAATGTGGCCATCGCAGTCATTGCGGTGGCCATCATGGTTGTCTTCGCTTACCGAAGCTTCACACGTCAGCCGGCAAAGATTTCGCCGACGCCCACTGCAGAAAGCTGTACGCCGGAAGCGATTCGAAAAGTCAGCGATGTTCTGGAACGATCAATTTTGTCGTCGCGTTGTGCGAAAAAAGAATAATCGGACTGAATGCGGCGTTATCAGCTGCACAGTGCGCTTGAAATAAATAAGAAAAAGGGGAACCCATGAAGCTGCGGAAGACGATATCCGGAATGTCAGCCAGAAACTGGCTCTTCTCCCTTACTGCGTCAACGTGCCTGCTGCTGGGTGACCCGGCCCAGGCCGAGCCCGCGCAGCCCTTCACCAGCGCGGCACAGGAGCAGGCTGCAGGTAGCAAGGGCGTCGTGCTGATTTCAGCCAACTGGGGACGCAGCTGGGGCTGCGGCCGCAACGACTATGCACAGTTGCAGTTGTTGGGATTTGACAAGATCGAGCCTGGCACCCGGCCCTTGAGCCAGCGTCCCGAGCTGGTCATTCAGGGCGCGGAATCAGGCAATGCACAGCAGATTCCCTTTTCCAATTACGCCTTCCTGGTTGATCCCGGGGAGTATGAATTCAGTCTCTATCTGATTCATGTGGCGCGTTCCATGACGCAAACAGCGCATTTCAGTGGTGACCGCAAGAGCCTGTTTCAGGACGGGCGCTCCAAGGTAGGCAGTTTCAAGGTCGGTGCCGGAGAGATCGTCTACGTGGGGCACTTCGCGCTCGACTGCGTGCAGGCCCCCATGCCTTGGCGCTTCTATCCGGAGACGCGGGCCGACTTCACGCAATATCTGGACAAAGTCAAACAGCAATATCCTGATCTTGATACGTCCAAAGCCGTGTTCCGTCTCTTTGAGACCAAGTTGATCGGCAAGCCGTATGTCTTGCCATGAGTGGAAGAGCAGGTCATTGCGGAAAGATGGACGAGCGTCGATAGTGAATCGCATCGCACTGCCATTTGTCTCAAGTTTTGAGCGGAAGTAAATCGATCGTCAGCAGTCGTCGCACATCGGCAGGAAAATGAACGCCAGCGAAATCTACGAAAAAGTCACCACATCGGCGGATCGCTTCGGTGCCAGGAATCCGCAGCAACTGGCGTTTCTTCGCTCGGTCCTCGGCAAGTGCGAACAGCAGCAACTGGCCAAAGCACTGACTGATTTGTTTGCGCAGGAAAATGCTTTTGAGCGCCAGGCGCTGGGCGGCCTGTTGTTGATGGCGTTGCGGCCGGCGTATGCCGCCGATCTGCGCGGTCTCATTCTGTCGGTACTGGATCATTGGGACCGCAGTGTCGGGCAGCTTCCTTGTTATCTTGTTTTCCTGCACGGCGCTGATCGTTACAGGGAGTGCCTCGCGGCCGTGCTGGATGCAGAGCACGATGAGGTCCGGCGACAGAAGCTGGAAACGATGTTGTGGTGGATTCGCAATCAGCATGATTGATGTCATGCTTCGTCGCCTGGATGGGCGGAAAGATATTCAGCTGCATCATGAAAAAAGTGGCTGCCATTGCCTTGGCGTCCGGATTCGACTTTGCGCATGCAACAGAAATCGGACGTATAGAATTTCAACCGCATAGCGGGCTGAGCATTGTTGTGCGCGATGTGTATGGCCAATCAGCGTGTGCTGTATCCTTCGAAGCCATCCTGGGTTTCAGAGTCCTGGACGAACTCTACCTGATGGAATACTGGCCCGGTTGCTCAACCAAAAATGGATGGCTCTTCCTTATCCAGCAAGGTGGTTGGGCGGATCAGGAACGTTCTCGGTCTGGCACCTGCCTGCATGGTCTTCACCCGGATGTGAAAGAGTATCTGGTGACTGGTATCAACGAATGTGTTTCCGTATTCAGCCTGGAGGACCCTGCGGTGAAATCCGCTTTCGACCATGAGCAAAGATGAAAAAAGAGCCGTCTCCGACGAAATCACCAGGCTGGTGGCAGAGCTGACGTTCATGATGGGCGTTCTTGAAAAGGTACCTGATGCGTCCGTGCTCGCCGCCCACTGTCGCGAACTGCTTTCCTTCGAACTTCAACAGGACAGGCCTGCTCGCAAGACCTATCTGAACGGCATGAAAAAGGAGCTGCTCGTCGTCGCCCGCGAGACCATGGGAGCGAAGAGCTGGGCATCATTCAAGGCCATCCTCGCTCGTGATGCTCTGTTTGAAGAAACCTATCTGCATAAGATCCGGAATGAGGGCGTGATCCGGGACGAGGATGAATACCGCAAAGTGCTCATCGAACTTGATCTGCTGATCAATGGTGATGAAGGAGCGAGCCTTGCACCAGAGCAGGTGCGTCTGGTAACTGACGTCAACGCCCTACTTGCCCGCTCGCCGTTCTTTCAGGTTCGCGATTGATCATGCTGTGCCAGCGAGAAGCGCATTTCTGATTCAGGCAATGAATGCGCAGGCCGGGAGAAATGACCGGCTGGATATCGCGCAGTGTTTTGAGGTGCAGGGCATTGATCGGCAGCAATTGGGGGCCGCTCCTTTTGATGAAATACCCCCGCTCATATTCTCCGTGCAGAAGCAATTTTTGCGGCAGTTGCAGCTGCTCGATTGATCGCACGGGGCCGCCGTGAGCTCGCCTGCTCAAACGGACGTTCCGCCTTGGCTGGCCAGTGCCCTCCGGATACCGTCCGCATAGGAAGTCTTGCTGATCGGCCCGATCAATTGCTGAAGCGCCGAATCATCCATGATCACTGGCTGCGTCTGCAGATAGTGCATCTCCACCAGTTCGCGCATCATCGGATGGAACAATCCGATGATGCGCAGCATGGTCTTTCCCGCCACGCGCTTCTTCAGCTTGCGCCCGGTCTGCCTTTCCATTTCTTCCACCAGTGCCTGTTGCGACGTCACCCCGGCACCGGCCAGGTGCCAGATCCTGCCGAAGGCCGCAGGCGTGCTGATCAGCCTGGCCACGACCGGACCGACATCGGGCACGAAGACGAACTCGTGCGGACGATCCAGCGGCCCGATCATGTCTGCCGTGCCGCCCTGCGCCGCCGCCTTGATCGCACCGTGCAGGAAGCTGGCTTCGACGCCGGGGCCGTAGAAATCCGGCAGACGCAGCACCGCTGCGCGGATGCGTCCTGCGCTGTGGGCTTGCATCAGCAGGTCTTCCTGTGCCTTGCGCATGCGGCCCTTGAAGGTGTGCGGATTGCGCGGGTGGTCTTCCCGTATCGGTGAGGTCTGCGGCAGACCGTAGGGATACACCGTGCCGATCAGCAGAACCTGCCTGACGCCAGCGCTGATCGCGCCGTCCAGCGTCTTGCGCATCAGTTCAGGATGCAGCTCGAACTGCGTGTAGTTGACGCCGACCAGATAGAGCAGCGTGTCGATCCCCTGTGCAGCGGCTTCTACGGAAGCCGGCGAGTCGGGGTTCCAGCTGACGATCTCGGCCAGCGGGTCGGCCCCGAAGGCCTTGCGCAAACTGGCTTCATTGCGGCCGACTACGCGATAGGGCAGCCCTTGCGCGCTGATGGCAGAGGCGATGCTTTGACCGATGGCACCGGCGGCACCGAAGAGGGCAATCCTGGACATGGGGTTCTCCCGAAAGATGGTGTGAGTACGAACATGCTCAGTATGCGAAATTGCGGTATAAATGAAAATTGCATAAATTAGCCTAGCGTCTATACATAAATGAATACCCTGGCCGACATCGAACCGAACTGGGAGTGGTACCGCAGTTTTCTCAAGGTGCTGGAGACGGGATCGCTGTCAGCGGCCGGGCGCGAGATGGGGCTCACGCAACCGACGGTGGGCCGCCACATCGAACAGCTGGAGTCGGCGCTGGGGCTGAAACTGTTCGTGCGCTCCTTTGATGGCTTTTCTCCTACGGATGCGGCGCTGGAACTGAGGCCTTATGCGGCCGGTATCGCGGCGACTTCTGCCGCACTGCGCCGGGTCGCCAGCAGCCACGGCAGGGAAGTGCGCGGCACGGTCAGGCTGACCGCCAGTGAAGTCATCAGCGTGGAAGTGCTGCCCCCGATCCTTGCCGAACTCAAGCATCGGCATCCGGGGCTGTGCATCGAGCTGGTCATGTCCAACAGGGCTGATGACTTGTTGCAGCGGGAGGCGGACATTGCCGTGCGCATGTTCAAGCCTGTCCAGGATGCGCTGATCGCCAAGCGGCTGGGCAGCATCGAAGTGGGACTGCATGCGCACCAGCGTTACCTGGCGGCACATGGGGTACCGCACTCGATTGATGCACTGGCGGGCCATGCGCTGATTGGTTTCGATCAGGAGAGCGCCTTTGTGCGCAAGGTACTGGAGCAATTCCCCTGGCTCGCGCGCGCCGGCCTGGCATTCCGGGCCGACAGTGATCTGGCGCAACTGGCGGCGATTCGCGCGGGCTTCGGCATCGGCATCTGCCAGGTGGGGCTGGCGGCCAGGGATGACGCACTGGTGCATCTGCTGCCCAGGAAATTCTCTCTCAAGATGGAAACCTGGATTGCCATGCATGAGGACTTGCGGGCGAGCCCGCGTTGCGCCGTGACCTTTGCTGCGTTGGTGGCGGGATTGGGGGCGTATATACGGGGGTGAGGCGCGGGGTGGTGTGCGCGGCCGGGATCGCAAGCGGTTCAGTTCTGCGGTACCCAGGTAGGCGTTCCCGGCAGATCGGAGTGAAAGTCCTCCAGCACCATGATTTCGACCGGCTTGGGGGTGTTGTCGCCCTGGCCCTGGATCTTCACGATGTCCTGTGGACAGGCAGAGAAGGCGACGAAGCAATCCATCTCTGCGCGCATTGTGATGAAGTCGCCCGGTTTGGTCACCGTCGGCAGTGTCTTCAGCGTGATACCGTCGGGCTGGACACGGATGTTCATGAAAATGTTGAATGACGCCAGGTTGGGGCGCGGCGGCGTCACGCCCAGCTCGAACATGCCCTCGAACATGTTGTCGCAGCAATTGCGGTGATAGTGCTTCACGCCGAGCAGTTCATAGCGCCGGCGGTCGCAAGCGGCCATGAAGGTGTCGTGGACGCCGGGTGTGGCGTCTTCCACTACCGTCAGGATGGGGTGGCGCTGGTTGGTGACGAAACTGTCACCGACGATGGGATTCAGGCGCTGGTTCCACACGCGCGTGGTTTCCATGCACATGTATTCGGCCAGGTCGTAGGCGTTCCATGCCCAGCAGTCGACCACCTGGGTGCCATGCGTGTTGACGACACGCACGGCCTGCCCGGCTTTGAGGCGAACGGCCTTGCCGTGGCCGGCGGGGATGGTAAGGGAAGCGGAAGCAGATGTCGAAGAAGTCATGATGGGGAGGATCCTGGGTTGAAGCGTTGAAGAAATTGGCGCAAACGCGCTGACGACGGCTGATCGATGACTTGCGACGGCGGGCCCATCTCGACGATCTTGCCGCCGTCCATGAACACCACCAGGTCGGCTACTTCGCGGGCGAAGGCAACTTCGTGCGTCACGACGATCATGGTGGTCTGCGCTGCCGCCAGGCCGCGCATCACGGCCAGCACCTCGCCAACCAATTCGGGATCGAGCGCCGAGGTCGGTTCGTCGAACAGGATGACTTCCGGCACCATGGCCAGCATGCGCGCAATACCGACGCGCTGCTGCTGCCCGCCGGACAGTGAGGCGGGCAGCGCCATATGCTTGCCCGCCAGGCCCACCTTGCGCAAGGCCTCGGCGGCAATGTCGCTGGCGGCGAGACGCGACATGCCCTTGACCGAGATCAGGCCTTCCATGACGTTCTCGATCACGTTCATGTGCGGCCACAGGTTGAAGCTCTGGAACACCATGCCGATACGGCTGCGCTGGGCGCGAATTTCTCTTCCGGGACGGGCGACCGGCTTGCCGTGGGGCCCTTCCTTCACGCCGACTCGCTCGCCGCCTATCCATACTTCGCCGGCGTCGGGCGGTTCCAGCCAGTTCAGGCAGCGCAGCAGCGTCGACTTGCCCGAGCCGGAAGGGCCCAGAATGCACACCACCTTGCCGCGCTCGATATCGAGATCGACGCCATCAAGGATGCGCTGGGAGCCGAAGGATTTGACGATGTCGCGCGCACGCAGGGCGATGTTGCCGTTCACATTCGAATGGGGTTCAGTCTGATTCATGGCAGGCTAGCGAGTTAAGGGGATGCCGTGGGCCACGGCGATACGCTGCTCCCAGCGGCGTGTCAGCGCATTCAGCAGCGCAGTGGCGGCCCAGTAAACCAGCGCCACCATGCAATAGACTTCCAGTGATGCGTAAGTCTCGGACACCACGCCTTTGGCGGCGAACATGAACTCATGTACCGAGATCACCGAGAGTAATGCGGAATCCTTGAACAGGCCGATCATCAATCCGGTCATGGTTGGCAGCAGCAGGGGCAATGCCTGCGGTGCCACTATCCTGCGCACGATCGCGAGCGGCGACATGCCGATGGCGATTGCCGCTTCCACCGTGCCCTTGGGCAGGCTGTCGATGGCGGCTTGAATCACCTGCGCGATGTAAGGGGCGTAATAGATCGCCAGCGTCACTACGCCCACCACCGGAGCTGGCAGCAGCAGGCCGAAGTCAGGCAGGACGTAGAACGTCACATAAAGCAGCACCAGCAAGGGCAGCGCCAGCGTGAGCGCGATATACGCGTCGATCAGCAGGGCGAGCGGACGCGGGCCGGTGCGGCGCAAGGCCACCAGTGCGACGCCAACTACCACGGCGAGCAATGCGCTGACCGTGCTCAGCCAGAGCGTGTCGGCCAAGCCGCCGAGCAAGGTCCCTGCGTGTTCAAGCAGGATGGCGGGCTCGAAGGCCATGTCAGCTCCTTCCCGTAGCGGCGAGCGGTGCTCTGGCCAGGTGCTTGCCCAGCGCCAGCACCGGCAGCACCACGGCCAGATAGCCGATGCTCACCATCAGCATGATCTGGGAGGAGGTATAAGTGCGCGCGATCACCATCTGCCCTGCATAAGTCAGCTCCGTCACGGCAACTACCGAAGCCAGCGGCGTGGTCTTCAGGAGGATGGTGAATTCGTTGATGAGCGCCGGGATGCTGCTCTTGATCACCTGCGGCATGACAATGCGCGTGGCGATGCGCCACGGCGCCATGCCCAGTGCGGTGGCTGCGTCGATTTGCCCGCGCGTGATGATGCGCAGGTTGCCCCGCAGGATCTCGGCGGTGTAGGCAGCGCTGTTGAGCCCCAGCGTCAGCGCCGCCGCCAGCAGCGGGCGGCCTCCCAATCCCACCAGAGGGAGAGAAAAGAACACCAGGAACAGTTGCACCAGCGCCGGCGTGCCGCGCATGAAGCTGATGTAAAGCCGTGCCAGCCAGCGCACTGGTGCCAGTGGTGCCAGTGGTGCCAGTTGCATGGCCAGCGCAATGTGCCCCCAGATCAGGCTGCCGATCGCGCCGAGCACGGTGAGCGCGACCGTCATCATCCAGCCGTCGATCAGCGAGGGAATGCTCTGGATCACCTGGGGACTCAGCCACATGCGAGGTCTCCTGCGTTTACAGCGCGTTCGGTTCTTCGGCCAGCGCCACTTCCAGGGCACCCGGCTGATCGTTGCCGGGTATGCCGGAGCAGCAGGCAGAGACCACGAAAACCATGTCGGCGACGACGCGGCACGCGATGAAGTCGCCCGCGCGCGTGCGGTTCGGCAAGGGAATGATACGGCCGTTCTGGTCCAGGTCAACGTGCATGAACAGGTTGATCGGATCCGGCAACTTGGGCGGGTTCAGTCCCTGCTCCCGGATCACGGCCGAGACCGATTCGACGCAGCCGGTCTGGCCGGTGTAGCCGTTGGCTTGCAGCCATGCAGTAGTCGATGCCGGCATCAGAAGATCGTGCGTACCGACGCTATCCTTGCCCAGTACCATCAGCGCGCGCCGGTAGTTGCTGACGATGCGCATGCCGGCCTGCAGCACATAGGAATTGCTGAACACGCGGGTGTGATGCACCGACATGAAGATGTCCGGGCTGGCGCGATCGAAGGCGAACAGCATGGCGGTTGCGCCGGCCTCCTTCGCTTCAATGCGCAGGATCTGGCCGGCCCTGACCTCGACGGCGCGGCTTTCTCCGGCTGGCACGGCAAGGCGGCTCGGCGGCAGGGGGCTACGGGAGGGAGTCTCTTTTAACAGCAGCATGATGGTCAGTCGATGGACGCGGCGGCACTGCTGTGCGGATCGGCGTCGTGGATGGAAATGGCGATGTCGGTCACGCGCAGGCCGTTGCCGGGAATGATGTCCTGCGGGCAGGACGAGACGGCGCACAGCAGGTCCTCCAGCACCTCGAAGGTAATGTGATCACCCGGCTTGCTGGTGGGATCAGTGACCTGCATGCGGCGGTCAGCCGTGACCGGGCCGTTCTGGAACAGGTTGAACGGTTCCGGCACGTCGAACTTCGACAGACCGTGCAAGGCCAGGCCTTCGTGCATGTTGTCCAGGCAATTGCGATGGCCGGCCACGTTGAAATCGACCGTGAAGCGGGTGTCGTCGCAGGCGGGCACGTTGGCGTCGTGTACGCCGACGGTGTCCGCCACCACGCGCAGCAGCGGGCGGTCCAGCGAGGAATACAGATGATCGCCGACGTCGAAGAAGATCGAGTTGAGCTTGCGGCGTGTATGCGTGGGCGACAGCTTCTCGTGCTTGTCGCGGGCCACGACGGCCACGAAGTCAGCCGCTTGCTGCCCTTCGACATCGATGATGGTGAGGAACTGGCCGGCCTTCACCTCGAAGGTCCGGCCATGACCGGCTTGCACGGTCAGGGAATGAGTGGAGTTGCACATGGGGCAGTTACTTGGCGGGAATGAAATCGGTGTCCGGCGTGGCGAAGGTCACGCCGAGGTATTGTTGCTGCAGCTTGGCCAGCTCGCCGCTTTTCTTCATCGCCATGATCTGTTCGCTGACGGCCTTGTTCAGGCGCGTGTCTTCAGGACGGGTGGCCAGCGCGATCCATTGGGAGGGGCCCAGTTCACCGGTGATCTTCATCTTGCCCGGATTCTGCTTGATGACATCGGCCAGGACCGTCACATCGTCGAAGACGAAGTCGGCGCGGCGGGTCATCAGTGCCGCGACCGTCTGGTCGACGCTATCTACGCTGAGCAGGCTGATCGGTGCCAGACCCTTGGACTTGAGCGTCTCGTTGAACTGCTTGAGGATGCCTTCCGGCGCGCTGCCGGTCTTCACCGCACCGGTCAGGCCGGCCAGCGATTCCGGCGTCGGTTTGGCCGGGATCCTGGTGAAATCGTCACGCACCAGAGCACCGTTGACGGTCTTGCCGGTGGGCACGACATAGGCGATGCGCTTGGCGCGCTCGGCGGTCACGTTCAGCGCCGAGCCTTCCATGTCGAAGGAGCGCGACAGCAGTCCGGGAATGATGCCGCTGAAGGCCATGCGCTGGTATTCGATCTTCACGCCCAGGCTCTTGGCGACGGCGGCCAGCACCGCCGGGTGGTAGCCGACGATGGCATTGGACGCATCGGTGTACTCGTAAGGGGCAAAGGTGGGATCGATGGCGACGATCATCTTGCCGCGGCTCTTGATGTCGTCGAGCGTGTCAGCATGGGCGACGGCGCTGCAGAACAGCAAGGCGGACATCAGGAAACGGGAGAAACGTTGTGCAGACATGAGCGGACTCCTTGAGGTGGCTGACGAAGGAACGAGCAAGACGAATAGTGCAATGCATGTTTCATGCCAATGGTTTTAGAAACACAAGTTTCTAATTGCGGTGCCAAGGAAACAATGGATTCACGGGGCATTTTTTTGAAATGCTCGTTTCAGTGGTGCAAGGGCGGCATACAATGCCTACGTTCCATTCCAGAACGCTGCCGCACAAAACAAGTGCGTCGCACCGCATTGGAATGATTCTTGCACCATGGCATTTCCTCTTTTTCACGTATTTCCAGATCGACATGGCTATCTCCCCCCACAAGAAAAGCAAGGCGTCCGCCTCCATCGAGAGCCGTATCGCCGAGCAGTATGACCAGCTGTCGGAGATCGACCTGCGGTTGGCCGACGTCATTCTCAGCGCGCCCGGTCAGCTTGCGATGCAAACCGCCACCGAGCTGGCCGAGAGTGCGCAAGTATCGAAGGCGACGGCCACTCGCTTCTTTCAGAAACTGGGCTATGCGTCTTATGACGATGCAAGGGAAAGCGCGCGCGCGGCGCTGGTGGGCGGATCACCCCTGTATCTGCTGAAACGGGGGGAGAAGCAAGCGGGCAGCGGGCTCGACGCCTCCATCGAAGCGCACCTGAACCATGAAGTCTCGAATCTGGCCAATACCTACCGTTCGCTGGATCAGCAGGCGCTGACCGAGGCGGTAAGCTGCATCGCCAATGCGCAGCGCGTTGCGATCATCGGCTATCGCCACAGCCATACGATCGCCCAAATGATCCGTCGCGAACTGGTGCAGGTCCGCAGCAATGTGCTGGTCTTGCCGGCACCCGGCGACACGCTGGCGGAATACCTGAGTGATCTGGGCGAGCGAGACATGGCTATCGTGATCGGCTTGCGCCGCCGGGTGCCGGCCATCTCGCTGGCGATGGATGCGCTTTCCGAGAGCGGCGTGAAGACCTTGTACCTATCCGACGTGATTACGGGAAAACCGGCCAGACGCGCCGACTGGGTGATCCGCTGCCACACCGACGGCATGATGCTGTTTGACAGCGTGGTGGCGGTTTCAGCGATAGTCAATCTGATCTGCTCGCTGACGGCGGAAAAGCTGCGCGAACGGGGCAATGGACACCTGCAGCGGGTCGAGGTATTGCACCAGAAGATGAAAGAGCTGGAATAATTCACGCTCCTTGATAAATGAATGTACGCTTCCGGTCAGAAACTGACCTTCCATCCTCAAAATGAAGATTCCATGTTCTACATGCTCGGCTTTGATCCTGCCCGAGACTGCGAAAAAAACGGGCGGACTTTGCATGCCCTGCAAGTCAGGAAAGCGCGCGGAAATTGAGGCAGCGAAAGTCGCGAGGAGAAGAGAACGTGAGCTAGATAACACGGATCCATTTCGGCTTTATTGGCGGGAGCTGGTGAACAGGGTACACAAGTCTGATGCGGGGATGGCGGGCTTGTCCGATATGGAAAGACAATATTGGGCGGTGAGTTGCCTGTCTGGCGAGGTCTACAACGGTGGTTTCGATCAGTATTTTCATAACAGTTCAGGCTCGACTTATTCTGACGCCGTTGATGGCTTGATGGCGATAGGTGCCACGTCCAGCCTGCTGTTGCTTCAAGAAGCAAAGAAGATAATCTTCGGACCTGCGGACGTCCCCGTCGAAACAGCTGCCAGGCGAAGAATGCAAATGGCGGCCGACAACGACGAACTGCAGCAGCGTCTGGACGAACTCGACAATGCGTTCTGGCGAGACGCTGACAATCTGGCGACGCGAATCGAAAACTTTGCTATCACTCATGGCTTGGTTCGCGTCGAATAGATAAAAGGAACAGTCAACGAACATCAACCCTGTCAGGAATTTCTGCTGACCTTGGAATCGACTCGAATGAAACCCAGGCACTTCACGGCGCGTGCATTTTTGCCGGCTAGCGGCGTCCAATCAAATTCCGATATTTCATCACTTGCCTTGGACACCCATGGTGAGCTCGTCGTCACTGTCGCTTGTTCAATGGATGGGAATATTGTCCGTGGTCTCAAAATAGTCTTTCCACCGCCGGTAGCAGGTTTTCGCTTTCTGGATGGAACGGACTTGTATCGTTATGTTCATTCCGAAGCATTTCCCTTCGGTACTCATCTCATCGAGGTGACTGATGGTGGGTGGCTATCGGAAGAAAGCGGGCTCCAAGGCTTGGAGCTTGATGGTCGGGAATGGATGGTGGTAACAGGTAACGGCTGTCTGAGTGTTTTCAGTTCTGCAGAGCCGCAATGTTCAGAGACCGGTTGGGCGGTTGAGGACTTGATATCCGCAATCGGTCAATTGCGGACATAATTGACGCAGGCACTTTATTGCTTCTAAAAAATATTTCCGTTTCGATCTGCTGCAGCGTAAGAAAGTTAAGCGGCGTATGCCGTCAAGTGCTGAACCTGGCGTATTCGCACCACCCATCTGAATTCAAATTGATGGCGATAATAAGCGTTGTCGAATAACTCCTCCGCCCATTCACGCGTCATGAAGAAAATATTCAAGCCAGCTTTAGCCGTCGGCATTCTCTTGCAAATGCTGTTGAACTCGAACCCGGCTCTGGCAGCAGTGCAATGTGATTCGTGCAAGAGTGCGACCGGCGAGGCTGAAATCTGCCCGCCAGCTTCCACCACAGGTTTTGCAGCAGTGGAGTATCCACCGGAATTCCTGGCTCAAGCCAGGGCGTCCAGAAATACCATGCTGTCCGGATACACTCGGCGAGATCCTTATCTTGACTTCACTATCTTCCTGATGGACCGGGAAGGAGACAGCAGGGACGATGACATCAAGGATATGGCGCAGTCCGTCTCTGGCGTGAGATCCTTGCACGAGGGGGTGTTGATGTTTTTTTCCCAGCGTGGGACGCTGAACGTGGGCGGGCAGAGTATGGCCAGCATGGATCTGGGCTTCCTCTGGACAGACGAGAAAACGGGAGAGAAGTTTGTGACGGCCATCTGGGGTGTTCCGATGGGCCGTCGCATGTTGAAAATCTGGGTAACTTTTCCCCCTTTGGACAAGGGAGCCTACGCAGCCCGGAAGGCGATTGTTCCGGAAGTCGAGGAAATTCTCGGGCAAATCTGCAGGTGAGAAACTTGGCTATTGGCTGGTAGCCGTCTTCGATATTTGCAGAACACCGCAATCGAGACTGTCCTCCCCCCAATTTTCGCGCGGAGTGTCAGTTCGAAATTAGCGAGACATCAAGAGGGAAGCGTGGCGAAATATCGATTACGCATTTTTGCGGACTATTTTCAGTTCATCGTCCAGGATGAAGAATCGAATGATGATTTCGGTGAGCTTTGGCGCAATGCACCCGTTGGCATGATGGTCGCCGCGGGCGAAACAGCACTGTCTTTCGGAACGCTGAGAAATGTTGATGTGCAGGTTGAGCTTCATGTTGTCGATGAGCCTCCCGAGATCCAGTCGGACCAATTCGACCACGTGGTAGAAGGTGCATTCGCCTCTCCCACAGGAAAAATCGTCGTGCTCGGCTGCACCGAGTACTTTCCGGATGCCTCTCGACTGGAGATAGCGCCCGGGTCTTATGGCTTCATGTACCTGATCAGCGGGGTGCATACGATTAAAAATGAATGGGAGCCCGCCGACGACTTGTATTCGGTCTACATCTGGCCAGCGGCAAAGCGCGAATTGCGCCCTGTGAAACTGTGGATGCCGACACGAGCGAATGCTGCTTCCTGAACGGGGCGTCCACGAACAGGCAGGACCCGCATGAAAGAGACGGTAGATCAACCATGTTCATCAATCGCAAGGGACTGAAAATCTCTGTCTTAATGGCTCTCATGTTGCTGCTGGCTGGATGTGGCCCGTCAGATGAGCGCTTGGTCGGCCCCTACCTCTTGGCTCATATCGACAGCCAGGAGGATATGTACCTGTGTTACGAGCTGCCCGAAGGAAACTGCGTCGGGAGAATTCAGAAAACGGTATTCGCAGTGGGTTGGGATGAACGCTATATCGTCGCGAAGCGGCATCCAGACAACGATAGAAAAATCGTGCAGTACTTTTTCCTGGAGATGGAAAAAGACAGCGTTACAGGACCCATGACGGAGGAGAGTTTCCATCAGCATGCCCGTTTGCTGGGATTGCCAGCCTTCAGTAAAACGATCAGGCAATTGGAGTAGCCGGTCTGATTTCCGCTAGATGCAGACTCGGCATTTCGCTCATCTCCGGTCAATTTGAATTTGCTTCAACAGGATGTGTTTCAGCAGGCAGTATTATCCGTTCATGTTCCTTAATCCATCAGTTTGATATGGCCACACTTATCTGGCAGGCTCCTATGCGCTATTTCTCTCCTGGAGACGAGGCAGCATTTTTCACGTGGCTTCAATCTATCCCCGCGGTAGTGTCGGTCAAAGGCTATGGTAGGGAACTGCACATCCGCCTGCGTTCCAAAAGGATCTCCGCTTCAAGTCTTCAGGAGCTGCTTGCTCTTTATCTGCGTTATCAGGGCGAACTGAGTGAGCTTGCTCAGTTCGCCAATCAATCGAATTCTTCCTGGTTCGCTGATGCCAATGCCCCATGGCATTCGCAAGTGTTTGGTTCAACATGAAGATGCCCTGCGGACGCAGATGTAATAATTATCACCCATGACTTGGCGTCGCCATGACGTTCGTGAAGGCCAGATGATGCGCATTGGGATAACGCTATCCGCTTTCCTTACGATGATTACCGCAGTGAATGGCTACAAGCAACCCGCAATCGGCTAGCACCAGACCTGCCATGTATCCAAACCATGAACGCAAACACAGACATTCTTGATTTCATCGATGGTTCTGAGCAACTAGTTGTTGAACTAGGGGAATGGCCATCGTTTCACGATGACGAAGTCGTTGCTGCTCTTCTTCAGCGAGAAGCAGATTTCGGGAAAGAAGGGGGCTCATCACTCCGCCTCAGCATTCATGTCCGACGACATGAGCAGATTGGACTGGGAACTGCGCAGTATCACTTGAGGCTGCACAAGAACCTTCTTGTTCATCTCGTCTTCAAGGAGCTACAGGATCTCGTCATGTCTGACTTCAACGGCCAGAATGTCATTCATTCTCTGGATATCGCTGTGGACGCGATGTCGGATACCTTGGAAGCGAGCGTAAGCATCGAATCCTCCTGGGGCTTGAAAGGAACATTCCGATGCAAATCGGTTCAGGTGGAAGCGCTGGAGAAACTGCCTGTCCCTGATACGCGGTGAACTCTTGTCCGCATCTGGCCAGGAACAGTCAACGAACATCAACCCTGTCAGGAATTTCTGCTGACCTTGGAATCGACTCGAATGAAACCCAGGCACTTCACGGCACGTGCATTTTTATTTCAGTTCTGAAGAGCCGCAATGTTCAGAGACCGGTTGGGCAGTTGAGGGAGTGTGATCGTTTTCACCGGAAGAAGCAGCTTGTCACTTTTAAAAATTTGCCATGACGTATGCATGGTCATTTCCTGATATCGCTGCAATCGATAATAAAATTCGATGGAAGTAGCCGAGATACAACTGATGCCGTCGACCTGTTCTATTGGAAAATCATGATGAAACCGTTTCATTTGCTTCTATGCTCGCTATTGGCAGGCGCATCGCTTACGGGTTTTCCTGCGGTAGCGCAGACTTCAATTGCTGAACAACAGGATGCCCGGGTGATCGAGAACCTGCAGCGTAATGGCGCAGATTTGACCAAGACGCACGACATCGACTTCTTTCTTGTCTTCGGCCAGGAGAGCGATGCAGTGGCGGCAGCTGACAACCTTCGCGCTCGCGGTTACGAGATTGCCAGTATCGGAAAGGTCCCCAAGCGAACGCTGTGGGAGGTGCATGCGAAGCGAAAAATGGCGCCGGAGATCGGTGCAATGCAAGCGATAACACGCGACCTTTCAGCCTTGGCCGCCAGCCATCATGGTTACTACGATGGCTGGGGAACCGTCGGGATCAAATAGCCGAAGTCCGCAAGCGGCCAGAAGCGCAGCGGATTGACAACCCGTACCTCATTCAAATGATTTCATGAAGAATCCATCCTTGGCATCCGGATCTGCTTTGGCGATATTGACCATTGGCCTTGCGATATTGGTGCTGCTGGACCACTTGGAATGGGAAACCATGTTGATACTGGTGCTTCCTTTGTTCTGTGCAGCAGTAGCAGCAGTTCTTTTTGGACGCAGGCTTTCACGTCCTCGGACCTATTTCGTTTCTACCGTGGTGGCAAGTTACGCTTGCTATTTCGTCCTGGACTCATCTCTTGGAATTTTCTCCATACCTGAACCGCGGGATGGACAGCATTACCGGATAGTTGGAGAGCCTGGTGTGCTTGTCCTTGGCACCTTCAGCATCTGGCCGTTCTGCCTGTTTTTAATGGTGGTCATTTTCCTGGCCTATCTGATTTTCCGTGTCTTCTACAGAAGGGCGGTTCAGAAATGATTGCCATAATCGACGGCCGGGAGTGCCGCGTTTCTGGCGAGAATGCCGGCAAAGTCTGCAATCGGTGGCCAGCCAGATCATTGAGCGGCTGGCTGGCGTGCAGGCCGATGCAAAGAACCCGATGACAAACCTGGACTGACCATGAGCTACGATCTCTTTTTCACTTTCCCGCAGCCCACACAGCGAAGTGCCGTGGAGGAATATTTCCGCCGCCGTCCGCACTACCAGCTCAATGGGTCAGCGGTTTACCAGAGCCAGGACACGGGGGTGTACTTCCTGTTCGAATTTCAGGAGAGTGATGACGACCCGAATCAGCTGGTGGGTGCATCACTGAACCTCAACTACTTCCGCCCACACATCTTCGGCCTGGAGGCCGAGCCTGAGGTCCGTGCGTTCGTGGAGCACTTTCAGCCCGACGTGGAAGACCCGCAAACGCACGGCATGGACCGGGGGCCGTACACCCGCGAAGGGTTCCTCGCCGGGTGGAATGCCGGCAATGAGTTCGGCTACAAGGCAATCACATCACAGCACAAGGGGCCGTTTCTGGCCTGTCCTGAAGCGAAGATCGAGGCGGCCTGGCGATGGAATCGCGCGAAGTCGGCATTGCAAGAGGAGTTCGGTGAGGTGCTGTTCGTGCCCACAATCATGTTGGCGACCATTGATGGCCACTTGCGCTCGGCAGTAGTGTGGGGGGATGGTATTCCAACGCTCATGCCGCAGACGGACGCAGTGATTGTGGTCAGGGACGAACTCGCTCCCAAGCCCCTGTTTCGTCCGCGAAAAAAGGACACTTGCGTTGTGGCACCGGACAAACTGGCGGACCTGTTCGGGCCATTTGTTGAGAAGGGCTATGCGCTACCGGTCCGCGTACCTGAGTACGAGAGGCCGACAGGCGATATAGGAAAGTTCTTCCGTGGACTGCGCGCTTTCACGGGTCAATTGAAGATCGTGTCGGTTGGCGATGTATTGAGTGAAGAGCTGCTTGGCAAGTGTGGCTGACCCTTGTCAACAACCAATCTCCAAGCGCCCAGAGTGCCACCCGAAGTTAAAAATGATGAGCGGGATACTATGCATCCATCGATACCAAGCAGCTACCGCGACTATATTCAAGAAAATGGTTTGTTCGAAGGATTCACTCTCGATGATGCGCACCCAGGCTACGTCAGCCTCTGGGCTATGGAGGAAATTGATGAAAACAATTCGGATATTGAAATCGAAACGTATGCGCCCGGCTTCATTGCATTTGCGGGAAATGGCGGAGGTGAAGTGCTGGCCTTTGATGAACGAGGGTGTGTCTACATGTTGCCATTGATTGGAATGGCGCCTGAGACCGCCATCCGAATAGCCGATAACTTTCACGATTTTGCCAGTCAATTCGTCCGATAGCGGCCAGAAACCGCAGCCGTAAGCGGATAGCAATATTGATAAAAATAATCCAAGAATAAAAATCGTGCCCATCGATCAAAATACGCTCGCTCAGTTAACAAAGGCATTTCCCTCACAGTTGAGGGAATATGCGGCATTGTTTGCGGAAAGAACTCGCCCAATAACGTTCTCAAGTGGACCTTTAATCGAAGTAAAGATCGAGGGAGAAAATCTCGAACTTCCTGTCCGGATTTATCAGCAATTCGACGAGCGAGTGTTCAAGAGTCTTCCCGTGGAAGCAGGCACTTTGTACACATGCATACTAACGCGGCACCACGATGGTTATATTCGACAGCGTCAGCTGGCAAATCTTTTCAATCAGAGCCAACCGTGGATCGTTCCGTTTGTAATCTGGTTGGCAAGTGAATATGTCATCGAAATTCTCTACGACATAGAAAAGAATGTTGATCACTTCGATGCTGGAATGTACGCCCAAATATTGAGAGAAAACCCGGCGTTCTATGCAAAGGCAAAAGCTAGAATGATTAGCTACTGGGATTGCTACTATCGGCGGACCTTTAAATATAAGAACGACTACGTTGGGTTCCGATTGTTTTCTCGCTGGGATAGGCTTGTCGACGAGTCTAAAAAGATAGTCGAATGATTGCATCCGGGCAGGAACAGACGAGTCCATTAGCAAAGAAACGGCAGATTGACCATGTCCAAATATTCCAAGAGATTCAAAATTCAATTTTCCTTGGCCATCTTTTTGACGGTCGTTGCCTTTATCCTGCACTTTATAAATTTCTATTTTGGCGTAAATCAGTTTTTGGTCGCGCTGGAAATCGGTGCAATTATCATCGGCGTCATCAATGGCTTTTGCTATCTTCTTTTTGGATGGATGCGATCGAAGTGAGCCTTTTGAAAGCGCTTGAAATATCTGAAGAGAAAAATGCCATTCCTGAGGTCTGCTACTGGCCAGCAGTGAGCGTCGAACAAGCAGATTAACGCTCGTTTCAGAGCGATCAAACAAGCAAGAGCAAGATGCCCATGACCTCATTGTCACGAAAACTATTTGCCAAGCTTTGGCAGGATATTGCTGTCAATGTGTCAAAGGTTCTGGCAGGGATTCAGCCATGTTTAGCGTTTGGCTCCAGATGAATGACCGCGACTTCAGATGCAATCCAAACTGCATCACCGATGTGCCTCTACCTATTGATTTTGAAAGACTGAATCGCACCTTGCTGAATCTCAATGCGCGGTAGCCAAGTCTTAGACGATACAGATGTGCCGCGTACCTTGTCAGCAATCTGCCAGGAGTAGAAAAGGTAATCCAGGATGACCTATTCCAAGAAAATTGTTTTTCTATCCCGATCCGGCTATGTTCCTGAGCGAGATGAGGATTTCCTTCGCCAGCTTTGTCGTGATGGTGTCAGGCTCTTTTGCGTCTTGGGGGCTGATGCCGACAAATGGGAGGAGGCGTTGGACTGGATAGCCTTGGATCAAGGGGCAGCTGAGCCTCATTTCATTACTACTACTTCTCATATCGATGAGTCCCTTGCAGAGGTGATCGAATTCGCACAGTTGTTTGATACGGGAGAGAAGGCCGACGTTCAGGTATTGGAGCGTTAGGGCTGCATCCGGGCAGAAACAGCCATTTCGAAGAAATATATAAATGATGCTGATATACATTCATCTCGCTGTGACACTCCTGGCGATCCTGACCGCACTCATCGCACCGTGGCGATATCTCTGGAAACACGAGACCTTGCTTCTTTCAGACATCGTATTGCCTTTTGCACCGGCGTTATTCGTGTTGTTCGGGCTGGCGCTTTTGAATGAAGCTGCGCAAGTTGGGTGGGGCGTGATTCTGTATCCGGCCATTGCCATATTGCCGGGAGCTCTCCTTCTGAATGTCAGGGCTTTTCTCTTGACGAGACTGCGTATTTCATCGGAAAAGATATCTCCAGCTTTGCTGGCCGCTGTTTCGGTGGCAGCGTTTCTCTTTGGCGCACTGGTTTCACCATGGTACGACTGACTACTCAGTGCGAATGGAACTTCAAAAATGAGTTTTGCCTGGCGGCTCTCGCTTTGCGCGTTACAAACCGGGCATCGGACCTGCGTAGGTGATTTGTAGCCAGTCAGGCAGTGAGCGGGTTGTCGAGAGATATGGAGCAAACACAGGTCTCTAGCTGATCAATTCAAGTGCGATTGCGAGCCGCTGCCTTGGCCCCCGTGAAAGTCGTTTAAATTGGTAGGCATCGACTTCGATAATTTCAAGGATGCTGCCAGCCGTATCGGTTTTCTTGCGCGGGATCTCAATAACCGCAATCTCTTTTGAACTGACTAGTATCCAATAAATGTCTTCCCCTTGGTCCGGCACGCAATTGATGAGAAGAGGGCGAGTAATAGAAGGAAAGTTTTTCTTTAAAATCTCCCCCAGGCTGCCCACGTCAGTGTTTGCCATAATTTCTCGAGATTGATCCAACAATTGGAGCCGAAGGCTCTGTTGGAGCTTCTTGGTAAACACAGGCATCAATATTCCTTTCCTCTACGGGGCTGTCGCGGAACGTCCATCTTTATCAGAAGAGAAACAGCTCTTGGAATGATTGTTTGCTTCCAGCCAATAACGGACATAATGAGCGAAATCAATTTATAGGACTCCTGAAAGTGTCAGTTTCCATCTACTACTCCGCCCGCAGAAAAAAGCCATTAAGTCCCTCGGAGATCAAGGAAATAGAATTGATCTGTGCAAGATATTCAGTTGATTCCCAAATAGAAAAATTCTTGTCGACAGGCGTTGGCCTTAACTGGGAATCCTTTCATTTCGAACTCAACGGTCAGCGACCAGGCATGTTCAAAAGCGCTATCGTCTTTTCTGGTAGCACCAAGCTTCCGGACAATTCAGGCGAAGCGACATGGATAGGTGTGCAGCACTGGTGCGGCTGTCTCTCCGAACTGCGTCGCCTGTTAAATTCATGCGACTGGTCTGCCTCTGTTGAAGATCATGATCTGCACTGGGACAGTCTGACATTGGCCTATGATCCACAAAAGTAGCGAATAGCTCGGTCCGCAATCGGCCACTATCATATCTTCCCGACTATTGAATATGCTCGACAAAGCCATTGTACGTTCCATCATCGATATGTTCATCTTTCTGGAATTCTCTGAAGATTCGCAGATCGATGAAGATGTTGCCGTTTCTCAGATGGAAGCTCTTGCTGCTCAACTTCATGGCGCGCCGGAAGCCACCAGGAAGGACCTGGTCGAAATGATCACGGAGCTGGCCCCGCAATATGGAGAGCGCTAGGATTTTGTTCGGGCACTGCCTCGGACAATCGGCCTTGAATGATGGAAGTCCTCTTGCTGGCGGGCGCGAAGAAAACAATCTCTTGTCCAGGAAATTGAATGTTGAACCAGATCTCCTTCCGCCATTTGCATGATGCGCTGTTGGCGCATGATGGTGAAAGCGTCTATGCCGAGGTTCTATTGCCTTGGCTCAGGACAAGTGGAGACCAGCAAACGTGGTTGCGCTCCCTGGGTCACCGCGAAGGTGAGCCTGTTCCTTTGGTGAGCCTGGAGGAGTCGTGGGAGCTTTATGCGCTGAGCCGCGTATTGGATCTTCTGATTCTGGGTTTCCAGAAGCCGGGGCCAGACGCGGGCTGGGAGGGTCCGCAGATTTCCATGGATGAATTTCTGAAGTTCATCAAGGTTCTGGGCCTGAGATCGCTGACGCCTGCGTCCTTTTCGCCGTTCCATCATAAGATCGTCGATGCACGTGTATCGGACAAGGCTTCTCCTGTCCCTGAAATCATCTCCTGCCGATGGCCGTGCGTGATGCTCGGCAATCTGCTTGTCCTGCGCGGCGGAATTGAATTGGAAGCAAACGCCAAGGTTCTTGATCCTGATCTGGCGCGCAGCACGACTCTGTATTGGGCCTATCGCCGAAAAGCGAGGCCTCACCGTGATCTGTCCCACGGCTGGGGAAGCAACTCGCAATGGAGAACGGCTTTTCGGCGAGACTATGCCATCGGTAACATGCAGTACTTCAACGTCGATGGCAAATACGATCTGCACGCGAAAGGATCTGAATTGAAGGAGGTCCTGGAAGCCTGTCCGGAGCTGACCCTCGACGAGCGAATCGAGCTCCTGACGAATCGTTGCTTCATCAGGTGCATCAAGCCGCATGATGACCTGTTGCCGTACGATGATCGATTTCAGAAAATAGTCATCTAGAAACCGTTTCGGCCAGAGGAGGACTTGATTGATACCACTCCTAGTGGATGCTCTGGTCGGCGTCAATGTTTCCGAACATGTCGACTGGTTCGCTGCGGCAGGTTTGAATAGCCATCGCGATACGGAGCAGTGGCCACTTATGTCCTGAATGCCCGCCATTGCAGTAGGCAGACATCACCAACACATGATTGAAAATGAACAGCAACCGAAAATCAATGGAGACCTCCAGCAAATTCCTGAGCCTGGTACTCCGCCACAAGCCCGAAGAGATCGGCCTTCAACTGGATTCCGCCGGCTGGGCAGACGTAGATGAACTGATTCGATTGGCCAACGCTCACGCCAATGGCCTGAGCTTCGACCGCCCCTTGGTCGAAGCCATCGTTGCGAGCAGCGACAAGAAACGTTTTGCTCTGAGCCCCGATGGCCAACGGATTCGAGCCAATCAAGGCCATTCCGTCGAGATTGCGCTTGGACTGCCACCCAGCGTGCCGCCGGACGTGCTGTATCACGGCACGGCGACGCGCTTTCTGGAATCCATCTACGCCAGCGGACTGCATGCAGGATCCCGCCAGCATGTGCATCTGTCCGCCAGTCCTGAGGTGGCAAGGCAGGTCGGCAGCCGGCATGGCAAGCCGGTCGTGCTTGTGGTCGATGCAAAGAAAATGGCCGCAGCGGGAAGCGTGTTCCATATCGCCGATAACGCTGTCTGGCTGACCGATTCCGTGCCAGCCATTTACTTGAGCGAGCTGGCCGAGAACGCTCACGCCGACATGGAAAACGAATCCGGCGTGAACTGAGCATGGCGTTGTTCAACGGGACGGTGGTGGATCACGACGCCGCCACCACCGCCTCCAGCTCCTTGCCCCGGGTCTCCGGCAGGATCAGGCAAGCCACGATCACCAGCCCATAACACCCGGCCGCAATCCACCCGATGGTCTGCCCCAGCGGCAGGCTGTTGCTGAGATAGCCCACCAGCGCAGGACAGATTGCCCCGACCGCACGCCCGAAGTTGTAGCAGAATCCTTGTCCCGAACCGCGCACATCGCTGGGAAACAGTTCAGACAGATAAGCCCCCATTCCTGAGAAAATCCCCGACAGGAAAAATCCCAGCACGAAGCCCAGCGCCAGCATCCACGCATCGGTAATGATCAGCTGCGTATAGCTCAGCACCAGCACGATCCCCATGGCCGCAAACAGCATGAAACAGCGGCGGCGGCCGATGGTGTCCGACAGCCAGGCCGAGGTCAGGTAGCCGCAGAAAGACCCGCCGATCAACACCAGCAGATAGGTACTGGTGCCCAGCACCGACAGGTGGCGTTCGGTCTTCAGGAAGGTCGGCAGCCAGGTCGTCACCGAGTAATATGCACCCTGCATGCCGGTCGCCAGGAGGCTGGCCAGCAGCGTCGTGCGCAGCAGGTCGCGATGGAAGATGCGCAGGAAGTTGCCGCGCTGGCCGCTCTCGCGCAGCCGGGCCTGGGTCGCCAGATACACGGCCGGTTCGCTGATGGCGCGGCGGATGTAGAGCGTCAGCAGGGCCGGCAGCACGCCGATCCAGAACAGCACCTTCCACGCCGTCTCCGGCGGCAGCACCGCATAGACGCCCCAGAACGCCAGTGCCGACGCTGCCCAGCCCACCGCCCAACTGCTCTGCACCAGGCCCGAGGCCTTGCCGCGATGGCGGGCCGAGATGGTCTCGGCGATCAGCACCGAGCCCACGGCCCATTCGCCACCCATGCCGAAGCCCTGCATCGCACGGGTAAAGAACAGCTCGCCGAAGGACGTCGTGAAGCCCGAGAGGAAGGTGAAGAGCGCAAACCACAGCACCGTCCATTGCAGCACGCGCACCCGCCCGTAGCGGTCGGCCAGCACGCCTGCTGCCCAGCCGCCGATGGCTGAGGTCAGCAGGGCACCAGTGGCGATATAGCCCGCTTCGGCCTTGCTCATGCTCCACGCAGCCAGCAGCGTGGGGATGAGGAAGGTGTAGATCATGTAATCAAAACCATCCACCGCATAGCCGGTGAAGGTCGCCGTGAGCGTGCGTCGCTCGGATGTCGTTGTCTCTTGCAGCCACATGTTGATCCCCGTAATGAATGTGTAAATCACTGACGTGCGGCATCGCTGGTCGCGTGCAGGCAGCATGCGGCCATCGATGAAAAAACGGTAGAGCGGCAGCAGGCGCTAGGCCTGCGCGTCGAGCAGCAGTTCGCTGTTGAGCTTGTCGGTCACCAGCATGTAGCCGGGTGCATGGGTGATGCAGAATTCGGGCCGGGCGGCGACGATGGCGGCTTGCGGCGTGACGCCGCAGGCCCAGAACACCGGCAGCTCATCGGCGTGGATGTCCACCGCTTCGCCATAGTCGGGCTGGTGGAGATCGGCAATGCCGATCAAGGCCGGGTCGCCGATGTGAATGGGTGCGCCATGCACCTGCGGCGTGCGTGCGGTGATCTGGATGGCGCGGATGGCATCGGCGGCCTTGAGCGGCCGCATCGACACCACCGTCGGTCCCTGGAACACGCCCACCGGCTGCGTCGGAATATTGGTGCGGTACATGGCCACGTTGCGGCCTTCGCTGACATGGCGCAGCGGAATGCCGGCGGCCAGCAACGCATGCTCGAAAGAGAAGGAACAGCCCAGCGCGAACGTGACCAGATCGTCGCGCCACACCGCGCGCAGGTCGTTCACCTCGGCCACGCGCTCGCCGTCACGCCACAGGTGATAGCGCGGCACGTCGCTGCGCACGTCCAAATCCAGGCCCAGCGCGGGCAGGGCGGGCGAGCCCGGCTTGGACACGGCCAGCAAGGGACAGGGGATGGGATTGCGTTCGCAGAAGGCGAGAAAATCATCGGCCAACGCCGCCGGCAGGATCGCCAGGTTGACTTGCACATGGGCACTGGCCACCCCGCTGGTGTGGCCGGTGAATGCCCCGCTGCGGGCGGCCAGCCGCACGTCTAGCGCGCTGGAGGAAGCCGACAGCACAGGCGCTGCGGCGGAATGAATCGGTACGGCAGGCGAGGCGGTGGCAGTCTCTGGCATGGCGGTCTCCTTCTTGGAATGGAGCCGATGTTAGGAGCGTGCCGGGACAGCGTCCAACAAAAAATTTATATCTTTTGTTATCGATTTTTTCGATGAGGACAACGGAAAATTCACTGTAGCGATTTCCGTGCCAGTGGCTCATTTTTCTGCGGTGCGGCCTTTGCCCTGGGTGCGCCGTGCATGCTCCAACGCCGAATCGAGGACCAGTTCGGCCAGGCTGGAGCTGGGGTCTTCGCGATAGCTGGCGTGGATCTGCAAGGGCGGGAGCGTGGCTTCGCAGCGCAGGATGCGCAAGGGAAGCCGGCGCGTGAGTTCGCGCACCGAGGCGCGTGGCAGGGTGGCTACACCGAAGCCGCCTTCGACCAGCTGCACCATGGCGGAGATGGAAGAGATGGCATGCACGCGCGGTTCGATCACGCCCCATTCCTGGCACAGCTGCAGCAATCCCTGGTGCGGCTGCGAGCCGCGCTGGAAGGTGATGAGGTCGTGTGCGGCCAGTTCTTCCAGCGTGTGAGAACGAGTGCCGAAGCGTTCGCGATGGCCCACGAAGACCATTTCCATCGCCGTCATCAGGCGCGAACGCACGGCCGTGTCGCTGCCTACGGTGGAGGTGAAGACCAGGTCCTGGGCACCGCGCCGGATCTGCTCGGTCAGCACGGGCGAGGTTTCCACCGTGAGTTCGAGCGCGAAATCGGGATAGCGGCTGCGGATTTCCTGCAGCCACGCCGGCAGCCAGCTGTGCACCACCGATTCGATGCTGCCGATGCGCAGCAGCAGCGGGCCGGCGCTGTTGCCGCCAAGCTCCTGGCGGATCTGGCGCTGCATGTCGAGCAGCTTCACCGCCAGCCGCTGGAAGCGCTGGCCGGCCACGGTGAGGCGAAACTGTTTCTCGCGGCGGTCCAGCAGCACCACGCCCAGTTCCTCTTCCAGCGAGGCGATGCGGCTGGACATGGTCGATTGCGTGATGTGGAGCTTTTCAGCGGCGCGGGTGATGCTCTTGAGCGAGGCGGCCCAGTGGAAGGCCTCGACGAAACGCAGGTTCATGGGTGCTCGGCGGTGGGGTGGGCAGGCCCTAGGCTACCAGATGCGCGCGCCTGCCGGCTAGCGCTGTGCGATCACGTCCAGCGAACGCAACACCCGCGGATGCAGGAAGCGGCTGCGGGTGGCCTCGTCGGTGAGCACATGCATCATGGCCCCGACGAAATCGCTCACGCAGCCATGGATGGGCGCGTTCTTGCGCGTGACGTAGCAGGTGATGCTGGCCGGCAGCCGCTCCTTGAGCGTGAGCGCTTCCAGCGGGTAGTGCTGGCGGCTGGCTTCGATCACCGGCCAGGGGACCACGGTGAGCAGGTCGCTGTTGCAGATCAGTTCCATCATGTGTAGGGAACGGTACTGATGCACCTGGCCGCCGCCAGGCAGCGCACCGTCGCCATAGTGTGTCTGGAAGAAATCGCGCAGGGGCGGTTGGTACTGGCCGATCTCGTGGCTGACCAACCATGATTGTCCGGCCAGTTGCTCCAGATGGCGGGCCTGCTGCAGCGGATGGCCACGGCGGCAGGCAATCGCGTGTTCGTAGGAAAACAGCGGCCGTGCCGCCAGTTCAGCGCTGCCCTCATCGGGCGGTGCCAGGCCGATGGCCAGGTCCATGCTGCCCTCGCGCAGGGCAGCATAGTCGGAACCGAAGACATCGGACAGGCGCAGGCTCACATCCGGCCGCAGTTCGGCAAAGCGCAGCAGCGTGGGGGTGAGCAGGGTCAGCGAAATCCACGGCGTGACACCGACGGTGAAACGGATGCGATTGCTGGCCCGCGCAGCGCCCAGTTCCTGCATGGCCTGTTCGACTTCACACTGGATCAGCCGGGCTCGAGTGAGCAGCTTGCGGCCCGCAGCCGTGAGCTGCAGCCCCTGTGCCTGGCGTTCCAGCAAGCGGGTACCGGCGGTATTCTCCAACTCCTGCAAGCCCTTGCTGACAGCGGCGGCGGTCACGTTGAGGGCCTGTGCAGCCGAACGCAGGCCGCCATGCTCGGCGATGGCGATCAGATATTGCAGTTGCTGCAGCTTCAGTTCGGGCGGACGCGCCATGGGTTCGCTCCTCGGGGGGCCTCATGAAGGGGTGCGGCGAGGATAAACGCTGCACCGTATTCGCGCATCTGTTTTTCGATTCAACCGGATCTATTCATGTCAACGAGCCGTTGACGCGACGCCGCCGCGCAATGGCTGCACACTTGCCGCACCAGGAAGGGCAGGGTGTTGCGGGCAGAAGTGTAAATGATTTACGCAGCTCCCGGGGCTCTCCCGCCCGGCCTGTTCCGTCTGCCGGAGACGCACTGGTATGCATGCTGCATGGTGAGACCGGCCATGCCAGCGTGCTTGCCAGTGCGCATCGGCAGGATCGCATTCCACTACCCTGAGACCCGCAATGACCAAGAACCCGTCCTCTTCCGCCCTCGTGCCCGGCATCCTGCACCACCTGCAGGAAAGCGTGGCGCTGCGTCACCACATTCACGCCCATCCCGAACTGGCGTTCGAGGAGCACGCCACCAGCGAGCTGGTCGCCGGCAAGCTGGCCGAATGGGGATACGAGGTCCATCGCGGCCTGGGCGGGACCGGCGTGGTGGGGACCTTGAAGAAGGGCAGCGGTCCGCGCCGCCTTGGCCTGCGTGCCGACATGGACGCCCTGCCCATCCATGAGGAGACCAAGCTGCCTTATGCCAGCCAGCACGGCGGCACCATGCATGCTTGCGGCCATGACGGCCATACCGCCAGCCTGCTGGCGGCCGCGCGCGAGCTCAAGGACACCGACTTCGATGGCACCCTGCACCTGATCTTCCAGCCCGCCGAAGAAGGCCTGGGCGGTGCGCGCAAGATGGTCGAAGATGGCCTGTTCGAGCGATTTCCCTGCGATGGCGTGTTCGCCTTTCACAACATGCCCGGTTATCCGGTGGGCAAGTTCGGTACCCTGCCGGGGGCCTTCATGGCTTCGTCCGATACCGTCATCATCAAGATCATCGGCAATGGGGGGCATGGCTCCATGCCGCACATCACGGTCGATGCAATTCTGGTGGCCTCCTATCTGGTAGTGGCCTTGCAGAGCGTGGTCGCGCGCAATGTCGATCCGCGCCAGATGGCGGTGGTGACAGTCGGTGCGCTGCATGCGGGCAATGCCCCCAACGTGATCGCCGAGACCGCCGAGCTGCGCCTGTCGGTGCGCGCCTATTCGCCCGAGGTGCGGGCGCTGCTGCGCCAGCGCATCACCGAGCTGGCCCAGACCCAGGCGCAGGCCATGGGCGCGCGGGCGGAGGTCGATTACCACTGGCGTTATCCGGCGCTGCAGAACGATGCGGGCATGACCGCCTTTGCCGAAGGCGTGGTGCGTGATTGGCTGGGACAGGACGCCTTCATCGAGAACGTCCAGCAACTGACGGGCAGCGAGGATTTCTCCTTCATGCTGGAGCAATGCCCGGGCTGCTACGTCATCATCGGCAATGGGGAAGGAGAGCAGGGCGGCTGCATGGTGCACAACCCGCGCTATGACTTCAATGACGGCATCCTGCCGATCGCGGCCAGCTACTGGGTCAAGCTGACCCAGCGCTTCCTGTCGGACGCGCCGCTGGTGGCCTGATCCGTCACAGGGGAGAACGGCACCCGGCGGCGCAATCTCGCCGGGCGCTGCCAACGCACAACAGACACGACAGAAGGGCCACCCACACCATGAACAGCAACAGCCACTCAGCCGCCGTCAGCCCCGCTGCTGCCGTACCCGCTCCGGTTTCCAAGGCCAAGAAGATCGCCGCCATCACCATCGGCAATGGCCTGGAGTTTTTCGATTTTTCCATCTACACCTACTTTGCGGCCATCATCGGTCGCCAGTTCTTTCCCAGTACCTCGGAATGGGCTTCGCTGATGATGTCGCTGGCCACCTTCGGGGTGGGTTTCCTGATGCGCCCGCTGGGCGGCATCATCATGGGGCAGTTCGCCGACCGGCGCGGACGCAAGCCGGCCATGACCTTGAGCTTGTGGCTCATGGCGGTGGGCTCGGCCATCTTCATCGTGGCCCCGACCTACGCCCAGATCGGATTGGCCGCGCCGCTGCTGATGATCGCCGGCCGCATGATCCAGGGCTTTGCGGTGGGCGGCGAAGTGGGCGCGTCGACCTCCATGCTGCTGGAATACGCGGACGACAGGACACGTGGTTTCTACAGCAGCTGGCAACTGTTCAGCCAGGCGCTCAGCACGCTGGTCGGCTCCGGCGTGGGACTGTTGCTGACCTATGCGCTGACTGCTGAGCAGCTGGAAAGCTGGGGCTGGCGTCTGCCATTCGTCGTCGGCCTGCTGCTGGTGCCGATCGGCAATTACATCCGCCGTTTCCTCGATGAGACCGCCGAGGTGGAACATGCGCCCGCGTCAGGCCAGCCGGGCAAGCGGGCACCGGGTGCCCTGAGCGAGATCCTGCAGGCGCATCGCAAACCATTGCTGCTGGGCACGGCCATCGTCATCGGCGGGACCTCGGCCAACTACATCGTGATGCACTACATCACCACCTATGCCAAGGCCATCCTGCACATGCCGTTCTCGCTGGCGCTGTGGGCCTCCTGGCTGGCCGGCCTGCTGCAGTTGCTGCTGTGTGCGCCGGCCGGCATCCTGACTGATCGCCTCGGCCGCAAGCCGGTGGCCACCTGGTCGCGCCTGGCGCTGATCGTCCTGGTGTTCCCGGCCTTCATGCTGATGAACCATCTGCGCAGCGGCATGGGCCTGCTGACGGCGGTGACGGTGATGGTCATTCCCATGGTCTTCACTTCGGTCTCCAGCGTGGTCATGATGACCGAACTGTTCCCGCGCCGCGTGCGGGCGACCGGGCTGGCCCTGTGCTATGGACTGGGCGTATCGATCTTTGGCGGCTTCTCGCAGTTCATCGCCACCTGGCTGGTCAAGGCCACCGGTTCCAACCTGGGTCCGGCCTGGTATGTGATCGGCACCGGCCTCATCTCACTGGTGGCCATTGCCATGGTGCGGGAGACGGCGGGGCGGAAGCTGGATTGATGCTGCACTATGGTACGATGGCGAACTATACGCGAGATGCGTATGGTTCGCGGATGGAAGCGATCTTCAAAGAAACGCGAATGTTTGCAGCAGTCCGGGAGAACTACCTCTCGGACGATGACTTTGCAACGCTTCAGCAGATGCTGATGCGGCAGCCGCAAGCGGGAAGCCTCATCAAGGATGCGGGGGGACTTCGAAAGATTCGTTTTCCTGATGCGCGTCGTTGCAAGGGAAAACGTGGTGGCCTGAGAGTGATCTACTATTTTTGGGACGAACAATGCCACTTCTGGCTTTGCTCTATCTACGACAAAGATGAGATGAACGACCTCACTGCTCATCAGAGAAAACTGCTCAGGCGTGCGCTGGAAGATGAACTGTCCTCAAGGAAGACATCATGAAAAAAAGAAATTTATTCGAAGAGTTGATGGCGGGCGTGCAAGACATGGCCAATGAGCGAGAGGGCAAGCTGACCTTGCGCACAAGCAAAGTCAAGCTATCGCCGGAGCCGGTCACGATCACCGCCGAGGAGATTCAACGGGTACGGGGCAAGGCTCGGGTGTCTCAGGCGATCATGGCCCGCAGCCTGCGTGTCAATCCGCGGACGTATCAAAACTGGGAGCAGGGCGTATCACGGCCCAACGCGCAGGCAGCCGTGTTGCTCAAGTTGGTGGACCAAGACCCCACGCTCTTCGCACGGATCAGCGCGCTTGTGTGACGGAACCTGATGGGTGGTGCGATATCGCCTAGTTTCTTGCGCACCGCACCAATTTTCCCGCCGCTTGACACAATCCTCCCCCATACCTATCCTCACCCCCGATTGGTCATACCTTTTGTCGCCCGCACACGCCGGGCTGGCGGGCCAGGCCGACACTGCCGCGACGGCAGCGATTCACCCTACAGGCAGATACCCAGAGAGCATGTCCTTCGACCCCATCGTCCAGAAATCCATTTCCGAGCAGGTAGCCCAGCGGCTGCTGACCATGATCCGCAGCGGCCTGCTGAAACCCGACCAGCAACTGCCGCCCGAGCGCGAACTGGCAGCCATGCTGGGCGTGGGCCGTCCTGCCGTGCGGGAAGCCATTCGCGGGCTGGCCCTGCTGGGCCTGCTGCGCATCCGCCAGGGCGAGGGCACCTTCGTCAGTTCGCTGGAAACGCGCGAGCTGCTGGAGCCGCTGGAGATGATCATCGATCTCAACCCCGGCACGCTGGAAGCGCTGTTCGACGCCCGTCTCATCATCGAGACCGGCGTGGCCGCGCTGGCCGCCACCCATATCGACGACGCCGAACTGGCGCGCCTGGCGCGCAACGTCGAGGATGAGGCGCGGTTGCTGTCGGACCCGGCGGCCTTCTCGGCAGCGGATGTGGAATTCCACGAGGCCATCATCGAGGCCTGCAACAATCCCTTCCTGCAAAGCGTCGCCGGCAGTCTCTACATGTTGGGCAAGAAGAGCCGCTCCATCACCTCGCGCATCCCCTCCACGCTGGAACGCAGCCTGCAGGACCACCGCGACATCCTGGACGCCCTGAAGGCCCGCAATCCGCACCAGGCCTCCGAAGCCATGCGCAACCACCTGCTGCGGGTGCGCGATGCCTATCGCAGCGCCGGACGCAGCCAGAACGAATCGGTCCACGACTGAGTCAACAAGTACGATCCAACGCAAGAAGCGTCGCCGTTGCTGCCGGGCTGGTCCCGCAGCATTCCACAACGGCGGCGTGGCAGCACAGCCGCAGCATGGCCGCGGTGCCCCTCACAAGAAGCGATACCGGCAAGGCGCGCAGGGCCGCCTGTTGATGCAGCACTTCTACAAGCCGGACAGGCAGGATCTTTCCTTATCAATCGATTGCAGGAGAACAGCATGCTGGATCTGGCAGGTAAAGTCGTCTTCATCAGCGGTGCAAGCACCGGTATCGGCGCGGCCGCCGCGCGCGCCTTCGCAGCACGTGGTGCCCACGTGGTGGTCCATTACAACAGCTCGAAGGAAGAGGCGGAGGCCGTGGCCGCAGAAGTGCGCGCCGCTGGGAGCAAGGCCGTCACCATCGGCGCGGACGTGCGCGATACGGCAGCCATCAACGCCGCCGTCTCCAAGGCCGTGGAGCAGATGGGCCGCATCGACGTGCTCATCAACAACGCCGGCGCGCTGGTCAAGCGGGCCCCGCTGGAAACGGTCACCGATGAACTCTTCGACGAGATCATCAACATCAATGCCCGCTCGGTGGTGGCCTTCACGCGTGCGGTCATTCCCGTCATGCGCGCCCAGGGCGGCGGCAACATCATCAACGTCACCTCGGTGGCGGCACGCCATGGCGGCGGCCCCGGAGCGCTGATCTATGCGGCGTCCAAAGGCTTCGTCAGCACCATCACGCGCGGCATGGCCAAGGAATTGCTGGCCGACAAGATCCGCGTCAATGCGGTGGCGCCGGGCGTGATCATGACGCCATTCCAGGAACGCTTCACCACTCCGGAACAATTGGAAGGCTTCCGCAAGACCATCCCCATGGGCCGCATCGGCGAGCCTGATGAATGCAGCGGTGCTTTCCTTTATCTGGCCTCGGACCAGATGTCGGGCTACGTCACCGGCCAGATCATCGACGTCAACGGCGGCCAGTACATGCCGTAAGGTCCGGCGCCACGCCGGGCTGGTTCTGGCATGGCTCTTGCGGGCAGGGAGGATCATGCGCCACGATCCTTTCCTGCCCGTTTCCGCTGCTGCCGCCCTGGCCCCGCCAGGCGGCCTGCTGCGCGACAAGCTGGCCCTGCTGCTGGACTCCACCGGCGAGGGCATCTACGGTATCGACCTGGAGGGGCGCTGCACCTTCATCAACCGCGCCGGTGCGGCCATGCTGGGCTACGCGCCGGCAGACGTGCTGGGCCACAACATGCACGAACTGGTGCATCACAGCCATGAACACGGCGGCCATTACCCCGAGGCCGAGTGTCCGATCCTGAAGGCCTTCCGCAAGGGCGAGTCCTGCCGGGTCGACCAGGAAGTGTTCTGGCGCGCCGATGGCAGCTGCTTTGCGACCGAATATTCTTCCTACCAGATCATTGATGGCGGCCAGGTGCGCGGGGCGGTGATCGCCTTCAGCGATATCTCCAAACGGCGCCAGGCCGAGGAACAGTTGCAACGGGCCAAGGCCGAACTGGAAGTGCGCGTGGCCGAGCGCACCCGTGAGCTCTCGGCTGCACTGCGCCAGGTGCGGCAGTTGTCGGCGCATGCGCATTCGGTGCGAGAGGATGAACGCACCCGCATCGCCCGCGAAATCCATGACGAACTGGGCAGCCTGCTGGTGGCACTCAAACTGGATGTGAACTGGATGGCCAAGCGCGTGACCGATCTCGATCCGGTGGCGCGCAAGTGCGAGGCCATGAGCCGCCTGATCGAAACCGCAGTGGACAACGTGGGACGCATCATCACCGACCTGCGCCCCAGCATCCTCGATCACCAGGGCCTGATCGCCGCGCTGGAATGGCAGGTGCAGGAATTCTCGGAAGCCACCGAATTGCCCTGCGAAGTCGAGTTCGATATCGCGCCGGAAGCCTTCGTCCCGGATGGGGCCAAGGCCACGGCGGCGTTTCGCATCTTCCAGGAAATGCTCTCCAACGTGGCGCGCCACGCGCAGGCCACGCAGGTGCGCATCGCGGTTCACCTCACCCCGGCAGAACTGCGCATGGAGGTGGAAGACGATGGCGTGGGCACGCCCCGTGCCGCCCAGGAAGCGGCCACGTCCTATGGCGTGATGGGCATGCGCGAGCGCGCCTTGCACTTCGGTGGCGCACTGAGCATTGCTGGTGCGCGGTATGCACCAGAGCACGGCAGGCCCGGCACGCTGGTCTGCCTGCGCCTGCCCCATCACGCCAGCCGGGAGCTGCCATGAGCCGCCCCGGTGACAACATCCGCATCCTGCTCTGCGACGACCATCGCATCGTGCGCGAGGGCTTGAAGCAGATCCTGGCCGACACGCCCGACATCGAGGTGGCTGCCGAATGCGCCAGCGGGCCGGAGGTGCTGCACAGTGCGCGGGTGGAGGCGATCGACCTGGTGCTGCTGGACATCGCCATCCCCCAGCAGGACGGGCTGGACGTGCTGCGCCAGATCAAGCAGGAGATGCCGCGCCTGCCGGTGCTGATGCTGTCCACCTATCCCGAGAAACAATACGCGGCCCGCTGCTACAAGCTGGGCGCAGCAGGTTATCTCAACAAGAGCACCGACCCCGAGCAACTGGTGGAAGCCATCCGCAAGGCCGCTGGCGGCGGCCTCTACGTGAGCGCGCAGATGGCCGAGACCCTGGCCTCGGGCCTGGCTCAGCGCGCCACGGCCCCGCAGCGGGCCGCGCATGAGAGCCTGTCGCACCGCGAATACCAGGTCTTCCAGTTGATCGCCGCAGGGCGCAGCGTCAAGGAAATCGCAGACCAGCTGGAATTGAGCCCCAATACGGTGAGCACCTATCGCAGCCGTATCTTGGAGAAGACCGGCGCTTCCAATGACGTGGGCATTGCCATGTATGCCGTGCGGCACCAGTTGCTGCCGGTGTGAGCATTTCTCACCGAGTGTCGTCATTTTGCAGCGCGTTTTCGTCATTCTGACGATGTGATCGACGCTGTTTGTAGTGGCAGCACTACAAGATGTCGTGCGCCCATGACGTAATGCAGCGCGCTGGCAAATCCCTTGCAGGTAGTGAAAGTGAAAGCAGCAACTCACCTCACATTCACCAAACGGGGGAATCATGCCGGACGCACCAGAGACCAATCTGTTCCACACCTATGACGCCGAACGCGCCGGGCAGGGCTGTTCCTGCGGCCGCCACGGCAGCCAGCAGCAGCACGAGGCCGATGTGCTGGCCGAGCAGCAGCGCCTGCAGCGTGGCCGCAATGTCGAAACCCTGACCAATGACGTGGTGGAAGAAGCGCTGATGCGTTCGCTCTTCCCGCGCGTGGCCGAACGCCGTGATTTCCTGCGGGCGGTGGGCAAGAATGCGGCGCGCGCGGCCATTGCCAGCGTGCTGCCGCTGGGCTCGCTGCAGGCCATGGCGCAGGAAAAGAATGGTGCGCTGGAAAAGAAAGACCTCAAGATCGGCTTCATCGCCATCACCTGTGCGGCGCCGCTCATCATGGCCGATCCGCTGGGCTTCTATCGCAAGCAGGGCTTGAACGTGTCGCTCAACAAGACGGCCGGCTGGGCGCTGATCCGCGACAAGATGATCAACAAGGAACACGACGCCTCGCACTTCCTTTCGCCCATGCCGATTGCCATGTCCATGGGCGTGGGCAGCAATGCCACGCAGATGCGCGTGGCCACCATCCAGAACATCAACGGCCAGGCCATCACGCTGCATACCAAGCACAAGGACAAGCGCGATCCCAAGCAATGGAAGGGCTTCAAGTTCGCCGTCCCCTTCGAATATTCGATGCACAATTTCCTGCTGCGCTACTACCTGGCCGAGCACGGACTGGACCCGGACCGCGATGTGCAGATTCGCGTGACGCCCCCGCCGGAAATGGTGGCCAACCTGCGCGCAGGCAATATCGACGGCTTCCTCGGGCCGGACCCGTTCAACCAGCGTGCGGTGTATGACGAGGTCGGCTTCATTCATATCCTCTCCAAGGAGATCTGGGACGGGCACCCCTGCTGCGCCTTCGGCACCTCCGAAGAGTTCATCAAGCAGAATCCCAACACCTTCGCGGCACTGTTCCGCGCCGTGCTGACTGCGGCGGCCATGGCCCGCGATCCGGCCAACCGCTCGCTGGTGGCCAAGGTGATCTCGCCGCCGGCCTACCTGAACCAGCCGGAGACGGTGGTGGAGCAGGTGCTGACCGGCCGCTTCGCCGATGGCCTGGGCAACGTCAAGAACGTGCCGGGCCGCGCCGACTTCGATCCGGTGCCCTGGGATTCGATGGGGGTGTGGATTCTCACGCAGATGAAGCGCTGGGGCTACATCAAGGGCGACGTCGACTACAAGGCCATCACCGAAAAGGTACTGCTGCTGACCGAGGCCAAGAAGCACATGAAGGAGCTGGGCCAGCCGGTCCCGGAAGGGGCCTACCGCAAGTATTCCATCATGGGCAAGGAGTTCGATGCCAACAAGGCCGACGCCTACGTGAACAGCTTCGCCATCAAGAGGAGCGCGTGATGCCGGCCCGGCATCTCGGCTGGCGCGCCGCGCTCATCTCCCTGCTGCTGCTGGCCGCACTGCTGATGGTGTGGCATCTGGCCACGCTGCCCAAGGAGAGCGCCGCCAGTGCCGCCCAGGATGAGTACGCCAGGCTGATGGGCAAGAGCAGCGGCGCGGCCAAGCGTGATGGCTTCCCCGGACTGGCGCAGATGGGCGAGACCATCCGCAAGGAACTGAGCAATCCCTTCTACGACAACGGTCCCAATGACAAGGGCATCGGCATCCAGCTGGCCTATTCGCTGGGCCGGGTCGGGCTGGGGTTTGCGATTGCGGCGGTGGTGGCGGTGCCGCTGGGCTTCCTGCTGGGGATGTCGCCGCTGATGCAGCGTGCGCTCAATCCCTTCATCCAGATCCTGAAGCCCATTTCCCCGCTGGCCTGGATGCCGCTGGCGCTCTACACCATCAAGGATTCCTCGGTGTCGGGGGTGTTCGTGATCTTCATCTGCTCGGTCTGGCCGATGCTGATGAACACCGCCTTCGGCGTGGCCTCGGTGCGGCGCGACTGGCTGAACGTGGCCAAGACGCTGGAGGTGGCGCCGCTGCGGCGCGCCTTCCTGGTGATCCTGCCGGCGGCAGCGCCCACCATCCTGACCGGCATGCGCATCTCCATGGGCATCGCCTGGCTGGTGATCGTGGCCGCCGAGATGCTGGTGGGCGGAACCGGCATCGGCTACTTCGTCTGGAATGAATGGAACAACCTGTCGCTGACCAGCGTGATCTTCGCCATCCTGGTCATCGGCGTGACCGGCATGGTGCTGGACCTGATCTTCGCGCGGCTGCAGAAGTGGGTCACCTATGTCGAATGAAGGGAGCAGCAGCATGGATCACAATTTCCTGAGCGTGCAGGGCCTGGCCAAGCGTTATGCAGCAGGCGCGCCGCCGGTGTTCGAGCAGGTCTCCTTTGGTATCGATCGCGGTGAATTCGTCTGCGTGATCGGGCACTCGGGCTGCGGCAAGACCACCATCCTCAACGTGCTGGCCGGGCTGGAAGCGGCCAGCGAGGGTGTCGTCATCATGGACCAGCGCGAAGTCAAGGGACCGAGCCTGGATCGTGGTGTGGTGTTCCAGAGCCACGCCCTCATGCCCTGGTTCAGCGTGCTGGGCAATGTGGTGTTCGCGGTGCGTTCGCGCTGGCCGGACTGGCCACGGGCCAAGGCCGAGGAGCATGCACGGCGGTTCATCGAGATGGTCGGTTTGAAGGGCGCTGAACACAAGAAACCCTCGGAGCTCTCGGGCGGCATGAAGCAGCGCGTGGGCATTGCGCGCGCCTTTTCCATCGAGCCCAAGATGCTGTTGATGGACGAGCCCTTCGGTGCGCTCGATGCCTTGACGCGTGGCGTGGTGCAGGACGAGTTGCTGAAGATCTGCGCGGCCACGCACCAGACCGTGTTCATGATTACCCACGACGTCGATGAAGCGATCCTGCTGGCCGACAAGATCTTCCTCATGTCCAACGGCCCGCAGGCCTGCATCGCCGAGGTGGTCATCAACACGCTGCCCAAGAACCGCACACGCGAAGGCATGCACCACGATCCGCAGTTCTATCGCATCCGCAATCACCTGGTCGATTTCCTGGTGCATCGTTCGCGCCAGATCCAGGCAGCGCAGGCCAGCGGCGCAGCGCGCCTGCCGACCCGCATCGTCATGCCGGGGCTGGAGCAGGTTGCGGCATGAAGGCAGGGGCAGGGTGACCTGCCATTTCGTCAGTTTATATCGTCGTTTTGCAGCATCGTTTCGTCACGATCGATGACGCACACTACAAAGTGTCGTCGGTTTTCATTTTTCGTCCACCACAAGGAGAGAGCGCATGGACCGCAACCAAGTCACCCAGAAGATCGTCACCGCCAAGGTCAGCAAGAAGATGACCTGGGCCCAGATCGCCGAACGCATCGGCCAGAGCAAGGAGTGGACTACCGCCGCCATGCTGGGCCAGATGACCCTGACGGCCAAGCAGGCCGCCGTGGCACAGGAACTGTTTGAACTGACCGACGAAGAAACGCTGTGGCTGCAGATCGTGCCTTACAAGGGTTCGCTGCCGACCCCGGTGCCGACCGATCCGCTGATCTATCGCTGGTACGAGATCGTCAGTGTCTATGGCAGCACCATCAAGGAGCTGATCCACGAAGAGTTCGGCGACGGCATCATGAGTGCCATCGATTTCAAGATGGATATCCAGCGCCAGGCCGACCCCAATGGCGATCGCGTCAATGTGATGCTGTCGGGCAAGTTCCTGCCTTATAAAACCTATTGAGTCACATCGGGTTACAAGCGCGGCGATGCAAAGGCGGAATGCGCGGCTAGAATAGCGCGCATGCTCAAAGACAAGAAACTCTCCGCCTACGCGCCCTCGGCCACCCGCATCCGGGCGCGCTTCGTGGCCATCTCGTGGCGCGATCTCGCCGTCAGCTTCGGTCCCATCATCCTGCTGATCCTGATCGGCGCATGGCTTGTGATCTGGCTGATCCGGCCGGCGCCGCCGTCTTCCATCACCATTGCTGCCGGTCCCAAGGACAGCAATTTCTGGCGCGTGGCCGAACGCTACAAGGCGCTGCTGGCGCGCGATGGCATCCGGCTGGACATCGTCGAGACCGGCGGCTCGCTGGACAACCTCAAGCGCCTGGCCGACCCGGACCAGAATGTGGACGTCGGTTTCGTGCAGGGTGGCCTGGCCGGCGCAGTACCGGCCGAATCCTTGAGCCCGCTGGTATCGCTGGGCAGTATTTCCTATGTGCCGGTGTCGGTGTATTACCGCGTCCCGCCGCCGCGTGAGGATGGCCGCCCGGTACCGCCACTGCGGCAGCTGTCGGAGCTGGCGGGCAAGCGGATTGCCATCGGCGGGGAGGGCAGCGGTTCCAGCGTGCTGGCGGCCACGCTGCTCAAGGCCAATGGCGTCGAGTCGGGCGGCAGCACCCAGCTGTTGAACATCGGCGGCGACGAGGCCGCGCAGGCGCTGACCAGCGGCAAGATCGATGCGGCCTTCCTGATGGGCGATTCGGTCTCGGTGGCCACCATGGGCAAGCTCTTGCGCGCGCCCGGCATCCGGCTGCTGGATTTCTCGCAGGCCGATGCCTACGTGCGGCGCTTCCGCTATCTCAATACTCTCAAAATGCCCATGGGCGTGTTCGACTTGGCGCACAACCTGCCGGCGCGCGATACCCAGCTCATTGCGCCCACGGCCGAGCTGTTGGCGCGCGAGGACCTGCATCCGGCGCTCTCGGACCTGCTCATCGCAGCGGCCCGCGAGGTGCACGGCAAGGCCAACGTGATGCAGAAGGCCGGGGAATTCCCGGCCCCGCTGGAGCATGAATACCCGATCAGCGACGATGCGGCGCGCTACTACAAGTCCGGCAAGACCTTCTTCTACCGCACCTTGCCCTTCTGGATGGCCAGCCTGGTGGATCGTGCGGTGGTGATCGTGCTGCCGGTAATCCTGTTGTTGATTCCGGGCATTCGCTTGGTGCCGATGCTCTATGGCTGGCGTGTGCGTTCGCGCATCTATCGCTGGTATGGCGAGCTGATCGCGCTGGAACGCGGGCTCTCGCGCGAGTCGCCGGAGGAGCAGGCCGAGATGCTCAAACGCCTGGACGAGATCGAGATTGCGGTCAATCGCATGAAGATGCCGTTGGCCTTTGCCGACCAGTTCTACGTGCTGCGCGAGCATATCGGCTTCGTGCGGGCCCGGCTGGCGGCCGGTGTGGCCTGAGCGCCACGCCGTAACGGGCTCGGAAGGGCAGGGTGGCGGCGGCTGTTGTATGCTCGCCATGGTGTGTACAGTACTGTATAAAAAGTACTGTGTATTCATACAGTGTTATGCTAAAGTGAAGCCTCCTATCGACAAGAAGAGGAATCGCTGCCATGACCCACTTTGATCTTGCTTCCGACGCTCGCTTCGCTGTTGCATCGTCCACCCCGTCTTCGCTGGCCATCCGCCTGGGTCGCCGCGAAATCTTCATCTGCCGTGATACCTACGTGCGCCGTTATCGGGTCAATCCGGTGATTGAATGCAGCGCGGGCATCGAGCCAGGCCATGTGGAAATCCTGCTGTTCCGCCGCTGGCTGGTGGTGCTGTCGAAGGCGCGCGGCTGATGCGGCGTGCGCTTGACTGGCTGGTGGTGGATGCGCTGGGGAGGGCGGCCGGGGTCGATCAGCCCGGCTTGCCGGTAGCCCCGGGGGCGGTCCCTGCCGGGGCCGAAGGTGCCGCTGCCAATGACGATTCCATGTTCGGAAACGTCACCAGATGCGTCACATCCAGGCTGATCCCTATCCATTCCCCCACCGCATGATCGTGATGCGAGGGCACCAGCGAGAGCAGTTGCTGGCCGTTCTCCAGCGCCAGGGTGTAGAGGAATTCCGCGCCCCGGAATGATTTGCGCACCACCTGCGCCTTGAAGGGGGACGCATCGTCATGCATGACGTCGTCGGCCCGCAGCAATACGTCGACCTGCGCGGCGCTGGCATCGCGTCCGCTTTCCACCGGCAGTCCGCGCAACAGGCCTGCTGCGGTCTGGACGCTGATCTCGCCTTGCTCCCCGGCATCCGCTGCAGCTTGCACCTCGCCGCGCAGCAACACCCCATGTCCGATGAAATCCGCGGCAAAGCGGGTGGCCGGACGATGGTAGAGCGCGTAGGGCGTATCCCACTGTTCCAATCGGCCGTGCCGCATCACCCCCACCACATCGGCCACCGCAAAGGCTTCCAGCTGATCGTGCGTGACCATCAGGGCGGTGGTGCCGGTGCGTTTGAGGATGTCGCGCACGTCGTGCGCCAGGCGTTCGCGCAGTTCCACATCCAGGCTCGAAAACGGTTCGTCCAGCAACAGCAGGCGCGGCTGCGGTGCCAGCGCGCGCGCCAGGGCGATGCGCTGCTGCTGGCCACCGGACAGCTGGTGCGGGAATTTGCTGCCGGCCTCGGGCAGGCCGACCAGGGCCAGCATCTGCGTGACGATCTGTTCCCGCTGCGCACGCGCCATGCCGCGCAAGCCAAAGCCGATATTGGCCGCCACATCCAGATGCGGGAACAGCGCGAAATCCTGGAACACCATCCCGATGCGCCGCGCCTCGGCCGGCACGCGCACGCCATCTCCTTCCAGCAATGTTCCGTCTAGCCGGATACGGCCTGATTGCGCCGGTTCCAGCCCGGCCACGGCGCGCAGCAGGCTGGTCTTGCCGCTGCCGGAGGGGCCGATCAGGGCGCCCAGCTCGCCCGGCTGCAGGCGCAGCGAGACGGCATCGACGGCCGCCTGGGCGCTGCGGGGATAACGGATACTGACGTGATCGACTTCCAGAAACATGGGCAGGCTCGATGAAATGGTTACAATTCGCGTTTGTCTCGGAGTGCGCAGTGTAGCGCATGGACCGCCGACTTCCCCTGGCAATTCTTCATTGGGCCGTTCCTGTTTATGCACATCATCGGTTTGCTCGCTGTCCTGATCGCTTTGCCGCTCTTCGGCATCCTCGCTGCCTGGTTCGGGCTGGATGCGGCCGGCATCGACAACCTGCGCCAGCAGATGCAGACCGTCCTGCCCGGCTACCTGGCGACCTCCGGCTGGCTGGCGCTGATGGTGCCGCTGGGCGTGGTCATCGTCGGTGGTGCAGCGGCGGTGACGGTGAGCCTGTTCGAGTTTCGCGGACGGCGCTGGCTGTCCTGGGCGCTGCTGTTGCCGATGGCCATGCCGGCTTACGTGTCGGCCTATGCCTATACCGATTTCCTGCAATACGCGGGGGCCGTGCAGAGCACGCTGCGCGGCTGGTTCCCGGGCTGGCGCATGGATGTGCGCGGCTTGCCGGGGGCGGTGTGCATGTTCGTCTTCACGCTCTATCCCTATGCCTACCTGCTGGCGCGCAATGCGCTCTCCGAGCGCGGCATGCACCTGATGGAGGCTGCCCGCATGCTGGGCACGCCGCTATCCGAACGCATCCGGCGCGTGGCCTTGCCGCTGGCGCGTCCGGCCCTGGCGGCCGGGGCGGCGCTGGCGCTCATGGAAACGCTGGCCGATTACGGTGTCTCGGCCTACTTCGGCCTGACCACTTTCACCACCGGCATCTACAAGGCCTGGGTTGTATTGGATGACCGCATTGCCGCCGCCCAGTACGCGTCGCTGCTGCTGCTCTTCGTGTCGGTGCTGCTGTGGCTGGAGCGGCGCGAGCAGGGCCGCATGCGCTTTGCGGCCACACGCGGTGCGCGCGGCAGCGAGGGGGCCGAGGCGCGCCTGCCGCAATTGTCTCGCGCACAGACGCTGGCGGCCTGGGCGGTGTGCGGCTTGCCGGTGGTGCTGGGCTTCGTGCTGCCGGTGGCGATCCTGTTGCAGTTGTGGGCCGGGCAGTGGGGCAGCAGCGACGCCGCCATGCCCGCTTTCGATCTGGCCCGCTATGCCGGCTGGGTGTGGAACAGCTTCCGCTTCGGCGGCATGGCGGCGCTGGCGGCCATCGTGCTGGCGCTGGGCCTGTGCTTCGCGCTGCGCAGCGCACACCTGCCGCGCCTTCAGGGGCTGGTGCTGCGGCTGACCGCACGCCTGGCCGGCATGGGCTATGCCATTCCCGGGTCGGTCATCGCGGTCGGCATCCTGCTGCCGGTGGCCTGGCTGCAGGCGCTATGGCCTGCCGCGGGGTTGGGCGTGCTGCTCACGGCCAGCTCGCTGGGCGTGATCTATGCGTATCTGGTACGCTTCACGGCGGTTGCGGTGCAGTCGGTGGAGTCCGGCTACACCCGTATTCCGGCCAGTCTCGACGAAGCGGCGCGCACCCTGGGCAGTTCGCGCGCGCTGATTGCCTGGCGCCTGCACATGCCGCTGTTGTGGCGCTCGCTGGCGGTGGCCGCGCTGATGGTGTTCGTCGATGTGGTCAAGGAGTTGCCGGCGACCTTGCTGCTGCGTCCCTTCGATACCGATACCCTGGCCGTGATCGCGCACAATCTGGCGCGCGACGAGCGCCTGGGCGAGGCGGCCTTGCCGGCCTTGTCCATCGTGCTGGTGGGGCTGGCACCCGTGCTGCTGGTGATGCGGGCACTCGATGGCCGGCGCCGCACGGACTTGCAAAGCGCGCTTCCGCCCGCATAACCCAAGCACGCAAAGACCAACAATGGGCGTGGCCAGGGGGCTGCGGCCACTCTCTGGAGAAACCATGAGCCAATACGATTACGACCTCTTCACCATCGGCGGCGGTTCCGGTGGCGTGCGCGCAGCGCGCTTCGCCGGCCAGGCCGGGGCCCGCGTCGGGCTGGCCGAGAAGGGCGATCTGGGCGGCACCTGCGTCAACGTCGGCTGCATCCCCAAGAAGCTGATGTCCTACAGCGCCCATTTCCACGAGGATTTCGCCGATGCCGCCGGTTACGGCTGGACCCTGCACAGCGAGCCCACCTTCGACTGGCCGGCCCTGATCGCCAACAAGGACCGCGAGATCACGCACCTGAACGGCATCTACCAGCGTCTGCTCGATGGCGCCAACGTGAGCCTGCATCGTGGCTTCGCCACGGTGGAGGATGCGCATACGGTGAGCGTGGAGGGCAAGCGCTTCACGGCCCGCCACATCCTGGTGGCCACCGGCGGCCATCCCGACAAGCCGCAGATCCCGGGCCGCGAGCTGGGGATCACTTCGGACGATTTCTTCCATCTCAAGGGCCTGCCGAAACGCGCGGTGGTGCTGGGCGGCGGCTACATCGCCGTGGAACTGGCGTCCATCCTCAATGGCCTGGGCAGCGACGTGACGCTGGTGTATCGCCGCGAGCGCCTGTTGCGCAACATGGATGCCGACCTGGGCATCCACCTGGCCGATGAAATGGCCAAGAAGGGCATCCGCCTGGTCTTCGATGCCAGCATCGCCGCCATCGAAGCGCCGCATGCGGGTGAAGACAGCGTCAAGCAGGTGCGCCTGACCAATGGCGAAACCGTGGCGGCGGAGTGCGTGCTGTTTGCCACCGGGCGTACGCCCAATACACGCGGCCTGGGGCTGGAGCAGGCCGGTGTCGTCTTGAAGGAAAACGGCGCCGTGGTGGTCAATGAGAATTTCGAGAGCAACGTGCCATCGATTCTCGCCGTGGGCGACGTGATCGACCGCGTGGCCCTGACACCGGTGGCGCTGGCCGAAGCGATGGTGGTGGTGGCGCGCCTGTTCGGCAAGGGCGAGCGCGTGATGTCCTATCAGAATATTCCGACAGCGGTGTTCAGTCATCCCAATGTGGGCACCGTGGGACTGACCGAAGAACAGGCGCGAAAAGCCCATGGTGAAGTAAAAATCTTCAAGACCGACTTCAAGCCGCTCAAGAACACCCTCTCGCGCAATACCGAGCGCACCTTCATGAAGCTTGTGGTCGATGCGCAGACCGACAAGGTGCTCGGCGTGCACATGGTCGGCGGCGATGCCGGTGAAGTCATCCAGGGCTTTGCAGTGGCCCTGCAATGCGGTGCCACCAAGGCGCAGTTCGATGCCACCATCGGCATCCATCCGACCTCCGCCGAAGAGTTCGTGACGATGCGCACGCCGGTGGCCTGAGTCCACCGTCTTCTGCAAGCGGTACCCAAGGAACGGAAAAAAACGGGGATGCCAAGGCATCCCCGTTTTGCTTGCATCATGCCCCGCGAAGCACGCTCACACGATGTTCATCGCCACAGCGCATAACCGATGCGCAGTTGCGGATGATCCTTCTGGTTGTAGGTCAGCAGGCTCTCGCCATAGCCGTAGAAGTAACTGGCCATCAGATAGCCTGCGGTACCGGGCAGCAGGCGCGAGAGCGGGTAGGTGACCTGGGTTTCGGCGCTGTACTTGCCGCCCAGTTTGCCCTTGCGCAGCATGGTCGCCACTTCCAGACCGTCGGGTTTGCCATAGGCCAGCTTCAGGTCCAGGTGGCCGCGATAGTCGGCGATGTCCGGGTTGTCGCGGGTCGGGCCGAGATAGGCATAGACCTTGGGCGCGACCTTGAAGTGATAGTCGTTGAGATTGCCGAAGTTGAAGGTCGGCTCGATGAAGTAGGTATTGATGCTGCGCGAGGCCGTGCCGTCGCGTCCATTGGACTCGTGCTCCAGGCCAGTGGCGATGCCGATGCGGCTGAAGACGCGGTTCTGTATGCCCACGTCCGGCAGGTAGTAATACAGGCTGGGGCGATAGCTGGTATCGCGGAAGGGGGCCGAGGGGGCCGACAGGTCCCACAGCGAGAACTGCGTGTAGCCCAGGTAGAGATTGTCCAGCAGGCCGCGCGAGCGCGGATCGTCCGGCACGAACACGCGGAACTTGAAGCTGAGCTGGAAGCGCGCATTGGTATCACCATTGTTGTGCCCCACCGTGAAATACATCGGCTCATTGAAGGACAGCCGGCGATTGTTGGAGAGGATGTCCTCAGCTGCCGGTGCACTGTCGATGGGCGAGGCATTGGCACCCGGCGTAAATACCGTGGCCGAAGGGGCCACCGGCGCGACCTTGCTGGTCGAATCGGCCAGCGGCGTGTTGATCAGGTCGGGCGACTCCGGCAAGGGCCCCAGCGACGGATCCGGGCGCACCACCGCCACCAGCACCGGCGAAGCATCCATGCCGATCGGTTCGATACGCACCATGCCGCGCAGGCGGCGCGGCAACTCGCCGCGATAGCGCACCTTGCGGAACTCACCTTGCTTCAGGGTCAGGCTGTCTTCGCCATCGACGCGCTGCAGGGCGATCTGCTGCGGCGGAATCATGTCGGCCGAGGCCGCCACCAGCAGCGTGGCGGGCAACTGATAGGTGCGCTGGGCCTGCTCATCCTCGGACACCAGCAGGGTCAGTTCCAGTGGCTTGGTGGCATCGATGCGCTTGGGCGGCTGCACCATCGAAATGCCGGCATGCGCCGGGGCGGCCAGCCACAGCGGCGCGGCCACGCCGCACAAGGCCAGCGCCACGCGGCGCGACAGGCGGCTACGGGCCGGCAGGCCGTCCTGGTGCGGATGCAGACGGGAGTGGGGTAAGTTCAGCATGTTGTCCTTGTTGTCGATTTGTTGTGTTTTGTTGTCGTTTTGCAGCTTGTTCGGTGGCGTGCAGGCGCGAAGTGTGGCCGGGCGGGGCCGGGCGCACGTCGGGCGGCGATGCACGGACTGCCGTGACAAGAGATCAGCGGCGCTCCATAAAGTTGCCATTCCATCGACATCTTCTGACCTCCGTATGCCTTTGGGAGGCGCAATCCTGACCAAATGATCAATTTGGCATGCGGTTGGTCACGGAATGTTGTTTGTTTGCCTCGTCCGGATAAGGTTTGGTCGACGGAAAATGCCATTGTGACAACGGGTATTTCCTGATTGTGTGACAATGCGCCGCCCCCTAAGCTTGATGACAAGTCGTCCATGTTGCCAAGCTGTTTGCCGGGGCGGGACGTGCCGGTGCGTGCGCGCACCGAATCACCTGCCTTCCAGCGACCTTCGCTCAATCGCCGTTTTTCACAGGCATCACTCTTCGCCATGCTCATCGCCAACTACGACAAGCCGCTGGTGGTCGTTTCCCTGCTGGTGGCCATCCTCGCCTCCTATACGGCGCTGGACATGGCCGAGCGCATCAACACCACCAGCCATCTGCATTCGCGTGCCGCACGCTTCTGGCTTGCCGGCGGTGCGGTGGCCATGGGGCTGGGGATCTGGTCGATGCATTTCATCGGCATGCTGGCTTTCCGGCTGCCCATCGCGCTGGGCTACGATGTCTGGATCACCACGCTCTCGCTGCTCATCGCCATCGCCACCTCGGGCTATGCGCTGTGGATCGTTACCCGCAGCGAATTGCCGCTGCGGCGGCTGTTCGGCAGCGCCTTGCTGATGGGGACCGGCATTGCCGGCATGCATTACACCGGCATGGCCGCCATGCGCATGACGCCGGGCATCGATTACGACCTGGTGCTGTTCATCGCTTCCATCCTGATCGCCATAGCGGCATCGGCGGCAGCGCTGTGGATCGCCTTCAGCCTGCGCCGCAATACCCCTTACGTGAAAGCCGCGCGCGCCGGCGCTTCGGTGGTGATGGGCGTGGCCATCGTCGGCATGCATTACACCGGCATGGCGGCTGCCACTTTTCCCAACGGTTCGGTGTGCCTCTCGGCACGCGAGGGCGTGGGGACCGGCTGGCTGGCGATCCTGGTCATCGTGGTCACGCTGGCGGTGCTGAGCATCGCCTTGCTGACCTCGGTGCTGGATGCGCGGCTGGAGTCGCGTACCGCCAAGCTGGCGCGCTCGCTGGCCGAAGCCAATGAAGAATTGACGCAGATGGTGCTGCACGACCATCTCACCAAGCTGCCCAACCGCACCCTGCTGGAAGACCGCCTGAGCCAGGCCATCAACAAGGCCGCACGCAGCCAGGGACATTTCGCGCTGATGTTCATGGATCTGGATGGCTTCAAGGCCATCAACGACTCGCTCGGCCACCATGTGGGCGACCGCATGCTGGTGGAAGTGGCGCAGCGCCTGACCGGTGCCATGCGCGCACACGATACGGTGGCGCGGCTGGGTGGCGACGAATTCGTGATCCTGGTGGAACTGGCGCAGCCGGAAGACGCCATGCCGGTGGCCGAGAAGCTGGTGGAAGTGGTCAACCTGCCGTTCCGCCTGGCCGAGCAGGAGCTGCGCGTGTCGGCCAGCGTGGGCATCGCCATCTACCCGGAGGACGGGGCCACGCGCCACGACCTGGTCATCAACGCCGACGCCGCGATGTATCACACCAAGCGCGCCGGCCGCAACGGCTACAACTTCTTCGAACCGTCGATGAATGCCAATGCGCATCATCAGCTGCAGTGGCTGCAGGACCTGCGGGTAGCGTTGGAGCGCAAGCAATTCCGGCTGGTCTACCAGCCCAAGTTCAGCCTGCTTGATGGTCCGGTGCTGGGGGCCGAGGCGCTGCTGCGCTGGCAGCATCCGCAACGCGGACTGGTGGGGCCGGATGAGTTCATCGGCCTGGCCGAGCGTTCCGGCCTGATCATCCCGATCGGGGCCTGGGTGCTGGATGAAGCCTGTCGCCAGATGCATGAGTGGCTGACCCTGGGCTATGCCGACTGGAAGATTGCGGTGAATCTTTCGCCGGTGCAGTTTGCCGATCCGCATCTGCTGGACGTGGTGCGTGCTGCCCTGGAGAAACACCAGCTGCCGCCGTCCTGCCTGACGCTGGAGGTGACCGAGTCGACTGCCATGAACAATACCGAGCAGAGCCTGCAGACGCTGCAGCAGATCGCCGACCTGGGCGTGGAGATCTCCATCGACGATTTCGGCACCGGCTATTCCAGCCTGCTGTACCTGAAGCGCCTGCCGGCCAACGAACTGAAGATCGATCGCGGCTTCGTGCGCGACTTGAGCGAAGGCACCGAGGATGCCGCCATCGTATCGGCCATCGTGGCCCTGGGGCGCACGCTGAATCTGCGCATCGTCGCCGAAGGCGTGGAGACCGAGCGCCAGCAGGAGTTCCTGCACCAGGTCGGATGCGACGCCATGCAGGGCTATCTGCTGGGACGGCCGATGGCTCCGGACCTGTTCCTGCAGACCATGCGCGACCATGCCGCCGAGCACAAGACGGCGGCCTGAATTCACAAATTGGCTGTGGCATCGCCTGCTATTCCTCGAATTGGAGAAGCGCGCTTGATGCAAAGATCACGACATAGGGAAACGCAAGGAATTTGAGCGTTTCAGGCAGGCTCCTGAGGGGGAGGTTGGGGCGGACGGCTCGTACTGGCGTCCGTCCCTTTTTGTTGATACCTGCTTCAAAGTGGCGTCACAGCACCTTGCCCGGATTCATCAATTGCTGCGGATCCAGCGCCTGCTTGATGGCGCGCATCAGACGCAGTTCCACCGGTGACTTGTAGCGCAGGATCTCTTCGCGCTTCAGCGCTCCCAATCCATGCTCGGCCGAGATCGAGCCGCCGAAGCGGTCGACGCTGTCATGGACCACGCGGTTGATGTCGCCCTGGCGCGCCAGGAAATCGGCATCGGGCACGCCCACCGGCGGCGAGACGTTGTAGTGCAGGTTGCCATCGCCCAGGTGGCCGAAACTGACCATGCGGCAACCCGGTGCGGCCTGCTGCACCAGGGTATCGGTCGCTTCCATGAATTCGGCGATGCGCGAGATCGGCACCGAGATGTCGTGCTTGATGTTCTTGCCCTCGTGCGCCTGTGCCATCGAGATGCTTTCACGCAGTCGCCACAAGGCCCTGGACTGGGCCAGCGAGGCGGCGATCACGGCATCGTCCACCAAACCCTGTTCAAGGGCCTCGCCAATCAGGGTTTCAAAAATCGCCCGGGCGTGGTCTTCGGATTCGTTGTCCGACAGTTCCAGCAGCACGTACTGCGGATGCCGCTGGCTGAAGGGCAGGCGTTGGTCGGGGAAGTGCTTGCAGACCAGCTGCAGGCAGAAGTGCGACATCAGCTCGAAACCGGTCAAGGCCGAACCACAGCGCGCTTGCGCCTGCTGCAGCAGTTGCAGCGCCTGCGCCGGGGATTGCAGCGCTACCAGTGCAGTCAGTTGCGCGCGCGGTTGCGGGAAGAGTTTCACTACCGCAGCGGTGATGATGCCCAGAGTACCTTCCGCGCCGATGAAAAGATCGCGCAGGTCGTAGCCGGTATTGTCCTTGCGCAAGCCCTTGAGGCTGCTCATGATCTCGCCCGCGGCCGTCACCACTTCCAGCCCCAGGCACAGCTCGCGCGTATTGCCATAGCGCAGCACGCCGGTGCCGCCGGCATTGGTGGAGAGATTGCCGCCGATGGTGCAGCTGCCTTCGGCCGCCAGCGACAGCGGGAACAGCAGTTCGACCGCCGCCGCCTGTTCCTGCAGATGCTGCAATACGCAGCCGGCTTCCACCGTCATCGTATTGTTGACCGGGTCCACCGCACGGATGCGGTTCAGGCGACGCAGCGAGAGCACCACGGCATTGCCCTGCTGGTCGGGCACGCTGCCCAGCACCAGGCCGGTGTTGCCCCCTTGCGGCACCAGCGGGATGCCATGGTGCGCGCACAGTTGCACCAGCGCCGCCACTTCGGCCGTATCAGCCGGGCGTAATACGGCCAGGGCACGGCCGGTGTAGCGGCCACGCTGGTCGGTCAGGTAGCCGGCGGTGTCGGCGGCTTCGGTGAGGACATAAGCAGCACCGATGGCGGTACGGCAGGCAGCGAGGAAGTCGGTCATGAAAGCGAAACGCGCCACGTGCAGTGGCGCGCCCAATCGATGTGGGGAAGCGGTGCGTATTACTGGGAGGCCTTCTGGATCGCCTGGCGGGCGATTTCCTTGGCGGCCTTCTTGAACGGGTGCAAATACGCCAGTGCGCAGACGAAATACAGCGCGGTCAGCGCCACTTCGACCCAGGCCAGCAGCACCGAAGCATGGACGCTGTCGCTGGTGGCGCGCACCAGCCCTTCCGCCAGATACACCAGGATCAGCATGGACGACCATTGCAGCGTGTAGACGTCGCGCTTCAATACCCCGCGCAGCGGCAGCAGCAAGGGCACTACCTTGAGCACCATCCACGAACCGCCCGGTCGCAGCGGGGCCAGCACCAGTTCCCACGCCAGACAGAGCAGGATCAGGGCGATCAGGCTGGAACTGGCTCCGAGGTGGAAGTAGCGCGCACTGCTGTTCATGATGGTCTCCGTAATTTGATGGCGTTTTCTGCCAGCCGTTTGCCCAGCGCGATGGCCAGGGTGCGCGAGTCGTCCGACAGCGGCTGATTGCCGTTGACGCCCGCCCAGTGGCTGGCACCGTAAGGTGTGCCGCCGCTGGAAGTATTCATCAGCTCGGGATGCGAATAGGGCAGGCCGACAATCAGCATGCCATGGTGCAGCAGGGGCAGCATCATGCTCAACAGCGTCGATTCCTGGCCGCCATGCAGGCTGCCGGTGGAGGTGAAGACGCAGGCCGGCTTGCCCGCCAGTACGCCGGAGAGCCACTGCGGCGAGGTGCCATCCCAGAAATACTTCATGGCCGCTGCCATGTTGCCGAAACGCGTGGGCGAACCCAGGGCCAGGCCATCGCATTCCGCCAGGTCGCTGGCTTCCACGTAGGGCGCGCCGGAGCTTGGCACGTCCGGTTCCACCGCTTCGGTGACGGTGGAAACCGCCGGCACGGTGCGCAGGCGGGCATCGCAGCCGGGCACGCTTTCCACGCCCTGGGCGATCAGCTCGGCCAGCTTGCGGGTGGCACCATGGCGCGAATAGTAGAGCACCAGGATGGTGGCGTTGGAGGAGGTCTGCACGGAAGTAGCGGTCGAAGAGGTCATCATGTGACTTATTATATTTCCGTTTTTTTGCTCCCAGACAGCAGGAAAAGCCTGAGTGTCCCCGCTTTTTCTTCATCTGCACCATGAGGAAGCAGAAACTTTGGGCCTGCTCTGCGTTTTTGCGGGATTTTGCTGCCCGCTTGGGCGATAATCGCCAAACTTGTCGTCTGGCCGGCAGCAAGCCTGCGCGCCGTCATGCGGCCTGATTCAACCCCGATGGGGCGGCGCATCTGCGGGTGCGGCGTCTCCGATGAAGTCGAACGGATGTCTTCTTTGCGTTTTTCCTTGTCCCGTATGCGTGGTCTGACCCGTGAGCAGTTCAGCGACCTGTTGCGCTTCGCCGGCCGGCGGCTGCGCGAGGATCGCCTGCCGCAAGTGGCCGGCAGCCTGACCTTCACCACCATCCTGTCGCTGGTGCCGATGCTCACCATCGCGCTGGCGCTGTTTACGGCCTTCCCGCTGTTCTCGACCTTCCGCGCCTCGCTGGAAGCCTATTTCGTCGAGAACCTCATGCCCAAGGGCGTGGCCAACACCATCCTCGGCTACCTCAATCAGTTCGCCGCCAAATCGGCGCGCATCTCGGCCGTGGGCGGGGTGCTGCTGATCCTGACCTCGGTGCTGACCATGTCCACCATCGAGAGCGTGTTCAACCAGATCTGGCGCGTCAAGAAGTCGCGCCCGCTGGTGCAGCGGGTGCTGGTGTACTGGGCCATCATCACGCTGGGGCCGCTGCTGATCGGGGTTTCCATCAGCGTGACCTCGTATCTGTCGACCGCCACCGGCGGCGCGGTCAAGAGCCTGCCGTGGCTGGGCGCGAGCTTTTATACGCTGGTCTCGCTGATGCTCTCCACGCTGGCTTATACGCTGCTCTACAGCACCGTGCCCAACCAGACCGTGGACTGGCGTGATGCGGCCGCCGGCGGCCTGCTGGCCGGTATCGGGCTGGAAATCGCCAAGCGGCTCTTCGCCGCCTACATCCTGCAGTTCCCGACCTACACCATGGTCTATGGCACGGTGGCGGTGCTGCCGATCTTCCTGGTGTGGATCTACATGATGTGGATGATCACGCTCTTCGGGGCGCTGCTGACGGCGGCGCTGCCGGTGGTGCGCTATGAACGCTGGTGGCATGTCCCCTCGCCGGGCGCGGAATTCATCGATGCGGTCAAGGTCCTGAAATTCCTGCACGCGGCGCGCGTGGGCGTGGAGTCGGCCGTGGTCAGCATGGAGGAGGTGCGGCGCGCCACCCGGCTGGGCCTGGGTGAATTGCAGCAACTGCTGGCGCGCATGAGCGAAGAGGGCTGGGTGGCCTCGGTCAAGCCCGAGTCGGGCAGCCGCAGCCGTCGCGGCTGGAACCGCCGCATTACCGATGACATGGATCGCTGGACCCTGGTGGCCAATCCCAGCACCATCCAGCTGGCGCGGGTGTATCGCCTGTTCGTGTTCGATCCTGCGGTACTGGCCCAGGCCGGAGAGGAAGAAGCGCTGGTGGCGCGGGTGGAAGATGCCATCAACGCCGAACTGGCGCAGTCGCTGGAGCAGTATTGCCAGGCCGGGCGGGTGGCCGAGGAAGAAGTCGCCGCCACCGTGGCCGCCATGCCGCATGCTGCGGTGCCGCTGGAGGCGCGCCGGCGTCTGTGGGAGCGCTGATCCGACGCCAAGGCCCCCGGATCAGCCCTTGTCGGCCCTTTTATGAAGCTTTCTAAAACGACACCTGCCCCGTGAGCATTTGCCAGTACATCACCCAATCGCCCATGAAGGAATAGAACGGATGACGGAAGGTGGCCGGCTGGTTCTTCTCCACCATGAAATGTCCGACCCAGGCAAAACCGTAGCCGCAGAACAGCGCCACCGCCAGCCACCACCACTGGTGCGTGATCAGCAGCAGCAAGAGACTCAACAGCGCCAGCGTCGACCCCAGGAAATGCAGCTGCCGGTTGACCCGGTGCGCATGCTCGCTGAGGTAGGTCGGATAGAACTCGCTGAAACTGGCGTAATGGCGTTCGGGCAGGGTAGCGGCCATGGTCTTCTCCGGAGAGTCCTGACCCTTTCAGAGTAGTCAGCGCCGCGCCTGTTTGCAATCCTTGTGCTGAAGCAAGCTTCAGCTGCAAAACGTAAATTCTGCAGGGAAATACTGCGCAGCAGCGTCTTTGCGGGTTGCCCAAAGGTCGCCCTTGCCCGTACCATGTGATTTCCAGCGCGCCAGGAGGGCCTGGAGGAGGCGTCCGCTGCGGTTGCGGGCAGGATCAGTTATCCTGTTGCCCCCATGAATTGGATTTTCCCGGCGTCATCGCCTACAGTCAAAACAGCTTCATATAACCAAACCAGGACGACATCATGAAAGTCTCTGAAATCCTCAAGGTCAAAGGCAACATCCTCTTTACCGTCACGCCGGAAACCCCGATTCAGGAGGCGGTCGCCGCCATGGCCGAGAAAGACATCGGCTCGCTGGTCGTGATGGAATACGGCGACCTGGTCGGCATGCTGACCTTCCGCGAAGTGCTGCTGACGCTGCACAAAAACGGCGGCGAGCTGGGCGGCTCGACCGTGCGCAAGCACATGAACGATGCGCCCATCACCGTCACCCCGGATACCGACCTCAACGAAGTGCGCCGCATCATGCTGGAAAAGCACGCGCGCTATGTGCCGGTGATGGAGGCCCGTACCGTGCTGGGCGTCATGTCCTTCTACGACGTGGCCAAGGCGGTGCTGGATGCGCAGGGCTTCGAGAACAAGATGCTCAAGGCCTACATCCGCGACTGGCCGGCCGAGGAAGAAGAGCGCGAAGGCAACAGCTGAAGGCTCTGCGTTTCGCGTTTTTCCGTTGGCAGCCGCCTGGCTGGTGCAGGCGCTGCCGTCATGACCGTTCCTGCTGGAGCGGTTTTTTATTGCCCGCAGTTCCTTGCCCCTTGGTATTGTTGCCAATCCTGACCCGCGCGGCGCAGACTGCGCGCTTCCTCCCTCACCTGATTGCCCATGCAAAAGAACAGCCAGTTCACGCTCTTCTCCCAACGGCGCTTCGCTCCCTTCTTCTGGACCCAGTTCCTGGGGGCCTTGAATGACAACGTGTTCAAGACGGCGCTGCTGACCATCCTCACCTATGACGCGCTGTCCTGGACGGACATGGATCCGGGCTTGCTCAACAACCTTATCCCGGGTTTGTTCATCCTGCCGTTCTTCCTGTTTTCAGCCACCTCCGGCCAGCTCTCCGACAAGCTGGAAAAGGGCAGAGTGGCGCGCTTCGTCAAGCTGCTCGAAATCGCCATCATGTGCGTTGCCGCCTATGGCTGGATGACGCATCACCTGTGGCTGCTGATCGCCGCCGTGATCGGCATGGGTATTCATTCGACCCTGTTCGGGCCGGTGAAATACGCCTACCTGCCGCAGCAGTTGAAGCGCGAGGAACTGGTCGGGGGCAATGGCCTTATCGAAATGGGCACCTTCGTCGGCATCCTGCTGGGTGAAATCCTGGGTGCGGTGCTGGTCGTGCACAAGCCCTGGGGCCTGCACCTGGTGGCCGGGATCACCATCGGTATCGCCGTGCTGGGCTGGCTGGCGAGCCTGCGCATTCCGCTTTCGCCGGCCCCGGTGCCGGACCTGAAGGTGAACTGGAATCCCTTTACCGAGACCGTGCGCAACCTCGGTTATTCGCGCCGCAACCGGCCGGTGTTCCTGTCGTTGCTGGGCAATTCCTGGTTCTGGTTTTACGGGGCCATCATGCTGGCGCAATTCCCCGTCTATGCGAAGAACTACCTGCATGGCGACCACAGCGTCTTCGTGCTGCTGCTGGCGGTGTTCTCGGTCGGCATCGGTGCCGGTTCGCTGCTGTGCGAGCGGCTTTCCGGGCACAAGGTGGAAATCGGGCTGGTGCCCTTTGGTTCGATCGGCTTGTCGGTGTTCGGACTGGAGCTGTATTTCGCCAGCCAGGCCTATGTCACGCCGTCGGCCATGCTGGACCTGGGCGGCTTCCTGGCGCAGGGCGGCAGTTGGCGCATCCTGTTCGATTGCCTGGGTATCGGCCTGTTTGGCGGCTTGTACATCGTGCCGTTGTTTGCGCTCATCCAGACCCGCTGCGACCCGGCCCACGTCTCCCGCACCATCGCCGGGATGAACATCATGAATGCGCTGTTCATGGTGGTCTCGGCCGTGGTGGCGATGGTGTTGCTCAAGGCAGGGCTGACGATCCCGCAGATCTTCCTGGCCACGGCCATCATGAATGGCGTGGTGGCGGTCTACATCTTCTCGCTGGTGCCGGAATTCCTGATCCGCTTCCTGGTCTGGATCCTGATCCACACCTTTTATCGGGTGCGCATCATCAACGGCCAGGCCATTCCTGATGAAGGACCGGCCGTGCTGGTGTGCAATCATGTGAGCTATGTCGACGCGATTGCCATCATGGCCGCCAGCCCGCGCCCGGTGCGTTTCGTGATGGATCACCAGATATTCAAGATTCCGGTGATGTCCTGGCTGTTCCGCAATGTGCGCGCCATTCCGATCGCACCGGTCAAGGAAGATCCCTGGCTGACCGAAAAGGCCTTCGTCGATATCGCCCAGGCCCTGCATGAAGGCGAACTGGTGTGCATTTTCCCGGAAGGCAAGCTGACCCGCGATGGCGAATTGAATCCCTTCAAGGGCGGCGTGCAGAAGATCATCGACCGCAGCCCGGTGCCGGTCCTGCCCATGGCCTTGCGCGGGCTGTGGGGCAGCCTGTTCTCGCGCGACCCCAGCAATCCGGTGGCACGCACCTTCAAGCGCGGGCTGTTCTCGCGGCTGGAGCTGGCGGTCGGTGAGCCGATTGCGCCCGACGCCGTGAGCCCGGAAGGGCTGCAGGAGCAGGTCCGGGCGCTGCGCGGCGACTGGAAATAAGTCTGCCTGAGGGGGAGCCTGCGGCCTGGTGCGGCTCGTCGGCATCGGCCGAGGCTGGTAGAATCGCGGCTTCCCCTATTTTTTGCGCGAATTCCATCATGTCCGGCAATACCTTCGGCACGCTCTTCACCGTCACCACCTTCGGCGAATCCCACGGCCCGGCCATCGGCTGCGTGATCGATGGCTGCCCCCCGGGCATGACGCTGTCCGAAGCCGACATCCAGCCCGAACTGGACCGCCGCCGTCCCGGCACCTCGCGCCACGTGACCCAGCGCCAGGAGCCGGATACGGTGGAGATCCTCTCCGGCGTCTACGAAGGCAAGACCACCGGCACGCCGATTGCGCTCTTGATCCGCAACCAGGACCAGCGCAGCAAGGATTACGGCAACATCCTCGATACCTTCCGTCCCGGCCATGCCGACTACACCTACTGGCACAAGTACGGCATCCGCGATCCGCGCGGCGGCGGCCGTTCCTCGGCGCGCCTGACCGCCCCGGTAGTGGGCGCGGCGGCCATCGCCAAGAAGTGGCTGTTCGAGAAATACGGCACCACCTTCAAGGGCTGCATGAGCCAGCTGGGCGAGATCGCGATTCCCTTCGAATCCTGGGAGCACGTGCCCAACAACCCCTTCTTCGCCGCCAACGCCAGCATCATCGAACGCCTGGAAGACTACATGGATGGCCTGCGCAAGGAGGGCGATTCCATCGGCGCGCGCATCGACGTGGTGGCGCAGAACGTGCCGGTGGGCTTGGGCGAACCACTGTATGACAAGCTCGATGCCGAGATCGCCTACGCGCTCATGGGCATCAATGCGGTCAAGGGCGTGGAGATCGGCGCCGGTTTCGCTGCGGTGGCGCAGAAGGGTTCCGAGCACGGCGACGCGCTGACCCCGGAAGGTTTCGTCGGCAACAACGGCGGTGGCATCCTGGGCGGCATCTCGACCGGGCAGGACATCACGGCCTCGATTGCCATCAAGCCGACCTCCAGCATCCGCACGCCGCGCCCGTCCATCGACAAGAACGGCGAGCCGATCTCGGTGGAAACCTTCGGCCGCCACGATCCCTGCGTGGGCATTCGCGCTACCCCCATTGCCGAAGCCATGCTGGCCCTTGTGCTGATGGATCACGCCCTGCGTCATCGCGCACAATGCGGCGATGTGAAGGTTGAGACGCCGGCCCTGCGCTGAGCGGCCGGCAAGCCCTGCCAGGAAACCGGCCATCGCACATGCGGTCGCCGGTTTTTTCTTGTCTGAAACAATTTGCAAAGAGCCGGGTCGAAGCGGCTCACGGCTGACTGACGGCAACACGCACGCCAGCAGACCGGACCCGAGATCAATATCAATTACTCAATGGAGGCGGGCATGGTGCTCAAACCTATCTTCAAGAACAGTCTGCTGGCCGCAGCCCTGGTGGGGCTGGTGGCTTGCGAAACCGTACAAACCACGCAGGGCGGTGCCGTCGGCATCGATCGCAAGCAGCAGATGCTGGTGTCCTCGGCCGAGATGGAGGCCTCCTCGGCCAAGGAATACGCCCAGGTACTGGCCGAAGCCAAGAGCAAGGGCCTGCTCAACCGCAATGCCGCCCAGGCGCAGCGCGTGCGTACCATCGCCAACCGCCTGATCCCGCAGACCGGCGTGTTCCGCCCGGATGCGCTGAAGTGGAACTGGGAAGTCAACGTGCTGACCTCGGATGAGACCAATGCCTGGTGCATGCCGGGCGGCAAGATCGCGGTCTATACCGGCCTGATCGACAAGCTCAAGATCACCGACGACGAACTGGCGGCCGTGATGGGTCACGAGATCGCCCACGCCCTGCGCGAGCATGCCCGCGAGCGCGCTTCGCAGCAGGTGGTGGCCAATTCCGCCATTTCCATCGGTGCCGCGCTGCTGGGCCTGGGCGATGTCGGCAAGCAGGGCGGCCAATACCTGTACATGGGCCTGATGGGCTTGCCCAATTCGCGCGCCAACGAAACCGAAGCCGATCGCATCGGCGTGGAACTGGCCGCGCGCGGCGGCTATGACCCCAAGGCCGCCGTCACGCTGTGGCAGAAGATGGCCAGCCTGGGCGGCGATGAGCCGATGAAGTTCATGTCCACCCACCCCTCCAGCAGCGAGCGCATCGCCGACCTGACGGTCTACGCCCAGCGTGTGGAGCCGCTGTACCAGCAGACCCGCAAGCGCTGATCCCGGCGTTTTCGGGAAAGACCGAACCGGCATCGCTTCCTGCACGGAAGAAATGCCGGTTTTTTCATGTCTGCCGCAAGTTCTGCGCTTTTTCTGCTGCCTTGCAGCATTATTCCCTGTTGCTGCGACGCGGCGGAAAACACGGCAGGGAGGTCAGACCTGTCGCTTTATGGCATAATCAAACGCTATTTTTCCCGTTCAGCATCCCTTTCTCGTTTCCGCCGGACCGCAACATGCTCAAGACGCTTTACGACAAACTCTGGGAGTCGCACGTCGTTCATACGGAAGATGACGGTACCGCCATCCTGTATATCGACCGCCACCTGCTCCATGAAGTGACCAGCCCGCAAGCCTTCGAAGGCCTCAAGCTAGCCGGTCGCCAACCCTGGCGGAACTCGGCCAACCTGATGGTGGCGGACCATAACGTCCCCACCACTGACCGCGCCCAAGGCATCGCCGACCCGATCTCGCGCCTGCAGGTCGAAACGCTGGATGGCAATGCAAAAGAATTCAGCCTGACGTACTTCGGCATGAACGACAAGCGTCAAGGCATCGTGCACGTGATCGGCCCTGAGCAAGGTGCCACGCTGCCGGGCATGACGGTGGTCTGCGGCGACTCGCACACCTCCACCCACGGCGCGTTTGCCGCGCTGGCCCATGGCATCGGCACCTCCGAAGTCGAACACGTGCTGGCCACGCAGACTTTGCTGGCGCGCAAGTCCAAGGCCATGCTGGTGCAGGTCGACGGCGCGCTGCCGGCCGGCGTCACCGCCAAGGACATCGTGCTGGCCGTGATCGGCAAGATCGGTACCGCAGGCGGTACCGGCTACGCCATCGAATTCGCCGGGGCGACCATCCGTTCGCTGTCCATGGAAGGCCGCATGACGGTCTGCAACATGGCCATCGAAGCGGGTGCCCGTGCCGGCATGGTGGCCTTCGACGACACCACCCTGGAATACCTGAAGGGCCGTCCCTTCTCGCCCTCCGGTCCGCACTGGGAGCGCGCCGTGTCGTACTGGCGCACCCTGCATTCGGACCAGGGCGCCAAGTTCGACCTGGTCGTGACCCTGAATGCCGCCGAGATCAAGCCGCAAGTCACCTGGGGCACCTCGCCCGAGATGGTGGTGGCAGTCGACGCCCGCGTTCCCGATCCCGACAAGGAAAAGGACCCGACCAAGCGCGACGGCATGGAAAAGGCCTTGGCCTACATGGCCCTCAAGCCCAACACCCCCATTGAAGACATCCGCATCGACAAGGTCTTCATCGGTTCCTGTACCAATTCCCGCATCGAAGACCTGCGCGAAGCGGCCAAGGTGGTGCGTGGCAAGTTCCGCGCCTCCAACGTCAAGCTGGCGATGGTGGTGCCGGGTTCGGGCCTGGTGAAGGAACAGGCAGAACGTGAAGGTCTGGACAAGATCTTCCGCGATGCCGGCTTCGAATGGCGTGAACCGGGCTGCTCCATGTGCCTGGCCATGAATGCCGACCGCCTGGAACCGGGCGAGCGCTGCGCCTCGACCTCGAACCGCAATTTCGAAGGCCGGCAGGGCGCCGGTGGCCGTACTCACCTGGTGAGCCCGGCCATGGCCGCGGCGGCTGGCATTGCCGGTCACTTCGTGGACGTGCGTTCTCTGTAAGCACGGGCTTGTGAATCTTTTCGAGAGAATACAACCATGAAAAAAATCTCCGCTCTGGTTCTGCTGGCCGTCGCCCTGGGGGCGCTGGCTGGTTGCAATACCGTCAACGGCTTCGGCAAGGATGTCGAAAAGGTCGGCGAGAAGATGCAGGACGCCAGCAAGAAGTAAGCAGGACAGTGCAACAGGCTGCGGCCAGCGTGTCGCAGCTTCAGTTTTTGAACAGGAAACAGGAAGGGCAGGGCAGAGCAATCAGCAATCGCCCCGCCGACCCGAGGTCAAGCTCATGAATAAATTTATCGTGCATGAAGGACTGGTGGCGCCGCTGGATCGCGCCAACGTCGATACCGATGCGATCATCCCCAAGCAATTCCTGAAGTCGATCAAGCGCAGCGGCTTCGGCCCCAACCTGTTCGACGAATGGCGTTACCTGGACCATGGCGAGCCGGGCATGGACAACAGCAAGCGTCCGCTCAATCCCGATTTCGTGCTCAACCAGGAGCGTTATCAGGGTTCGTCCATCCTGTTGTCGCGCAAGAACTTCGGCTGCGGCTCCTCGCGCGAACACGCGCCCTGGGCGCTGGACCAGTACGGCTTCCGCGCCGTGATCGCGCCCAGCTTTGCCGACATCTTCTTCAACAACTGCTACAAGAACGGCCTGCTGCCCATCGTCCTGACCGAACAACAGGTCGATCACCTGTTCAATGAAGTCAAGGCCTTCCCGGGTTATCGCCTGGTCATCGACCTGGAAAAACAGGTCGTCAGCACCACCAATGGCAGCGAAGTCTATCCGTTCGACATCAGCGAATTCCGCAAGTACTGCCTGCTGAACGGTTTCGATGACATTGGCCTGACCCTACGCAAAGCCGACACCATTCGTGCCTACGAAGAGAAACACCTGCACGAACAGCCCTGGCTGAGCAACACGATCTGAAGAGGATCGTCGAGACAACAGCAAAGGGCGGTCAGATGGCCGCCCTTGTCGTTACTGTCGTTACTTATTCCAAGAACGTCTTCCAGCACGGCTGGAAACACTGAGAAAGAGAAACCATGAAGATTGCTATCCTGCCGGGTGACGGCATCGGTCCCGAGATCGTCGACGAAGCCGTCCGCGTGCTCAATGCCCTGGACGAGAAGTTCGAGATGGAAACCGCCCCGGTCGGCGGCGCCGGCTATGAAGCCCACGGCCATCCGCTGCCGGACGGCACCCTGAAGCTGGCCAAGGAAGCCGATGCGATTCTCTTCGGTGCGGTGGGCGACTGGAAGTACGACAAGCTGGAACGCGCCCTGCGCCCCGAGCAAGCCATCCTTGGCCTGCGCAAGCACCTGCAGCTGTTCGCCAACTTCCGTCCGGCGATCTGCTATCCGGAACTGACCGGTGCTTCTTCCCTGAAGCCCGAGCTGGTGGCCAACCTGGACATCCTGATCGTGCGCGAACTGAACGGCGACATCTATTTCGGTCAGCCGCGCGGCATGCGCGAAGCGCCGGACGGTCCGTTCAAGGGCGCTCGTGAAGGTTTTGATACCATGCGCTATTCGGAACCGGAAATCCGCCGCATCGCCCACGTCGCCTTCCAGGCCGCCGCCAAGCGCGGCAAGCGCCTGTGCAGCGTGGACAAGGCCAACGTGCTGGAAACCTTCCAGTTCTGGAAAGACATCGTCACCGAAGTCGGCAAGGAATACCCGGACGTCGAGCTGTCGCACATGTACGTGGACAACGCCGCCATGCAGCTGGTGAAGGCACCGAAGAACTTCGACGTCATCGTCACCGGCAACATGTTCGGCGACATCCTCTCGGACGCCGCCGCCATGCTGACCGGTTCGATCGGCATGCTGCCCTCGGCCTCGCTGGATGCCAACAACAAGGGCCTGTATGAACCTTCACACGGCTCGGCCCCGGACATCGCGGGCAAGGGCATCGCCAATCCGCTGGCGACCATCCTGTCGGCAGCGATGATGCTGCGCTTCTCCTTGAACCGTGCCGAGCAGGCCGATCGCATCGAGAACGCCGTGAAGAAAGTGCTTGCGCAAGGTCTGCGCACCGCCGATATTTATGAAGAAGGCTGCACCAAGGTCAACACCCAGCAGATGGGTGAAGCCGTGGTCAAGGCCCTCGCCTGAGATCAACGTCGCCTGGCCGCGCCCCAACCGGTGCGGCCAGGCGCTTGAAATGCCGGATGGTCCGGCGCAAATGTGTTCAATCTGATTTGTTCACCATGGAAGTTCTAAATAGGGAAAGATGATGAAACTGGTTGGTTTGGTTGGCTGGCGTGGAATGGTGGGTTCGGTCCTGATGCAACGCATGCAGGATGAAGGTGATTTCGATCACATCGAACCGGTGTTTTTCTCGACTTCGAATGCGGGCGGCAAGGCGCCGTCGTTTGCCAAAACGGCAACGACCCTGAAAGACGCCAACAGCATTGAAGAACTGAAGAAATGCGACATCATCATCACCGCACAGGGCGGCGACTACACCAATGAGATCTTCCCCAAGCTGCGCGCCGCTGGCTGGGATGGCTACTGGATCGACGCCGCTTCCTCGCTGCGCATGAAGGATGACGCCGTGATCGTGCTGGATCCTGTCAACAACAACGTCATCAAGGATGCGCTGGCCAAGGGTGTGAAGAACTACATCGGCGGCAACTGCACCAACTCCATCCTGCTGATGGGCGTGGGCGGCCTGTTCAAGGAAGGCCTGGTCGAGTGGGTCAGTTCCATGACCTACCAGGCCGCTTCCGGCGGCGGCGCCAACCACATGCGCGAGCTGTTGAAGGGCATGGGCGTCATCAACGCGGCGGTGGCCGATGAGCTGGCGACCCCGTCTTCGGCCATCCTGGACATCGACCGCAAGGTTGCCAAGACCATCCGTGAAGACGTGCCGACCGAATTCTTCGGCGCGCCGCTGGCTGGCGGCCTGATCCCCTGGATCGACGCCCAGCTGGAAAACGGCCAGTCCAAGGAAGAGTGGAAGGGCCAGGCTGAAGTCAACAAGATCCTGGGCAACGAGCAGATCATCCCGGTGGACGGCCTGTGCGTGCGTATCGGCGCGATGCGCTGCCATAGCCTGGCGCTGACCATCAAGCTCAAGCGCGACCTGCCCCTGGCCGAGATCGAGTCCATCATCCGTGCCGGCAACCAGTGGGTGAAGTGGGTGCCCAATGACCGCGCCGTCACGGTCAAGGAACTGACCCCGGCGTCCATCACCGGCGGCCTGGAAATCGGCGTGGGCCGCGTGCGCAAGCTGAACCAAGGGCCGGAATACATCTCCGCCTTCGTCATCGGCGACCAGCTGCTGTGGGGCGCGGCCGAACCGCTGCGCCGCATGCTGCGCATCATCCTGGGCAACCTGGAGTGATGCCGGCGGCCGGGATTCATCCCGGTCACTGCACCCGCTGCGTTGCTGCAATGCGAATAGGACTTGCCTTTCGCGTTGTCAGTCTGCAACAATAGCCCGCCAGCGTCCATGCGAGTGGATGCTGGCGGGTTTTTCTCATCTTGAGAAAGTAAGTACACTTGCGGGTGTAAGTTCTTGATGTTAATTTGAAAAGCCAATCCATTTCATGAAAGCCAACATGTGGCAGCGCCCCGGACGGACGCCTGCTGGATTTGATGAAATGGATCTGCTCCGTCCGCTGGCCTGCAAGAAAAGCCGTGAAAACAGCAAGCCGGCACGGACAAGGAGTGGCGCAGGCCGGGTTGCAGGCCGCGCGGCATCTGCCCCATTCACGGAGTGGTACGGCATTCCCAGGCCAGCACCGGGTTGAACGCCAGCGTGACGGGTTTGAAGCGGAACGTTTCTCTAAGCCAAACAAAACATGCCTGTACATACCAACAAGAAGCTTCCCCTGTCCCAGATGAAGACACTCAGCGTTGCCATCGCGCTGGCCATGGCCTTGCCGCTGGGGGCGCAGGCCGCCGCCCTGGGCAAGCTGACCGTGCTCTCGTCGCTGGGCCAGCCGCTGCGCGCGGAGATCGAGGTCACCGCCGTCGGTGCCGACGAGGCCGGCAAGCTCACGGCGCGCCTGGCCCCGGCGGAAGCCTTCCGCCGCGCCAACATGGACTACAACCCGGTGTTGAGTTCGCTGTCCATCGTGCTGGAGCAGCGGCAGGGACGTCATGTCATCCGCATCAGTTCGTCCCAGCCGGTCAGCGATCCCTTCGTCGACCTGTTGCTGGAACTGGGTTCGGGTGAAGCGCGGCAGTTGCGTGAATATACTTTCCTGCTCGATCCTCCGGACAGCAAGACCCCGCGCAACGCCCAGGTCGCGCCGCTGACACCGGGCAATGCGCAGGCCGCCACGGCGGCTGCGGCCGCGTCACCGGCCACACCGGCCGCCACCCCTGCGCCGGCTGCTGCGATGGCGGCACCTGCTGCGGCTGAACCCGCCGCAGCGCCTGCACCGGCTGCTGCGCCTGCCGCGGCTGCGCCGATGGCCAGTGCGGCGATCCCGGTCAGCGGTGAAGAGCCGGCCACCAGCATCGTGCAGCGTCCTGCTCCTTCGCCGCTGGCCGAAGAACTGATCCGCCGCCAGCAGGCCGCCCCCGAAAATACCCCGGCTTCGGCCAGCCCGGATGCCATGGCGGCCGCGCCGGCCGCCGGTCCTGCCGCCTCCGGCAGCGTGGCCGCCCCCGCAACAGCCCCGGCCGCGGCCAGTGGCGGCAAGAGCACCGATTATCGCGTCAAGCCCGGTGATACGCTGGGCAGCATCGCCAACCGCAACCAGCAGCCCAACGTCTCGCTGGATCAGATGCTGATTGCGCTGTACCGCGCCAATCCGGACGCATTCCAGGGCAACAACATCAACCGTCTGCGGGCGGGCAAGATCCTGTCGATCCCCGACCAGCCCACGGCTGCCGCCGTCGACCGCGACGAAGCGCGCGGCATGGTCGTTGCGCAGGCCCAGGACTTCAACGCCTACCGCAACAAGTTGGCAGGCCAGGTCGCCAATGCGCCGGCCGGCAAGGCGGGCAGCAATCGCCAGAGCGGCGGGGGCAAGATCACCGCCCGGGTAGAGGAGCGTTCCGGCACCCAGGATGCACGGGACCGCCTGGAGCTCTCGCGCGCCAACAAGGGCCGTGGCAAGACTGGCAACGCGGGCGCCGCTGCCGAGGACAAGGCGGCCAGCGAACGTGCGCTGGCCGAAGCCAATGACCGCGTCAAGGATCTGGAAAAGAACGTCGACAACCTCCAGAAACTGCTGGAGCTGAAGAACAAGACCATCGCCGACCTTACCGCACAGCAGCAGAAGGAGGCCGAGGCCGCCAAGCCGGCAGCTGCTGCGGCGGCAACGGCCGCGCCTGCCGCCGACAAGCCGGCCGAGGGTGGCGACACCAAGCCCGAGGACAAGCCGATGCCGGCCGCTGCGCCTGCCCCGGCTCCCGTGGCTGCGCCGGCCACTGCGACGCCCGCAGCGGCGGCTCCGGCGGACAAGTCTGCCAAGTCCGGTGGTTTCGTCGACAAGATCAAGGAAAATCCCTACATCGTGGCCGGTGCGGGCGTCCTGGTCGCGCTGCTGGCAGTCGGTGGCGGCGTGCTGGCCATGCGCCGCCGCAAGAAGAAGTCCGAGGACGGACCGGCTGAACCTGCCATCGAGCCTGAGCCTGCGCCTTCACCTGAACCCGTGGCGGCGGTGGCTGCCGTCGCACCCGAGCCCGAGCCTGAATCTGAGCCCGCTCCGGTGGCCGAGCCCGAGCCCGCCGCCGAAGCTGTCGTGGCACCGGTGGTGGCGGCACCTGTCGAAGAGCCGCCGGTCGACCCGATCGCCGAGGCCGACATGTACATCGCCTATGGCCGCGACGAACAGGCCGAGGACATCCTCAAGCTGGCCCTGCAGACGCAGCCCGAGCGCCAGGCCCTGCACGCCAAGCTGCTGGAGATCTATGCCAAGCGCGGCGACGTGGACAATTTCAACCGCGTGGCGCTGAACCTGCATGCCCTGAGCGGTGGCCTCAACGAAGCCTGGGTCAAGGCGGCTGCACTGGGCCTCACCATCGATCCGACCAATCCGCTGTATGGTGGCACACCGGCCGAGCCGGAGCCTGAGCCGGAAGAAGCTCCGGGCATGGAATTCGACCTGTCCGACTTCAAGGCGGCCGAGGTACAGCCGGAAGCCACGCCGGCGCCGGCGGCCGCCATGGACCTGGGCAAGGACATCGATTTCGACCTGGATCTGGAAAACGGCGCCAAGCCGGATGCCGACGAGCCCATCCTGCCGGCCTCCAGCGGCGCGGCCTCGGCCTCGATGCTGCTGGACAGCCTGGACGATGCGCCGGCGGCTACGACCCTGGCCGATCTGGACCTGAGCCTGCCGGAAGACACTCCGGCCCCGTCGGCGGCCAACATCCTGGAAGAAGACGAGGAATCGGCCTTCGAGCAGGAAATGACCACCAAGCTGGACCTGGCCGCCGCCTATGAAGAAATCGGCGACAAGGAAGGCGCCCGCGAATTGCTGGAAGAAGTGATGCGCGGCGGCAATGACGCCCAGGTGGCGCGCGCCAAGGCCATGATCGCCGCCCTGGGCTGATCCCGGCATCAGGAGCGATTACAATAGCTTCATCTCGCGGGCAGCTCGCATGAGCTGCCCGTTCGTTTTTTATCGTGCCGCCAGACCGTGGTGTGTGGGCTGTATGAAGCTTTCTGCAGGCTTGCGCAGGAACCCGGCCGCTTGCGGCAGGCAGTGAACATCCATGACAGAACTTTCTTCCCCGTCCGAGGGCCTGCGCCGTGTGGTGCTGGGCGTGCAATATGACGGCGCCAGCTGGCAGGGCTGGCAGACCCAGCCGCACCGCCAGACCGTGCAGGACCAGCTGGAAGCCGCCCTGCGGCGCTTCAGCACGACTCCGATTGCCACCACCTGCGCCGGCCGCACTGATTCGGGCGTCCACGCGCTGGAGCAGGTCGTGCATTTCGACACGGCCATTGCCCGCGACAGCTTTTCCTGGGTGCGTGGCACCAATGCGTTTTTGCCGCCCACGATCGCGGTGCGCTGGGCTTGCGAACGGCCCTGGGTGGATGACGCGGCCATCGCCGGCGCCAGCGCTGCGGCCCAGGCGGCCGAGTTGCACGGGGCCGAGCGGGAAGGGGCGGAGAGCCTGGCGCAGTTCGGCTTCCATGCACGTTTTTCGGCCATCGCCCGTACTTATCACTACGTGCTCTACAACCACGCGGTGCGCTCGCCGCTGCTGGCCGGCAAGGCTGGCTGGACTTTCCGCCCGCTGGACGCTGACCGCATGCACCGCGCCGCGCAATACCTGATCGGTGAACATGACTTCACCAGCTTCCGCGCCGTGGAGTGCCAGGCCAAGTCGCCGGTGCGCAAGATGGAAAGCATCGCCGTGCGCCGCCATGGCGACATGATCGTTTTCACCCTCAAGGCCAATGCCTTCCTGCACCACATGGTGCGCAACATCGTCGGTTCGCTGATCGTGGTCGGCAGCGGCAAGCACGGACCGGAATGGATGGGGGAGGTGCTGGCCCTGCGCGATCGCAGCCGCGCCGCACCGACTTTTATGCCAGACGGCCTGTACCTGGCGCGGGTCGACTATCCGGATAGCTGGGCGCTGCCGCAGGAGGCGCGGTCCTGGCCCTGGTTGTGAGGCTGTCAGCCGCCAGGCCCGTAGAAGTTTTCACCCATGAGGCAATCTCCATGAGCTTTCGTACCCGCATCAAGATCTGTGGCCTGACCCGTGAAGAAGATGTCCGCGCCACCGTGGCCGCCGGCGCCGATGCGCTGGGCCTGGTGTTCTATCCCAAGAGCCCGCGCTACGTGACGCCGCAGCGTGCCGGCGAGCTGGCTGCAGCTGTCCCGCCCTTCGTGAGCATCGTCGGCCTGTTCGTCAACCCGACGCTGGAGGAGGTGCAGGAGGTGCTGCTTGAGGCACCGCTGACGGTACTGCAGTTCCACGGTGACGAGACGCCCGAGCAGTGCGCTGCCATCGCCGAAGCTGTTGTCAGACCCTTCATACGCGCGGCCAGAATAGGAAGTTCGACGCAGCCCGCAGATTTGTTAGAATACGAGCAGGCATATCGCTCTGTCAGTCCTTTATTTACCGGACTGCTGCTCGACACCTTGGTCGAGGAGTATGGCGGCAGCGGAAAGGTTTTCGATTGGTCTCTCATTCCAAAAGAACTCGCGCCTCGGGCCGTTTTGAGTGGTGGCTTGAGCGTACACAACGTCACTGAGGCGGTCGCTGGCGTTCGCCCTTACGCGGTCGACATCAGCAGTGGCGTCGAAGCCGCCAAGGGCATCAAGGATGCCGCCAGGATAGAGGCCTTCATCCAGGCCGTGCGTCTGGCGGATGCTACCCCTGCGTAGCACACCCCACAGAGTTTCAGAGGAACACCATGAAAGAATTGAATCCCCTCGGCGGTTTCGCCGAGCGTCAAGCCATTCCCGCCGCAGCCCTGCACCAGACGGCCCATTACAACCTGCCCGACGCCCGCGGCCACTTCGGTCCCTACGGCGGCAGCTTCGTCTCCGAGACGCTGACCCTGGCCTTGAACGAGCTGCGCGACGCCTATGCGAAATATCAGCACGATGAACAGTTCCTGGCCGAATTCCATACCGAACTGAAACATTTCGTCGGCCGCCCCAGCCCCGTGTATCACGCCAAGCGCTGGTCCGAGATCGCCGGCGGCGCGCAGATCTACTTCAAGCGCGAAGACCTGAACCACACCGGCGCCCACAAGATCAACAACGTGATCGGCCAGGCCTTGCTGGCCAAGCGCATGGGCAAGAAGCGCATCATCGCCGAGACCGGCGCCGGCCAGCACGGCGTGGCGACCGCCACCATCTGTGCGCGCTTCGGCATGGAATGCATCGTCTACATGGGCAGCGAAGACGTGAAGCGCCAGCTGCAGAACGTCTACCGCATGAACCTGCTGGGTGCCAAGGTGGTGCCGGTGGAATCCGGTTCCAAGACCCTGAAGGATGCGCTCAATGAAGCCATGCGCGACTGGGTCACCAACGTCGAGACCACCTTCTACATCATCGGTACCGTCGCCGGTCCGCACCCCTATCCGATGATGGTGCGCGACTTCCAGTCGGTGATTGGCAACGAGTGCATCCAGCAGATGCCGGAAATCGCCTCGCGCCAGCCGGACTACGTGGTGGCCTGCGTCGGTGGCGGTTCCAACGCCATGGGCATCTTCTATCCCTACATCGACTATCCGGACGTCAAGCTGGTCGGCGTGGAAGCCGCCGGCGACGGCCTGGACACCGGCCGTCACTCGGCCTCGCTGACCCTGGGCTCGCCCGGCGTGCTGCACGGCAACCGCACTTACCTGCTGCAGGATGCCAACGGCCAGATCATCGAGACCCATTCGGTCTCGGCCGGCCTGGATTATCCGGGCGTGGGTCCGGAACACGCCTGGCTGAAGGACAGCGCCCGCGCCAGCTACGCCTGCATCACTGATGAAGAAGCGCTGGAAGCCTTCCATAACTGCTGCCGCATCGAAGGCATCATCCCGGCGCTGGAGTCCAGCCATGCCCTGGCCCATGCGGCCAAGCTGGCGGCGACCTTGCCCAAGGACCAGATCGTGCTGGTCAACTTGTCCGGCCGTGGGGACAAGGACATGCATACCGTGCAACAGCATCAGGGTTGATCGGCCCAGCTGGCCCGCACGTGCCGGTCGGCTCTTTGGAGCCGGTCGGCAGTTTCGACAAAAAACTTCATATCATCATGTCCAGAATCCAGACCACCTTTTCCCAACTGGCCGAGCAGAAGCGCAAGGCGCTCATTACCTTCATTACCGCCGGTGACCCGGCCCCCGAGCTGACCGTGCCGCTGCTGCACGCGCTGGTGGCCGGCGGCGTCGACATCCTCGAACTGGGCGTGCCGTTCTCCGACCCCATGGCCGAAGGCCCGGTGATCCAGCGCGCCTGCGAACGCGCCCTGAAATTCGGCATTAGCACCCACGACGTGCTGGGCTACGTGCGCGAATTCCGCAAGACCAACAGCCACACCCCCATCGTGCTGATGGGCTATGCCAATCCCATCGAACGCTTTGGCGTGGATGCCTTCATCGCAGCGGCCAGCGAGGCGGGCGTGGATGGCACCATCGTGGTGGACTATCCGCCCGAGGAATGTGAAGAATTCTCCCAAAAGATGCAGGCCAGGGGCATGGACCCGATCTTCCTGCTGGCCCCGACCTCTTCGGAAGAACGTATCCGCCAGGTGGCGGCCGTCAGCAGCGGCTTCTGCTATTACGTTTCGTTGAAGGGCGTCACCGGCGCCGGCCACATCGACACGGCCGAAGTGGCCGAGCGCATCGCCGCCATCCGCCAGCACGTGAAGCTGCCCATCGCGGTGGGCTTCGGCATCCGTGATGGCGCAACCGCCCGCACCGTCGGCAGCGTGGCCGATGCGGTCGTGATCGGCAGCCGCATCATTGCCGAACTGGAAAATACCCCGCATGACCAGGCCTGCGCAGCCGTGCAAGCCTTCGTCACCGATATCCGCCAGGCGCTGGACGCCTGAGCGGCAGCGTCCCGGTCCGGCAGGGCAGGGGAGCGCAATGAGGAGCCTCCGGCAGCGTCCGGAGGCTTTGTTTTTTGATACGGCGCAAGCGGGCAGCGTGAATTTACTTGCTCGCCGGAAAGCATGACCGTGCTTTACGTCCGCCGCCGGTGGGCTCTGGTACAATGCGCGCCACCGGAAACATCTATGAGGTCTCTATGAGCTGGCTCGAGAAGTTATTGCCACCCCAGATTCAACGCGGCTCCACCAGCCGCAAAGCCATCCCGGAAGGTTTGTGGGTCAAGTGCCCCTCCTGCGAGGCCGTGCTGTACCGTACCGACCTGGAATCGAACCTGCATGTCTGCCCCAAGTGCAGCCACCACATGCGCATCCGCGCCCGCGCTCGTCTCGATGCCCTGCTCGACGAAGGCGGCCGCTATGAGATCGGCCAGGAAGCCCTGCCGGTCGATACCCTGAAGTTCAAGGACAGCAAGAAGTACCCCGATCGCCTGAAGGACGCCATGGAATCCACCGGCGAAACCGACGCCATGGTGGTCATGGGCGGCGCCATCATGACCCTGCCGGTCGTGGTGGCCTGCTTCGAGTTCGAATTCATGGGCGGTTCCATGGGCTCCGTGGTCGGCGAGCGCTTTGCGCGCGGTGCCCAGGCGGCATTGGAACAGAAGGTCCCCTTCATCTGCATCACCGCCACGGGTGGCGCGCGCATGCAGGAAGGCCTGCTGTCGCTGATGCAGATGGCCAAGACCACCGCCATGCTGACCAAGCTGTCGGAAAAGAAGCTGCCCTTCATCAGCGTGCTGACCGACCCGACCATGGGCGGCGTCTCGGCGTCCTTCGCCTTCATGGGCGACGTGGTGATGGCCGAACCCAAGGCCCTGATCGGCTTTGCCGGCCCGCGCGTGATCGAGAACACGGTGCGCGAGAAGCTGCCGGAAGGCTTCCAGCGTGCTGAATTCCTGGTCACCAAGGGCGCCATCGACATGATCGTCGACCGCCGCAAGATGCGCGAGGAAATCGCCCATCTGCTGGCCCTGCTGCAAAATCAGTCCGCCGAAACGGTTTCCTGATTAGCCGCTATACTTCAGGCCCGGATTTGCAGAAGTGCAAATCCGGGCTTTGTCTTTTCGACATCCGCAAGCCGTAATCCGTAATCCGTTTTTCGAGCAGCAGCTTCACCGACCGAGACGCGCCATGACTTCCCAAGCCTCCCCGACTCCCGCCACCTTGAACGAATGGCTGGCCCTGCTGGAACAACGCCACTTCAAGCAGATCGACATGGGCCTGGACCGCGTGCTGGCCGTCAAGGAAAAGCTCGACATCCGCTTCGACTGCCCCGTCATCATGGTGGCCGGCACCAATGGCAAGGGTTCCACCTGCGCCATGCTGGAATCCATCCTGCTGCGCGCCGGTTATCGCGTGGGCCTGTACATCAAGCCGCATTTCCTGCATTTCAATGAGCGCGCCCGCCTGTCCGGCGACATGGCCAGCGATGCCCAGCTGATCGCCGCCTTCGAGGCGGTGGAGGCCCAGCGCGGCGACATCTCGCTGACCTATTTCGAATTCACCACCCTGGCCATCATGAAGCTGCTGGCCGATGCCCGGCAGGATGTGGTGATCCTGGAAGTCGGTCTGGGCGGCCGCCTGGATGCGGTCAACGTGATCGATGCCGATGTGGCCATCGTCACCAGCATCGACATCGACCACACCGAATACCTGGGCGAGACGCGCGAAGAGATCGGTTTCGAGAAAGCCGGCATCTTCCGTCCCGGCAAGGTCGCCGTGTGTGGCGACCCGGTGCCGCCCAAGTCGCTCATCGCTCACGCCGAGAAGATCGGTGCAGACCTGTGGCTCATGGGCCGCGACTTCAACTACCAGGGCGACAAGCAGCAATGGGCCTATGGCGGGCGCGGCATGCGCCGCAATTCGCTGGCCTATCCCAGCCTGCGCGGTGCCAACCAGATCCTCAACGCCTCGGCCGCCCTGGCTGCGCTGGAAGCCCTGCGCGAAGTGCTGCCGGTGGGTGCCCAGGAGGTGCGCACCGGCCTGGCCACGGTGGAGCTGCCGGGCCGCTTCCAGGTGCTGCCGGGCCAGCCGCTGGTGATCCTGGATGTGGCCCACAACCCGCATGCGGCCGCCACGCTGGCGCAGAACCTGGACAACATGGGCTTCCACCCCTACACCTACGCGGTGTTCGGCTCCATGCTGGACAAGGACATCGAAGGCGTCATCGGCCACCTCAAGGACAAGATCGATCACTGGTGCGTGACCGATCTGCCGCTGCCGCGCGCGGCCAGCGCGCAACAGCTCAAGGAAGCCCTGCTGGGGGCCGGCGTGCAGCCGGAATTCAGGCGGGACGCGGCACGCAGCGTAGAAACCTTCACTACACCGGCGGAGGCGTATGCAAATGCATTAAGCAGAGCAGGGGAGAATGATAGAATTGTGGTTTTCGGGTCCTTCCTGACCGTAGCCGGCGTCATGCAGGCGCGCCGCCCCGGTCTGCACTGATTCCGAACCCGCGTTCCGGAGCCGGCCGTCCTTGCCAGACGGTGCCAGGACCTGAGTGGCCAGGCAGGTTTTCCACGATTTCCAGATCAATTCAAGACGACTCCGCATGGGCTTGTTCTCGTTTTTCCGTAAAAACAAGCAGGATTCTTCTGCTGACCAAGGGTCCTTCCGTTCACGTTCCGAGGAGCAATCTTCCGTCATCCGCAGCCGTAGCAGCCGCAGTGCGGCCGGTGGTGCCGCCGGTTCTGCCCGCAGCAGCCGCAGCAAGGCCGGCAAGGATGCCGCCGCCGATCCGCTGTTGCCGGAAAAGAAACGTGCCCGCCGCCGCCTGATCGGTGCCGTCGCGCTGACGCTGGCCGTGGTGATCGTGTTGCCGATGATCCTCGATTCCGAGCCCAAGCCGCTCAACGACGACATCGCCATCCAGATCCCGTCCAAGGACCAGCCGGCTTCCGGCGTGGCCCAGCCGGGTGGCCGTGATGCCAAGCAGGCTTCGCTGGACCAGAAGGAAGAGATCGTCGAGCCGTCCAGCATCGCCCCTGAGCCCGCAGCAGCGGCCACGCCGGCTGCCCCGGCCCAGCCGGTGACGCCGCCGGTGGCTGCCGTGGCACCCAAGGTGGTCGAGAAGCCAGCTGACAAGCCGGTGGAAAAGCATACTGAAAAGCCCGCCCCCAAGGCCGAGGAAAAGAAGCCGGCCGTGGCCGAGCACAAGGAAGAACCGAAGAAGGAAGCCGCCAAGCCCAAGGCGCCTGCGCACACTGCCGACGACGATGCCGCACGTGCGCTGGCCATTCTCGAGGGCAAGCCGGCCAGTGCCGCTGCGGCCCCGGCGGAAAAGAAACCGGCCGCGGCCGGTGGCAAGTTCGTCATCCAGGTGGCTGCGCTGGCCACCCAGGACAAGGTCAATGAATTGCGCAACAAGCTCAGCGCCGCTGGCATCCATTCGTACACGCAAAAGATCGCAACCGAGGCAGGAGAGCGCACGCGGATTCGCGTCGGCCCCTTCGCCAGCCGCGAGGAAGCCGAACGCATGGGCGGCCGAATCAAGAAGCTGGGCCTGAATGCCACGATTGTTCCTGCTTGAATTTGGCTACAGATAGCCGCATATTGTTGTCATCGTGACGATATTTGACTACCTGGTGCTGCTGATCCTTGTCTGTTCAGTGATCATCGGCACCCTGCGCGGACTGGTGCGCGAGGTGTTGTCGCTGGCCGGCTGGATTGTCGCGCTGGTGGTGGCCAATACTTATGGCGAGGCGCTGTCGGGCATGTTGCCGGATGTGGTGCCCGGTGAACTGACCCGCTTGATCGTGGCCTTCATTGCGCTCTTCATCGGCACGCGCCTGTTGATGGCGCTGGTGGCCAAGACGCTGGGCGAGCTGGTCAAGGCGACCGGCCTGGGTTTCCTCGATCGCACGCTGGGCAGCATTTTCGGTGTGGCGCGCGGGGTATTGCTGGTGGTGGCGGTGGCCTTGCTGTGCGGTACCACGGCCATTCCGCAACAGGATTTCTGGAAGCAGGCGCGCTTCAGTCCCTGGGTCGAGCAGGCCGCCGAAGCGGTGCTGCCCTACCTGCCGGGCAAGCTGGCCGAGCATGTGAGTTTTTCCACTCCGGTGTGAGCGGATGGGCGCCCCGTGGCGGGGACCACCGGATCGCGGGAGTGGCGTGGCAGTCGTGGTTCATTTTCGTTTTCGTTTTTCGTTAGGAGTCCACCATGTGTGGCATCGTCGGTATCGTCTCTCATAGTCCCGTCAACCAGATGCTGTATGACGCGCTGCTGCTGCTGCAGCACCGCGGCCAGGATGCGGCGGGGATCGCAACCAACCACAGCAACGGTTTCTCGATGCACAAGGCCAATGGCCTGGTGCGCGACGTGTTCCGTACCCGCAACATGCGCTCGCTGCCCGGCAACACCGGCATCGGCCAGGTGCGCTATCCGACCGCAGGCAGCTCGTCCTCGGAAGAAGAAGCGCAGCCCTTCTACGTCAATGCCCCCTTCGGCATCATCCTGGCGCACAACGGCAACCTGACCAATGCGGAACAGTTGAAGATCGAGATGTTCAAGAACGATCGCCGCCACATCAACACCGATTCCGATACCGAAGTGCTGTTGAACGTGCTGGCCCACGAGATCCAGCAAGCCACCACCGGCTACTCGCTGGACCCGGCGGCGCTCTTCAAGGCCGTCGCTATGGTCCACAAGCGCGTGCGCGGCTCCTACGCCGTGGTGGCGCAGATCGCCGGTTACGGTCTGCTGGGCTTCCGCGATCCGTACGGCATCCGTCCGATGTGCCTGGGCTTCAACGAGAGCGACAAGGGCATCGAATACATGATGGCCAGCGAATCGGTGGCCCTGGAAGGCATGGGCTTCCGCTTCCTGCGCGACGTCAACCCGGGTGAAGCGATCTTCATCGACAACGACGGCAAGCTGTACAACCAGCAATGCGCCGAGAACCCGACGCTGAACCCCTGCGCCTTTGAATACGTCTACCTGGCTCGTCCGGACTCCATCATCGATGGCGCTTCGGTCTACGCCACCCGTCTCAAAATGGGCGAATTCCTGGCCGACAAGATCCGCAGCCAGTTCAAGCATGGCGAGATCGACGTGGTCATGCCGATTCCCGATTCTTCGCGTCCGGCGGCCATGGAACTGGCGTTGAAGCTGGGCATCGAGTACCGCGAAGGCTTCATCAAGAATCGCTACATCGGCCGTACCTTCATCATGCCGGGCCAGGCGCTGCGCAAGAAGTCGGTGCGCCAGAAGCTCAACGCCATCGGCAGCGAATTCAAGGGCAAGAACGTGCTGCTGGTGGATGACTCCATCGTGCGCGGCACCACCAGCCGTGAAATCGTGCAGATGGCCCGCGAGTCGGGGGCCAAGAACGTGATCTTCGCGTCGGCCGCGCCGCCGGTGAAGTTCCCCAACGTGTACGGCATCGACATGCCGACCCGTGACGAACTGATCGCCTTCGGCCGCAGCGACGAAGAAGTCTGCCGCGAGATCACCGCCGACGCCCTGGTGTACCAGGATGTGGAAGCCCTGAAGCGTGCCATCTCCGACGCCAACCCGGCCCTGAAGCAATTCGAGGCCTCCTGCTTCGATGGTCACTACATCACCGGCGACATCACCCAGGAATACCTGGACCGCATCGAATACGCCCGCAAGAATCCCAAGCCGGCGCTGGAAGATGTGGTGCGTTCCCAGCTGAACCTGAACCTGGCGCGCGTGGACTGATCCCCGCCGTCTGATTCCAGGCTGGACCAGGACGCCGGTGGCCGCTTTGGCGGCACCGGCGTTTTGCGTTGATGGGCCATGCAAACCAGCCGACAGGAATCTGGCTTATCATTTTGCCCTTGGCCGTGCGCCGGCCTTGCTCATTTCTTCTGCTTTTCCGATCACGCGATGAACGATAAAAAGACCTACGGCTTCACCACCACCATCCTCCACAGCGACCGCCAGAAGGGCATCGAACACGGCTCGCTGCACAAGCCCATCCACACCTCCGTGACCTTCGGCTATGAAGATGCGCGCCAGCTGGCCGAGGTGTTCCAAGGCAAGCAGCCAGGCTATCGCTATGGCCGCCAGGGCAACCCGACCGTGTCGGCGCTGGAAGACAAGATCACCAAGATGGAAGACGGCAAGTCCACCATCTGCTTTGCCACCGGCATGGCCGCCATTGGTGCCATCGTCCAGGGTCTGCTGCGCGAGGGTGATCATGTGGTGTCCTCGGCTTTCCTGTTCGGCAATACCAACAGCCTGTGGATGACGGTGGGCGCGCAGGGGGCCAAGGTCTCCATGGTCGATGCCACCGATGTGAAGAACGTGGAAGCCGCCATCACGCCGCAGACCCGCCTGGTCTTCGTGGAAACCATCGCCAACCCGCGCACCCAGGTGGCGGACTTGAAGCGTATCGGCGAGCTGTGCCGCGAGCGCGGCATCCTCTACGTGGTGGACAACACCATGACCTCGCCCTATCTGTTCCGTCCCAAGACGGTCGGTGCGGGCCTGGTCGTCAATTCGCTGACCAAGTCCATCGGCGGCCACGGCAATGCCCTCGGTGGCGCCCTGACCGATACCGGTGAATACGACTGGACGCGCTACCCGCACATCGCCGACAGCTACAAGAAGAACCCGGCCCCGCAATGGGGCATGGCGCAGATCCGCGCCAAGGCATTGCGCGACTTCGGCGCCACGCTGGGCCCGGAAGCGGCACACCACATCGCCGTTGGCGCCGAGACCATGGCCCTGCGCCAGGAACGTGAATGCAAGAATGCGCTGGCGCTGGCCCAGATGCTGGAAGCTGATCCGCGCGTGGCAGCGGTCCACTATCCGGGGCTGGAGTCGCATCCGCAGCACGCCTTGTGCAAGCAGCTGTTCCGCTCTTTCGGCAGCCTGATGTCATTCGAGCTGAAGGACAGCATCGATTGCTTCGATTACCTCAACCGGCTGAACCTGGCCGTGGCCGCCAGCAACCTGGGCGACACCCGTACGCTGGTGATCCCGGTGGCGCACACCATCTTCTACGAGATGGGGGCCGAGCGCCGCGCCAGCATGGGCATCGCCGAGTCGCTCATTCGTGTGTCCGTGGGGTTGGAAGATACCGATGACCTGGTGGCCGATTTCCGCCAGGCGCTGGAGGCCTGAAGCGGCAAGCCCGCCATGACGGCGGTTCCAGGCCGAAGTGAATGAAACGACACGCCCGTCGCCTCGCAAGAGGGACGGGCGTTGTCGTTGGTGTCGCCAGATGAACGCTTTTGTAAAAAACCGGTGTCAGGGCACCAGGTTGGCGACCGCTTCGCGATCGGCCCACTTGGTCTTGTAGGTCGGCTTGAAGGTCTGGAAGCGCTCGATCAGCTTGACCGGATCGGCCTCATGCATCATCAGCCCGGACTGGTCGCTGCTGACGAAGCGCTGCGAGACCAGGTGATCGACGAAGGCGATCAGGTTGTTGTAGAAGCCCTCCACGTTGTACAGGCTGATCGGCTTGTAGTGGAAGCCCAGCTGGGCCCAGGTCAGCACCTCGAACAGTTCTTCCAGGGTGCCCATGCCGCCCGGCATGGCCACGAAGCCATCGGAGAGCTCGGCCATCATGGCCTTGCGTTCGTGCATGTCCTTGACGATGTGCAGGCGGGTCAGGCCGTCGTGGCCCAGCTCCTTGTCCAGCAAGGCTTTGGGGATGACGCCGGTGGCTTCGCCGCCCAGCTTCATGACTTCACTGGCGATGATGCCCATCAGGCCCACATTGCCGCCGCCATAGACCAGGGCGATGTTGTTCTTCACCATCTCCTGGGCCAGCTTGCGCGCTGCCTCGGCATAGGCCGGGGAAGCGCCGGGGGAAGAACCGCAATATACGCAAATCGATTTCATGTGTCCTCTGCTGTGTCCGTCGTTACGTCAGTACATGGTTACAATGGCTGAGCTGGATAGCCAGATGTTTCCTGCTGGAACCAGAATGTCTCTCCAAGCTGCCACTATCTCCAGCCGTCTTCCTGTTATACCATGATAGTGCAGTGCAGCATAAGCTGAAGTGGTGACGCCGGCGTGACAGCGCGGCACTGCGCATGCGCCCGGCCACATTGTGCGGGTCTGTCACGCGGCACGTGAAGATAAAGGACATCATGTCGAACAAGATCGTCAGTCTGGCCCTGCAAGGCGGGGGCTCGCATGGCGCCTTCACCTGGGGCGTGCTGGATCGTTTGCTGGAGGATGGCCGGCTGGACCTGGAAGGCATCAGCGGTGCCTCGGCCGGGGCCATGAATGCGGCGGTGATGGCCCAGGGCTACGTGCAGGACGGCCGCGACGGTGCCCGTGCGGCGCTGGAGCGCTTCTGGACGGCGCTCTCCAATGGCGTGCCGCTGGACCATGTTACGGCCGAAGGCGCGCCCGTCATCGCCAACCCCACGCCCATGCCCGGTATGCAGGCGCTGCTGGCGATGACGCGCTTCTTCTCGCCCACGCAACTCAATCCGCTGGATATCAATCCCCTGCGCGACATCCTGGTGGAGCAGGTCGATTTCGAACGCCTGCGCAGCCAGCGTGAGCTGAAATTGTTCATTGCGGCCACCCAGGTCAGTACCGGCACGCTGAAGATTTTCCGCAATCCCGATCTGTCGGTGGAAGTGCTGCTGGCCTCGGCCTGCCTGCCTTCGCTGCACCGGCCCATCGAGATCGATGGCGAAGCCTATTGGGATGGCGGCCTGACCGCCAATCCGCCGATTTTCCCGCTCTTGCATTCCTGTGCCGCACGTGACGTGATGGTGGTGCTGCTGCATCCCAGCCGTCGCGCCGGTACGCCCACTTCCAGCCACGACATCGGCCAGCGGCTCTCGGAAATCAGCTTCAGCTCGGCCTTCTTCACCGAGCTGAGCGGACTGGCCCTGGCCAAGCGCGAGGCCGAGAATTCCACTCTGGCCTTCGGCTCGCTGGAACGGCGGCTGCGCCAGCTCAACATCCACATGATCGATGCCAATGAGCTCATGGAGCAGCTGACCAACCTCTCCAAGCTCAATACCCAAGCCAGTTTCATCGGCAGCCTGTTCCAACAGGGCCGCGAGCGCGCCTCGGAATGGCTGGAGCAGAACTTCGCCCAGATCGGTCATACCTCCACCTTCGACCTCGGACGTTTCCTGCCCTGAGGCGGTTCGCGGGGCAGGGCGGACGCACGATCGTTCACTTTTGTCTATACTTTGCGGCTTGATCCTTCGTTCCGCCCCGCAGTACCGACAAAAAAAGACAAGCCATGCGCCAAACCATCGCCCAGAAAATCTTCCGTTCCGAATTCCTCGACGTGCGCGGCCTGCGCTACCACGTGCGCCACTGGGGCGACCCCCAGGCCCCCAAGATCTTCATGATGCATGGCTGGATGGATATGTCGGCGTCGTTCCAGTTCATGGTCGATGCCCTGCAAGGGGAATGGCACGTAATTGCTCCCGACTGGCGCGGTTTCGGCCTGACCGAGCGGGCCCCGGCGCAGTCCTACTGGTTCCCCGATTATTTGGCCGACCTCGATGCCATCCTTGACCACTACGCCGGTGAGGAGGCCATCAACCTGCTTGGCCACAGCATGGGCGGCAATGTGGTGAGCCTGTATGCGGGCGTGCGCCCCCAGCGCATCAAGCGGCTGGTCAACCTGGAAGGCATCGGCCTGCCCACGGCCAAGCCGGAGCAGGCGCCGGGACGCTTCACGCAATGGCTGGACGAGATGAAGAATCGTCCCGTATTGCGCGGCTACGAGACGCTCGAAGAGGTCGCGGCACGGCTGCAGAAGAACAATGCGCGTCTCTCGGACGAGCGCGCCGGTTTCCTGGCCCAGCATTGGGCGCAGCAGGATGAGAGCGGCCTGTGGCAGATCCTGGGGGATCCGGCCCACAAGCAGGTCAGCCCCATCCTGTACCGGGTCGATGAAATGATGGCCTGCTGGAGCCGCATCACCGCCTCGGTGCTGTGGATCGAGGCGATAGACAGCGATATCTGGCGTTTCTTCGGTCCGGCCTCGTTGAAACGTGAAGAAATCGACCGCCGCATCGCCTGTATCCCCAAGACGCAGGTGGAGATGATCGCCGACGCCGGCCACATGCTGCATCACGACCAGCCCGAGCGGCTGGCACAACTGATCGAGGCTTTCCTGCAGCAGCCGGCCTGAGGCCGGCCGCATCGTGCGGTGCAGTGCGGGGTTGGCATCAAGCGCGTAAAATGGACACATTCCAATCACCCGGACCTCCCTGACCGACGGCAGCCACAAGCGACCGGCGCGGTCGCTGAGGTCATTGCGACTTCCTATGTCTGAACTCAAGTTCGATCTGCATTGCCATTCCAACGTCTCCGACGGCCTGCTGCCGCCGGAGGAGGTGGCCGCGCGCGCCAAGGCCAACGGCGTGGGCGTGTGGGCGCTGACCGACCACGATGAAGTGGGCGGCGTGGCACGCGCCCGGGCGGCTGCGCGCGCGCTGGGCATGGAACATGTGGCCGGCGTGGAAATTTCGGTCACCTGGGCCGGGCATACGGTGCATATCGTGGGCTTGCGCATCGACGAGACCAACCAGGCCCTGGTCGACGGCCTGGCCGCCACCCGCAACGGCCGCGAACGGCGCGCCCGCGAGATCGCCGAGGCGCTGGATCGTCACGGCATTGGCGGCGCGTATGAAGGCGCGTTGAAGCACGTGGGCAACCCCGACCTGATCTCGCGCACGCACTTTGCGCGCTACCTGGTCGAATGCGGCACCTGCTGCGATACCAAGGAAGTCTTCGCCAACTACCTCACCGAAGGCAAGCCCGGCTACGTGCCGCATCGCTGGGCTACGCTGGAAGAGTCGGTGCGCTGGATCCGCGGGGCCGGCGGGGTGGCGGTGATCGCCCATCCGGGGCGCTACAAGTACACCCAGACCCAGTTCGGCGCATTGTTCGACGAGTTCAAGCAACTGGGCGGCGCGGCCATCGAAGTCAATACCGGCAGCCATACGCCGGAGCAGTACCAGGAATACGCCCAGGTGGCGCGCAGCTACGGCTTTCTGGCCTCGATGGGCTCGGATTTCCACGGTCCGGGCGAGTCGCGCATGGACCTCGGGGGATTGCCGCCCCTGCCGACCGGGGTCAAGCCGGTCTGGCATGACTGGGGGCTGTGAAGCTCTTGAATTCAGCAGGCCGATTCCTATCTAATAACCACTTTTCCGATAGGAGTTTTCCCCGATGAAACGCATCCTGCTGTTTATCGCCACCAACATCGCCGTGCTGGTGGTGATGAGCGTGATCCTCTCCCTGCTGGGCGTGGACCGCTTCCTCACGCGTTCCGGCCTGAACCTGCCGATGCTGATGGTGTTCTCGCTGGTGGTCGGCTTCACCGGATCGATCATCTCCTTGCTGATGAGCAAGAGCATGGCCAAGTGGTCCACCGGCGCGCGCGTGATCGAAACGCCCATGAACGGTACCGAAGCCTGGCTGCTGCAGACCGTGGGCAAGCTGGCCCAGCGCGCCGGCATCGGCATGCCGGAAGTGGCGGTCTATGACGGCGAACCCAATGCCTTTGCCACCGGTGCCTTCCGGGATTCGGCCTTGGTGGCGGTGTCCACCGGCCTGCTGCAGGGCATGACGCAGGACGAAGTGGAAGCCGTGCTGGGCCACGAGGTCGCTCACATCGCCAACGGCGACATGGTCACCATGACTCTGATCCAGGGCGTGGTGAATACCTTCGTGGTGTTCCTGTCGCGGGTGGTCGGCTATTTCGTGGATTCGGCCCTGCGCCGCAACAACGAGTCTTCCGGCCCCGGCATCGGTTACATGGTGACGGTGATGGTGTGCCAGATCGTCTTCGGTATCGGTGCCTCGATCATCGTGGCCTGGTTCTCGCGCCATCGTGAATTCCGCGCCGATGCCGGTGCGGCGCGCCTCTTGGGCACGCCCCAGCCGATGATCAATGCCCTGGCGCGCCTGGGCGGCTTTTCGCCGGAAGGCCTGCCGCAGAACATGGCAGCCCTGGGCATCAGCGACAAGCCCGGCATCATGGCGCTGTTCTCGACACACCCGCCGCTGGAACAGCGCATCGCCGCCCTGCGCGGCCAGCGCTAAGCCCGGTGGGCAGCGACAACGGCGGTGGTGACACCGCCGTTGTGCTTTTTACGATTTGGATTTGGATTGGAAACGGAAACCGCATCATGAGCCAGTTTTTCGAGATTCACCCCGACAACCCGCAACTGCGCCTGATCAAGCAAGCCGCGCAGATCATCCACAAGGGCGGCCTGGTTGCCTTGCCCACCGACTCCTGCTACGCGCTGGTCTGTCAGCTGGACAACAAGGATGCCGTGGAGCGTGTGCGCCGCATCCGTGGCGTGGACGACAAGCACCACCTCACCCTGCTGTGCCGCGACCTCTCCGAGATCGCCCAGTACGCCAAGGTGGACAACCGCCAGTACCGCCTGCTGAAGGCCGCCACCCCCGGTGCCTATACCTTCATCCTGGAAGCCACCAAGGAAGTGCCGCGCCGCCTCTCGCACCCCTCGCGCAAGACCATCGGCCTGCGCGTGCCGGAGAACCGCATCGCCCACATGCTGCTGGAAGAACTGGGACAGCCGCTGCTGGGTACCACCCTGATCCTGCCGGACGAAGATCTGCCGCTGACCAGCGCCGAAGACATCCGCAGCCATCTGGAAAAGCAGATCGAACTGGTCATCGACAGCGGTGCCTGCAGCCTGGAGCCGACCACCGTGATTGATCTCACCGATGACAATGAACCCGTGCTGGTACGCCAGGGCAGGGGAGATGCAGGCATCTTCGGTTTGCAGGCTGCCTGAGCGAGTTTTTGTTCACCCACATCCGGCCAGCGGAAGCGGCCCCGAGCGAATCCGGGGCAGTTCGTTGTCCCTCTGCTAAAATCCCCGCCCATGAATGAACTCATCCAGACCGTCGCGGTTTACGCGCTGCCCGTGCTCTTCGCCATCACCCTGCACGAGGCGGCCCATGCCTATGCGGCCAAGTTTTTCGGGGATACCACGGCGTATTCGATGGGGCGCATGAGCCTCAATCCGCTCAAGCACATTGATCCCTTTGGTACCATCCTCATTCCCATCATGCTGTACTTCGCCACCAATGGCGCTTTCCTGTTCGGCTACGCCAAACCGGTGCCGATCAACTTCGGCCACCTGCGCAAGCCCAAGCGCGACATGGCCTGGGTCTCGCTGGCTGGTCCCGCTGCCAATTTCTTCATGGCACTGCTGTGGATGCTGGCCATCTATGCCCTGGCGCTGGGTGGGGTACAGGAAGAATTCTTCACACTGATGGCCAGGGCGGGGGTGCTGACCAACCTGGTGATGTTCGCCTTCAACCTGTTCCCGATTCCGCCGCTGGATGGCGGGCGTATCCTCACCAGCTTGTTGCCGAACAAATATGCGTATAAATTCGCCCAGATCGAGCCCTATGGCTTCTTCATCGTCATGGCGCTGGTGCTGCTCAAGGTGATTTACGCCTGGTGGATGGCCCCCGTGATGTATGTGGCCGGCAAGCTGCTGCAGCTCATTACCTTCCCCATCACCTTGCTGTTCTGATCCTTCATGTCGCTGATCCTGTTCATGTCGAACCGCCACCTGCCAACCAACGCCAAACGCCATGTATCCTGACCGCGTCGTCTCCGGCATGCGCCCCACGGGCGCGCTGCACCTGGGCCACTATCACGGTGCCCTGAAGAACTGGGTCAAGCTGCAATCCGAGCTGCCCTGCCTGTTCTTCGTGGCCGACTGGCATGCGCTGACCACCCATTACGACGATCCCTCCGTGATCGAGACCAGCACCTGGGAAATGGTGATCGACTGGCTCGCCGCCGGGGTTGATCCCTCCCAGGCCACGCTGTTCATCCAGTCGCGCGTGCCCGAGCATGCCGAGCTGCATCTGCTGCTGTCCATGGCCACCCCGCTGGGCTGGCTGGAACGCGTGCCGACCTACAAGGACCAGCAGGAAAAGCTGGCCGACCGCGACCTGGCCACCTACGGCTTCCTGGGCTACCCGCTGCTGCAGGCGGCTGACGTGCTGATCTACCGCGCCAGCCAGGTGCCGGTAGGTGAAGACCAGGTGCCGCACATCGAGATCATGCGCGAGATCGCGCGCCGCTTTAACCACCTGTACGGCAAGGAAAAAGGCTTCGAGGAAAAGGCCCTGGCCGCCACCAAAAAGCTGGGCAGCAAGCGCGCCAAGCTGTACCTGGAACTGCGTACGCAATTCCAGGAAAAGGGCGACGATGAAGCGTTGGAACAGGCCAAGGCCATGCTGGACGATGCCCAGAACCTGTCGATGATCGATCGTGAACGTTTGTTCGGCTACCTCGAAGGCAGCCGCAAATTGATCCTCACCGAGCCGCAGGCCATGCTCACCGAAGCTTCACGCCTGCCGGGGCTGGATGGGGCCAAGATGTCCAAGAGCTACGGCAACGCCATCGCCCTGCGTGAAGAGGCCGCTTCGGTCACCAAGAAGGTCAAGACCATGCCGACCGACCCGCAGCGCGTGCGTCGCAGCGATCCGGGCGATCCGGACAAATGCCCGGTCTGGCAATTCCACCAGGTTTATTCCACCCCGGAAGTGAAGGAATGGGCCGCCAAGGGCTGCCGTTCGGCCGGGATCGGTTGCCTGGAGTGCAAGCAACCGGTGATCGATGCCATCCTGCAGGAGCAGCAGCCGATGCTGGAACGCGCCCAGCCCTACCTGGACGATCCCTCGCTGGTGCGCGCCATCGTCGCCGATGGCTGCGACAAGGCCCGCAAGCTGGCCCAGGACACCATGCGCGACGTGCGCGAAGCCATGGGGCTGGGTTATTGACCAGCGGCAAGCGGGTGGGAGGCCGTCGCGGGGCCCGCAGGGGCGGGCTCTCCGGTTTTTTTTACGTCCGCTTTCATCTCTGGCAGCCGCAAATTGACCTGATGAGGCGCCTATCCGCTACAATCAGGCCTTTATTCTGACCACCACCTTACATACGCACACCATGATCAAGGGTAGCATTGTTGCAATCGTCACTCCCATGCATCCGGACGGCAGCCTCGACTACGATGGCCTGCGCAAGCTGATCGACTGGCATATCGCCGAGGGAACCGACAGCATCGTCATCGTCGGTACCACCGGCGAATCGCCCACCGTCTCGATGGAAGAGCACTGCGAACTGATCAAGGTCGCGGTCGAGCACACGGCCAAACGCATCCCCATCATCGCCGGTACCGGCGGCAATTCCACTGCCGAAGCCATCGAGCTGACCGCCTTCGCCAAGAAGGTCGGCGCCGACGCCTCGCTGCAGGTGGTGCCGTACTACAACCGTCCGACCCAGGAAGGCATGTACCTGCACTTCAAGACCATCGCCGAAGCGGTGGATCTGCCGGTGATCCTGTACAACGTGCCCGGCCGTACGGTCGCAGACATGAGCAACGAGACCATCCTGCGCCTGGCGCAGGTCAAGGGCATCGTGGGCGTGAAGGATGCTACCGGCAACATCGGCCGCGGCACCGACCTGATCCGCCTGGCCCCCAAGGACTTCGCTGTCTACTCCGGTGATGACGCCACCGCCATCGCCTTGATGCTGTATGGCGGCGCCGGCAACATCTCGGTGACGGCCAACGTCGCCCCGCGCGACATGCACGAGCTGTGCGTGGCTGCCATGAGCGGCAACATCGCCCGTGCCGTGGAACTGAACAACAAGCTGCTGCCGCTGCACAACAAGCTCTTCGTCGAACCCAACCCGGTGCCGGTCAAGTGGGCCATGCAGGAGATGGGGCTGATCCCGTCGGGCATGCGCCTGCCGCTGGCGCCGCTGGGCGAGTCCTTCCACGACACCGTGCGCGCTGCCCTGCGCGAGTCCGGCGTCTTAAACTGATCGGCTTGGCCGTTTTGGCGCAGGTCTCCTGAAATCCGATTCCGCTTTCACTAGTAACGATATGACTAATAGCAATAACGTTCGTCCGGTCTCCCGCTCCGCGTACACACTTACCCAACGCAGCATCGTCGTCGCACTGGCGCTGGCCGGACTGGCAGGATGCTCGTCCATCGGCAACATGCTCGAAGGCGACCGTATCGATTACAAGAGCGCCGAAAAGGCCCGTGGCCCGCGCCTGGAAGTGCCGCCCGACCTGACCCAGCTGCAGCGCGACAACCGCTACGCCATCCCCGAAGCCAACAAGGGTGTGGCCACTGCTTCCGGCTACCAGCTGGAACAGCAGAACAAGCCGACCACCGATGTCACCTCCGTGGCACCGACGTCCAAGGGCAACGAAATCCGTATCGAGCGCGATGGCTCGCAGCGCTGGCTGGTGGTCAAGCAGACCCCGGAACAGCTGTGGCCGCAGATCAAGGACTTCTGGCAGGACAGCGGATTCCTGATCAATATCGAGTCGCCCGATACCGGCGTGATGGAAACCGACTGGGCCGAGAACCGCGCCAAGATCCCGCAGGACTTCATCCGCAATACCCTGGGCAAGGTGTTTGATTCGCTGTACTCCACCGGCGAGCGCGACAAGTTCCGCACCCGTCTGGAACGCGGCCCGAACGGCACCACCGAAATCTTCATCAGCCATCGCGGTGCCGAAGAAGTGCTGACCGGTTCGGCCAAGGAAACCTCGGTCTGGACCGCACGTCCCTCCGATCCTGGCCTGGAAGCTGAATTCCTGTCGCGCCTGATGGTGCGCCTGGGTGCAGAAGAAACCAAGGCCAAGGCAGCCGTGGCCAATGCTCCCTCGCTGCAGGCCCGTTCGCGCCTGCAGAAGACCGCCACCGGCACCAGCGTGCAAGTGGATGAAGGCTTCGACCGCGCATGGCGTCGCGTCGGCCTGGCACTGGACCGCGTGGGCTTCACCGTGGAAGACCGCGACCGCAGCCAGGGCATCTACTTCGTGCGCTACGTGGACCAGAACCAGGATGCCAAGGACAAGAAGGATGACGGTTTCTTCTCGCGCATCTTCAGCTCCAAGGACAAGGACAAGAAGGCTGCCAAGTACCGCATCGTGGTCAAGGGTGCCGGTTCCGACAGCAGCAACATCGTCGTGCAGAACGGCGAGGGCGGTCCGGATACCTCGGGTATCTCCGACAAGATCCTCGGCCTGCTCAACGAACAGCTGAAGTAAGCAGGACCCGGGGCTCAGATGAAGTTCGCGAGCCTCGGTAGCGGCAGCGAAGGCAATGCGCTGCTGATCTCGGCCGCAGCCGGCGACCAGCGTCCCTCCTCGGGGACCACGGTCATGCTGGACTGCGGCTTTACTTTGCGCGAAGCGGAAAAGCGCATGCTGCGCCTGGGCCTGGATCCTTCCGATGTCTCGGCCATCGTGGTCACGCATGAGCATTCGGACCACGTCAGCGGCGTCTTCAAATTCGCGCGGCGCTATCGCATTCCGGTCTGGCTCAGTTATGGCACCTGGCAGGCGGTGGCCGAGCAGGCCAACGATGTCGATGTACGTTTCTGCGCCGATGGCCAGAAGCTTGCCATCGGCGATCTCGAACTCTCGCCCTATACCGTTCCGCACGATGCCCGCGAGCCGGTCCAGTACGTGGCCAGCGATGGTGATCGTCGCCTCGGCGTGTTGACCGATGCCGGCCAGCCGACTGCGCACCTGGTGCAGGCCCTTGATGCCTGCGATGCGCTGCTGCTGGAATGCAATCACGACCGCGACATGCTGGATCGCTCGCCTTATCCCGCCTTCCTCAAGCGCCGCATCGGCGGCGACTACGGCCATCTGGCCAACGACGCCAGCGCCGAGATCCTGCGGCTGCTCGACAAAAGCCGGCTCAAGCGCGTCATCGGCGCTCACCTGAGCCAGCAGAACAACACTCCCGAACTGGCCCGCGCGGCCATAGAAAGCGTACTCGGCACCACTTTTGGCGAGATCGGCATCGCCTGTCAGGAAGAAGGCTTCGCCTGGCTGGACGTCTGATCGCAAAACGCGAGTGGGTCAGCCCTTTGTCAGGCTGTCTGTGTCTTGGGTGCGCTGCGTCAGAAACAATTTGTTTCTCTTTTTCTTCAGCTTGAAGGGCCTTGATTTGATCCCGGTCCGCGGTTCCGTCTCGTCTGCTGCGATATTGTGTCTTCGATAAGAAATGCGGCTTCTGCGGGCTTGTCAGGTCCTTGTCAGTGGGTGAGCCAGGATTGAATGCGGCGATGCGTTCCTGGGCCGTTCTGAGCGGTTTGCGCTGGATCAAACGAGGGCAATGTCCGGGAGATCTGAAGTGAAGGCTGCTTCACGTGCCAAGTGAAGAGAAAAGACAGTGATATGAAGTTTCGGACTGGAACGCCCGGCAAAAACAAAACGACAACAAAACTCGGGACGAAAAAAAACCGGTCTTGCGACCGGTTTTTTCCGAAAATAATCCGAAGATTACTTGGCCGGAGCGGCTTCAGCCGGCTTTGCATCAGCGGCCGGAGCGGCAGCGTCGGCAGGCTTCGCATCAGCAGCCGGAGCAGCGGCGTCAGCCGGCTTGGCAGCGTCAGCAGCAGGAGCGGCGTCAGCCGGCTTTGCATCAGCAGCCGGAGCAGCAGCGGCCGGAGCTTCAGCAGCAGGAGCAGCAGCAGGTGCCGGTGCTTCTTCCTTCTTGCCGCAAGCAGCCAGGGCAACAGCCAACAACGAAGCGATCAACAGAGTCTTTTTCATGAATATTCCTTCAATATTTAAAAATTGTGCGATGAATAATTACCGGTAATTATCGCTCTACTGGGAGGCTTTCGCCGCGGGTAAGACCTCACGGTCGGGCTTCGGTTCTTGCTTCTTTTTTACTGCCGAAACAACGCCTGACAACGAAAACTTTCCAGCCCATCATTATAGCTATTTTTTTCCGGAATCACATCGCCACTATGGGAATTCGTAAGAATTTGTAAGAACTTACATCCCTTTTCAGCGGCCCGGAAAGTCTTGGCGCAAGCCGCTCTCCGGGATTTTCTAAAGTAATTTCGAGAAGTGTCCGCAATAAATTTCATTAATCTCGAATGATGTCGAGCCAGCCACTTTCATGCCATTGGTGCAATGCTTCCAGCAGGTCTTCGGAGGCCAGGTCGAGGTCGGATTTCTCCAGCACACGCGAGTCTGCCAATCGCGCCAGGATCGCCTTGTCGCCGCGATTGACCTGGAAGGATTCGCCATTGATGAAGACGTGAGAGCCACGGTACAGCATGCGCGTCTTGCAATGCAGCGCCAGACCGCGTTTCTTCGCGCCCTGGAAAAAGCGAGCAAAAGATAATTCCGCGGTCCGTGCTTCGAAGAAAACGCTGGGTTTGGGCTCTGACAGATGCTCGCCCAGGAAGATGGTGATGTCGTCGTCGGTGAAGCGGATCTTGTTGAGCTCGTCGCGGATGCGCGCCACCATGTCCAGTGGCAATTCGGCGGGCTTGGCGGTGGCTTTCAGGTCAGGATCTTCATAGCGGCCGGACAGGTCGATGGTATCCATCATGAATTCAAGGAAGGATTCGCCCAGTTCCTGGTAGGCTGGCGAGCGGAAGCCGACCGAATAGGTCATGCATTCGCCGATGGCCACGCCGTCGTGCGCGTATTGCGGCGGCAGGTAGAGCATGTCGCCCGGTTCCAGCACGAATTCCTGTTCGGCTTGGAAGTGGCTGAGGATCTTCAGCGGCACGCCTTCTTCCAGCGTCAGGTCGTCTTGCGCGCTGATGCGCCAGCGGCGTTGTCCGTGGGCCTGCAGCAGGAAAACATCATAGGAATCGAAGTGCGGACCGACGCCGCCGCCATCGGTGGCGTAGCTGATCATCAGGTCGTCCAGGCGTGCATCGGGCACGAAGCGGAACTGGCGCAGCAGGGCATCGGCGGCCGGATGGTGCAGGTTCACGCCCTGCACCAGCAGGGTCCAGGCCTTTTGCTTCAGGGGCGGCAGCTTGTTGAAGGGGCCGTGCTGCATGTCCCAGCCATCGGTGCGATGGGTGATGAGGCGCGATTCGACATCATCGCGGCGGGCCAGGTCGAACAGTTCCTGGCGCGGCAGCGGCGCGGTGAAATTGGGGATGGCGTTGCGGATCAGGAGCGGCTTCTTGTGCCAGTAGTCACGCAGGAATTGGGCGGGCGTGATGCCGCCGAGCAGATCGAGTTTTTTCATGGTCGCCATTATAGAGGTGCCAGCGCAGCCGTACGCCATTGGCGGCGGCCAAGTTTGATGCAGGTATAATCGCGGAGTCGAGATACCGTTTTTGAAAGCGTCCTTGCCTCGCGGGAATGGCAAGGGGATGGTTCTTAGGCCCCAACCCGGGTGGCAGGTGTCCCGCGCGACGCTTCCGCAGCAGCTGCCGCTCCCGCACCACTATCGATACAAAGGACCCTTACGATGAAGATCGCGAAGAATACCGTCGTTTCCGTCAACTACAAGCTGTCGGATGCCCAGAACAACCTGATCGAGCAAAGCAGCGAGCCGATGGTCTACCTGCACGGCGGCTATCACAACACCCTGCCCAAGATCGAAGAAGCGCTGGACGGCAAGGAAGTCGGCTACAGCACCACCATCCAGGTCGAACCGGAAGATGCCTTCGGCGAATATGATTCCGAGCTGGTCAAGATCGAGCCGGTCGAGCGCCTGCCGCAACCGCTGGAAGTGGGCATGCAGTTCGAAGGTTCGCCCGATGACGACAGCGAAGAGTCGGTCATCTTCACCGTCACCGAAGTGGCGGACGGCAAGGCCGTGCTCGATGGCAACCACCCGCTGGCCGGCATCGCGCTGCGCTTTGAACTGGCGGTCACCGAAGTGCGCGCCGCCTCCGAAGAAGAAGTGGCCCACGGTCACGTCCACGGTGCCCACGGCCACCATCATCACCACGATGATGAAGATGAAGGCGACGCCGGCGACCACTTCCGCAGCCAGCCGCTGAACTGATCGCTGAATTCTGATCGCAGCGCCGCAAGCCGATCCCGGAAATCGGGATTTTCCTTCCGGCGACCATGCAAAAACGCCCGCAGATGCGCTCTGCGGGCGTTTTTCTTCATTTAAACCGTAAAAATCCGTTTGCCGGCAAGGATCTTGTACCTGGCATCGGGCAGCTAGCGCCGTTCTCCATCCGCATCGGCCACCGCAAACAGCTGTGGCAGATGGTCATCCACCACCACCTTGAGCCAGCGCTCACCCACGCCCACACTGCCCAGGTTGCCGGTCCAGAGGATATGGGCGGGCGTCTTGTTCTTGCCGCCCTGGGCATGTACCACCAGTACCCGCCCCTGGAACTTGCCGGCAAGCTCGGAGAACAGCTTGCGCGTCTCGGCAAAGCCATCGCGCTGGGTGCGGAAGAAGGAACGCTTGGGCGGCGGACCGAAGGGATTGCCATCACTGAAGAAGACGATGGCCGCGCTCTTCTTCAAGGCGGCAAAGGCGAACAGATGCTGCAGCCAGTTGCGGTTGGCGATGAGGCGGTCCTCGAACTCATTGTTGCGGCCGCCATCGAGCAGGAAGTGATTGTTGGCCGCCGGCAGGTTCACGGTGGCAAAGAGCACGTTGCCGATTTCCCAGCGGGTGTTCTCGGCATAGCTGCGGAACTTGGGCGTGAGCGACTGGCGCAGCATCGGCAGCCGGCTCGCGCCCAGCGAGAATTCGCTGGCATAGAAGATCTCGCGCATGCGGGCCAGGCGTTCGATGGCGTCCGAGCGGTTCTCGCGGTCGCGGCAGGTGATCCAGTCGCTGCCGGCCAGCGACACGAAGATGCCGTTCTGTGCCTGCGAGAGCATCTCGTGGCGCTCGGCATAGAGCGCGTCATCACAGCTTTCGGAGGGGGATTTGATGCCATTGACCACCACGAAGGCGAGGTTGTCGGCATCGGTCTCGGTCAGGGCCTGGCGCAGCGCCTGGTCGCCCTTGACGCCGGGCGCGGCATGGTTGATCACGCCGAACGAGAAATCCTGCCCGGCGGCCTGCGCCGCACCGCCCGCCATCAGGATGGCAGCGGTGAAGCAGGTGCACAGCAGGATGCGTCGGATCGGGCGGATCGGCATGCAGTCTCTCTGCGGTTCAAAGGGCGGCACGAAGCCGGCGTCCCCGTGGTGTTGTTATTGTCCCCGGCTCAGGGCCTTCAACTGGTAGAGCGCGTCCAGCGCCTGGCGCGGCGTCAGGGCATCGGGATCGATGCCGTCCAGCGATTGCAGCAGCGCCTGGGCCAGCGGATCGGGTTCGACCGCGCTGGCGGGATTGCGTTCATGGTCCGCTTCTTCAGTTTCCTCTTGCGTTTCCATGAAGGAAGGGGCGCTGAACAGGTCGAACTGCGGCGTCGGCTGCATGGACTGGCTTTCCAGCGCCGACAGATGCTTGCGCGCCGCGCGGATCACCGGTGCCGGCACCCCCGCCAGCTGCGCCACCTGCAGCCCGTAGCTCTGCGAGGCCGGGCCGCTCTGCACGGCATGCAGGAACACGATGCTGTCCTTGTGCTCCACGGCCGACAGGTGCACGTTGGCCGCCGTCGGGTGGATCTCAGGCAGCTGCGTCAGTTCGAAGTAGTGGGTCGCAAACAGCGTGAAGCTGCGCGTCACGTCGATGAGGTGCTTGGCAATCGCCCAGGCCAGGGCCAGGCCGTCGAAGGTCGAGGTGCCGCGTCCGACTTCATCCATCAGCACCAGCGAATGTTCGGTGGCGTTGTTGAGGATGGAGGCTGATTCGGTCATCTCCACCATGAAGGTGGAGCGGCCGCCGGCCAGGTCATCAGCGGCGCCGATCCGGGTGAAGATGCGGTCGATCGGCCCGATCACTGCGCTGGTGGCGGGCACGAAGCTGCCCACGTAGGCCAGCAGCGTGATCAGCGCCACCTGGCGCATGAAGGTCGATTTACCGCCCATGTTGGGACCGGTAATGAGCAGCAGCTTGCGCTCTGCGGCGAGCTGGCAGTCATTGGCGATGAAGCGTTCGATCTGGTTTTCCACCACCGGATGGCGGCCTTGCTCGATCTGGATGCAGGGCTCATCGACCAGTTGCGGCGCGCACCAGTTGTTGCGCACGGCATGGTCGGCCAGGGCCACCAGGGTGTCGAGCTGGGCCAGCGCATGGGCGATGGATTGCAGGCGCACGATGTGCGCGCCCATGTCATTGAGGAGCTGCTCGTAGAGGAATTTCTCGCGCGACAGTGACCGTTCCTGCGCGGAGAGCGCCTTGTCTTCGAAGGCTTTCAGCTCGGGGATGATGTAGCGTTCGGCATTCTTCAGGGTCTGGCGGCGGCGATAGTCTTCCGGCACCTTGTCGGTCTGGCCGTGGGTGACCTCGATGTAGAAGCCATGCACCTTGTTGTATTCCACCCGCAGGTTGGCGATGCCGGTGCGTTCACGCTCGCGTGCTTCCAGTTCCAGCAGGTACTGGCCGGCGTTTTCCGACAGGCCGCGCAGTTCATCGAGTTCAGCGTCATAGCCGCGCGCGATCACGCCGCCGTCGCGCACCATGGCGGCTGGCTCCAGCATGATGGCGCGTTCCAGCAGGTCCAGGCATTCCACGGGCGTGGCCAGGTCTTCGTGCAACTGGCCCAGCAGCGGTGCTTCAGCGTCGCGGGCGCACATCTCCACGTAGGCACGCAATGAACCCAGCTGCTGCAGGCCGCTGCGCAAGCCCGCCAGGTCGCGCGGACGGGCCGAGAGCAGGGCGATGCGGGTGGTGATGCGTTCGATGTCGGGAACGGCTGCCAGCGTGGCCGACAGGCCCGAGCAGGCATCCGTGCGCATCAGTGCATTGATGGCGGCATGGCGTTCGCGCGCGACTTGCTGGTCGCGCAGGGCGTGATGCAGCCAGTGGCGCAGCAGGCGCGAGCCCATCGCGGTACGGCAGTGGTCCAGCGTGGAGAACAGCGTCGGGGCCAGGGCATTGGCATCCTGCGCGCGGATGGTTTCGGTCAGTTCCAGGTTGCGGCGGGTGGCGGCATCCAGGCCGATGAATTCATTTTCGGATTCGACCGTGAGCGTGCGCACGTGCTGCAGGCCGCGTCCCTGGGTCGATTGCGCATAGCGCAGCAGGGCACCGGCGGCACAGATGGCCGGGCCCAGGCCATCGGCACCGAAGCCGTGCAGGGTGGCCACGCCCAGTTGATCGAGCAGGGCCTTCTCGCTGCTGGGCTGGTCGAAATGCCAGTCCGGCACTGTCACGGCGCGGTTGGGCAGGAGCGGCTCGCACTGCTCCAGCTGGCCATCGGCCACCAGCACCTCGGCGGCCGAGATGCGTTCCAGTTCCTGCTTCACGCGGCCATCGAGCGAGCTGCTCTCGACCGTGATTTCCATCATCTTCAGCGCGCCGCTGGCCATGGACAGCCAGGCCAGGCCGACCTGCATCTGCTTGCGCGACTTGGAGGGCAGCAGCTGCATGGCCAGCAGGCAGCGCTCGGATTTCTCGGGCAAGAGGTCGGAATCGGTCAGGGTGCCGGGCGTGACGACCCGCACCACCTTGCGCTCCACCGGGCCCTTGCTGGTAGCCGGGTCGCCGATCTGTTCGCAGATCGCCACCGATTCGCCGAGCTTGATCAGGCGTGCCAGGTATTGCTCCACCGAATGGAAGGGGACACCTGCCATCTTGATCGGGTTGCCGTTGGAGGAGCCGCGCTGGGTGAGGGTGACGCCCATCAGGCGCGAGGCCTTTTCGGCATCCTCGAAGAAGAGTTCATAGAAATCGCCCATGCGGTAGAACACCAGCGTGTTGGGATGGTCGGCCTTGATGCGCAGGTACTGCTGCATCATTGGCGTGTGGGCGGCGAGGTCTTTGGTCATGAGTCTGGGTGGCGATGCAGGGATCGCTTCTTGCAAGTTCGGGAATGCAGGGCCGCGCGGGCAGGCCACGGTGTGATCAGGCCACGGCGGGCGGCGGGAAGTCAGCCTGGCGGCCGCGCCGGGCGGGCCACCATAAATCAAAAATGCGGACCTTGGTCCGCATGCTTGAGCCGGGATTGTACGCGCATTGGGGGAGTGCAGCCAAGGGTAGCGCCCTGCATGGGGTTGAAGCAGGACAAAGAAGCGAGCGCATGTCCAGAAAGTTCGATTTTTTTGACTGTTCAATCAAGCCTTGGGCCCAAAAAAACAGGCGGCCACCGAAGTGGCCGCCTGCCCAGTCCGCAGGGGGGAGACGGACTGTGGGGGGAGAGCTTGTCGATCAGTGCGCCGAGCTCGTATCGGCCACCCGTGTCGGTTTCGGTGCCAGCCACACCGCCAGCGCCGCCAGCGAGAAGGACACCGCCGCCATCATGAAGATGTGGTTGGTGGCCAGCATCACGGCCTGGTTCTGCACCGTCTGCGCCAGCGAGCCCGTTGCCTGCTCGGCACTCATGCCGGAGGCCATCATGGCATTGACCGCATCGCCGCTGCGATCCACCAGGCCGGACAGTTCGGCGTGGAAGTAGGTGGCGTCGTTTTCCCAGCTGGTATTGACGATGGAGGTCGCAATCGCCCCGGCCATGGTGCGGCAGAAACTCATCAGGCCGGCCGCCGATGCGGTCTCTTCCTCGTTCACGCTGGAGAGCGCCAGGCCGGTGAGCGGCACGAAGAACAGCGGCAGTCCGATCCCCTGCAGGAACAGCGGCCAGCCGATCTGGAAGAACGACATGTCGGTGTTGTTGAAGGCCCGCAGGAAGGTGATGAAGCCCAGCCAGGTCACGCCGATGCAGACCAGCTTGCGCGCATCGACGGTGGTGGACATCTTGGCCACCATGGGGGCGGTCAACACGGCCAGGATGCCGGTCAGCGCCGAAATGCAGCCCGACCAGGTGGCGGTGTAGCCCATGTAGCCCTGCAGCCAGAGGGGTGTCAACACCACCGAGCCGAAGAAGGCACCGAAGGCCAGGCAGATAGTGGTCACGCTGGCGGTGAAGCCGCGATGGCGGAACACCCGCAGGTCGACGATGGGATTGTGCTCGGTCAGCTCCCAGATCAGGAAGGCAATGAAGAACACCACGGCGGTCACGGCCAGCAGCACGATCTCGGTGGAGGCGAACCAGTCCTTCTCCTTGCCTTCATCGAGCATCAGCTGCAGGGCGGCCACCCAGACCACCATCAGGATCAGCCCCACGCGGTCGATGGGCAGTTTGCTGGTCTTGGTCTCGAAGCGCTTGAGCATGCGCCAGCCGAGATAGCCGCAGATCAGCGCCACCGGCACGTTGATCCAGAAGATGTAGGGCCAGCTGTACTGGTCGCACAGCACCCCGCCCAGGATCGGGCCGGCAATCGGCGCCACCAGCGTGGTCATGGCCCACAGCCCCACGGCAGCCGGCGCTTTTTCCTTGGGGAAGATGCGCAGCAGCAGGGTTTGCGACAGCGGCATCAGCGGCCCCCCGGCCAGGCCCTGCATGACGCGGAAGGCGATCAGCATGCCCAGCGAATTGGCCAGTCCGCAGAGCGCCGAGAACAGCCCGAACATGACCATCGACAGGATGAACACGCGCACCGTGCCGAAGCGATTGGCCAGCCAGCCGGTCAGGGGCACGGTGATGGCTTCGGCCACCGCATAGGAGGTGATGACGTAGGTGCCCTGGCTGGTCGAGGCGCCCAGAGCCCCGGCGATGGTCGAGACCGAGACGTTGGCAATGGTGGTGTCGAGCACCGCGATGAAGTTGGCGGCGGCCAGCAGGATGCCGGCGCCCACCAGCTGGCCGCCGGTCAGCGGGGCCTCGAAGAGGCCGGGCTGGGCGGCAGGCTTGGGGGCGGGCAGGTCGCCCGCCGCTGCGCTTGTTGTGGATGACATGATGAGTCTTTCCTTGTGCTCGCCGGTTTACAGCGCGCCGGCCCGGGTCTCGGTGCTGGCCGACTTGGGCTGAGCGTCACCGGCCTGCATCTGGCCGCGCGTATCGATCTCCACCACCATCGACAGGCCCACCGACAGCGGACGCTGCGCCAGTTCCTTGGGATCCAGCGAGATGCGCACCGGCAGGCGCTGCACCACCTTGATCCAGTTACCGGTGGCGTTCTGCGCCGGGATCACCGCAAAGGCCGAACCGGTACCACCGGAGAGGCCGGTGACCACGCCGTGGTATTCCACCGAGCCGCCATAGATGTCCGCCTTCATGGTCACCGGCTGGCCGATGCGCACCTTGGTCAGTTGTCCTTCCTTGAAGTTGGCATCCACGTGCATCTGCTGCAGCGGCACCACCGACAGCAGGCTGGCGCCGCTCTGCACGCGCTGGCCGACCTGCACCTGGCGGCGGGCAATGACGCCATCCACCGGGGCGCGCAGCACGGTGCGTTCGAGATCCAGCTTGGCCTGATCCAGCTTGGCGCGGGCCAGGACCACTTCCGGGTTGTCGTCCACGGTGGTATTGGCCGTCAGTACGGTACTGGCCTTTTGCGCACCCTGGGTCGCCTTGATGTTGGCGCGGGACTGCACTTCGGCAGCTTCAGCGGCTTTCAGGTTGGCCTGGGCGGTCAGCAGGGCAGTGCGCGCATTGCTCAGTTCTTCACCCGACACCGAACCCGACTTGGCCAGCGCCTCGCGGCGCTGCAGGTCGATCTCGGCGCGCTTCATATCGGCCTGCGCCGACAGCAACTGGGCACTGGCACGCTTCTGCTCGGCCTCACGGGCCAGCACCTGGGCGGCCAGGCCGGCATCGTTGGCGAAGTAGCCCTTGACCTTGCGCTCGGTGCGGTCCAGGTCGGCCGCGGCCTGGTCCACGGCCAGCTTGGCATCGGCGTCGTCGATGCGCACCAGCACGTCGCCCTTCTTGACGGCCTGGGTATCGACCACGTCAACGGCGGCCACGATGCCATTGATGGCCGGGGTGACGGTGGCCACTTCGGTGGCGGTGTAGGCATTGTCGGTCTCGACGTAGCGCGAGCCGATCAGGTACCAGTAGCTGCCATAGCCGATGGCGGCGATGGCGACCACGCCGCCGAAGATGGCAAAGAGCTTCTTGCGCTTCTGCGCAGCGGCGGCCTTGGTGGCCGCTTCATTGCGCTGACGGGTTTCTTCGGCCAGGGTATGCGCCGCTTGGGAATCGCTGTGGGACATGATGTTCAACCTTTCGCTTGCTGTTCGGTGTGGGGCGCGGTGGCGCTGTCTTGGCTCTTGCTGTCGGCGGCGGCGCGGTAGCCGCCGCCCAGGGCGCGCACCAGCGCGACATCCAGGGTGAACAGGCGCGAGCGCAGGTCGGAGAGCTGGCGCAGGTTGCTGATGAGCGTGTCCTGCGCATTGAGCACGTCGAGGTAGGTGTTGAGGCCGCCGTTGTAGCGGTTGCTGACGATGCGATAGGCCTCTTCGGCAGCGTCGGCTGCAGCTTGTACGTCCTGCAGTCGGCCGGCCAGGGCCTTCTCGCTCACGCCGACGTCGGCCACATCCTGCAGGGCCTGGGTGACGGCCTGGTCATAGTTGGCCACGGCTTCGTCATAGCTGGCGCTGGCCGAGCGGAACTGACCGCGCAGGCGGCCGCCATTGAAGATGGGGAGCGAGATCGCCGGGCCGAAGCTGCCGATGTCGGAGCCGCTGCGGGTAAGCATGTCGATGCCCAGCGACTGGAAGCCGAAGTAGGCCGACAGGTTCACATTCGGATAGAAGGCTGCACGCGCCACCTTGATCTGCTTGCCCGCCGCTTCGGCGCGCAGGCGAGCGGCGACGATGTCGGGACGGCGGCCCAGCAGTTCCACCGGCAATTGCGCGGGCAAGCCAAAGGGTTTGGACAGATCGATCTGCGGACGCGCCAGCTGCAAGCCGCGATCCGGGCCTGCCCCGGCCAGTGCGGCCAGCTTGTTGCGTTGCAGGGCGATGGATTCGTCGGTGGCTTTGAGGTCGGCCTGGGCAATGGCGCGGCGCGCTTCCATCTGCTTGACCGAGCCACGCGTCTCCAGACCATTGGTGAAGCGCTGGTTGAACAGGTCCAGGGTTTCTTCACGCACCTTGAGCGCGGCTTCATTGGTGTCGCGCTGGGCGTAGAGCTGGGCCAGGTCGGCGTAGGCCGAGGCAATCGAGGTGGCCAGGGTGATGCGCGCCTGGGCGGCATCGGCCCGGCTGGCTTCCAGTTCGGAGGTGGCCGCCGCCAGCGCGGCGCGGTTCTTGCCCCAGAAATCGATTTCGTAGCTGAAGTCCAGCGTGGCGCGGGTTTCGTTGTTGTAGCCCTTGGGCACGAAGTCCGGCGGCACGCCATTGTTGTAGGACTGCTTCATGCGGTCCAGCGAGGCATTGCCGCTCACCTGCGGATAGAGTGCCGCACCTTGCTGCTGGGCCGTGCCCTCGGCCTTCATCAGGCGGGCCTTGGCCACGGCCATCGAGGGCGCATTTTGCAGGGCTTCGGCGATGAGGGCATTCAACTGGGCATCACCGTAGACCGTCCACCACTGGTCGCTCGGCCAGGCGGCTTGCACGGCCGTGGCGGCCAGGGTCTGGCTGCTCTGGTAGTGGTCGATGGACTTGGGTTCGGCGCGCGCACCGAGATCGGTGAAGGAAGCACAGCCGGCCATGAGCGCCGCTGCCAGCACGGCCGCCGAGACCGCCGCCGCCCGCCGCCACGGCAGGGTAGGCCGCTCGGACCGCAGCGCCGGATAGGGCGCGCGCTGGTCGGGGAGAGATGAGTTCTTGTTCATTTGCGTGGAGAGTGGAGTGAACGACTGAATCAGAAAATCAGGTGTTTATTAACTGTACAGTTCAGTATAGTATTCGCTTTCATGAAGTGTCAAGGCGCTTTGCGATAAATTGCTCGTCTTTTCGAGGCATTGCCGCAACAGGTTTTTTTGGCCGCGATTTGAGGGCAATCAGGCGGCTTTCGGCGGCATCGTCGCCTATAATTCGGGATTGGCCGGTTTTCTGGCCGGCATTACAGGACAATCATGCGCAAGAAGAGTGAAGAACGGCGGCAGCAGATGATCGACATCGCCGCCGAGGTATTCAACGAAATCGGGTTCGAAGGCGCCTCCATGGCGGAAATCTCGGCCCGTATCGGGGGCTCCAAGGCCACGCTGTACAACTATTTCAGCTCCAAGGAAGAGATCTTCGTGGAGGTGATGATCAAGCAGGTGGGTTGCCAGTTTGAAGAATTGTTCATGGCCTTGCGTAACGAAGACGAAGTACGCGCAGGTTTATTGCGGCTGGCGAATCATTATCTGGGCGTGGTGTTCCGGCCGGAGATTGTGGCGGTGAAGCGGCTGGGGATGTATTACGCCGGCAAGTCGGAACTGGGGCCGCTCTTGTACGAGCGCGGACCCAAACGTGGCTGGACGCGCATTGCCGATTTTCTGAAGGTCAAGATGGACGAGGGCAAGCTGCATGCGGGCGATCCCTGGATTGCCGCCATGCAGTTCCGCGCGCTGATCGAAGCAGAATGGATGGACGTGCGCATGCTCAATGTGGTCACCGAGATTCCGCCGGATCAGCTGCGGACTTCGGCGGAGCGGGCGGTGGAAGCTTTCCTTTATCTTTATCAGCCGCGCTGAGGGGATTCAGAAGCACTCGGTGACCCGGGCGACTGCAAGGCGGGGCAGACCAGAATTGATCCGGCATGGATCTTCCTTTAATTCAAGCTTCCACGCATGCGAAAAAGTTGGATCAATGGTCACAAAATGAAGTCCCTCAGAAAAACCGGACTTGCCTCAACGGCAAGCCCGGCTTCCCCCGCATCGGGGCAGATATGAACGATTTCAGCGCTGATGCACTCGCACCCCCGCCGAATAGGTTGCGGCGATGGCACGGTCGTCACCCAGGATGGCCAGTGCGAACAATTGTTCCTCCAGGCTGTCGGTGGTGGCACTGCGGCGGGCCAGCAAAGGCGTGGCCTGCGGATCAAGCACGATGAAGTCGGCATCACAGCCCGGCGTGAAGCTGCCGATGGTACCTTCCAGCTGAAGCGCGCGGGCACCGCCCAGCGTGGCCAGATAGAACATGCGCTGCGCCGGCAGGTAGGTGCCGCCCATGCGGGCGACCTTGTAGAGCTCGTTCATGGTCTGCAGCATCGAGAAGCTGGTGCCGCCGCCTACATCGGTGGCCAGCGACAGCGGCACCCGCGCCGCATCGGCACGGGCAAAATCGAACAGGCCGCTGCCCAGGAACAGGTTGGACGTCGGGCACAAGGTGGCGGCCGACTGCGTGGCTGCCATGCGGGCGCGATCCTGGTCGTCCAGCCAGATGCAGTGCGCATACAGCGCACGCTGGCGCATCAGGCCGTAGCCGTCATACACGTCCAGGTAGCTGCGGGCATCGGGATAGAGCTCCTTGACCCATTTCACTTCGTCCGTATTTTCGGCCACGTGGGTTTGTATATACGTGTCCGGATACTGCGCCGCCAGCTCCCCGGCCAGCTTCATCTGTTCATGTGTGGAGGTCGGGGCAAAGCGTACGGTGATCGCGTAATGCTGGCGGCCCTTGTTGTGCCAGCGCGCGATCAGCTCCTCGCTCTCGCGCACACCCGACTCGGCCGTATCTCGCAGGAAATCCGATGCATTGCGATCCATCAGGCACTTGCCGGCCACCATGCGCAGGTTGCGTGCATGGCTGGCCGCAAAGAAGGCATCCACCGACTGCGGATGCACCGTGCAATACACGGCCGCACTGGTGGTGCCGTTGCGCAGCAGTTCGGCCAGGAAGAAATCGGCCACCTCGGAGGCGTGTTCCGGCTGCTCGAAGCGGCGCTCGGCCGGGAAGGTGTAGTTGTCCAGCCAGGGCAACAAGCCCGGTGCGGGCGAACCGATGATGTCGGTCTGCGGATAGTGGATGTGGGTGTCGATGAAGCCGGGGCAAAGGATCTTGCCGCGCAGGTCTTCGATGACGGTGCCGGGCGGCAGGGTGGCGGCCAGCGTGGCGTAGTCGCCGGCGGCCTGGATCTTGCCGTCTTGTACCAGCAGCAGGCCATCGCTGTGCCATTGCGTGGCGTGTTCGTCGAAGGCGGGATCGTTGGTGAAATACAGCAGGCTGGCGCGGTAGGCTTGCAGGGATGGGCTCATGGTGTTTCCTCGATGCAGGCGGCGCCGCGCGCACGGGCGCGGGCCGTCGATTCAGTGGTCATCATACTGGAAGGCATGGTCGTGACGATGCTTTCCGTGTTGCGAGAGTGGAATCGAAGGGGAATCCGGTGCGATCAGCCAAAACGTGTCGACAGGATTCCCGGAAGGGGTGACGGCAGGGTGTTCCTTCAGCCTCTGCCGTCCAGAGCGTGTGTGGCCAGACTCAGTGGCCATGCCTTGGGTTTGGGTTGGGTAAAGCGCAGTTCCCACAGTTGCATCAGTTGTGCCACCACCGCAATGGCGATGCTGGCCGGTTCCTTGCCATAGATGCCGGGGATGCCGATGGGGCAGGTGATACGTTCCAGCTGCGCCGCCGAGAAACCGCGCTCCGAGAGGCGATGCTCGAACTGCTTGCGCTTGGTGATGGACCCGATCAGCCCGAACCACGCCGCATCTTCACGCTTGAGGATGCGTTCGCTCAGTTGCTGGTCGAGGGCGTGGCTGTGGGTCATCACGAGATAATACGCGCCGGGTTCGGCCATGTCGACCGCGGCATTGGGCACGTCGGTGGCCTCGATGCGGATCTGCGGCGGCAGGCCCGGCGGGAACATGTCCTCGCGCTCATCCACCCACAGCACCCGGCAAGGCAGGGTCGACAAGACCTTGACGATGGCCGCTCCCACATGCCCGGCGCCGAACAGCACCACCTGCGGCTGATGTGCCCGGCACAGGTCGAGCAGCCAGCGGCGGCCCTGGCCGTCGCGCACCAGCTGTGTCTGGTGTGCGTGTCGGATCACCTCCGGCGGCAGGCCGAGCTCAGATGAATCGTTCTCCAGCAGTTGCAAGGGCGCGTCGTGATCCAGCGGCAAGGCGCGCCAGCGGTCAGTGCCGCTGCACCACGCCTGTTCCAGCGCCTGCCAGGTGTGCAAGGAGGTAGCCTCGGTATCGATGCGCTCGAAACAGAGAAACACCACACCGCCGCAACACTGTCCCAGGCTCGGCCCGAGCGCGATGCGTTCCAGCCGTCGCTGATCGGCCAGCGCGTCGGAATCCGCCGCCAGCATGGCCCGCGCGATCTGCGCCGCACGCCATTCGAGGTGGCCACCGCCGATGGTGTCGAACTGGCCCTCGGCGGTGTAGAGCATGCGCGCCCCTGGCTCGCGCGGGGTCGATCCCTGGATCTGCGCCACCGTCACCAGCACTGCCGGGATGCTGTCCTGCTGCATCAGACGTAATGCGCTCAACCATGTGCTCATGATGTTTCTCCGCCGCGTATTACTGGGTCAGCGTGGCCGCGCGCACGGCATCGACCGCATCGAGGATGGCCTCGCTGGTGGCCGGTGCGCGCAGCGGCGGATTGATGCGATGCGCGCCCACCGACGAGACCGCATCGCGGATCGCCAGGAACACCGAGAACGGCAGCAGCAGCGGCGGTTCACCGACCGCCTTGGAGCGGTGGATGGTGTCGGACACATTGCTGTTGGCATACAGTTCCGTGCGGAAGGCTTCCGGACAATCCGAGATGGCCGGGATCTTGTAGGTGGAAGGTGCATGCGTCATCAGCTTGCCGTCCTTGTTCCACCACAGTTCCTCGGTGGTCAGCCAGCCCATGCCCTGGATGAAACCGCCTTCGACCTGGCCGATGTCCAGCGCCGGGTTCAGGCTTTCGCCGGCGTCATACAGCAGGTCGGCCTGCAGCAGTTTCCATTCGCCGGTGAGGGTGTCGATCACCACTTCCGACACCGCCGCCGCATAGGCGAAATAGAAGAAGGGATGGCCGTGCATGCGCTTTGCATCCCAATGCACCTTCGGTGTGGAATAGAAACCATCGGACCACAATTGCACGCGTTGCAGGTAAGCCTTCATCACCAGCTCGACGAAGGGCAGGGATTGCTCTCCCGCCAGCACCAGGCCATCGGCAAAGCGCACCGTTGCGGCCTCCACGCCAAAATGACGAGCCGCCACATCGGCCAGCCGCGCGCGGATCTGCAGGGCGGCGTCCTGCGCCGCCTTGCCGTTGAGGTCGCTGCCGGTGGAGGCGGCGGTGGCCGAGGTGTTGGCGATCTTGCTGGTATCGGTGGCGGTGCAGCGCACCTGCTCCAGCGGCACGCCCAGGGCGTTGGCCACTACCTGCGCGACCTTGGTATTGAGGCCCTGGCCCATCTCGGTACCACCGTGATTGACCAGCACCGAGCCATCGGTATAGACGTGCACCAGCGAGCCGGCCTGGTTCAGGTGCGGCACGTTGAAGGAAATGCCGAACTTCACCGGCGTGAGCGCCAGGCCTTTTTTCAACACCGTGCTGCCCGCATTGAACTCGGCCACGGCGCGGCGGCGTTCCTGGTAGCGGCTGCTGCGTTCGAGCTGATCAACCAGGCCGTGGATGACGTTGTCTTCCACTTTCTGGCCATAGTGGGTCACGTTGCGCGCCTCCGGTCCCTCGGCATCGCTGGGCCCGTAGAAATTGTTGCGACGGACCTCCAGCGGATCGCGTCCCAGATTGCGGGCGATGTCGTCGAGGATGTATTCGATGGCCAGCGCACCCTGCGGTCCGCCGAAGCCGCGGAAGGCGGTATTGGATTGCGTGTTGGTCTTGCCGCACATGGCGTGGATTTCCACGTCCGAGAGATAGTAGGCATTGTCGAAGTGGCAGACCGCGCGCGTGGCCACCGGGCCGGACAGGTCGGCCGAGAAACCGGCGCGCGAGATCATGTCGATCTTGGCCGCGAGGATGCGCCCGTCATCGTCATACCCGATCTCGTAGTCATAGGCAAAGCAATGGCGCTTGCCGGTGACCATCATGTCGTCATCGCGGTCGGCGCGCAGCTTCACCGGGCGCCGCAGCTTGGCCGCTGCAACCGCCGCTGCGCAAGCCCACAGCGCCGATTGCGATTCCTTGCCGCCGAAGCCGCCGCCCATGCGCCGGCATTCCACCAGCACATCGTGCGAAGCCAGTTTCAGAACGGTGGCAATGTGGTGCTGCATCTCGCTGGGGTGCTGGGTCGAGCAATACACGTGCATGCCGCGTCCCTCCTTGGGGATGGCATAGGAGATCTGTCCTTCCAGATAGAACTGTTCCTGCCCGCCCACATCGAATTGCCCGCGCAGCTTGTGCGGTGCCAGTGCCAGCGCCACCGCCGGTTCGCCGCGCGACAGATGCATCGGCGGCAGCACGTAGGATTGCGCCGCATGGGCATCACGCGGGGTCAGGATGGGCGGCAGTTCTTCGTAGTCGATCACGGCCAGGCGGGCCGCGCGGCGGGCCTGGTCATGGCTGTCGGCCACCACGATGAAGACCGGCTGGCCCACGTATTGCACCAGGCCATCGGCCAGTACCGGGTCGTCGTGAATGATGGCGCCACATTCGTTCTCGCCCGGAATATCGGCAGCGGTGAAGACGGCACGCACACCGGGGGCAGCCTTGACCTTCTCCAGGTCGATGCCGCGCACCCGCGCATGGGCCTTTTGCGACAGGCCCAGCGCTGCATGCAGGGTGCCGTGCAGTTCGGCGATGTCATCGGTATAGGTGGCTTCGCCGGTCACGTGCAGGATCGCCGATTCATGCGGATGCGGCTTGCCCACGGTGGCCCAGTCCTTGGGCGGCTGCACCAGGGTGTTGAGGAATTGTTCGGTTTGCTTGTTCATGCGGTTCTCCTGCAGGTTCGGTCCAAGGGCTTCACGCGGCGCTGATCGCGAAGGCGCGCACATCCTGGCGCGCCAGGGGCGCATCGGTGCGCGTTTCCAGCCAATAGCGATAGAGCAGGTTCTGCGCCGTGCGCAAGCGATAGGCGGCGCTGGCCCGCATGTCCGACAGCGGTGCGTAATCCTGTGCCAGTGCGGCCATGGCCGCCTGCACTTGCGCTTCGCTCCAGGCGCCGCCTTGCAGCAGTGCTTCGGCGTGGGCCGCACGCTTGGGGGTGGCGGCCATGCCGCCGAAGGCGATGCGCGCCTCGGCGATGGTGTCGCCGTCCATGCGCAGCGCGAAGGCGGCACAGACCGCAGAGATGTCCTGATCGAAGCGCTTGGAGAGTTTGTAAACCCGGAAGCGCACGTCCTTGCGCGGCAGCGGGATGCGCACGGCCTGCACCACTTCATCGGCTTGCAGGGCCGACTTCTGATAAGCCAGGTAGAAATCTTCCAGCGGCATGACGCGCTGGCCACGCACGCTGGCCAGCACGATCTGCGCGCCCAGTGCGATCAGCCAGGGCATGGAGTCGCCGATGGGCGACCCGTTGGCGACGTTGCCGCCCAGCGTGCCGGCATTGCGCACGGGCAGGGAGGCGAAGCGCTGCCACAGTTCCGACAGCTCGTCCGGATAGTGGCGCGCGGCTTCGGCGTAAGCCTCTTCCAGCGAGACGCCGGCCCCGATCTCCAGCATGCCGTCCTGCACCTGCATGGCGCGCAGTTCTTCCACGCGGCCGATATAGACGATATCGCCCAGCTCGCGCATCTGCTTGGTCACCCACAAGCCCACATCGGTGGAGCCGGCCAGGATGCGCGCCTTGGGCAGGTCGGCGCGCAGTTGCACCAGTTGTGCCAGCGTGCGCGGGGCGTGGAAGGTCTGGCCGGCATGCGTGACGGCCAGCGGCGTGTCCTGATCGATGGCGCGCAGGGCAGTCTTGACGGCCTCGCGGTCGAACTCGACCTTGGGCAATTCACCCATGCGGCGTGCCGCATCGATGATGGGACGATAGCCGGTGCAGCGGCACAGGTTGCCGGAGAGGGCGTCGTCGATCTCGCGCTTGTCGGGCGTGATGCCGTCCTTGTCATGCTTCAGGTACAGGCCCCACAACGACATCACGAAGCCCGGCGTGCAGAAGCCGCACTGTGAGCCATGGCATTCCACCATGGCCTGCTGCACCGGATGCAGGCAGCCGTCGGCTTGCTTCAGGTCTTCCACGGTGAACAAGGCGCGGCCGTCCAGCGTCGGCAGGAATTGGATGCAGGCATTGACCGTCTTCAGTTCCAGCTGGTCATCGCGCAGTTCACCCACGACCACGGTGCAGGCCCCGCAATCGCCTTCGGCACAGCCTTCCTTGGTGCCGGTGCAATGCAGGTCCTCGCGCAGATGCTGCAGAACGGTGCGGGTCGTGGGTTGGCCTGCTACTTCGTGGGTCTGGCCGCGAAAGTAGAACTGGATGGGGCGGGTGGTCTCTGGCATTTGGCTTTACTCGAATTTGGATTGTCTACAAAACAGACTGCTTTATGGCGCGCTCCAGGGCGTATCGTGGGGCGTGCTTCTTGTTGTTGGATCTGCTTTCAGGCGGCACCTCCGCTTGGGGCGGTGGCCGGCCTGTGGTGTCTCCCGTGGCCAGATGGCATTCAAGAAACGTGCCGGGGTCGTCAAAAGAGGAAACGGATTGTCCGCGCGCGATTGTTGCGGACGATTGTCGGGCTCCCTCTTGTCACGATCCCGAAGAGGCGGCCGGTTTGTTACCGGGCTGCCTCTTCGATTTTTCCTTTTACTTCATGAGGCCGCTTGGCCGCTCATTCACCGCCGAGGTAGATGATCTTGAACAGGAAGATCGCGGCGATGATCCAGATTACCACTGATACATCCTTCATACGACCCGTCAGCAGCTTCAATCCGGCATAGCTGATGAAGCCCAGTGCCAGGCCATTGGCAATGGAGTAGGTGAAGGGCATCACCAATGCGGTGATCACGGCCGGTACGCATTCGGTGGTGTCTTCCCAGTCGATGTGCACCAGTTCGCGCAGCATCAGGCAGGCCACGAAGAACAGTGCCGGTGCCGTGGCGTAGGCGGGGACCACGCCGGCCAGCGGGGCGATGAACAGGCACAGCAGGAACAGCACGGCAATGGCGACCGCAGTCAGGCCGGTGCGGCCACCGGCCTGCACGCCGGCAGCGCTTTCGATGTAGGCGGTGGTGGAGGAGGTGCCCAGCAGGGAGCCGGCGACAATGGCGGTGCTGTCGGCCATGAGGGCCTTGTTCAGGCGTTCCATCTTGCCGTCCTTCATCAGGCCGGCACGGGTGGCCACGCCCATCAGGGTGCCGGTAGCGTCAAACAGCTCGACCAGGAAGAACACCAGCACCACATTCAACAGGCCCATGGAAATGGCACCCTTGATGTCCAGCTGCAGGAAGGTCGGGGCGATCGAGGGCGGGGCGGCGAAGATGCCCGAGAAATGGTTGCCGCCAAAGACGAAGGACAGCACCGTCACCAGCAGGATGCCGATCAGCAGCGCGCCACGCACCTTCAATCGGTCCAGCGCCACGATCACCAGGAAGCCGATGATGGCCATCACCGGGGCCGGCTGGTGCAGGTCGCCGAGGGTGACGAAGGTGGCTGGGTTGGCAGCGACGATGCCGGCGCTCTTCAGGGAAATGATCGCCAGGAACAGTCCGATGCCGGCCGGGATGGCCGTGCGCAAGGACTGCGGGATGCTCTTGATGATCAGCTCACGTACCCGCAGCACGCTCACCAGCAAAAACAGGCAGCCCGAAATCAGCACCGCGCCCAGCGCAGCCTGCCACGGGAAACCCATGCCCTTGACCACGGCATAGGCAAAGTAGGCATTCAAGCCCATGCCAGGCGCCAGGCCAATCGGATAGTTGGCATACAGGCCCATGATCAGCGTGCCCACCGCCGCCGCCACACAGGTGGCCACAAACACCGAGTCCTTGGGCATGCCGGCATCGCCCAAAATGCTGGGGTTGACGAAGATGATGTAAGCCATCGTCAAAAAGGTGGTCAGGCCGGCCAGCAACTCCGTGCGGACGGTGGTGCCGTTCTCTTCCAGGCGGAAGAACTTGTTCAAGGCGTTCATTGTGGGTTGTCTCCGTTTGGTCCGTTTTTATGCGCCGGAAAACTTGCCTGGCATTGGCGCTGTGCATGCGCTTGAGCATGCGTCAGGGCCGGGGGCAGGCAAAAAATGGGCGGTGCTGGTGGGGGTGCTTTTCGCATTGTTTTGGCAGCGTTGCTAATGTCGTTGAATTTCATCTGAGGGATGTAAGGGATGGCACATAGCCATTATTAACCTGGAGTTATAAGTGGGATTTTCGGCGGAAATCAGCGCTGGCGCTGGAGATTGTTGCTGCGCATTGGTGACACGGAGGTATGGAATCTTGTGTTTCGCAGGCGAGATTTTGCCAGTTTTATCTGGCGGGGGCTTTTTGGGGCTTGGTTTGTTGTTTCGTGGAAATTATTTACTTGCTTGCTTGCTTGCTTGCTTAAGTAGTCTGCACGGAATGCTTTCCTGCGCTCTAGCTTAATTATTTTCTCTCTCCGGTCGGGAGAACGCGCCGGGAGCGGCCCGGCAGCCGCTCACTTTTCTTGTCTCGCCAAGAAAAGTAAGCAAAAGAAGGCGACCCCAAAGAGCCAGCCCTCCTGCGGAGGGTCCCCGCCGCAGCAGAGCGAAAAGTGGGAAGGATAGAGTCGCTTCGCTCCCACTATCCTTCTGATCCACTTTTCGCTCCGCTGCGGCGGCTGGCTCTATGGGGACCACCCCATACGGGCTCGCCTTCGGCCTCGCCCTTTCTCGCTCGCCTGCGGCCTCGGCCGTACTCGCCTGCGGCTTCGTCGGCTTTGGTTTTGCCCTTGTTTTATCGACGCCCGTTCGTCCTGAGTAGGCCCGTCAGGCCCGTATCGAAGGCGCACCGTCCCCTGTTTCACACCTTCCGCGCCCGATTCCAGTAATCCTGTTGCCCGTAAACGTCCTTCAAGTAATCAATGAAAAACCGCGTCTTCGCCGGCAAATGCCGCTGCTGCGGATACACCGCCATGATGTCGTAATGCGGCAAAGCATACTCATCCAACACCGTCACCAACTCCCCCGACGCCAACTGCGCCTGGATCTCCCACGTCGACCGCCACGCCAGCCCCAATCCCTCACTGGCCCAACGATGCAGCAATTCCCCATCGTTGCAATCAAGATTACCCTGTACCTTGGCAATCACCGGCTTGCCGCCCTGCTGGAAATACCACCCGCGCTGCTGCCCACCCTGCAAATTGAACGCCAGGCAGTTGTGCTGCGCCAGATCATCCAGCGTGCGCGGAACACCATGACGATGCAAATACTCCGGCGCCGCACACACCACCCGCCGGTTGCTCGCCAACCGCACCGCCACAAAACTCGGCTCAATCGCCCCCCCAATGCGGATGCCCAGGTCATACCCCTCACGCACCAGATCCACCACGCGATCCGTCAGATTGAATGAAATCTGCACCTCCGGATGCGCCGCCAAAAACGCCGGCGCATGCGGCGCCACATGCAGCCGCCCATACGCCGCCGGGGTCGAGACCACCAGGTGGCCTGTGGCCTTGTGGCGCCCCTCGGCAATGCTCTTCTCGGCCGTGTCCATCTGCTCCAGCAACTTGCGGCAATGATCCAGGAACACGCTGCCCTGCTCCGTCAACGTCAAATGCCGCGTCGTGCGATGCATGAGCTTGGTGCCCAAACGCTTCTCCAACGCATCAATGCGCCGCCCCATCATCACCGGCGTCACCTTGTCTTCCAGCGCCGCCGCTGCCAGGCTGCCCTTGTCCACCACCAGCACGAATGCTTCGATCTGCTTGAGTTTGTCCATCAATCCCTCCCGGCCTGAGTGTAATTCAATACTTTTTGGATGTTTCCATACTTTTTCTCAGTAATCAGTGGACTGTGATGATACTTATCATCCGGATTTGTAATGACTAGCATGGCCTCCAGCGATCACACATCCACCAACGGACATCCTGGAGAACGAGCATGGCAAAGATGAGAGCAGTCGACGCGGCAGTGCACGTATTGGTCAAGGAAGGCTGCCTGCAAGCCTTCGGCGTGCCCGGCGCCGCCATCAATCCCTTCTACTCGGCATTGAAGAAACACGGCGGCATCAGCCACATCCTCGCCCGCCACGTGGAGGGCGCCTCCCACATGGCCGAAGGCTATACCCGCGCCAAGGCCGGCAACATCGGGCTGTGCATCGGTACCTCGGGGCCGGCCGGGACCGACATGATCACCGGGCTCTATTCCGCCCAGGCCGATTCCATCCCCATCCTCTGCGTCACCGGCCAGGCCCCCCGCGCCCGGCTCTACAAGGAAGACTTCCAGGCCGTCGACATCGAATCCATCGCCAAGCCCGTCACCAAATGGGCCGTCACCGTGCGCGAACCAGCCCTGGTGCCGCGCGTGTTCCAGCAAGCCTTCCACCTCATGCGCTCCGGCCGCCCCGGCCCGGTCCTGATCGACCTGCCCTTCGATGTGCAGATGGCCGAGATCGATTTCGACCCCGATACCTACGCGCCGCTCCCGGTCTATCGTCCCGCCGCCACCCGCACCCAGATCGAGAAGGCCTTCGACATGCTTAACGCGGCCCAGCGCCCGCTGCTGACCATCGGCGGCGGCGTGGTCAACGCCGATGCGTCCGCACTGGCCGTGGAGTTCGCCGAGATCACCGGCATCCCCGTGATCCCGACCCTCATGGCCTGGGGTGCGATCGCCGATGATCACCCGCAGATGGCCGGCATGGTCGGCCTGCAAACCAGCCACCGCTATGGCAACGCGACCCTGCTGGCCTCGGACTTCGTGCTCGGCATCGGCAACCGCTGGGCCAATCGCCATACCGGTTCCATCGATGTCTTCACCAAGGGCCGTACCTTCGTCCACGTCGATATCGAACCGACCCAGATCGGCCGCGTCTTCGGTCCGGATTACGGCATCGTCAGCGATGCCGGTGCCGCGCTGAAACTCTTCGTCGAAGTGGCCAAAGAGTGGAAGACCGCCGGCCGCCTGCCCGACCGTTCTGCCTGGCTGGCCGAATGCCAGCAGCGCAAGAAGTCGCTGCAACGGCGCACCCACTTCAATAACACGCCCGTCAAGCCGCAACGCGTGTATGAGGAAATGAACCGCGCCTTCGGCCGTGAGACCTGCTATGTAGCAACCATCGGTCTGTCGCAGATCGCCGCCGCGCAATTCCTGCACGTCTATCGCGATCGCCACTGGATCAATTGCGGCCAGGCCGGGCCGCTGGGCTGGACCATTCCCGCTGCACTGGGCGTGGTGGCGGCCGATCCGCAGAAGAAGGTGGTGGCCATCTCGGGCGACTATGACTTCCAGTTCATGATCGAGGAACTGGCCGTGGGCGCGCAGTTCAAGCTGCCTTACCTGCACGTGCTGGTCAACAACTCCTACCTCGGCCTGATTCGCCAGGCGCAGCGCGGTTTCGAAATGGATTACTGCGTGCAGCTGGCCTTCGAGAACATCAACGCCCCCGAACTGAACGGCTATGGCGTGGACCACGTGGCGGTGGTCGAGGGCCTGGGTTGCAAGGCCATCCGCGTCACCGATCCCAATGCCATCCAGGATGCCTTCGCCCAGGCCCGGCGCTGGATGGCCGAATACCGCGTGCCGGTGGTGGTGGAAATCATCCTCGAACGCGTCACCAATATCGCCATGGGCACCGAGATCGATGCCATCAATGAATTCGAACCCCTGGCCGAACGCGCCGATGATGCGCCCACTGCCATCAGCCTGCTCGACTGAAAACCAAGGAGACTCGCATGACCAAACTCGCCGCCAATCTCACCATGCTGTTTACTGAACAGCCTTTCCTGGAACGCTTCCAGGCCGCATCGCAGGCCGGCTTTCGTGCAGTGGAATTCCTCTTCCCCTACGCCTTCGCGCCGGAACAGATCGCCGATCAATTACGCACGCATCGCCTGCAACTCGTGCTGCACAACCTCCCGGCCGGCAACTGGGACGCCGGTGAACGCGGCATCGCCTGCCATCCCGATCGCGTGGCGGAGTTTCGTGCCGGGGTCGATGAGGCGATCCGCTATGCCCGCGCGCTGGAGGTGCCGCAACTCAACTGCCTGGTCGGCATCCTGCCTCCGGGCGTCTCGCGCGAAGCGGCGCGCGAGGTGCTGGTCGGCAATTTGAAATACGCGGCCACGCGCCTGAAGGAGCAGGGCATCCGTCTGCTGATCGAGCCGATCAATCACTTCGACATTCCCGGCTTCTTCCTCAACACCACGCGCCAGGCGGTGGAGCTGATCCTGGCCACGGGCTCGGACAATCTCTTCGTGCAATACGACATCTATCACATGCAGCGCATGGAGGGCGAACTGGCCAACACGCTCAAGGCCAACCTCTCCCTGATCGGCCACGTGCAACTGGCCGACAACCCCGGACGCGGCGAACCCGGTAGCGGCGAAATCAATTACCGCTACCTGTTCAAGTGGCTGGAGGAGATCGGCTATCGCGGCTGGATCGGCTGCGAATACAAACCGCAGGCCGGGACCACCGCCGGACTGGGCTGGATCGCGCAACACGGATTGCAGACAGCTTGATCACATGACAGCAGGATTTCATCTTTCTTGAGGAGATACAGCATGGCAAAAGTTGGATTCATCGGCCTGGGCATCATGGGTGCACCCATGGCGGACAACCTGCAGAAGGGCGGCCACAAGCTCTACCTGCACGACCAGAAAAATCCCCCGGCGCCCTTGCTGGAGGGCGGGGCCACCGTCTGCACGTCGGGTGCGGAAGTGGCGCGGCGCGCCGACATCGTCATCGTCATGGTGCCGGACACGCCCCATGTGCAGGCCGTTCTCTTTGGCGAGAAGGGCGTGGCCGAAGGCCTGTCGCCGGGCAAGATCGTGGTGGACATGAGCTCCATCTCGCCCATCGCCACCAAGGAGTTCGCGCAGAAGATCAATGCGCTCGGCTGCCAATATCTGGACGCGCCGGTCTCGGGCGGTGAAGTGGGCGCCAAGGCGGCCTCGCTCACCATCATGGTCGGCGGTTCGGAATCGGCCTTCAACGACGTCAAGCCGCTGTTTGAACTGATGGGCAAGAACATCACCCTGGTCGGCGGCAACGGCGATGGCCAGACCACCAAGGTCGCCAACCAGATCATCGTGGCCCTGAACATCCAGGCCGTGGCCGAGGCCTTGCTCTTCGCTTCCAAGGCCGGAGCCGATCCGGCACGGGTGCGGCAGGCGCTCATGGGTGGATTTGCCTCCTCGCGCATCCTTGAAGTGCACGGCGAGCGCATGGTCAAACGGACTTTCGCGCCGGGCTTCCGCATCGAGCTGCACCAGAAGGATTTGAACCTGGCCCTGCAAGGCGCCAAGGCACTGGGCATCAGCTTGCCCAATACTGCCGCGGCCCAGGAGCTGATGAACGCCTGCGCGGCCAATGGGCTGGCGGGGATGGATCACTCGGCGCTGTGCCGGGCGGTGGAGATCCTGTCCAATCACGAGATCGCCAAGGCTTCCTGAGCGGGCCGCATCATCGCCAAGAGGGCTTGCCGGGGGCAAGCCCTCATCGCTTGCGCCTTCGCGCATGTCGTCCACGCCATCACAACCTGTATTACGGGAGATTCCTATGCGCCGCCTGCGCCAGGCCAAAATCGTCGCCACCCTGGGTCCCTCCAGCGCCACGCCGGAGATGATCCGCGCGCTCTTCGACGCCGGGGCTGACGTATTTCGTTTCAACTTCAGCCACGGCAGCCACGCCGATCATCACGCGCGTTACCAGATCGTGCGCCAGGTGGAGCGCGAAATCGGCCGCCCCATCGGCGTGCTGGCCGACCTGCAGGGACCCAAGCTGCGCATCGGCCAGTTCGACGGGGGCAGGGCAGTGCTGCAGGCCGGACAGGCGTTCACGCTCGATCGTGATGCCTCCCCCGGCGACCAGCACCGCGTCTGCCTGCCCCATCCAGAATTGTTCGAGGCCATTCAAGCAGGACAAAGCCTGCTCATTGATGACGGCAAGCTGCGCCTGCAGGTAGAAGCCAGCGATGGCCATGCCATTCGCACGCGCGTGGTCAATGGCGGCGTGGTCTCCGACCGCAAGGGCGTCAATGTGCCCGACGCGGTCTTGCCGATTCCTGCGCTCACCGCCAAGGATCGCCGTGATCTGGACTTCGCGCTGGAGATGGGGGCGGACTGGATCGCGCTGTCCTTCGTGCAGCGCCCCGAGGATGTGCTGGAGGCGCGGGCGTTGGTAGCGGGCCGCGCGGCCATCCTCTCCAAGCTGGAGAAACCGGCCGCGCTGGAGCGGCTCGACGAGATCGTGGCGGTGTCGGACGCCATCATGGTGGCACGCGGCGACCTCGGCGTGGAGCTGCCGCCGGAGTGCGTGCCGGGCACGCAAAAGCGCATCCTGCGCGCCTGCCGCCAGCAGGGCAAGCCCATCGTGATCGCCACGCAAATGCTGGAATCGATGATTGCCGCACCGGTACCCACGCGCGCCGAAGTCTCGGATGTGGCCAGTGCCATCTATGACGGATCGGATGCGGTGATGCTGTCGGCCGAGTCGGCCAATGGCAGCTATCCCTTGCAGGCGGTCACGATGATGGACCGGGTGATTGCGGAGGTGGAGAAGGATCCGCTGTATCGCACCCTGATGCAGGCGCAATACGCCACCCCCGAGCGCAACCGGCCCGACGCCATCTGCGCGGCGCTGCGCGACGTCACCGGCATCCTCGGGGCCAGCGCCACCGTGACCTATACCAGCTCGGGGCATACCAGCCTGCGCGCGGCGCGTGAACGGCCTGCTGCGCCCATTTTGAGCATCACGCCGCAACTGGCCACGGCACGGCGGCTGGCGCTGGTGTGGGGCGTGCATTCCACCATCAGCGAAGCCGTGCATGACGAGCGCCAGATGGTCAGCGCCGCCTGCCAGGCGGCCGTGCGGGAAGGATTTGCGCGCAAGGGAGATCAGATCGCGATCACCGCGGGCATGCCCTTCGGACAGCCGGGCAGTACCAATCTGTTGCGGGTGGCGGAGGTGTGGGGGTAGGGGGCCGACACAATGAAAACGACCCCTTGCGACGTTCTGGAGGAGGACGTCACAAGGGGCCGTGCTTCATCATGGCGGCTTACTTTGATTCAGCCAGCTTGCTTTCCTTGACGCCGGCCTGTCCTTCTTCTTCATCGACCAGGTGCAACTTGTTGCGCGCCATCAGGATACCCATCTTCACTTCCTGCCAGATATAGGTCAGTACGCCCGGCTTGGCATCGATCTCCAGCGTTTCGGTATTTTCGGCGGTGGAGGTGATGACGTGCTTGCCAGGCGTCAGCTCCTTGTAGAGATAAGTGTGTGCAGCCGTGCGGCCCAGGGGCGCGCCATCCACCGCGACATCCATGCGCACGGCCGCGCCCATGGTTTCATTGCGATAGATGTAGACGGCACTCTTGTCCTTGTCGATCTTGAATTCCTTGAGTTGTGCATCCTTGGCCGGATCGGCCATGGGTACGGCGCAACCGGACAGCGCTGAGACCAGCGCGAGACTGAACAGCATGGCTTTCATTGGTTTTCCCCTTGGGTTGTGACGGCGATGTCTTTCTTGCTTCTTATTTCTGGAAGGCGCCTGCTTTGGCGGAGCCATTCGTCTCGATCTTCTTGTCGATCACGGTATGCGTTTGTTCTTCCTCGATCCATACCGCGGAATAATCTTCGCCCAGTTCCCCCTTGACCACGTAGACCTTGCCGGCTTCCGGCGTGAACTGGACCTTGCCCTCAACGCGATAGACAGGATTGGTCAAGGCCAGGATGGGCGCGGCATATTGCGTCTCGCCGCGAATGCCCAAGGTGGTGGGTTGGATCGGGAAATCGTGGCTGATCAGGTAGACACGCATGAACAAAAACTTGCCCTGGTTCTCCGCGCGCGTACGCATGGGGGAAGTGAGGACTGACTCGCCATCAACGGTATCGATGTAGAAGATATCGGCTTTTTGGGACGAGTGGCGCTTGGTCGAATCCTTGATGGTTGCCTTCGGCCCCTGATAGTTTTCCGGCAGCGTCTGCTTGAGACTTGCGCAGCCTGTCAATGCGATGGCCGTGGCCAAAGCCAATCCAGTCAATCTCATTTTTCCCCTGACATCTGTGTTGTTGAATGTCTTATTTTTCTACTTCTTCATTTTTCGCCACTGCCCTGCGCTCTCGGCGCAGCTCAGCAATGACGGGAGAAATAATAATCCATCTTGCAAGAGTTGTCAGGGCACCGCTTGCACCTGCGCCGGTTGCAGAGGATCGTGGCGAACCGGCGTTGCGCTCCCCGAGCCTCACGCCTCAAGCCTGAACACTTCCACCGCCTCCCGCAACTGTCCGGCCTGATGGTGCATGGCCTGGGCCGCTGCGGCTGCTTCTTCCACCAGCGCCGCATTCTGCTGGGTCGATTCGTCCATGAGGGTGATGGCACGGTGGATCTCTTCGATGCCACTGCTCTGTTCCCGGCTGGCGGCGCTGATTTCCGTAATGATGGCGTTGACCCGCTGCACGCTCTGCACCACGTCATGCATGGTGCTGCCGGCCTGCTGTACCAGCGTGGCGCCGCTGTCGATGCGGCCCACCGAATCGTTGATCAGCTCCTTGATTTCACGGGCGGCGGTGGCACTGCGTTGTGCCAGTGACCGCACTTCGGAGGCCACCACCGCGAAGCCGCGTCCCTGTTCGCCCGCGCGCGCCGCCTCCACGGCCGCATTCAGGGCCAGGATGTTGGTCTGGAAGGCAATCCCATCAATGACGCTGATGATGTCCACGATCTGGCGCGAGGAGGCATTGATGTCGGCCATCGTCCTGACCACCTGCTCCACCACTGTGCCGCCCTGTACCGCAATGTGCGAAGCATTTCCGGCCAGCTCGGTGGCCTGGCGGGCATTGTCGGCGTTCTGCCTGACGGTGGAGGTCAGTTCTTCCATGGCGGCCGCAGTCTCTTCGATGGAGCCTGCCTGCTGCTCGGTACGCGCCGACAGGTCCAGGTTGCCGCTGGCGATTTCTTCAGCAGCATGATGGATGGTGTCGGTGCCAAGGCGCACGCGGCTGACGATGTTGCGCAGGTTGTCGTTCATCAGTTTCAAGGCCATCATCAGTTCGCCTGTCTCGTCCCGTGACCTCACCTCGACCCGCGCCGACAAGTCGCCTTGCGCCACCCGCCGCGCCACGTCCACCGCATTGACCAGCGGCCGCGCAATGCTGCGCGAGACCAGCCATGCCACGCCCGCCGCCAGCAGCAGGGCAGCCAGCGCCAGGCCGTTGATGATGTTGCGGGCGCTGGCGGAGTCCTGGGTGGCGGCCTCGCCGGCTGCATCCATCAGGCCGCCCTGGTAGTCGAACATGGCATCGAGCGCGATGAAGTACTTGATCTGTACCGGCATGAATTGCTGCGGCAGGTATTGTTTGGCCTCGTCCACCTGGCCCGCCAGTGCCAGGGCCAGGAGCTTGTCGCGCGCCGGTACGTAGGCCTGGCGCGCGGTCATGGCAGCCTCGACGTAGCGCTTGTCTTCTTCGGACCGCGCTACCTCCTTGAGCCTGGCCAGCGACTCGTTCATCTTGCGGTCCGCTGCGGTGGCGTCGGCGACCAGGGCCTTGATGCGTTGCGGATCATCAGTGAGCAGGATGTCGCGGATGTCGAGCGCGATCTTGTTGACCTGGATCTGTACCGTGTTGGCCATCACTGTCTTGGGGTAGCGGTCCTTGACAATCAGGCCGATCCCATCGGCCAGTCGCCCCAGTTGAAGATTGCCCAGTACCGCAATGGCCAGCAACAGCACCATGACGGCTCCGAAACCCAGCGCCAGTCGCGCCCCTATTTTCATGTCTGCAATACGCATGCTGCTTTTCCTTTTGCCCATGTCAGCGCGCCGCTTCGGCGAGCTGGTACGCGAGATGATTGTGCCGCTCCAGCACCGCCCCCAGGTCAATGGTGGTGAGCTGTCCCTCGCGCACGATCACGCGGCCGTTGATGATGCTGGTGTTCACGTTGGCCGGGGTGCAGAAAACGAGTGCGGCCACCGGATCATGCAGTGCGCCGGCAAAGGCGATCTGGCGCGTGTCGAACATCACGACGTCGGCGGACATGCCGGGCTTGAGCGCGCCGATGTCGTCGCGATTCAAGACCTTGGCGCCGCCCAGCGTAGCCACTTCCAGCGCCTGGCGTGCGGTCATGGCGTCGGGGCCGAAGCCGACACGCTGCAGCAGCATGGCCTGGCGGACTTCGCCCAGCATGTGGGCACTGTCATTGGACGCACTGCCGTCCACGCCCAGGCCGACCGGTACGCCCGCATCCAGCATCTTGCGGATGGGCGCAATGCCGGAGGCCAGCCGCATGTTGGAACAGGGACAGTGCGCCACGCCCGTGCCGGTGCGGGCAAACAGCTCGATGCCATGCTCGTCGAGCTGCACGCAGTGGGCGTGCCAGACGTCGTGGCCGACCCAGCCGCAATCTTCGGCATATTCCGCCGGCGTCATGTTGAATTTCTCGCGGCTGTAGGCAATGTCGTTGACGTTCTCGGCCAGGTGCGTGTGCAGCGATACGCCATAGTGACGCGCCAGGTCGGCGGCCTCGCGCATCAGGTCGCGTGAGACCGAGAAGGGGGAGCAAGGGGCGACGACGATGCGCTGCATGGCGTGGCGCTGGCTGTCGTGGTAAGTCTCGATGAGACGCTGCGTGTCCTTCAGGATGGCAGGCTCTTCTTCCACCACACGGTCCGGCGGCAATCCTCCCTTGGACTGGCCTACGCTCATGGCACCTCGCGCTCCGTGGAATCGCATGCCGATCTGGGCCGCGGCCTCCAGGCTGTCGTCCAGGCGGGTCTGGTTGGGGTAGATGTAGAGGTGGTCGCTGCTGGTGGTACAGCCCGACAGGATCAACTCTGCCATGGCCGTCAGCGTCGATACCCGGATCATCTCCGGCGTCAGGCCCGCCCAGATCGGATACAGATTGGTCAGCCAGTTGAACAGCTCGCCATTCTGCGCGCTGGGGATCGCACGCGTCAGGCTCTGGTACATGTGGTGGTGCGTGTTGATCAGGCCCGGGATGACCACGTGATTACTGGCATCAATGATCTCGTCCGCCTCTTGCGGCAGATCCTCCGTCTTGCCAACCTGCTCGATGACCTTGCCCCTGATGTAAAGCGCACCATCGGCGATCTCTTCACGGCCCTCGTTCATCGTGACCAGGACGCGCGCGTTCCTGATCAACAGCGTCTTGCCTGTTGCTTGCTCTTGCATGATGTTGGACTCCTTCTTGGCTTCCTTGTTGATGTGTTTGACTTGCGGGTCGGCGCAGGTGACAGGGGGGAGTCCCTTTCTTGCCCTATTAACGACTGCGACGGGTGGGGTTGTTGGGAGGGTTTAGGTCCGTTTAATGCTGGTTTTGTTTTGCGTTAAGGTTTGCTTAATGCTGGTGTTTCGCTGTTTTTGCTGTTTTTGCTGGTTTTGTGTTTTGGGTAGTCTGCACGGATCGCTTTCCTGCGCTCTAGCTTAATTACTTTCTCTCTCCGGTCGGAAGAACGCGCCGGGAGCGGCCCGGCAGCCGCTCACTTTTCTTGTCTCGCCAAGAAAAGTAAGCAAAAGAAGGCGACCCCAAAGAGCCAGCCCTCCTCCGGAGGGTCCCCGCCGCAGCGAAGCGAAAAGTGGGAAGGATAGAGTCGCTTCGCTCCGGCTATCCTTCTGATCCACTTTTCGCTCCGCTGCGGCGGCTGGCTCTATGGGGACCACCCCCACTCGGGCTCGCCTGCGGCTTCGCCCTTTTTTGCTCGCCTGCGGCTTCGGTCGTACTCGCCTGCGGCGTCGTCCGGCCCGGTGCTGCAAGTTCCCGTTCGGACTGAGTAGCGGCGCAGCCGCGTATCGAAGACGCGCAGAACGCTAAATCATATAAATCATTAACGCTTCGCCTCAAAACTGCGCAGGAAATCCAGCAAAATCTGCCCCGATACCTCCGCATCATCCGCCGTCATCGTCTCCAGAGGATTGTGGCTGATGCCGCCATTGCCACATCGCGTAAACAACATGCAGACATCCGTCAGCTTGGCTATCGCCATCGCATCATGCCCGGCTCCGGAAGCCAACTCGAACGGCGTCACCCCCGCACGCTCCGTCGCGGCACGCAACTGATCCATCAGCCACGGCGCACACGGCGCTGCCGCTGCGCTCAAGGTCTCCTCCAGCTTGAAATCAATGCTGCGCCGGCCACAGATCTCCTCGATCTTGCTCAGGATGTCCTTCACCGCCGCCATACGCACATCATCCACCGCCGCACGTATGTCCAGCGACAACTGGCACGCACCCGGAATCACGTTCGTCGACCCGCGCGGTACCTGCAACTGGCCCACCGTGCCCACCAGCGCCGCATGCTGGTCCTGCGAACAACGCTGTTCCACATAAAGGATGATCTCGGCCGCCGCTGCCGCCGCATCCTTGCGCATGTCCATCGGCGTAGTACCGGCGTGGCTGGCCACACCCTTCAACTCCACCAGGTAGCGCGAACTGCCCGCAATCGAGGTGACAATGCCCACCGGCAAATCACGATTGAGCAATACCGGTCCCTGCTCGATGTGTACCTCCACATAGCCCAGGATGTCGGCCGGATCGCGCGCAATCTGCGGGATGGCCGCCACATCATGGCCCGCCTGGGAGATCACCTCGCGCATGCTGATGCCATCCTTGTCCTGCAGGTCCAGCAGCTTCATGTCGAAATGGCCGGTCACCGCATTGCTGCCCAGGAAGGTGCTCTTGAAACGTACGCCTTCTTCTTCCGAAAATCCAATCACCTCGAAATGGAAAGGCAAGGTCTCGCCACGTTCATGCAAATGCTTCACCACCGCAATGGGCAGCAAGATTCCCTCGCGCCCATCGTACTTGCCGCCATTGCGCACCGTGTCGTAGTGCGAACCGGTCAACAAAGTCCTGGCCTGCGGATCGGTGGAAAGATAGCGCCCCACCACGTTGCCCACCGCATCGATATGCACATGCATGCCCGCCTCGCGCATCCACTGCGCAATCTGCTCGGCAGTACGCTGGTGCGTCTCGGTGAGATAAGTGCAGGTGAGCGCGCCTTCGTCTTCCGACAGGGCGCCGATTTCTTCCGCCCACTGCATCACCGTCGCCCCCATCGCCGGGCGATAGCCCAGCAGGTCGTTGATGCGCATCTCGGCAATGCGGCCGATCTGGCGCAGGGCTTCACGCAGTTCGTCTTCCGGCTGGTTGCGCAGGCGGCGGGCAAAGGTGGCGATGATCTGCTGGCGCGTCAGGCCCGCACCAGTGGGGCCCTTCACCGCCAGGATGAAGGGAAAACCGAATTTCGCGTTGTAGTCGGCATTGAGCTGTTGCAGCCGGGCAAATTCTTCCGGGCTGCACAGGTTCAGTCCGGCCTTGGCCTGCTCACCCGTGGACTCGGCCGTCAGCTCGCCGGCAATCGCGGCGCGACCCGCCAGTTCCGGGTGGGCGCGGATCAGGCCCAACTGCTCGGCTCGGCTGGCGTCGGTCACGACCTTGTGCAAGGCCAGCTTGAAGGCGGTGAGATTGCGGAACGGACGCTGCAGCGCCGCCCGCTCGGGAATCCAGGGAGAGTGCTCGTAAATGCCGTGCAAGGCGGCGATGAAGGCCGAAGTCTCGGCTGCGTTCAGGTGTTCCAGTGTCGTCGTCATGTGCTGGCCGGTCGGCTCGCCGCCGGCTCCCTCGCTGTGTTCATGGGTGATGCCGCAAAGCCGACGCCGACATCCCTCATGAAAATCAGGATTGTCGGCACCGATTGTTGTCTGCGGCTGTCGTCTCACGGTCTGCGCCAAAGCCCGCCCGGTGCGGTCTGCAGCGCAGATGAGACTTTAAAACATCTTGGCCCGGATGGCATCAACGGTTTCATCTGGGCCGTATGCGCAGCGGCATATCTCGCCGCACCCGCTTCAGTGATCCGAACTCTGCGCCGCCGCCACCGCATAGCGGGCCACGTCCTCTTCACTGCCCCGGCCATTGAAGAACAGGTTCAATCCGACCGCCATGGCCGAGGCCAGCAGGATGCCGCTGTGGAAGATGGTGCCCAGCAGATGCGGCATCTTGTCGAAGAAGGTCGGCGCAACGATGGGGATCATGCCCACGCCAATGCTGATGGCGACGATGAAGAGATTGTTGCGGTTGCCGTGGAAATCGACCTTGGACAGGATCTTGATGCCGGTCGCCGCCACCATCCCGAACATCACGATGCCGGCACCGCCCAGCACGAATTGCGGAATCGACGCGGCCACGTGCGCCATCTTGGGGAACAGGCCAAACGCAATCAGGATCACCCCGGCCGCCACACAGACGAAACGGCTGCGAATGCCGGTCACGCCCACCAGCCCGACGTTCTGCGAGAAGGAGGTGTAAGGGAAGGTGTTGAAGAGACCGCCGATCACCGTGCCCAGGCCATCCACGCGCAAGCCGCTGGCCAGCGTGCGGTCGTCGATGCGGCGGCCGACGATGTCGCCCAGGGCCATGAACATGCCGGTCGATTCGATCATCGTCACGATCATCACCAGGCACATGCTGATGATGGAGGCAATGTCGAATTGCGGCAGCCCATAGTGAAAGGGCTGGATGAAGGCGAACCAGTCCGCCGCATCCAGCCCGTCAAAGCTGATCTTGCCCAAGGCAAAGGCAATCACGAAACCGACCACCATGCCCATCAACACCGATATGTTGGAGATGAACCCCCGCGTGTACTTGGTGATGAGCAGGATCGAGACCAGCACCACCGCCGCAATCGAAAGCGACAGCGGCGAGCCGTAGTCGGGATTGGGCACCTTCACGAACACCCCGTCGACCAGCTTGCCGATCACCGGCTGTCCACCTGCGGCCCAGTTGATGCCCACGCCCATGAGCGAGACGCCGATCACCGTGATGACGGTACCCGTGACCACCGGCGGAAAGTAGCGCATGAGCTTGCTCATGTAGGGCGAGGCGAGGATGCAGAACACGCCCGAAGCAATCACCGCCCCGTAGATATGCAGGATGTTCAGCTGCGGATTGTTGGCCATGGCCACCATCGGCCCCACGGCGGCAAAGGTCACGCCCATCATGACGGGCATGCGGATGCCGAATTTCCAGAGACCGGCACTCTGGATGATGGTCACCAGCCCGCAGCAGAACAGGTCGGCACTGATGAGGTAGGCGATCTCGGACTTGGGCAGGTTGAGCGCACCACCGATGATGAGCGGCACGGCAATCGCACCGGCATACATCACCAGCACGTGCTGCATGCCGAGGGCAAAGAGCTTGAATACGGGTAGGCGTTCATCCACCGGATGGCGAGTGGCTTGCATGGGATTGTCTCCTGGTATTTTTTATCGATGGAACCTGGCATGTGACCGCGCCACCGTGATCATTCTGAGAGGGTGGCGTGCCTTGCCGCTTGAAGGTGGTTCCGGCCCAGTACCGTGCTCCGCGTCTTGGTGGGGCTTGTGTGCGGATGCCGGTCTGATGCTGGCGATACTAATGCAATCCGGGGAGTGCGATATATAAGCCCCGGCATACCGGCTGGCGCGCCGCCGATATATGCCGGAATGCCCGTTTCCTTTGCCGGAGCGGCCCGGCACCGCTTCAGGCGCGGCCCTGCGCCATCATCTTGGCCGCCGCGCTGACCTGGGCGCGCAGCCATTTGTGCTCGGTGGCCTGGTGCACCCGCTCGTGCCACAGCTGGTAAAAACGCAGCGGCGGGAACTTGATGGGTACCGTATAGCTTTTCAGGCCCAGGAGTTTTTCGTAGAAGCTGGCGAACTGCTGGCCAGCCGTCAGCACCAGGTCGGTCTGCGCCACCATGTAGGGCAGCATGCGGAAGTGCGCCGATTCCACCACCACGTTGCGATGCAGGTTCTGCTTTTCGAGGAAGGTATCGATGGTGCCGTGATAGCCGGGCAGGATCTGCGAGGGCGCGGCGTGCGGCAGCGAAAGATAGTCCTCGATGCTCATGGCGTCGCGCGCGGTGCGCTTGGCGTAGGCGCAGTCAGCGCGCATCAGGCAGACGATGGGATCGTCAAACAGCTTTGACAGGTGCAAATGCGCAGGCGGCTCGTCCCAGTTGGCAATCACCAGGTCCAGTTCCCCGTCCGAGAGCAGGCGCACGTAATCGTTATCCGGACCCAGCGCATGGATGACGATGCGGCTGCGCGGCGACTCGCGCCGCAGGCGGGCGATCACCTCAGTGAAGAAGGGCGTGTTCATGTAGTCGGGCGCGGCGATATGGAAGGTGCGCTCTTCCTCCTGCGGCACGAAGGCAGTCTTGGGCACGAACAGGCGCTCGGTCTCGTCGAGGATGCGCTTGGCGGGTTTCAAGAGGCTCTCGCCATGCTGGGTCGGCACCATGCCGCGCGCGCCGCGCACCAGCAGCGGGTCGCCGGTCAGTTCGCGCAGCTTGCGCAGCGAGGCTGAAATCGAGGGCTGCGGCTGGTTCAGTTTCAGGGCGACCCGCGATACGTTCTTCTCGCAGAGCAGGAGATAGAGAATGCGGATGAGGTGGATGTCGAGATGGTCAGGCAGCCTGGACATGGGAATGTCTCCGGGGTCTTGTGGTGCGGGGCAGGTGACGGTTTTTCGTTCACTCTGGGGCGGCTGCATCGGGGGCAGGCGCATTATCGTTGTCGTGTGCCGGGCCGGCTCGGGCGGCGGCCTGGCGTGATGCGAGCGCAAGCGTCCCACATCCAGGGGGCATTTTTGTATATCGTCATTCGTATGTCAAATATACGTTGATGGCCATGTTTTGCGTGACCCTCACGTTTATCTTTCCTGCAACCGTCCCGCATCAGCAGGATGGCCAAAAAAACAGATGGCATCAGCCATCGGGTCGTAGCGGCAGCACGACGGGAGACCAGCCAGGGCGCCATCAAGGCGCCTGCGCTTCCCGGCGCGCGGGAAGCCTTCACTCCACTCATCCAGTTGCAGCCTTGGTACACGCAGGGCGGTGGGAAGACTTCCATGGCGGCCCATTCCTGAGGCAATGCCTCGCCTGTCCGGAGTAGGTCGCGGTGGCGGACAGCAATCCTGCGTGGGGAAGACATGGAAGCACTCCTGGTTTCATATGGCATCGACTGGGCCAACCTGCTGGTCCGCTGGCTGCACCTGATCACGGGCATCGCCTGGATCGGTGCCTCGTTCTATTTCGTCTGGCTGGACAACTCCATCCGCCCGCCCAAGCCGGGCAGCGACCTGGAGAAGAAGGGCGTCTCCGGCGAGCTGTGGGCCGTGCACGGCGGCGGTTTCTACAATCCGCAAAAGTATCTCGTCGCGCCGGCCGAGCTGCCGGAAGAACTCCACTGGTTCAAGTGGGAAGCCTATGCCACCTGGATCACCGGTGTGGCCATGCTCTTCATCGTCTATTACTTCAACGCCTCGGCCATGATGGTCGACAAGTCCGTAGCCAACCTCACCGGGCCGGAAGCCGTCGGTGTGGGCATCGGTACCCTGGTGCTGGGCTGGATCGTCTACGACCTGCTGTGCAAGTCGCCGCTGGGCAAGCGCGAAGGGCTGCTGGGGCTGGTGATGTTCGTCTTCATCGTGGCGGTGGCCTATCTGCTCACGCACCTGCTGTCGGGCCGCGCGGCGTATATCCACGTGGGCGCGATGATCGGCACCATCATGGTGGGCAATGTGCTCATGGTCATCATCCCCGGCCAGCGCAAGCTGGTGGAGGCGATGAAGGCCGGCCGCTCGCCCGACCCCATCCACGGCCGCAAGGGCAAGCAGCGCAGCGTGCACAACAACTACTTCACGCTGCCCATCCTCTTCATCATGATCAGCAACCACTACGCGATGACCTACACGCATGCCCATAGCTGGCTGGTGCTGGCGGCGATCATGGCGGCCGGTGTGCTGATTCGTCACTTCTTCAATTTGCGGCACAAGGGCAAGGTGTCGGTGGGCTATCCCATCGCCGGAGTAGTCCTGTTGCTGGCGGTGGCCGTGGCGATTGCCCCGCGTCCCGTGGCACCTGCTGCACCTGCTGCCTCCACAGGTGAGGGCGCAGCGCCGGTGGCCGCTGCCGCACCGGACTTTGCCCGCATCCAGGCCATCGTCACCCAGCGTTGCGCCAGCTGCCATTCGGACAAGCCGACCCAGGCCGGCTTCGCCACCGCACCAGCCGGGATGATGCTGCAAACGCCCGAGCTGATTCATCAGCACGCGGCCAAGATCTTCCAGCGCGCCGTCCAGACCAAGGACATGCCGCTGGCCAACATGACCCAGATGACCGATGCGGAACGCGCCGAGCTGGCCGCATGGTTCCAGGCTGGGGCCAAGTAATCGCACCCGATTCCATCAGAGAGCACTCATGCAAACCATTACCATCGACGGATTCAATCTCACCGCCGCGCAAGTTGTCAGCGTGGCTCGTGCGCCTCACCTGAAAGTGGCGCTGGCCGATTCTTCGCGTGCCGCCCTCAAGCAAAGCCGCGACTACATCGAATCGACCTGGATGCACGATGAAGCGCCCATGATGTACAGCTTCAATACCGGCGTGGGCCTGCTCAAGGACACCCGCATCAAGGTCGAGCATATCGAGCTGTTCCAGACCCAGCTGATCCGCGCGCACAGTGCGGGCATCGGCGAGCCGTTCTCAGAAGAGGTCAGCCGCGCCACCATGCTGCTGCGGGCCAATGCATTCGCCTCGAATTATTCCGCGCCACGCGTGGAAGTGGTGGATCGCCTGCTGGCTTTCATCAATGCGGGTATCCACCCGATCATGCCGCAGAAGGGATCGGTGGGTGCTTCCGGCGATCTGGCGCCGCTGGCTTATCTGGCCGCTGCCATTGCCGGCTTCGATGAAGCTGAAGTGATGTATCAAGGCCAGCGCATGCGCGCCACGCAGGCCATCGAGCAGGCCGGGATAGGTTCGGTCAAATTTGATCTTAAGGCCAAGGATGCCTCGGCCCTCATCAATGGCTGCACCGCTTCGCTGGCCGTCGCCATCCTCGCCGCGCACGATGCGCGCCATCTGCTGACCGATGCCTGCCTGTCGCTCGGGCTGACGCTGGAAGCGATGCGGGCCGAGATGTCGGCCTTCGATCCGCGTATCCAGCAGGCGCGTCCGCATGCGGGCCAGATCAAGACGGCGGAAGTCATCCGCACGCTGCTCAAGGGCTCCACCCGTACCACGCATGAAGCGCGCGCCGTGCAATTGCCCGATGAATTGCGCCGCACCGATATCCCTTACACCGCGCGCATTCAGGATGTGTATTCTCTGCGTTGCGCTCCGCAGGTGTATGGCCCGGTATTCGATGCGCTGGACTATATCGACACCATCATCGAGAAGGAAACCAACTCCGCTACCGACAATCCGCTGATCTTCAACAAGGAAGACGGCGAAGGTTTCGAAATCATTTCCGGCGGCAACTTCCACGGACAGTATCTGGCGCAGGCGATGGACTTGCTGGCTATGGCCATCACCGACTTGGGCAGCATCTGCGAACGCCGCATCGCGCGCCTGATCGATCCGACCCTGTCGTGGGGATTGCCGCGCAACCTGATGAGCGGCGTGCGCGGCGTCAACACCGGCTATCCGGTGGTGCAGTGTTCCATGAGTTCGCTGGTGATGGAAAACCGCACCCTGTGCATGCCCGGCAGCGTCGACAGCATCCCCTCCAAGGGCAACAGCGAGGATCACATCTCCAACTCGACCTGGTGCGCCCGCAAGGCGATGACGGTGGTGCAGAACACGCAATACATCGTCGGCGTGGAAATGCTGCTGGCGGCGCAGGCGCTGACCATGACCGAGGACTTGCTCAAGGACTTCAAGCTGGGGCAGGGTACGCAGGCGGCCTATGAGGAGATCCGCCGGCAGATTCCTGCGTGTCTGGAGGGCGATCGCTGGTTCCATGATGACGTGCGCGCTGCGCATGACTTCGTGGTCAGCGGATCGGTGCGGGAGGCAGTGATCGGTGCAATCGGGCGTTTCGTCTGATCCCGCACTGGCTTGCATGAAAAAGGCCGTCCGGTGCAATGCCGGACGGCCTTCGTATTTGGCGTATCGAGCTACGCCAATTCAAAAACGATATAAAACAAATAAACAATTTGGCGTGGTCATACATCCGCCCACTGTCGCAGCAGGTTGTGATAATGCCCGGTCAGTCCCACCACTTCTTCGGTATCGCCCAGTTTCTGCCGCAGGCCGAAGATGTTGCGATCCAGTTCGAAGAGCATGCTGCGTTTCCAGTCGTCGCGGATCATGCTCTGGGTCCAGAAGAAGGAGCACACGCGCGCCCCGCGCGTGACTGGTTCGACCCGGTGCAGGCTGGTGGAGGGATAGACGATCATGTCTCCCGCCGGCAGTTTCACTTCATGGGTGCCATAGGTATCGACCACCACCAGTTCACCGCCATCGTATTCGTCCGGCTCCGACAGGAACACGGTGGTCGAGACATCGGTACGGATGCTGCCCGCCGCATTGGGCAGCAGGCGCACCGAGCCATCCACGTGCAGGCCATAGTGCTCGCCGCCTTCATAGCTGTTGAACAGCGGCGGCATGGTCTTCTTGGGCAGCGCGGCGGCAAAGAACAGGGGATTTCTGCGCAGTGCTTCCAGGATGATCTCGCCCAGCTGGAAACCCAGCGGCGAATGTTCCGGCAACTGCCGGTTGCGCTTCACGCGCGCCCCCTGTTCACCCACGGTCTCGCGCCCGTCCACCCAGTCGGCGCGCTGCAGTTCGGAGCGGATGTGGCTGACCTGTTGCGGGGTCAGGACCTGGGGGATGTGCAGCATCATGATGGAATTCTCCTGTAGCGAATGAAAAAACCCCTCCGCACGGGAGGGGCCGTCAAGTCGCCGATCACTGGCTCACCGGAGGGGACACGAACTCTTGCGAGTCAGAGCACCCCGCCCGGTGAGGGCTTCAATGCCAGGGGCAGGATCAGAACTTGAAGTTGGCGGTCAGCGCCACCGAACGCGGCGTGCCTGGGGTGTAACGATAGCCGCTCTTGTTGATTGCCGCTACGTAGTCTTTATCGAAAATATTGTAGATATTGAGCTGTAGATCAACGTTCTTGTTCACGATATAACCAACCATGCCATCGAAGACCCAATAGCTGTTGGCGTACTTGGGCGTACCGACCGCACCATCGGTGCCGCGCAGCAGCGAACTGACGTAACGTGCACCACCGCCGACGGTGAAGCCCTGCGGCAGGCGATAAGTGGCCCACGAAGTGAAGGCCTGCTTCGGCGTATAGGCAAGATTGTTCTCGCCGGCGGCCGTGGTGATGGCACCGTTGTTCACTTTGGTGTCCATCCAGGTGTAGCCCGCTGCCAGCGACAGGGTGCTGGTCACGTCACCGGTGACGCCCAGTTCGATACCCTGCACGGTCTTCTTGCCGGTCTGGAAGTACTGCAGCGAGGTCGGATCCTGCTCGACTTCATTGGTCACTTCGGTGTGGAACAGGGCCGCCGTGAGGGCCAGCTTCTTGTTCATCAGATCCCACTTGGTGCCCAGTTCGGAGGTCTTGGTCTTTTGCGGGGCGTAGTTGCTGTTGGCCGCGCTGTTGGCCGAGGCCGACAGGGCAAAGTTGCTGCCGCCCGGCGGCTGCTGCGAGGTGGCGTACAGGGCATAGATGCTGCTGTAGTCGGTCGGCTTGTAGATTGCGGCCAGCTTCCAGTTGAACAGATTGCCCGAGGTCGACAGGTTGGTGATGGTGCCGGCGGCGTTGGAATAGTACGTGGTGCGGTAATGGTCCTCGCGGATGCCGGCGTTGATCGACCACTGGTCGTTGAACTTGACGGTGTCGAACAGATAGGCCGAGACGGTGTCGGTCTTGCCGTCGTTGTAGCCGGTGGCCGTCATCGTGTAGGTCTTGGCGTCGTTCGGATTCGGGTTGTACAGGTTGGCCACCGACAGCGTGCCGCTGCGGGTGAAGGACAGCGCGTGCTGCTTCTCCTGGGTGAATTCGACACCGCCCACCAGCGTGTGCTTGAGGCTGCCGGATTGCAGATCGGCCGTGATGTTGGTCTGGTTGGTGATGATTTCGTTGCTCTGGTCCTTGCGCGTCGGGTTGGAGCGCGACAGGGTCCAGGCCGAGGGATTGCTGGCCGACGGCGTGACCAGGTTGGCCGATGTGCCCATGAAGGCGGTCAGCAGGTAATCCTGGCTGGTCTTGGCATAGCGGGTGGTGTTCTGCAGCTTGACGTCCTGCGAGAAGTCATGCTCCACGCGCGCCGTGAACATGTCGGCAGTCACCTTGTCGTAGTCGCCCGACAGGCCGTAGAAATTCGACGAGTTCACCCGCGCCGCGCCGCTCAGGAAGGAGCGCGAGGCATCCGGCGAGGTATAGCCCGGCAGGCCGATGGTGGGCACGCCGCCATCGGGCACGTTGTCCTGGTCGATGTGCAGATAGTTCAGGAACACGCGGGTCGGGCTGTTCAGGCCAAAGGCCAGCGAGGGCGCCACGCCCCAGCGGTCGTTCTTGACTTCATGGCGGCCGGGGACGCCGCTGTCCTGCTTCATCACGTTCAGGCGCATGGCGATGCCGCGCTCTTCATCGATCACCTTGTTCCAGTCGGCGGTGGCGCGCTTCTGGTTCCAGCTGCCATAGGTGGCGGAGGAATTGAAGAAGTTGTTCATCTCGGCCTGCTTGGTGACCATGTTGATCGAACCGGTCGGCGAGCCGCGTCCGTTGTCGGTGCCCGCCGGACCCTTCAGGACTTCCACTTGCTGAATGTTGAACATGTCGCGCGAGATCGAACCGAGGTCGCGCACGTTGTCCACGAAGATCGCGCTGGAACTGTCGAAGCCGCGCATGTAGATGGCGTCGCCGGTGTTGGTAGTACCGTTTTCGCCGAGGAAGAAGGTGCCGACGCCCGGGCTGTTGCGCAGGGCTTCGGTCAGCGTGGTGGCGCCCTGCTGGTCGATCAGCTGCTTCTTGATCACGGTCAGGGTCTGCGGGGTGTCGACCAGCGGTTGGCTGTACTTGGCCGAGGAGGCCTTGTCGGCCTTGTAGTCCGATTCCTGGGTGGCGGTCACTTCGACCTTGGGCAGGGCGGTGCTGGTCTGTGCGTGCACGCCCACGGCCGGCAGCAGCAGGGCGCCGGCAACGGCGGCGGACAGACGGGTCGAAGCAAAGGCAGGCTGCGCGTGCTTGCGGCTCTTGATGTAACTCATGGCAGGGTTCCGAGAGAAAATGTTGAGAGTTCTCTTGGCTGGCTATGAGTCGAACGGGCAATCGCATGGTCTGGTGAGACCTGGCAGGCTCCGCCGTAATGGCTGGCGAGATTGTAGTTTTTGTATCTCGTTGATATCGCAATGTTTCAAATTGCTACGAGATTTTTACAATTATAGCCACGGTGCCAAATAAAAGTGATTCTTATTCTAAAAATTTCTGTTCCCTGATCGTCTGCTCTTGGTCTTCCATTCAGAACATCCCGCGCAAAGCCGCACCGCATCCGGGAAGGCGGACGGGGCAAGCCGACACTACATTTGTTGCATAAAAAACACGAAGCCTCACGGCAGTGCGCTGCGTGATGCAGTGGGCTGGTCGTGAGGGAGGTGTGGGAGCAGTTCAGCGGTGGCGGCAGAACGCCGCCACCGCCGGGCAGGAGATCAGAAGCGGAAGTTGCCGGTCAGCGAGAAGGCACGCGTGCCGCCCGGTGTGTAGCGATATCCGCTCTTGTTGATCGCAGCGGCGTACTGCTTGTTGAACAGGTTGGTCACGTTGAACTGCAGCTCCACGGTCTTGTTGATGGCATAGCTGGCCATGGCATCGACCAGCCAGTAGGCATCGGTCCGGGTGGGCGTGCCCAGCGCATTGCTGTCGGTGCCGCGCAGCAGGCCGTCGGTATAGCGCAGGCCGCCGCCCAGCGCCAGGCCCGGTGCCGCGCGCCAGGTGGCCCACGAGGTCAGGGACTGGCGCGGTGCGTAGGCCAGGTAGTTCTCGCCGTTGGCGGTGACCACGCGTCCCTTGTTGACGCGGCTGTTCATGCGGCTGTAGCCGGCGGTGAGCGAAATGTCCCGGGTGAGCTCGCCGGTGACGCCCAGTTCCACCCCTTCGGTACGTTTCTCGCCGATCTGGAACCAGGTGTCGGCCAGCGTTCCCGGCTCGATCTCATTGTGCACGTCGGTGCGATAGAGCGCGCCGGTGACGGCCAGGCGGCGGTCGAGCAGGTCCCACTTGGTGCCGATTTCGGCGGTACGGGTCTTTTGTGGCGCGTAGTCGGGGTGGGAGGGATTCCTGCGGCTGGCACTGAGCAAGAGATTGTTGCCGCCCGGCGGCTGCTGCGAACTCGCCAGCAGGGCGTAGACGCTGCTGTAGCTGGTGGGCTTGAAGACAGCCGCCAGCTTCCAGCTCAGCAGGTTGCCCGAGGTTTTCAGTGCAGTGGCGGTGCCGGACGCGATGCCGTCGAAGGAGGTGCGGTAATGGTCCTCGCGCAAGCCCAGGTTCAGTGACCAGCGCTCGTCGAACTTGAGCGTGTCCAGCACGTACAGCGCGACGGTATCGATCTGGCCCTCGTTGCGGCCGGTGGCCTGGATGCTGACTTCCGATTCGTCGAAGCGGGGATTCGGCTGGTACAGGTTGGCCGGGGGACGGAATCCGTCCACCGTGAAGGCCAGCGCATGCTGGCGTTCGCGCGTCAGTTCCAGGCCCCCAACCAGGGTGTGCCGGATCGCGCCGGTATTGAACTGCGCCGTGGCATGGGTCTGGTTGCTGAGGATCTCGTTGGCCTGGTCGCGCCGCGTGACGATGTTGCGCGCCAGTAGCCAGGTGGTGCGGTCAGTGGCCGAGGGCGTGCGGATGCCGGACTTGTACTTGCCCCGGTCGCTGCCGGTGGCAATGAAGGAGGCCAGGCGGTAATCCTGGTCGGTGCGGGCGTAGCGGGTGCTGTTTTCCAGCTTCAGGGTGGGCGAGAAGTCGTGCTGCACCCGCAGGGTGTACATGTCGGCGTTGACCCGGTCATAGTCGTCCACGTGGCCATAGTAGTTGCTCGGATTCACCTTGGGCGCGTCGCCAATGAAGGGACGCGCCGGATCCGGCGAGCGATAGCCGGGCAGGCCGAGGGTGACCACGCCGCCATCGGGGACGTTGTCCTGCTGCATGTGCACGTAGTTGAAGAGGATGCGGGTGGGGCCGTTCAGGCCCCAGGCCAGCGAGGGCGCGAAGCCGTCGCGGCTGCTGTGCACCTGGTGGCGGCCGGGTACGCCGCTGTGCTGTTTCATCAGGTTCAGGCGCAGCGCCAGGCCCTGATCGGGGTCCAGGACCTTGTTCCAGTCCACGGTGGCGCGCTTCTGGTTCCAGCTGCCATAGGTGCCGCTGGCGCTGACCGCATCGGCCAGTTCGGGCTGTTTGGTGACCAGGTTGACGGAGCCGGTCGGAGAACCCCGGCCGTTGTCGGTGCCCGCGGCTCCCTTCAGGACCTCCACCTGCTGCAGGTTGAAGACGTCGCGCGAGATCGCGCCAAGGTCGCGCACGTTGTCCACGAAGATGGCGCTGGAGATGTCGAAGCCGCGCATGTAGATGGTGTCGCCGGTACTGGTGCTGCCGTTCTCGCCGAGGAAGAAGGTGCCCACGCCGGGCGTATTGCGCAGCACCTCGGTGAGCGTGGTGGCACCCTGCTGTTCCATCAGCGGACGCTTGAAGACCTGCAGCGTCTGCGGCGTATCCACCAGCGGCTGCGTGTGCTTGGGGGAGGCCGATTGCTCGGCCTTGTAGGGCGATTCCTTGACGGCATCGACCTGTACCGAAGGCAGTGTGCCGCCAGCGGACTGGGCCTGGGCGGTGACTGCCGGCAGCAGCAGGACGCCCGCCAGCGCCGCCGACAGGCAGCAGCTGGATGAGGCAGGAGAGGGCGGGGAAGAGGGGTGCTTTTTGCTCTTGATGAAGCTCATGTCAGGTTCCGAGAGTAAGGGTGGCGAAATCTCTGGGCTGGCGATGAGCGGTGTCCGGGACGATATGAAGCTTTGTGAAAAAAGCGGGATGCGCGTCCGGGCGGGGGCTGGCGGTCAGATGTCAGGGGGAATCCGGCCGGCGATGGCGACGTGCCGGGAGCGGATCCGGCTGAGTATAGGAAGCGGGGAGAAAAAAAGAACTCCTGCAAATTTCGATTTTTTGCAGGAGTTTTTGAAGATTGAAATTTGTATCGGAAGCTCGATTTTTTTCAATCAGGAGCGGCCAACTCCTTGGCGCAACGGGCGGCTTCCCGCTGCCGGAGGCGATCAGAAGTGATATTCGGCGCGCACCATCGGTGTCTTGGCCAGCGAGCCCGGCACGTTGCTCGGGTTGCCGAACTTGTTGCGCCAGTACTGATATTCCAGGCCGAGGCGCAAGGTGTTCTTGCCCAGTCCCATGGCCGTGCCGAGGTCGTACATGAGCTGTCCGTCGAAATTCAGTTCGGGCGCAGTCGACCCGCCGAACTCGTTCCTGCCCTTGGACGCGATGTAGTTCATGTAGCCCTCGAAGGCCCATCCGCTGCCGCCCAGCGGGATCCCCCAGGCCAGGTTCAGCATCGGATGCGTGTCATAGGTGTAGCGGCTGCTGATGCCCTTGGGCTGGTTGCTTTCGAACAGCGCCAGCACGCTCACGTTGAGAAAACCCGGCACATCCATCATCAGGGTCGGGCCGACCACCCACATGCGTTTCTTCGAGGCATAGCTGTTGTCGTTCTTGGTGTTCCAGTCGAAGCCCAGCGTCAGGCCCACCCCGCGCGCCGGTCCGAAGGACAGGTCGCGGCCGCTGATCTTGCCGATGTCCAGCGTATGGCGATAGGTGACATAGGCTTCCTGGGCATTGTCATCCTTGCTGTCCGACATCAGCAGGTCGACGTTGAGGAAATTGGTGCCGTACTTGTAGCCGCTGGCATGCTGGAAGTTGACGATGTTCTTGCTGATGTCCTGCGTATTGAAGGGCTCGGCAAACTTCGTGCCGTAGCGGTAGCCGATCGAGTTGTCGGCCCAGTCGGCCGCCATGGTGCTGCCGCCGGCCATGAGCAGGACGCCCGCGAGCGTGCCGTGCAGGCGCAGGGATGGAATGGGCATGGTGTCTCCTCCAGTGATGGATGTTGTTTGATATAAATGATTTAAATGATTGCCGCGCCGGGCCCTTGCTGGTATCTGCGGTCCGGATGTCGGCTCCGGTTTGGCAGGGGGCTGCGCGGTAAGGCATTATGTCCGCTGCATCGATGGCCGGTATAAGCGCACTCGTATAGGGTTTGGCGGGCGGCGGTATATCATCGGCGCTCACGATCACTCATCCATTACACAGCGAAAGGACAGCAACATGGGCAAACTGAGCACGCACGTGCTGGATATCACCAAGGGCAAGCCCGGCGCGGGCGTCAAGCTGGCGCTCTACGCGGTGACTGGCGGCGGCAAGACGCTGCTCAAGCACGCCGTCACCAACAGCGATGGCCGCTGCGATGCGCCGCTGCTGGAAGGCGAGGCGCTGCAGCCCGGCAAGTACGAACTGGTCTTTGCGGCCGGTGATTATTTTGCGGAACAGGGCGTGAGCCTGCCGGAACCGCGTTTCGTCGACGAAGTGGTGATTGCCTTCGGCGTGGCCGATGCCTCGCAGAACTATCATGTGCCTCTGGTGGTGTCGCCGTGGGCTTATTCGACTTATCGCGGCAGTTGATGATGCGCACCTGATTCATCTCTGGAATCGATGAATGAAAAATCCGGCCTTCGCGCAAGAAGCTGGATTTTTTTTATTTCCGCAAGAAGAGGCGCAGGCGTGACGATGCGCAATTCACCCGCGGCTTCTGGTGGCGTGACCGGATGTTGTGCGTGAAGGTAAAAGGGCAAGGATCAGCGCAGCGTGTTTGATGTGGATTAAGGGACGGAGGACGGAAATCGGGTCCAATCACCCCTCCTCTCTGTTGTATTTGCGGGCTGCGGCAATATGTCGCAGCCCATTTTTTTTGTTGTTCGCTGCCGCTAACTGCTTGTGCCAAAAGGACTTTCTTCGGATCCGCAAGCCGCTCTTGCCGGACGGCAGCACGGCCACGGGATTGCAGCGCACAGGCTGCGTGATAGATTGCGCCGATGAAAAAACAGGGAGTGCGAACGTCACGGCGGTCGCGGGTGCGGCTGCGCGCGCTTCCCTCACAACACCAAGAAAAGCCAGACATCCTCGCCATGAACACGCTGCCTGTTTGCTCCTCATTGTCTCCGTCTTCGCCGGCTTCTGCCGTCTCCCGTCCGCTTCGCCTGCATCCCTTGCTGCTGGCCGTGCTCTGCGCCTGGAGCGGCAGCACCCTGGCCCAGCAGGCCGCCGCCAGTGACGGCAGCAGCGAGGCCGCGACTTTGCCCACCATCGAAGTGCGCAGCAGTGGCTCGGTCGCCGAGCGCAAGCAACTGCCGCAGACCACGGCCAGCGTCACTGCCGATACCGCTGCCAACAGCATCAACGTCACCGACAGCTCGGATGCGCTGAAGTATCTGCCCAGCCTCTCGGTGCGCAAGCGCTACATCGGCGATACGCAATCCCCGCTGGCCACTCGCACCACGGGCGTGAACGCCAGTGCGCGCAGCCTGATCTATGCCGACGGCATCCTGCTCTCGGCGCTGGTGAACAACAACAATGGCAATGGCTCGCCGCGCTGGTTCATGGTGGCACCGGAAGAGATCGAGCGCATCGACGTGATGTATGGACCGTTTGCGGCGGAGTATCCGGGCAATTCCTACGGTGCGGTCACCGAGATCACCACGCGCATGCCGCAGCAGTTCGAGGCCAGCATCAAGGCGCAATATGCGCAGCAGGATTTCAGCCAGTACGGCGCGTCCGGTACCTATCGCGCGCAGGAGTACAACGTCGGCTTGGGCAATCGCAGCGGGGCGCTGGCCTGGCGCTTCTCGGTCAATCATCTGGACAGCTACTCGCAGCCGGTGACCTGGATCACCGCCACCAGCCTGCCGGCCGGCACTACCGGCGCGGTGCTGGCGCAGGATCGTACCGGCAAGAACCTGTATGTGCTGGGGGCCGGCAATCTAACCCATACGGTGCAGGACACGGCGCGGCTGAAGGTCTCCTACGACTTCACGCCAGCGCTCACGGCCACCTATACCCTGGGCTTCTGGCAGAACCAGGCCAGTGCCAATCCGCAGAGTTTCCTGAAGACCGCCAGTGGCGCCACGGCCTATACCAGCGGCTTTTCCAGCAACGACGTGGACCAGCAGCAATGGATGCAATCGCTGGAATTGCGCAGCAAGACCGGGGGCGAGTGGGACTGGCAACTGGCGGCGTCGACCTTGTCCGCGTCGCGTGACCTGACGCGCACCTCGACGGCCACCTTCCCGGCCGGCCAGAGCGGCGGGGCCGGCACCATCGCCGATGCCAGCGGCACCGGCTGGAGCACGGTCGATGCCAAGGGCATCTGGCGTCCACAGGGCAGTGCCCAGGTCATCAGCTTTGGTGCGCATGTGGATCGCTACACCCTGGCCACGCCGACCTGGAACACCAGCAACTGGATCAGCGGTGGCAACGGCACGCTGGCCTCCGACTCGCGCGGCAAGACCGAGACGTCGGCGCTGTGGGCACAGGATGTGTGGCGCTTGTCGTCTTCCCTGAAGGCCACGCTGGGCGCACGGTACGAATGGTGGCGTGCCTTCGATGGCCGCAATGTCTCGACCTCAGGCAGCACCGTCTTCGCGGTGAACCAGCCGGAGGTCAGCCACAGCGGACTCTCGCCCAAAGCCTCGCTGGCCTGGGCCCTGGCGGACGACTGGGTGACGACGCTCTCTACCGGCCGCGCGCTGCGCTTCCCGACCGTGGGCGAGCTGTACCAGAACGTGCTGCTCAATGGCGTCTATCTGCAGGCCAATCCCAACCTGAAGCCCGAGAAGGTCTGGTCCACCGAACTGGCCATCGAAAAGCAGTTGCAGGAAGGGCAGGGCAAGTGGCGCGTTTCGCTGTTCGAAGAGCGGGTGTCGGATGCGCTGATTTCGCAGAGTTCCACCATCGGCAGCGGTGTCGCCTCCTTCACGCAGAACGTGGATCGCACCCGCCAGCGCGGCATCGAGGCGGCCTTCGAGCGCAACGATCTGCTGGTACGCGGTTTCTCGCTGAACGGCAGCGTGACCTGGGTCGATGCCCGCATCCTGGAAAACAAGGGCTATGTCGCCACAACGGCGGGCGCGACCTCGGTGGGCAAGCGCACGCCCTACGTGCCGGAATGGCGTGCCACGCTGGTGGCCAGCTACAAGCCGGATGACCGCTGGACCTATACGGTGGCAGGGCGCTACAGCGGGCGGGTCTACGCGACCGTCGACAATACCGACATCAACACGCACACCTATCAGGGCTTCGATGGCTATACCGTCTTCGATGCCCGCGTGCGTTATCGCATCGACCGCCACTGGAGCGGTGCGGTGGGCGTGGACAACCTGACCAACCGGGATTACTTCCTGTTCCATCCCTTCCCGCAGCGCACGGTCTTTGCCGAACTGAAATATGACTTTTGATGAGGGAGGCCGCTGCTGTGGCTGGGTGGCCGGTTAGCCGGGCAGGCCGGAATGAATCCGGCTGCCGGATGAGGTGAGTTGAAGGGAGATGCGGGCGCGGCGTGGACTCAGCTGCCGCGCGCCTTCTCGATGGTTTCGCGGGCCGCTTCCATGAGGGCGGCCGGTTCCGGGGCGTTGGATTCCAGGTAGGAATTTTCCAGCGTGACCGAGAGATTGCTCATCTTCTCCGACAATTCCGCCAGCGCCACGCTGAGCTCACACATCAGGGCCGAGATGTTTTTGGGTGACTGCGTCATTACGTTTCCTTTTCAGATGTCGCACCTGGGCGGCCTGTCCAGGGCGACGAAAAGGGGGAATTCATCGCGCATCAAGCCGGTGCGTACCAATCGATTACGTCGTGAGCTTTGGCTATTCTAAGCCATGCCGGATGCCGGTACGACTGTACCTTGGTCTAAAAGTGCGACAAAAAGTGAAACTTTCTTCATCCGTGTTGCACGGTGGATATGGCTCGTGCCCCTGCGTTGCCGTCCTGGCATGCTTGGGGCGGCAGGCTTGCCGCGATGCGATGCAGGATCCATGCCACGCGTCCTGATCGACGCCTGCTTCAGGTCAGGATCTGCTGCTGCAGCATGATCTCCTCGACGAAATCAGCAAAGGCACGCGCCTTGGCACTGGCCAGCCTGCCGGTGGGAAAGACCGCCCACAGGGAGATGTCCGGCAGCGTCCATTTTTCCAGGACGCGTACCACGCTGCCGGCCGCCAGTTCAGGGGCGAACATCCAGTCAGAGGCAATGGCCAGACCCATGTCGGCCAGCACGGCCGCGCGGATGCCCTCGGCGGCGTTGAAACGCACCCGCCCCTGCACCATGACCGAGACTGCGGTACTGGCACGGGTGAAGGTCCAGACATTGTCCAATTGGCTCAAGGCCAGGGTCTCGTGCCTGGCCAGATCTGCCGGTACCCTTGGTGCCGGAACCCGCTCCAGATAGGCGCGGGTAGCCAGTACCGAGCGCCGCGTCGTGGCCAGTTTGCGCGCGACGCTGGCGGAATCGGCCAGGTTCCCCATGCGCAGGGAGACGTCGATGCCTTCGGCCACCAGGTCGATGGTGCGGTCATCCAGGATCACGTCCACCTCCAGTGCGGGATGACGTGCCAGAAACAGCGGCAGGAAGGGAATCACGAACAGCCGCGCAAAGGTGGGGGCGGCCGAAACCCGCAAGCGTCCGGCCAGGCCTGCACCGGCACCGCGTGCGGCCAGTTCCGCTTCCTCCGCTTCCTGGATGGCCACGCGGGCGCGCTCGAAGAAACGCATCCCCGCTTCGGTCGGCGTGAGACCGTGGGTGGAGCGCAGCAGCAGCCTGACCTTGAGCTTGTCTTCCAGCTGCGCCACGGTCTTGGAGACTGCCGGCTGTCCCACGCCCAGTACCCGCGCCGCCGCCGAGAACGATCCCGCCTCCACCACCCGTACAAAGGCCGTCATGGCCAGCAAGCGATCCATAGTGATCTCATTTATTCCAAAGTGGAATAAGCATTATAGCCATTGCCTGTCTGCCATTCTCGTCGGCAGAGGACCAGAATGCGCTGCATCGGTGGTGAGGAACACCGCCGAGCAGCCTTATCCCATTTACCTACCTCAATGACAGGAGCCTCTTCATGACTCTGCAAGACAAGCTGGACGCCTTCAAAGCCGACTTCGTGGCCGGCAAGCCACCCTACAACGTACCCGCACCGGTCATTGCCACCATGCAGCGCGCCACCGATGAACTGATCGCATCAGGGGCGGCCGCACGGGCGCTCAAGGCGGGTGACCGTGCACCGCAGTTCACGCTGGCCGATCCGGATGGCAAGCCGGTCTCCTCCGCCGAGCTGCTGGCCCGAGGACCGCTGGCGGTGAGTTTCTATCGTGGTGTGTGGTGCCCTTACTGCAATATGGAATTGCAGGCGCTGCAGGAAGTCCTGCCGCAGTTGCAGCAGGCCGGAGCCAGCCTGGTGGCGATCTCGCCGCAGCTGCCGGCCAACAGCCGCAAGGCGATGCGCCAGAACGGGCTGGAATTCCCCATCCTCTCGGACGCGGGCAATGAGGTAGCCGCCGCCTTCGGACTGCGCTTCACCTTGCCGGATTATCTGGTGGAGCTGTATCGCTCGCTCAAGAATGAATTGCCGGCTTTCAATGGCGATGCCAGCTGGACGCTGCCCATGCCGGCCCGCTACGTGATCGCGCCGGATGGCGTGATCGTTTATGCCGAAGTCAATCCTGACTACACCCGCCGTCCGGAACCGTCGGACATGTTGCCGGCCATCGCTCGCGCCATCGCCTGAGCGCGGCCAAGTCGCGCCGACGCTCCGGCGCGATCGTTCACCCCCGTGCCAGGACAACCAGTCCCGGCACGGCCTGCTGCATTTCGACGCGCAGGCTTTCTTCGCGCACCAGCAGCACCTCCAGGCCCGCGGCTTGCAGGCAGTGTTCGACATAACTGCGCTGGTGGCGGAAGCGGCCGCTGGGATGGAGCGTGTAGGGAGCGGCGTGTTCTTCACCAGCCAGTTCCACCGTGAAGATCAGATGGCCCTGCGTCTGCAGGGAGCGTCGCGCCGCTGCGAAGAAGGACGCCAGCTCCCCGCAGTAGATCAGCACGTCACAGGCGGCGATCAGGCCATAGCGTGCCGGATGGGCTGCCATCCATTCCACCACGTCCGCCTGTGCCAGCGCCGTGTACTGCGGGTGTTGCGCGGCATGACGCAACATGTTGGGGGAAAGGTCCACGCCTTCCAGAGCCAGCGCGTAAGGCGCGAGGACCGGCGCACACAGCCCGGTGCCGCAGCCGGCGTCCAGCACCACACTTGGCGCCATCCCCGGCAGGAAGGCGTTAAGCAACGTGCCCAGCACTTCCGGTCCGCGATAGTCCAGGTGGCTGACCAGGTTGCTGTCGAAGTGATCGGCATACTCATCGAAGCGACGCACGATGTAATCGCGCGGTACGCTGTGGCTGGGCAGACCCGCGTACGCCGCATGCATGTGGCTGGCGATGGGGTGGCCCGGCTCTTCCTGCAGCCACTGGCGGCAGACTTGCGCCGCTTCTTCCATCCGTCCCAGGAAGTAGAAGGAAATGGCCAGCAGCTCGCGTGACTTCCCCTCATGCGGAGGCAGTACGAAGGCCAGGCACTGGTAACGCGAACTCCGCATGCGGTCGCCCAGCGCAGCGTAGAGGTCAGCCAGCTGGTACAGGGCAGGGAGGCAATGCGGATCTCGCAACAGGGCCTGCTCGCAGGCGGCGATGGCAGCCTGCGGCTGGTGCTGCGCACGCCGCGCGGCGGCCAGGTTGGTCCACAGTTGGGCATCGTCGGAGCGCAAGGTCAGGGCTTGTCCGTAGGCCAGCTCCGCCTGGTCGAAACGCCCGCAGGCGAACAGGACGTTGCCCAGATCATTGCACCAGTCGGCATCGGGCGGGCTGGTGCGCGCGGCTTCGTGCATCAGCGCCAGGCCTTCTTCGTGCCGTCCGCACTGGTGCAGCAGTACGCCCAGGTAGTGCTGGGCCGGGGCGTACTGCTCCTCCATGGCGAGGACCAGGCGATAGTCCTCCTCGGCAGCTTGCAGGCGGCCCGCAGCATGGTGGTTGAAGGCCGAAGTGAAGCTTTCTTCAATGATGTCGGCCAGCAGGCCGGTGGACGGGCGATCCATCGTGTTTCCGTTCAGCGCAGACTGAAGCATCGGTCCAGCGACCACTTGCCACCGCCGCGCGCCACCAGGAGCAGCAGCAAGCCCGCCCAGGACAGGTGCGTGGGCCAGGCATCGGGATAGACGAAGATCTCGATGACGGTGGTCATGCCCAGCAAAGCCAGGGCCGCGCCCCGGGTGAAGAGGCCGAGGATCAGCAGCAGCGGGAAGAAGTGTTCCGCATAGGTCGCCAGGTGTGCGGCCAGGTCGGGTGGTACCAGCGGCAGGTGGTATTCCTCCTGGAACAGGACATAGGTGCTGTCCTTGATGTCAAGGAAACCGCTGACCTTGGTGCGGCCCGAGAGGAAGAAGATCGCTGCGATCGCCACGCGGGCGACCAGCGTCAGCACGTTGTCGCTGATCACCCTGGTGGCCAGGTCGGCAGCGCGCGACCACAGCGAGGGAGAGGGCTGCACGTCGGCAGGCAGGGTGGCGGGCTGGTTCATGAAAGTCTCCGTTCAGTGAAACGAGGTAAAGGCATCGGCCTGGATCAACTGGCCCAGCATGGTGCCGATCTCCAGGCCGGGCTCCCGGGCCAGCGCCTGGCCGGCAGCGCTGGCGATGCCGCAGCCATCGCGGCAGGCATCGAGAAAGCGTGCTGCACCCGCACTCAGCGGGCGCCACTGCACCTGGCCGTGCGGGCGTGTGAGCAGGGCTCCTTCGCCCTGCCATTCGGGGGCGATTTCGGTGTCGTCAGCATCGCTGCGGTTGATGCTCCAGATGGTGTAGACCGGATGCTGCGGATCGTGATGCCAGCGGCTGGCGGCATGCGGTACCAGCCTGATGTCCTGGCCGGCGGCCAGCGCCGTGTGCAGGGCCGACACGTCCAGCAGCGGGTCGTCGGCGGCCAGGTGCGCTTCGGTCCAGCAGCGGTCCAGGGTGGCGACGCCCGGCAGGTAGGGCAATTCCCGTGCCGCTTCCAGCGTGGCAAGGAAATCGGCAAAGCCCGCCCCATAGCAGATGAGGCTGGCTTCTTGTGGCAAGTGCTCGCGCGCAAAGGCTTGCGCTGCAGATTCCATCCAGGGGCTGCCGACCAGCCGGTGCACCGCCGGATAGTTGGCCAGCAGGGCGTCGACGCAGCCCTTGAAGACGGTATTGCGATAGACCGCGAAGGCCGGTTGCGCCAGCAGCGCGGCAACGCCAGGGTCGTCGCTCTGCCCGTTCAGGAGGGCCTGCAGGAAGCTGGCGTAGTAGCGATGGTCGGGGGCATTCATGCGGCTTGCTCCTCGTGCGCGGCAACTGCCGGATGCAGCAAGGTGCCGGCCATGTTGCGCTCGGCCAGCAGCACGTCGAAAGCGGGCACGTTGCCATCCCGTTCGATCAGGGTGGGACGCTCCCCGGTGCGTGCCAGCAGATGCGCGTAGAGCTCCCAGACCGCTGCCGCCACCGGGGCGTCATGGGAATCGACCAGCAGGCCGGGCAGGCTGGCATCGGCACTGTGGCCGGCCAGATGGATTTCGAGAATGTCTTCGAACGGCAACTGGTCCAGGTAGTGGCGCGCATCGGTGCCGAGATTGCAGGCGCTCACGTGCACATTGTTGACGTCGACCAGCAAGCCGCAGCCGGTCCGGCGCACCAGTTCGCGCAGGAAGTCCGGCTCGCTCCAGCTGTGCTGTTCCATGTGCAGGTAATGCGACGGGTTCTCCAGCGCGATCCGGCGCTGCAGAACATCCTGGGTGCGGCTGATGTTGTCAGCCAGGCGTGCCAGTGTGTCGTTGGTACGCGGCACCGGCAGCAGGTCGGGCAGGTAGTGGCCGCCGATGCGCGACCAAGCGAGGTGTTCGGACACCAGCGCCGGTTCGATGCGCGACACCAGTTGTGCCAGTTTGCGCAGATGCAGCGGATCGGGCGCGTCGGGCCCGGCCAGTGACATCGACACCCCGTGCAGGGCCACCGGATGATGCTCCCGGATCGCCTGCAGCCAGGCCAGGCGGGGGCCGCCGTCCATCAGGTAGTTTTCCGGATGGACTTCGAACCACAGTCCCGCGGCCTTGCAGGCCAGCGCTGCATCGAAATGCTGGGGTTTGAGACCCAGGCCGGCGGTGAGGGGTGACGTTGTCATGGCCGATGGCTCCGGAACGATCAGACCGGCTTGAGCGAGCCCATGCCGCGCGGAGTCTTGATCGAGGTGCAGGTGCCGGCCGGGACGTTCTTCCAGGCATTGCCCTGGTAATCCATCTTGGCGGTGCCGGCGCAGGTGGTGCCTTCACCAGCCTTGCAGTCGTTCTGGCCGGCCAGGGAGACGCCGTAGCACTTCTCGACGGCGGTCTTGTTCATCGGTTGCTTGTCTTGCGCCATGGCGACGCCGGAGGCGAGGGTGGCGAGGGTCAGTGCGGCGGTGGCGACGAAGTGGTTCATGGTGTGCTCCTGAAAATGGATGAAGTGGAAGATGACACTGACCGGCGTTTCGCTTGCTGCTGCTTTGCGTCCGATCTGCTTGTTAATTCGCAGGGAGTGGCTGGCCGGTTACAGCGCGATGAAGATTTTTTGAAAAAATATTTTTCGCGTCTGCTGTAACCGCAGCGCTGTTGTGAACGAATACAAAAGAGAGCGCGCCATTGCGCAGTCCGCCCGCAGGGGCACTAAGGGGATGTGAATGAAAACGATGGAACTGGTCAACATGCTGGCAACCGGAACGGGCGAGCCCCCCGGCCCCGTCCAGCGCAGCCTGGTGCGCAACGTGGCCGCGCGCATGGCGGTGGCGCTGGCCCTGGGCCTGATGGGTGCGGCCCTGCTGCTGGCCATACTCTATGGGGTGCGCAGCGACCTGCGTGAACTGTTGCAGCAGCCGCTGTTCTGGATGAAGGTCTCGTTCCCGCTGGCGGCCCTGCTGGCCGGGCAGCTGGCTGCCTCGCGCCTGGCGCTGCCGGGCATGCGCATGGGGCTGGCTCCGGCGGCAGGACTGCTGCTGCCACCGGCCTTGCTGTGGCTGGCCGGTGGCAGCTGGCTGGCGCTGGCGCCGCCCTCGCAGCGGCTGGACCTGCTGCTGGGCAGCAGCTGGGAAGTGTGTTCGGCCAATGTGGCCTTGCTGTCCTTGCCCACGCTGGCGAGCATGCTGTGGTTCCTGCGCGGGATGGCCCCCACGCAATTGCGTGCGGCGGGTGCGGTGGCTGGATTGGTGGCCGGCGCACAGGGCGTGCTAGTCTATTCGCTTTATTGCGTGGAGATGGCGCCGCCGTTCTGGGGTGTCTGGTATGTACTGGGGGTGGCGCTGCCGACGGGGGCCGGCGCCTTGTGCGGCCCGTGGCTGCTTCGTTGGTGATCTGGTGGCGTGCCCATGACTGAAAGTCCTTTCCTGTTGGCGACTGGCGGCCCGGCCTTGCCGGATGAGGTGGCAGGCCGTCCCGGCAAGCCCTCGCATCCCGCCGAGGAGCGCCTGCGCATGCTGCTGCTGGCCGGTCTCGACGGCGACGCCGTGGCCTATCGCCAGTTTCTGGCCGAATTGAGCGGCCGCCTGCGCGCCTTCCTGCGCAAGCGCCTGGTGCATCTGCAGGATGACGTCGAGGATGTGGTGCAGGAAACCCTGCTGGCCATCCACAACGCCCGCCATACCTATCGCCCCGATCAGCCGCTGACGGCCTGGGTGCATGCCATCGCGCGCTACAAGCTGATGGACTTCCTGCGCGCCCGTTCGCGCCGCGAAGCCTTCAACGACCCGCTGGACGAAGAGCACGACCTGCTCACCACCTGTGATGATGAACCGGCGCAGGCGCGGCGCGATGTCGGTGCGCTGCTGGAGGAATTGCCCGACAAGCAGCGTTTGCCGATCGTTCACGTCAAGCTGGAAGGCCTGTCGGTGGCCGAGACGGCACAACTGACCGGGATGTCGGAATCGGCCGTGAAGGTCGGCATCCATCGTGGCCTCAAGGCCCTGGCCCTGAAGATCCGGGAGAAACTGCAAGCATGAAGACTGAAGACCTTATTTCGATGATGGCCAGCGGCGTGGCACCGGTGGACCGGCGTTTGCCGGTCAAGCAGATGGCCCAGGCCCTGGTGCTGGGCGGCTTGGGTTCGCTGTTGCTGATGCTGAAGATCTACGGGCTGCGTCCCGATCTGGCGGTGATGCTGGGCGTGCCTCTGTTCTGGATCAAGCTGGCCTTTCCCACCACATTGGCCGTGGGGGCCATGCTGGTGCTGCGACGCCTGGTGCGTCCGGGATTGCGCGTGGGTGCCAATTGGGCAGGCATCGCCCTGCCTGCCATGGCAGTGTGGCTCGGTGGCGCAGCCGTGTTGCTCAGTGCACCGGTAGCCCAGCGGCTGCCGCTGCTGATGGGGATCAGCTGGCGCAGCTGCCCGTTCAACATCGCGCTGCTGTCGATTCCACTCTTCATCGGCATCTTCTGGGCCGTGCGCGGCATGGCCCCGACCCGGCTGCGCCTGAGCGGTGCGGTGGCTGGCCTGCTGGCCGGTGCCACGGCGACCATGGTGTATTGCCTGCATTGCCCGGAGATGGGCGTGCCGTTCTGGGGAATCTGGTATTTCCTCGGGATCCTCATTCCGGCAGCACTTGGCCTGCTGCTGGGTCCGCGCCTGTTGCGCTGGTAAGTCCTGGAGAGATTGAGCATGAGCGTGATCCATACCGCATTCGTCGCTGGTCTCAGTGGAGGCTGGCGTATCCTGCGCGTCGACGCCGTGGTCGGCGAATCGCTGGCAATGGCGGGAAGGCTTGCCGTCGCCGGTCCCGGCGAGGCGCAGTCCACCGCTACGACTGGCGTGCAGTGGCGCCTGGACGGTGCCACCGGTCATGCGCGTTATGCCACGCGGCACGAACTCGATACGCTGGGCGCGGTGCAACAGGGTCTGGGGCGGCCCGAGGCGCGCTGCGCAGCCCTCATCCCGATCCGCAAGAACCCGGCCTGGTGGGCGCTGGCGCAGGATGAGCGCCGCGCGATCCTGGAGGAGCAGTCGCACCACATCGCCATCGGACTGGAGTACCTGCCACCGATTGCGCGCCGTCTCTACCATGCGCGCGAACTGGGCCAGCCTTTTGATTTCCTGACCTGGTTCGAGTACGCGCCGGAACACGCTGAAGCATTCGAAGAGTTGGTCGCGCGATTGCGCCGGAGTGCCGAATGGCAGTTCGTTGATCGCGAGGTCGATATCCGCCTGGTCTACGATGAGCCTGCCCGACAAGGAGCTGCCGGATGAATCTGCTTTCCCTGTGGCAGCGCGCCACCCGCAACAAAGCTGCGCGCCAGGCGGCACATGACGAGCAACTGCTGATGAGCCTGTTCCTGCTGGCCTGGGCGGTGGAGGCGCGCGATCCCTATACCGGCGGGCATCTGTGGCGGGTGGCGCGCTTGTCGCGTCTGCTGGCGCATTCCGCCGGACTGCCCGCGGAGCAGGTGGCCCGCATCACCATCGGTGCCTTCCTGCATGACCTCGGCAAGATCGGCATCCCCGATGCCGTACTGGGCAAGAAATCGCGGCTGGATGAGGCGGAATATGCGGTCATCAGGACGCATCCCGAGATCGGCCACCGCATGCTGGCGGGCCACCCGCTGGCAGCCCTGGCCGAAGAGGCGGTGCTGCTGCATCACGAAACACCGGACGGGCGCGGCTATCCCTTCGGACGGCGCGGTGAGGACATCCCGCTGGCTGCGCGCATCGTCGGCATCTGCGACGCCTTCGACGCCATGACCAGCACGCGTCCCTATCGCAGCGGGATGCCGATTGCACGGGCCATGGAAATCATCGAGGGTGAGCTCGGCAAGCAGTTCGATGCCGAGTTGGGACGCCGCTTCATTGGCCTGCAGGCCGATGCGGAACTGGCCCACATCGTGGGCCACAGCGATGAGGGCATTCCTCTGCAGCGCTGCCTCTCATGCGGCCCGATCATCGTACGGCCCCGGGAAGCCGTGGCCGGCGATACGCTGTACTGCCCGGCCTGCCATAGCGAATACACCATTGCTCCCAATGAGCAGGGCCTGCTGGCCAGCGGCAAGCAGGATACGGCGCGCGCACTGGCGGTGGCGCCCGACTCCGGGCTGATCAGCCGGCTGGTGGGGGAAAGCCGCGCCGCCCTGGCCTGAATGGCGTCTCCATGAAAAAAGCCCGCATGAAGCGGGCTGGTGTTGCGCAAGGCAAGGGGGGCTCAGAAGGTTTCCCAATCCCCTTCATCGTCGCCCGCAGGCAGGCGCGACGGTTTGCCAGCGGGCTTGGCTGCGGGTGCCTCCGCCTTGGGCGCGGCGGCTGCAGCGGGTTTGGCCGGGGCGGCCTTGGGTGCTGGAATGGTCGCACGTGCCGCCGGAGCCGCCGCCGGCTTGCGCGGCGCAGCGCTCGCCGATGCGGCAGGTGCCGGGCGTGCGGCCGGCTTGACCGCCGCCGGTGCAGATGGAACGGCGCGCGCCTGGCTGCCATCAGTCTGGAAACGTCCGACCAGACCGGCCAGGGTGGCCGCCTGATCCTGCAGCGATTGCGCCGCAGCGGCGGCTTGCTCCACCAGCGCGGCGTTCTGCTGCGTCCCCTCATCCATCTGCGTGATCGCACGGCCGACTTCGGCGATGCCGGCGCTCTGCTCCTGGCTGGCCGAGCTGATTTCGCCGACGATGTCGGTCACGCGGCGCACGCTGGCCACCACTTCGGTCATGGTGGCACCGGCCTGTTCGACCAGCTTGCTGCCGGTGTCGACCTTGGCCACCGAGTCATCGATGAGCGACTTGATCTCCTTGGCGGCCGAGGCCGAACGCTGGGCCAGAGAGCGCACTTCCGAGGCCACCACCGCAAAGCCGCGCCCCTGCTCGCCGGCGCGCGCCGCTTCTACTGCCGCGTTCAGCGCCAGGATGTTGGTCTGGAAGGCGATGCCGTCGATCACGCCGATGATGTCGGCAATCTTGCGCGAGCTGTCGGTGATGCCTTCCATGGTCTGCACCACCTGGCCGACCACGCTGCCACCCTGGATCGCCACTTCCGATGCCGATTCGGCCAACTGGTTGGCCTGGCGCGCGTTGTCGGCATTCTGCTTGACCGTGGCGGTCAGTTCTTCCATGGCCGAGGCGGTTTCCTCGATGGAGCCGGCCTGTTGCTCGGTGCGGCTTGACAGGTCGAGGTTGCCGCTGGCGATTTCCTGGCTGGCAGTGGCGATGGTGTCGGCCGAGGTCTTGATGTTGGCGATGGTACTCAGCAGCGAATCGCGCATGCTGCGCACTGCGTAGAGCAGGCTGCTCCGATCGCCCGGTGCGGTGTCGATGTTGGGGGTGAGGTCGCCTTGGGCGATGCGGTTGGCGACCTCGGCCGCCTTGGCCGGATCGCCGCCAATGGTGCGCAGGATGCCGCGGTTGATCACGATCACCAGCGCTATCAGGGCCGCCGCCACCACGGCAAAGAGGATCGCCATCTGTGTCAGCGTACGCATGAAGGCGGCGTTGATGTCATCCATGTAGGCCCCGGTGGTCAGGTTCCAGTCCCAGGGCTGATAGGCGATCACGAAGGAGGTCTTGGGCACCGGTTCGGCCGCCCCGACTTTGGGCCACAGGTAATTGACGAAGCTGCCGCCGGGCTGGCTGCCGGCCTTGGTGATCTCGACGAACAGGTTCTTGCCGGCCGGATCCTTGAAGTTGGTCAGGTCCTTGCCGTCCAGTTCGGTCTTGATCGGATGCATGACGATGATCTGCGCCGAGGTGGAAATCGAGAAGTAACCGTCGGTGCCGTAGCGCAGACTCTTCATGGCGGCTTTGGCGCGTTTTTGCGCTTCTTCCTTGGTCAGCGCGCCGGATTCGGCCAGCGCGCCATAACCCTTGACCATGGACAGCGCGGTCTGGCCGATGTTGGTGAGGTCGTTCTTGCGCTCTTCCATGCGCACATCGCGCACCATGACAGCGCTGAAGATGGATATCGCCAGCAGTGCGATGAGGCTCAAACCGAGTGGCAGCCACAGTTTCTTACTGAAGGACAACTGGCCCATGATGATATCTCCCATTGTGTAGAGGCGCTCGCTGGCATCGTTGTGCCGGGACGGTGGCACCTGGCCTGGCGGGCCGGGTGCATCGGCTTGCGTGAGCGTGTTGTTGCTAGGTCAAGGTAGTGTGCACGGGCGTTTACTGACGAAATGCGCGCGACTTTGTCACTCTACCGCGCCGTCGCCGTGCTGAATGGCGGAACAGGAGGCGCAAGGGCATTCATTTTATGAGTTGGCTTGTGCTGCAACCCTTGTTTTCACTGCCCCACGGCGCGCCTGAGGCTGTACCACAGCTGACCGACCCACTCGCGCAGGGCGTAGCTGGCCAGCTCCAGGTTGCCGGCGCGCGGCAGGTAGTCGGTCAGGCGCGGGCGCGACCGGCCGGCGAACACGGTCGGCGCGGCCTGCACCTGCAAGCCGGTGTGCGCAAAGACGCGCATGGCGCGCGGCATGTGGATGCTGTCGGTCACCAGCAGGATGCGTTCGATGCCGTCAGCCTTGAGCATGGCGGCGGAATAGCTGGCGTTCTGGGCGGTGGTATCGGCGCGCGTTTCCTGCCAACGCACCGGCACCCCGAAGTCGCGCTGCAGGTTGCGCGCCATCAGCGCGGCTTCGCTTTCGGGCGAGCCGTCGGGGCTGCCGCCCGTGACCAGGAGCGGCAAGCCGGTGTGGCGCGCCAGATAGGCCGCGTATTGCAGGCGCTTCATGCCGATGGCGGTGGAGTCATCGCTGCCGCCGTATTCCGGTGCCTGGTCGATCCGGCCCGATCCCAGGACGACGATGGCTTGCGCATTGCCGGCGCTGGCCAGTGGAGCGTATTGCGCTTCCAGTGGCCGGATCACCCACAGGGCCCCGATGCGCGTGCTGAGTACCAGCAGGATCAGGGCGCCCAGCAGCATCAGGGCCAGGCCGGGGCGGGGCGCGCGACGGCGTAGCCAGAACCCGGCCAGGCACATCAGGAAGGGCGAGACGGGCGGCAGCAGCAGGCTGCTGGCAAGGGCGGAGATCAGGACCGGCAAGGACATGGACATGGACATGGGCGGCAGCAAGGGAAGACAGCCCGGCATTGTGCGCGATTGCGACCGCGTCGGCCAGCCTTGCCGGCAGGGCGATTTGCCTCGCCGCAGGGAATCCCCCAGAATGCGGGATCGCAAAGGGAAGGGCGCATGCCCCGGAGAATGCCGTGATACGACTTGTCTTGTTATTGCTGGGTGCCGATTTTATCCGCCGCAACTGGCATGCGCTGGCCGTGGCCGGCCTGGCCTGGGGCGCCGTTGGCGTCTCGCTGATGATCGATGCGCTTGATGGCGTGCTCAATTTCCCGCTGACCCTGTTCGGTTATCTGCTGCTGGTGGAAAGCCTGGTAACGCTGTGGATGGCCAATAGCGGCGTGGGAGCACAGAAGACGCTGCGCTATGCCAAGGGCGGACTGTTCCTGCTCATTGCGGTGCTGGTCATCACCCAGCACCAGGCCAGCAACATGGCGCTGGCCATGCTTTTTGGCATTGCCTTCACCATCGGCGGCTCGCTGCAGATCACTTCGGCGCTGGTGGTGCGCTTTCCGCGCTGGCGCACGGCCATGTTCGGGGGGATCGTGCAGATCCTGCTGGCGATCTTCTTCTTCCAGCCTTACCCGACGCATTACAAGGGCACGGTACCGTATTGCCTGGCGCTGGGCCTGATCTTCGGCGGCTGGAACATGATCTGGCTGGCGCTGCGCAGCCGCATGCTGCCGCAGCAGGCCTCGGCCGATGTGCTGGTTGCGCGCAACAGCGGCGATGACCGCCCGTTCGATGCCGGCTTGCATGACGGTGCGCCTGACCTGCAGGCGCAACTGGGTGCCGGGGCGCCGGCCCCGGCAAAGCCGCCTTCCGGGGCACAGCCCCCGCTGACCGTGCACGTGTGGACGCCCGCCGGCAGCGCCAAGGGCCCTGCCCGACGGCAGCCGCTGATCGACCGCTACATCGCCGCCGTCGACAACCAGGGGGTCATCTCGACCGGCCATGCGGCGCTGGAAATCCTGCCCGAGCTCTACATCAGCCTTTATCCGGCCGAAGAAATCGACCGCTCGCCGGACCAGTTTGCCCGCCTGCTGCGCGCCACGGCCGACAATGACGTCAAGGGCCGCTACCTGACCGACTACCGCAGCGAAGCCGCCGCCTGGTGTGAATCGACCGAGAAGATCGTTTTCCGTGATTACCGCCGCGCCTCGCTGGACCGCTTCTGGCAGCACTACCGCCAGACCGAGATTTACAACCTGACCTATCGCAACTGCTCCAGCACCGTGGCGCATGCGCTGGAGGCCGCGCTGGAAGGCGTCATCGGCGGACGCGACCGGCACTGGTTCAATGCGGTCAGGATGATGTTCACGCCGGAGATCTGGGTCGCCAGCCAGATCCGCAAACGCGCCGTGACCATGGCCTGGACCCCCGGCATGGTGCTGGACTATGCCCGCGCGCTGCGCGCCGTGGTGCATCCGCGTCCGCTGTCCTGGGCCGCATCGCTGCACCTCGCCCTGCGCCAGAGCCGCCGCCTGCGCAAGGCCTGGCGCACCGCGCGCCGCCAGGCCGACGTCAATTCCACTCTTCTCGACAAACCATGACGCTTCCCCTCCCGGTACAGGAACACTGGATCGACGCCGCCGACGGCACCCGGCTGTTTTGCCGCGACTGGCTGCTGCCCGGGGCCACTTCGGCCGTGCAGATGGTACATGGACTGGGCGAGCACGGCGGGCGCTATGGCGCGCTGGCGCAATTGTTCAATGCAGCGGGCTGTTCGGTGCGCATCTGCGACCATCGCGGCCATGGCAATTCAGGAGGGCGGCAGGGCAGCCTGATCCAGCCGGATGACCTGCTGCGGGACCTGAAGCAGACCTTCGATGACTTCAGCCGCCGCACCCAGTGTACGCCGCTGCTGTTCGGCCACAGCATGGGCGGGCTGGTCGCGGCGCGGTTTGCCACTGGCGGTTTCAGTCCGGTGCGGGCACTGGCGTTGTCCTCGCCGGCCCTGGCGCTGGATTTGTCGGGCTGGCAGCGGTTGCTGCTGAAGGTGTCGTCGGCCATCGCGCCGGGGCTGGCCCTGCCGACCGCCTTGCCGGCCGAGCGCATCTCGCACGATCCGCATGAGGTCCGGGCCTACCGGCAGGACCCGCTCAACCACGGCAAGATTGCGCCGCGCATGCTCAATTTCATGCTCGATGCCATGCACCATGTGGCGCGTGATGCCGCCCAATTCACGCGGCCGGTGCTGCTGCAGGTGGCGGGAGACGATGCCTTCGTCGCCCCGCGCGGCAGCCGGGCCTTCTTCGAGGCGTTGCCGGGCGAGCGCAAGACGCTGCACTGGTATGCCTCTGCCTATCACGAGATCTTCAACGAGGAAGCCGGGCTGCGCGAGCAGGCCATGCACGATTTGCGGGAGTGGCTGGGGCAACTGCCGCCTGCGGAGTAAAAACCGGACAAAGCAGGCGGGATGGAAAGATGAACGCTGAAATCAGCGTGAAGAAGGGTTCAGGATTTAACCTGAAATTACGCATGTAAAGCGCCGTGACGGGCTCCGCCAGGAGCCGATCCGGCGCTTTTGTTCATTCAGTGTTGCCCGCTGGGAACGTTGATGAACTGGCAGCGGCTGTCAAAGCCGACGAAGCCGGGCGCGCAGGCGCAGCCTTGCACGGCCAGCAGCAGGGCGGAGGCGGCGAGGAGAGAGGCAAGTCGCTTCATGCTTCACTTTCGTTGCGTTGGCAAAGCTTGCGAGTGTAATGCGCTGCAGCAGCTTTGCAAGTGAGGCCGCGACCTGACATTTACCTGCAGGCGGCTACCAACATTGCACCAAGGAACATCACTCAGATATCAATAATGATGATAATGGTGCAATTTTGCGCCAGAATGGTGCGGATCATGCCGCCGATCCGGGCCAAAAGAAAAAGCGGCTTGTCAGCGTTGCAACGCGACAATGACCGCTTTTCAGAACTGCTCCGGGATGCCAGCGGGTCTCCTTGCGGAGACCGGCGATCACCCGGCCAGGAGGCTGCTTACTTGACCGAAATCAGGTAGCGCGCGACCATGGCGCCGATGAGCAGGGTGTACGGGAGGATGTCGGCGACGATGTTCATGGTGAGCTCCGTGAGGAAGAAATTGATCTGTTGCATTGCAATATATTCGCTTCACGGGCGTGCTTCCACTTTTGAATCCCAATACCAGTTATCTGATTTGTGAATAATGTCGCCTTGCGTCGTCAGGGGCGTCCGGATTTAAAAAATATTTCCTTTTAAATCAATGGCTTGATAATTCCGTCTGGCCAGAAGCGACCAGCCCCTGTGATACGGTGTGTCGTCCGTACCACAGGGGCTGAAGTGTAAAACTGCGCAATCCGTCGCAATTTGTTGCGTCGGAGGATCAGGCTTACTTGGCCAGTTGCAGGTTCAGGCCGCGCAATTCGGTACTGATCTGTATCTGGTAGCTGCCGCCCTGGGCGACTTGCAGGGTCAGCTTGTCGGTGGTCGGCCCGGCATTGCTGCCCAGGCTGTTGACGCGTTTGACGCTGAAATCGTAGCTGCCGGGCTTGAGCCAGATCGACAAGCGCTCGCCACCGGCGATCTGGGCCAGCACGACATCGTTGATGGCCAGTTCCAGCATGTCATTGTTGAGCAGGCCGGCGGCGCGCGTGAAGCTGATCTGCGACAGGCCGGCGGCCTGTTCGGTCATGCTCTTGATGTAGACGCGGGCGGCGGGGATATCGCCGCTGGCGGTGCGCTCCACCGGTGTGGTGCAGGCGGTCAGCGCCATGAGGAGGGTGAGGCTGGCAGCGAGGGACTTGATCATGTTCTTCTTCCTTGTGGGCGTGTTCAATGCGGTGCTCAGGGGCGAGGGGCAGACGATAGCACGGCTGGCTGCCCGGTCAGTTGCAGCAGATGTTGTTCGATGGCGAACACGTGGCGGTCTTCGGCGCCCAGGTCACGCAGGGCCTGGGCCAGCTTGAGCAGGTATTCGCTGTTGCGGCCGCTGGGACCGACCGCACCGGCGATCTGGCGCGCGATCTCCAGTTCGCTGGCCGGGCCGGCGAAGGCTTCATTGTCTTCGGCGGCGATGTAGATCAGGCCTTCTGCTGCCTGGCCGTCCTCGAAGCGCATGGTGGTGGCCAGGCGCAGATAGCCGTTCTTTTCGCGATGATCCAGATGGGCAAAGACTTCTGGCGTGATCAGGTAAGCCATGCCGGCACAGTCGGCGCCTTCTTCTGGCACCAGGGTCACGACCCGGCCCGGTGCCTCGGCGGTGCCGCGGTGATCGTGCGAGCCTTGCCAGAAGCGCCGCGCCCAGCCGGTGATGTGGGCCGGACGGCGTTCCAGATAGGGGAAATCGGCCTTGAAAATGATGGAGCCGTAACCGAACAGCCAGACGCTGGCCTGGTCATCGAAACGGCGCATCTGGCGGTTGATGGCGATGGTGTTGACGGACATGGAGACTGAGCAGGGCGACGGCCGGGCGTCGGAAACTTGCCATTATAGAGGGGAACGGGCAGGCGTTTTTGAGCGAAAACTTTCAGGGATAGTCATCGAATCCTGAACTTTTGCGCATAAAATGCAGCCTGCCGGCCCCCTCTGCTGGCCGCAACGGTCCATGCGGCGGCGCTGTCCGCCTGCCCTTGGGAGGGGAGTGCGGCCATCCGGGGCCTCTTCCGAATCTTCAGGGGAATATCATGCGTGTCGTCGTCATGCTGCTGACGCTGGTCGTCGGTGTTGTGCTGGCCGGTTGCGAAAAGACCGACTTTGAAAAGAAATCCGAATCCGATGCCAATGCGCGCCGGATTTTCAATCTCAAGAAGGAGTCGTCCAAGGACTGAACGCGGCGATTTCCCAAAGAAGAACAGCAGGCACGCGGCCTGCTGTTTTCATTTGCGCGCGACGGATGGTTTCAGTGATGCGCGGCGACCGGGCCCTGCGGAGCGCGCAGCGCCTCGGCACATTCATGCACCAGCGCCGGTCCCTGGTAGATCAGGCCGGTGTACAGCTGCACCAGTGAAGCGCCGGCATCGATTTTGGCGCGCGCATCGGCACCGCTGAAGATACCGCCCACCCCGATGATGGGCAGGGCGTCGCCGATTTCCGCCTTCAGGCCACGGATCACCTGGTTGGACAGTTCCAGCACCGGCTTGCCCGACAGGCCGCCGGCTTCTTCCCCATGCGGCATGCCTTGCACGGCATCGCGGGTGATGGTGGTGTTGGTGGCGATGACGCCATCGATCTGGTGACGCAGCAGCGCGTCGGCAACATTCTTCACTTGCTCCAACTCCATGTCCGGTGCGATCTTGAGCACGACCGGTACGTAGCGGCCATGGTGATCGGCCAGGCGGCGCTGGGCCGACTTCAGCTGCGACAGCAGGGAATCCAGTTCAGAGGCCCCCTGCAGCTGGCGCAGGTTCTTGGTGTTCGGAGAAGAAATATTCACCGTCACATAGCTGGCGTAGGGGTAAACCTTTTCCAGGCAGGCCACGTAATCCTCGGCGGCGCGCTCGATGGGGGTATCGGCATTCTTGCCGATATTCAGGCCCAGCACGCCCTGACGCTCCTGGTAGAAGCGCGAGGATTGCACATTGGCCACGAAGGCATCCACCCCGCCATTGTTGAAGCCCATGCGGTTGATCACTGCGCTGGCGGCCGGCAGGCGGAACATGCGCGGCAGCGGATTGCCCGGCTGGGCGCGCGGCGTGACCGTGCCGACCTCGATGAATCCGAAGCCCAGTGCGGCCAGGCCGTCGATGTAGGCGCCGTCCTTGTCCAGCCCGGCGGCCATGCCGACCGGATTGGGGAAGGTGATGCCCATGACGGTACGCGGATCGGCGGCCGGCTTTTTGGTGACGAAGTCCGTCAGGCTGTAGCGCGCGGCACAGCGCAGGGCGGGCAGCACCAGATGGTGCGCGGTTTCAGGTTCCAGAGAAAACAGCAGCGGGCGCGCGAGTGCGTAGAGGAATTTGTCGGACACGATGGGACGATCAGGAAAGAAGAGGGCCAAAAAACTGCCGCTATTCTAACGCGTGCCACCGCCCATTCCCTGCCTCGGCGGAGTAGTTGCCCCCAATTTGATCCCGCTACCCCTGTTTTTGCAGACGTTGCGCCACAAAGGTGAAGCTTGCTTCAGCCTTCCAGCAGGCTCCATTCCCCTTCATGGAGGGCTTCCAGCGGCTGGTAGTTGGTTTTGTAGGCCATTTTCTGGCTTTCCTTGATCCAGTAGCCGAGGTAGACGTAGGGCATCTCCAGCTGGCGCGCCTGTTCGATCTGCCACAGGATGTTGTAGGTGCCGAAGGACGCTGCGGGCAGGTCGGGATCGAAGAAGGTGTAGACCGAGGACAGGCCGTCATTGAGTACGTCGATGATGCTGACCATGCGCAGGGTGCCGTCAGGCTCGCGGAATTCCACCAGGCGGGTATTGACCTTGCTCTGCAGCAGGAACTGCGCGTACTGATCGCGGCTGTCCTGATCCATGCCGCCGCCGGCGTGGCGGGCGCACTGGTAGCGCAGGTAGAGCTCGTAATGTTCGTGGGCGTAGGTCAGGTTGGTGACCAAGGTTTGCAGGCCGCGATTGCGTTCCCAGGCACGGCGCTGGCTGCGGTTGCGTTCGAAGTCGGCTACCCGGATGCGTACCGGGGTGCAGGCATTGCAGCCGTCGCAGTAGGGGCGGTACGTAAAGATGCCGCTGCGGCGGAAGCCGGTCTTGACCAGTTCCGAGTACACATCTGCATTGATGAGATGGGAGGGGGTGGCCACTTGCGAGCGGGCCTGCTGGTCATCGAGATAGCTGCACGGGTAGGGCGCGGTTGCATAGAACTGCAACGTGGAGAACGGCAAGTCTTTGAGATGCGTCATGTGCGTCCTGTCCTGTCTTGCGGGAGGCCGGCGGCGAGGTCTCTGCTGCCCCGTGCGGTCCCTGGAGTCAGGTTCCAATTTACACCATTTTGATGCCTGCAGTGAAGAACCGCGCCAGGCTCAGTCGCGTCGGGCCGACGGGATGCCGTGCTCGAGCAGGTTCAGCGGCTCCCAGCCCCGTATCTGCGGCCACTGGATGGCTGCGCGCAGGTGGCGCAGGAAGTCGCTGCGGGGGATCGGGCGAGCGCCCAGCGAGGCCAGGTGCGAGGTTTCCTGCTGGCAGTCGATCATCTCCACGCCGTGGCTGCGCAGGAAGAACACCAGATGCGCCAGCGCCACCTTGGAGGCGTCGCTCACGCGGGCGAACATGGATTCGCCGTAGAACATGCGTCCGATGGAGACGCCATAGGCCCCGCCGACCAGTTCGCCGTTGAGCCAGACTTCGGAGGAGTGGGCGTAGCCGGCGCGATGCAGGCCGGTGTAGCCGGCCATGATCTCGGGCGAGATCCAGGTGCCCTGTTCATGGCGGCGCGGTCCGGCGCAGCCTTGCATGACCTGTTCGAAGACGGTATCGAAGGTGACTTGCCAGAGGCCGTCGCCGTGGCGGCTGCGTTCGATGCGGCGCAGGGTCTTTTTGAGGCTGTCGGAGACGACGAAGTGATCGGTGCGCAGGACCATGCGCGGATCGGTACTCCACCAGAGGATGGGCTGGCCTTCGGAGAACCAGGGGAAGATGCCGTGGCGATAGGCTTCCAGCAGCCGCTGCGGCGACAGGTCAGCGCCCGCCGCCAGCAGCCCGGCCGGGTCGGCGAGGGCGCGGGAGACATCGGGGAAGGGCGTATCGAGGTCCAGCCAGGCGATCATCCGCGTGCTCCTGCGGATCAGATCATGCGGCGGCGGATGTCTTCGGTGTGCAGCGTGAAGCTGCCTTCACCGCTGCGCACGTTCTTGAGATCGGCAAAGAAGGCGCGCAGGGTGAATTCCACCGTGGGGAAGGCGATGTCCTGCCAGGGGATCTGGTCTTCTGTATAGAGGGCCACTTCCAGGCTTTCGACACCGGCCTGGTAGTCGAGATCTAGCAGGGTGGCGCGGTAGAAGAGGTGGACTTGGTGCACGTGGGGCACGTTGACCAGGGAGAACAGTTCGTGCAGATCGATGCGGGCGCCGGCTTCCTCTTCGGTTTCGCGGCGGGCGGCGTCTTCGGTGGTTTCGGCGTTTTCCATGAAACCGGCCGGCAGGGTCCAGTAACCGAGGCGCGGCTCGATGGCGCGCTTGCAGAGCAGGACCTTGGTTTGGCCATCCTGATCCCAGACGGGGATGGAGCCGACCACCATCTTTGGATTCTGATAATGGATTGCACCGCAGTTGCCGCACACATGGCGCAGCCGCGTGTCATCGGGAGGGATCTGCAGGGAGACTGTGTGGCCGCACTCGGAACAGAATTTCATAGAGGCTCGGAAGGTGTCTGTCTATATATATAGTAGGGAAAGGCCCTTGGTGCATTTTCTTGCCGCGGCGACGGGGCGTTGGGACGCTGTCCTGGACGGCTGCGGGAAGCTGCAATGCGGTTAGGAGTGTATCACTGTAAAAAGATTGCAGAAAATGTTTGCATTCCGATTTTACCTGCCCTATAATTGTTTTCTTCAGACGCGGGGTGGAGCAGTCTGGCAGCTCGTCGGGCTCATAACCCGAAGGTCGTAGGTTCAAATCCTGCCCCCGCAACCACCGATATAGACGGCCCGGCTACTTGCTTAAGTAGCTGGGCCGTTGCCATTCTGGCCCACACTTGGTTATCTTCCCTCACCTCCAGCTGGATCGAGCCGAAGATATCGCCCAGGATCTTCCTGGCCATCAATGGGTTCTCCCGCAGCGCATCCGTCAGGTTCATCAGGATCTCATTGAAGATGCTGCCGACGTTGGGCGTGCGTGCCGCCTCACTTGCTGCCTTGAGTGCAAGCCTGCGCTGCAGCGCGCTACGATCATTTTCCAAAGCTTTCAGCTTGGAGGCCAGCGCCTCCGAGGCGCCGACCATGGTGATGGCGTCAATCACTCGCCCGATCTCGGCTGTGAGCTGGGTGATCCGTTTGGTAGCTTGGGCCACATCTTCAGTCGAGCCAGTATTTTCGGTCAGCAACTCTTCAAAAGCCTTTTCGAACTCGGCGGCCGCCACCGGTGAAAGCAGCTCTGCACGGATAATCGAAATCAGGCGCTTCTCAACCAAGTCTCTTGGAATAGAGAAGCCTTTGCACACGGCCGGGCCACGATCCTTCGCGGCCGCACAGCCGTAGCGGTCCGCATTGATCGCCACCACGGCCCCGCCGCAGTGGGGGCAGAGCATCATCCCGCCAAAGAGGGTCGTCGCTGGCCGGACCTGGCGCTTGCGCCCATGTTCGTCCCGCCCGGCATCAATGCGCTCTCGCACGCGGCGCCAAAGTTCGTCATCAATGATGCGCAGCTCCGGCAGGCTGGCCATCTGCCATTCCTCTCGGGGGCGCTCTGTTCTTTGGCGCCGGCCGGTATCCGGGTCTTTGATCCATTGAGATCTGTTCCAGACGTACTGACCCACATACATCGAGTTATTCAAGATGCCCGAGCCCTTCACCGGGCTGCCATAGATGGCGGACACGGCCCACGTGCTATCGCGCGGCGATGATACACCCTGGTTATTCAGTTCATGGGCGATCCGCTGCACGCTGTTTCCAGCGGCATATTGCTCGAAAATCCAAACGACCCAGCGTGCCTGGCTTTCGTTGATCTTGTACGTGCTCCCGCCGCCCGCCTTCACGATGTCATACCCATACGACTTCCCGCCGGCGATATATCCCCGCTCCACCTGGCCGGCCTGGCCTCGATGCGTCTTACTGCGCAGGTCGTCCAAGTAGAGATCGTTGATCAGCCCTCGGACGCCACGCATTATCTTGCGACCGCTGTGCCGCGAGTCGTAGCCATCCGAAACGCCGATGATCCGGATACCACGATGCTCCAGGCGACGGACAATCTGCTCTTGCTCGACCTGGTCGCGTGCAAGGCGGTCCAGGCCTTCCACCAGTAGCAGATCAAAGCGGCCGGCGAGCGCGTCAGCCAGCATCGCGTTGCCGGCAGGGCGGGTGCCCACTGCGGTCGAGCCAGAGATGGCAGCATCGCAGCGCTCGAATTCGACCGTTGCGCCCTCCCGGTCAGCCCGGGCGCGGCACACACGTAACTGATCGTCGAGAGAGGTCTCGCTCTGTTTGTCGCTGCTATACCGTGCGTAGATCGTTGCCTTCATTGCCATCGTGTGTCGTTGATGTTGCTGTATTGGGTGGATTGCCGGCCAGCCAGCTTTTCACGGCTTGGGCGGCAAGCAAGCGGATCAAGGGCCGCATGCTTGATGTGTTTTGAAGCATATCAGCTGCCACAAACGGTGAGTCGGGCCGCCTTCCTTGTCCGCTTTTTCTCATGATGAGGTCTCCTGGGGCTCCTTCACCGCCATTGGCACCATGCGGCCCGCCTTCAAATTCACGAATACACCGTGCCAATTCACTTGGCCATGACGAAACATTTCCCAGAGAAGCTGGAGCGCCGGCGTCACCACGGATTGGTTGATGAACAGCTCTTGCTTTTCCAATGCTTCGGCCAGGCCGCAACTTGGGGTGTCATCTTCCGGGATCGCTACATTGATCAGCTCGGGAAGAGCGTCATATGGATAGGGCAGGCGAACGTGGCCCGCAGGAGTACGCTCGCCAGCGGTGATATGTGTTCTCGGCTGGCCAAGAATGACCTGGCCGTCAGATGCCCGGTTGCCGAGGTCCATCACATAGTGAGGCTCTCGGCTCCAGCTGTTGATCTGCTGATCAATCTCGTGGCGCGCCGCTATGCTGTCCACGCATACGATCACCATGGAGGCATTCCCATGTCCAGAATAGCGATCAGGATAGGCCTTCCAGTTCAATCCGAAAAACGCGTTGATGCGATGTGTCAGCACAATGGCCTTGGATTGTCCGACGTCGGCGCGCGTGAAAAGCTGGCGTGCCAGGTTGGCTTCGCTCACCGTGTCAGGGTCCCAGCTGCGGACCATCAAGCCGGGATGCCCAAGCGCCTGCAGTGCATGGTCCAGCCTGGCCAGGCCAGTGAGCATCTGCGAGCCGTTTCCCCCGCAGCCGATCAGATCAATCTCTACCACCTTCTCCAAAAGATGCGGATGAGTGAAATGTGGCATCTCACCCTCCAAACAGCTTTTCCACTGGCACGGTGATAGGGGCATAGAGTCCCAGCATGCACAGGCGGAAGGATACGGTAGGGGAATCGCTATCCAGGTTGCCGATGACCCCTGCAAACTTCACGCTGCCGGCGTCGTCCAGATTGTCCTGGTCGCTGAAGAACGCTGGCATCGAGCCGTGACTATGGATATCGATGGCCAACGACTGATGTGCCGGAAGCGAGTCAGTGCGGTATCGGACTGAACCTGGCGTGGCGTCTTCGATCTGCAACTTGACGGGCACCAGCTGGCCGGCCTCGCTGTCCCATGCAATGTGGCAGATGTCCTCGTTGGGGAGGTTGCTCATAGCCTGCCGGGCAAAGGCGCGCATCAGATCAATGGCGCAGCTGAGCCGACCAAAGGCCAGTTGGTTACGGGGCGAGATCTCGCCAAATGGCATGGCGACAGCGCGCTGCTCGCTCAAGCGGACGATGGAATGGAGCCATGGACGACGCACCTCCAAGTAGAGGCCGTCCCGCGCCAGCAGAAAGCGGTGCTTGTTTTCCTCGATAGGCACAAACATACCGTGTTGGGGTACCACTGCCACAGGGGCTGCCAGGAAACTGGCCTGATCGAGCGGCGCGGCCGGGTCATCACCAGCGCCGGCAATCGGGTAGAGCGAGTGCAGAGAGTGCGCCGCTTTTCGCAGCGTTGCGATCTCGTCGATGGCCGTGGTGATGGTGTTCTGCAGTTTGTCGAAGGCGATAGCGTTCATTTGGTCAGTTCCTTAATCTTTTGGGTAAGAGTGGATTTGCATGGCACGAGCCATTGGGCCCACTCCCATGCGGCATTGGGGTTGTCCAGCAAGTGTTTCCACATCGGGATCGCGCCACCCTGGCAACTGACCAGATTGGGATCGTTGGGGTGCGTGAACCGACTACCATAGAAGGCGCGCTCATAATCCTTCATCGCTCCGGCGTCCATGGACTTCGGCATGGCCACGTTCCCGGTACACACTTCGCCGCTCTTCCAGACATTGAAGTAGGGGGCCTTGTACAAAGGCGTTTCCGGCTGTGGGCGTTCCTCACCGACCGTCGAGAACACATACAGACGGCCGGAGCTCACAAGAAAGACCACGCCAGGTTGGGTGATGGTTGCGTTGGCCTCGCCGATTACATCGTCCTGAGTTGTGAACCAAAGATGACGCGGCTGTGGTGGGCACCACCAAGCAATTAAGCGAGGTGCCATATACAGCAGGTTTTCCGGAATGAAGCCTGCAAAGGCTGCGGCCGCAGATATTTTCTCTCCCAGTTGCGCAAGTACTTTTTTGCTAGGCGCACTGCCCGGGCCGAGCAATGGCACGTCCGGCGCGTCTTCGGCATAGATCACCTGGTGATTGCTGGCATATACCGATCGGCCGTCGCTGGATGAGTACAGCAGGAGGGCACCGATCAGATCCATTTCCTTTGACGCCTCGGCCTCGACGATACCGAAGCTGGCCGCCTGACTGCGCAGTTGAACTCTGCTCATGTGCGTGCTCCTATCAGGAGGATCAGCTCTTCTACCCGGCGAGCCAGGCCGAGCATTTCTTCCATGGCGGCGAGGCGTTTTTTAACGGAGCGCACATCGAGGGCCAGCTCGCTGACCGTGACCATTTCGGTCGACTCTCCTTGCATGAACATGCTGAATGCATCATCGATAACACGGGTCGTAGCATCGTTATCGCTCCAGGCGAGTGCCATGGTTGCGCAGATTGGGTCGACGGCCGAATCGATGTGGCAAGCGCTGATATCTGCGCGTCGAATGAACTCGGGGCGCTGTCCCCAAGCGCTGACACTGTCACAGGCGGCAATAACGTCCCGGGTCAGCGATGTCTCTGCTGCACGTAGCGCCTGCTTGCGGGAACACACTCGCTTGGGCCAGACCAGCCAATCGGGAATATTCCTGAAGAAATCGGCCTTCCTGAATACTTCGTACTCCGAAAGAAACTGCTCTACAGAAGATGCGCCACTTTCCTCGTACTCAATGGATACATTGGCAAATGCAACTTCATCAGCCTCACCTTGCCAGTAGTAATACTGCGCCAGGCCGAAGACCGTATCGGGGCTGAGCGTATAAGGGAGGTAGGCCAGCGCATCATAGAGGAGAGCAAGAACGGTTTGGCCTAGCCCGTACCGCTCTTCCTCCAGGTGGCTGATCGTACTCTCCATGGTCAGCAGAGGAAACCGGTCTTCTGTGTCCAGACAGAACGCAGCGTCGGCCAGGCTGCCATAGTGCCCGATGTTTCGAGTTGTTTGAATGGACGGCTGCAGCCTGAACAGACTCAGGCCACGTGCATGGCCACTCCACCACCGAGTAAGGGCCAGCTTGCAGAGTTCTGTCTCATCGCGTGCGGACTGGAGGTCCGCCTCGTCGACCAGATCAGTTTGCAGGAGGCATATGGCGAGATCACGTGCAATTGGCCGCTCACCCGCCCCGGCCGGCCAAATGCTGGTCGGAATGGTCGCGCTGAGCCTCGGCAAGATCCACGGAGTAATCCGAGCATCCAGTTTCATGGCAGCACCGAGATGTCGTGGCTGCCGGGCGCGAATGCGTCGCCGCGCAGCGGGGCCTGGAGCACCTCCTGCAGCGCCAGCGCGAAAGGGGTATTCGGGCGGGCGGAGGCGAGAGCGGCGTTGGAAGCCGCTCCGACCAGTGTTCCATTGTCCTGCAGGAGGCGTAAGGCTTCACGCTTATCGAGCCCCTTTGTGCCGACTGCGCGCCGGAATGTGTAGATCTGGCGGTTGCCCGTCATTTCCGGTCCTTCGATGTCTGCATTGAGCAGCTCGGGATAATGGTTCGCGTAGAACTCTCGGACCTGGGTGAGCGAAAAGGCGGAGCTGGGATCTGCCAGCTTGACGCTGCCGTACTTGAATTCGCGGATCAGTTCTTCGGATTGCATGGTGATGGCTTTCAGAATTCGATGTCGGAGAAAGCCCCGCCGGACTGCGCAGCGGGAGTTGGGGTAGGAGTGGTTTTGCTAGCCTCGCTGTCGGGCACTGGAGGCGGTTGATTGCTTGCCGGCGTGGTTTGCCAGTCCTTATCGAGCGCTGCTGCGGGAATGGTCTCGCTGGTGCCCGTTTGCTTTCCGCTCTCTTGATCCTTCGGGATCTCGTCCATCGCATTGCCAGCGCGCGTCAGCTCGGTCACCTTCGCGTCTACGCCCTCCACCTGGATCTTCAGCGTGCCGCCGACTTCGGTCTTCCCAGCGATGGCGGGCTGCTGTTCCACGCTTTCAGGCTTCGGGGAGGCCTCACCGCTCGGCGCAGCATCGGTCGGCTTAGCGGCCGGTGGGGGCTCGGCATTCTTGCTCTGCTTTTCGCCCTTGGGGCTTCCCTTCACCTGCTTAGCCGCCTTCCCGCCGGCCTTGCCGCTGGAGCCATTAGCTGCGCTGTCTTCGGCATCCTCTTGGTCAAGAGCGCCGGCAACCTGATCCAGCAGGGAGCGGCGGGGAGTGCTCCACATCTGCATGGCCTGGACGAAGTCGCGATCCAGTTCGTCGGCGCTGGCCAGCAGCGAGAGTGGCCGGAGAGCGGGTGCTGCATCCGGATCTTTGCTCACCGGGGTAATATTGACGCGCATGAGGTCACCCTCGGGAGCGATGGAGATGAGCAGCGTCGACTTACGGGCGAGCTCCTGCAGTGCTTTGAACATAGCTGTCCTTTCGATTGGGATGCGCCAGGATCAGGCGGCGCGGTAGGTGTAGCGGTGGCGCGTGCCGCGACGGTAGATCCGGTGCTCATCGGCCATTTTTTCGAGCACCGGAGAAATCGTTGAAATCTGCATGCGGAGAGCATGTGCGACGGATGCACTGTCCATTTCGCCGCCAGCGCCGAGCAGGGCAGCGATGCGCCCCTGCAGCACTACGTCGCCGAAGATCGGTGCTTCGGGCGCTGGGGCGTGTTGGGCGGTATCGCCTCGCCAGTTCGCTTGGCGGCGCTGGTGCATGCGGCAGTCTTCCTCGCTGGGGAAGCTGACTTGATGCCCGATGACAGCGCCTTCGTGCAGGATGTAGTAGTCGGTATACAGGGTGCCGCGCAGCGGGAGACGACGGATAACGAACTCGCCGATGACGAAGGGGCGAAAGTCCCGGGGCGCAGTCGGGTCGTAGCGTTCGATGTCGCTGTAAACGCTGAGGCTAGATGCTGATGTTGGGAGGTCAAAAAAGTATTCAGTCATGGTCATTGGCTTGGGCCAGTTTTCTATCGTTGGCGCGCAGCTGCTGCATGCGTGCGTCTTCGCGGCAGTTTTTGCGCGCGACTAGCCTGATCAGGGCCGCAAAGTGCGGCGTCTGCATGGCTTCTTCAAATGGTTGGGATAGGCGGCACTCTCGGTGCGCGCGGCGGAGTTGATCGTCCGATTGGTCGGACTCGCCTGGCATGGAGCTAGTCCTTTGCGCAGGCGCGCCGCCTCGCTTCGGCGTGCATTTCGTCATCTGGCCAGGTGGCAGCGCAGAGGGCGTCCAGTTGTTCCTGGATCGGTGGCGTGAGCAGGATCGCCGGCTCCTGCTCGTCACTGGCTGAGGGGTCCGCATCCGGTCCGGCGATCGCATAAGCAGCGAGCAACGTTGCGGTAGCCAGCACGCCAACCGATAAGTGTTTTGCGGCAGCCAGAACGGCGTGAACTAGCTTCCTCATGCTGGCCTCGCTTCGATTTTCCTGTATGGCCAGAAGTCGAGGATGTGCTGTTCAATAGCGCCGGCGGTGCTATCAGAGATGGTGTGCATCCTGATTGGATCTCCCGACAGCGGAGTGACGATCAGAAGAAATGCTTTCATGGCAGAATTGACTCTCTCTAGAGCTAAGGGGCTAAAAATGAAAATTGACAACGAATTTGATCGGCGCTTGGAGCTGCTTCGGGGGAAAATGCCGGACTCCTGGAGGAATGCATTGATCGATGCGGTTGATACCCTCGACCTTTGCGTCTCGGCGGCAGAAGCGCTGTTTCCTCAAGGCTTCACTCCGGATCACGTGATTGCGATTTATGACCGGGCTGCAGCGTTACGGGCGGCTGATATCGCCAGCCGGAAACGAGATTTCGAAGAGATGTGACGTCGACGCACGTCGCAGAAAATGGAACGCGGTAGGTTTTCGCGTCTCGAAATTCTTCTTCCTGAGTGAAGTGCAGACCGTTGGCGATGATGTCCTGGCCGCTCCTCCATCCCATCACCCGGTGGACATGAGGCAGGTCTGCCGGGATCATCGACCGCCATCCTTCTTTGCGGTATTCGTCATCGAGAAAGACAATCAGGGAGCCGTCTACATGGCTACCTTTAGTAAGTCCGTCATCGCTCTGGTGATTCTTGAATTTGGATGGAGCGGACTGGGCCTTGGACGCGAAGAGTCGAGCTCGTGCCACGTCTTGGCCCTGGAAGTGGTAAAGGGCTGGCGGAGTGGCGGTCACGAAACGACGAATGATTTCGCGGCCGATCTTTTCGGTAGTTTCGCAGGCTTCCTTGTCACCAAACGGCTTGTTCTGTGCCTGCGCAGCCTGCCACAGGGCGGCCAGATACTCGTCCGTATAGCCGCTCAGGCCATCGACGTCGAATTCGAGCGTGATCGTGGCCATCATGCTTGGCCTCGTGCGGTGAGCTTTGCTTTGATTTCGGCGTAGGGAATTGCACCCTTCACGCGAAAATTCGTGAGCGCGATGGCGTTGGCAGGGATGCGCTGGCCGGGCCGCCAGTCATCAATGATTCGATCCTTCTTGAAATAGGCCAACATTTCCTTGGCACGGCGGGTCTTGCCGCAGCCTTGGGGGCCATAGATGACAATGGCGCCAGCAGGTGCGCTGGCCTTCATGTCAAACTGCTTTTCCTCCACGACGCGACGCGATTCGCCAGTACCGCGGTTCGCCAAGAAATTGAAACCTGTGAATGCCTTGCTGGTCATGTTGGCCTCTCCGTTCATTAGCATTGCTGATGAACGGATTATTAGCTGTGCTCTTTTGTGTGTCAAGAGCATTGCTAATAAAAAGGCGAAAAAAAACACCGCAAGATGCGGTGTCCTTGTTGCGAGATGACTACCTTAGCTGGGTTCTATAGGACCGAGCTCTGCCTGAAGACGACTCTGCCTATGATTAGACAGAGAGTTCCTCGGCAGATCTTGCGAGGATATCGACTCTGATCTGGATTGTCCGAGACCATCCACCATTCACCGTTATCGCGTACGAGCCTTTTAATCACGGCCTCGCCTTCATAGTTGAAGGAGAAGATTTTGTTGTCGGCCGGCTTCGTATCGGCCAGATTGGTAACGGCAACATCGCCATCGAAAAGGGTTCTTTCCATGCTGGCCCCTTTGACTCTTGTTGCCACCAGAAAACGTGGATCGAGACCCTCTGCGCGTATAACCTCCGACGGCATGAATATGGGTGGGCCGTCTTCTGTGCATTCCTCAAGTGGTACACCATTGATGCCAGCGCGCAGGCTTAGCTTCAGTGTGCGTACCCGTACCAGGCGATCATCCGCCTCGGCTTCTTCGGCGCTTAGTACCTTCCCGAGCTGGGGGGCATCTTCGTTCTGATCCATTTGCACCACTCCTTCAAGGGCGGCAGTCAGGCGCGGGCTGATCTTTTTGGGATCTGCCCCTATGACTTTGCAGAGCGCAAGCAGGGCCGGCAGGTTTAGCGGGATGATTCCGCGCATGTACTGACTTACCACTCCCTGGGTCCCGAGGCCGGACTCAGCAGCGAACCAAGTCTGCGTCGCCCCTGGATGGATAGCTTTGTACAGGGTCCAAGCCGTGCGCAAGCGTCCAGCTTCCAAGGTTTCTTCGGGGGTTAGTGATCTGCGTTGTGTCATATCTAGATTTTATTAGTAAGACTAATCCCCATCCAATCAGCTTGAAAAGCAATGCTTATAATGTAAAATAAGAGCTGTGCTTATAAATGGTGCTGAAAATGAGACTGGATTCTTTCCTTAAGGAAAATAAACTGTCACAACGAGAGTTCGGCCAGCGGCTTGTGCCCGCTGTGACTCAAGGGCTTATGAGTCAGTGGATCAAAGGGAAAACGCGCATCACTTTGGACTATGCCCTTCAGATCAGTGACCTTAGCGGCGGCAGGGTCAGCCCCCGAGATTGCGCGCTGATGTACGCGGCCTCGGAGGCTTCCCTGTTGTCAAAGCCAGCAGAGCATCCCTCGTCAGAATCTGGCGCTCCGCATCTACGCTTGGCCGCCCCGTCGGTATCTGAAGGCTCTGCAGTGTCTTCGTGACGATGGGGGCGAGAGTCTCGTCATGCCCAATGAAAGCTGCAGTGATTGCAGCAATCACTTCTGCGGTGGCTATCCGCTGCGTATTCGTCACGTCAGCGAAGTGCCGCGATCGCTTCAGCAATTTCTCGAACAGCTTTTGCGCTTCATCGTGCTGGGCTTCTTCCCTCGATTGCATTTTTATTCCCCGCGTCATTGGTATGGCCCGAAGGTTAACAGCGGCCCCGGCCTGTGGCGACGGTAAAAAAAGGAGATGTTTACCGTGACCCATCGTCATCTTGAAATGAATCAGCACGATGCTCTTTATCGGATCGCTCGCGCCTACCCGGGAGGGATCGAGGCCTTGGCTGCCCGCATGGGCAAATCGCCGAACACCCTGCGAAACAAGCTGCGGCCCGAGATCGCCACCCATGCGATGAGCTTCGAGGAGGTCAGCGAGGTCCTGGAGTTCTGCGAGGGAGCAAAGGTCAAGGACGCGCTGCAGCCGTTGCGGGCCTTCAATGCGCGGCATGGCATGGCGGCCTTTCGTATGCCGGAGGTTGACGACCAGGATGACGAGCAGCTTCTCGGTACCGTCTATCGAGTGATGAAGGAAATCGGCCAGGTCGCGGAGACAGTCTCCGTCGCATTGGAAGACGGGCGCATCACTGCGCAAGAGCTGGATCTCATTGAGAAGAATTTCGCCCAGGGCATGTCCGCCTTGGGAGAGTGGCGCGAGCGCGTCCGCCAGCGCGCTGAGCGCGATGGCGCCCTGCAGGCGCAGAAGAAGGCCGCCAAGGGGCGTTGATGGCCACGGATACCAGGTCGCTGGATTGGCAGCTGGACTGCCTGGCCCGGCACATCCTCGATATGCCCTCCAAGGCTGCTCGTATTGAGTTTCTTGAGCTCATGCGATCGAAGCGGGCAAAGGCGGCAGGGCCGGATGCAGTTGCCGATGCAGATAGGTTCGTCGCCGATCTGCGCCAGCGGATTTTGAGACAACACGAGCTGCGTAAGGCGGCGCGCAACAAGTAGGAGGAATTGTGATTCCAATGAAAAACGTCGAGGATGCTTTTACCCAGTGCGAGACCGTTGCTGCTAGAGCCTTCCTGATTCTTAGCGAAGTGCAGCGCCCAGTGACACAAAAATGCGCGTCATCGTCTCTTCGGCAACAGGATTTAACCCACCGGTCTCCTGATGGGTCGCACGGTATTCCTCCAAATCAGAAATAAGTTGCAAAGGGTTGATGCCTTGACGGGAAAGGCAGCAGATCAACGCATTGAAAACCTGCGTGGTGCTCTCTGCAACGGTCCTGGCCTCCTGGTCTTTCAGCATTTGGAAGGTGGGCATGAGGTTCTCCTTTTGTTGTGGTTGAGAGCCACATTATCCTTCATTACTTCAGGGGTGAGAGTTTGACAACACTGGATCAAGCGGTGCAGCAGATGCGTGCCGCAGGCCTTCCCGCCCTGCCGGATGGGCACCCTCGCACCGATGGCCGAATTTGGCGGTTCGGGCCAGGGAAGAAGAGCTGGTACGTTTTGCACGAGATAAGACGCGCCAATGGCTCCTGGTCGGTCCATGGGGCCTATGGCACATGGCAGGGCACCAATAATTACTCGACCAGAATCGAGGCAGATTGGACTGAGATTTCGGACCATGAGCGTGCCGAGTTGGAGCGCCGCCAGCGCGAGCAGGATGCGCGTGAGCGGGAGCGTCAGCAGGAGCGAGCCAAGTATGCAGCCAACCGCGCACGTCAGCAGTGGATGGAGGCATCGTCCGTGGGCGAGTCGCTCTATGCGCTCCGTAAGCAAATTACCACGCCTGGGCTTAGGTTCCTGGCTGATGGCACTCTGCTTGTTCCCATGCTCAAACATGTGGGTGACGGCCTGGACCTGGTAGGTCTGCAGAAGATCGCCGAAGATGGTTCGAAGACATTCAACAAGGGGATGGCCAAAGCCGGGGCCTTTTGCCCGATTGGCAAGGCCAGCCCGGATGAGAAGGTTCTCTTCATCGCGGAAGGCTACGCCACGGCACGCAGCGTGCGAATGGCACTGAAGGATACCGTAGCCGGCTTCGTTGCCTTCGATGCGGGGAACCTCTTGCCCGTTCTTCAGGGCGTCCGCGCCCGCCATCCTGACGCGCATATCCTCATTTGCGCTGATGATGACTTCGCATTCGAGCCACGCGTCTCCAGGGATCTATCGCAGCAGTACGGTATCGATGGCGTGATCATCGACGGACAGCAGCGTATGCATCCTGGTAAGGATGGTGAATACCAGGTCACCGCAAGCTGGTGCCAGGGCATAGGCGAACTTGGGTTCATCGAGGTTCGAGTTGCCGGCGACGGATTTACGCGCACCTTACGGTACGAGAATACCGGGCTGGTCAAAGCCCATGAAGCCGCCCAGGCGATTGGTAACGCCTCCGTCGTGGTGCCCGAGTTTGCGGATCGTGATGATAACAAGTGGACCGATTGGAACGACCTCCATTGTGTAGAGGGTCTGGAGGTGTGCGCCCAGCAGCTGGAGGCCGCTGTCCTGCGTGCGCTGATACCACCGCTGGTCAAGGCCGCGCAGGCCGAGAAGGAGCTTGCGCGCTCGGCGGCGGTACCGGCCGCGAATACCGCGGTCGCAGAGAAGGTGACCCGCTCTGAAACAGGGCCTATGGAGGCGGAGCATGAGAATTCCGAGCTGACCTGGGAGGCTCGCCTCGTCCGCAATGACAAAGGGCAGATTCTTCCTGTTCTGAGCAACGTGGTGGACGTCCTGCTCAATTCTCCCGATTGGGAGGGCGTGATTGTGTACGACGAATTCAGCGGCCAGGTGGTCAAGGCTAAGGCACCACCGTTTCCGCGCGGTGAAATTGGCGAGTGGACCGATAAGGACGACCTGCGTGCGACTCTGTGGATACAGAGGAAGTATTCCTTTCATCCACGAGAAGACGTGGTGATGAAGGGAGTGCTGCTGGCCGCCGATGCACAATCCCGGCACGTGGTGCGCGACTACCTCGACCCGCTGGTGTGGGACGGAAAAGAGCGGTTGTCGATGTGGATGATCGACTACCTTGGGGCCGAGGATATTGAGTATGTGCGCCGGGTATCACGCAAGTTCATGATCGGCGCAGTGGCCCGCATTTACAAGCCAGGCTGCAAGATGGACAACGTGCTGATTCTGGAGGGGACGCAAGGGCTGAAAAAATCAACGGCCCTGAAGACTTTGGCCGGAGAGTGGTTTACCGATGCGCCCCTCCGATTTGAGAACAAGGATACCTATTCGATCATGCGGGGTAAGTGGATCATCGAGCTGGCCGAGCTGGACTCGTTCAACAAGGCCGACTCTGAAGCCGCCAAGCAGTTCTTTGGGCAGTACGTTGATCGGTATCGAGACTTTTATGGGAAGCGCGCGAGCGATGTGCCGCGCCAGCAGGTTTTCGCGGGCAGCACGAACAAATATGTTTATCTCAAGGACGAGACCGGCAACCGCCGTTATTGGCCAGTGCGAGCCATCGAAATTTATCTTGAGGCGCTCGCGGCCGCCCGGGATCAACTTTGGGCTGAAGCCGTGGTAGCATTCCGCGCTGGCGAGCCTTACTGGGAAACGCCTGACGATGTTCCTCTCTTCCGTGAACAGCAGGAAGCTCGTTTCGTAAGCGATGCTTACACCGAAGTTATCGCTGTCGGATTGATCGGTAAGACCCAAACCAGCGTGACGGATGTTTTGCAAAATATCCTCAAGTTGGACACTTCCAAGTGGACGATGCCGGAGCAACAGCGTGTTGGCCGCAGCTTGGGGCAACTTGGGTGGATACGCAAAAAGGGGCCGAGTAAGGGCGGTGATCGCCCCTGGATCTACGTGCGAGGTGATGGCGAGGCGGTTTCTTCGTCCGGTCAGGAAGAGGAGGCCGACGATGCTCCGATCTGATTCTTATCGGCAAAAATATTTTGATCTGTCCCAGTCTTTTGATTCACTGGGACAGTACTGGGACAGGTCGGTAAAACTGGGTGTGGGCCAGTCTTTTTATTTACTGGCCCAGCACTGGGACAGGCCCGTAAATGCTGGGTTGTCCCAGTCTTTTGATTCACTGGGACAGTACTGGGACAAGTCGGTAAATCTGGATGTGGGCCAGTCTTTCGATTTACTGGCCCAGCACTGGGACAGTGCGGCAAAATCTGTCCCAGTGTCCCAGTCTGACGAAAAGACTGGGACAGCGGAAACCCGCATGCCGCTGCGGGTTGTCCCAGCTGTCCCAGTTGTCCCAGTGGTTTGCCTCGTGTGTGTGTGCGTGCGTGTGTGTGCGTGCATGTGTGCGAGGGCGCGTGCCTGCGCGTATACGCGTGCGCGCGTCCCCTCCCTTTTCACTGGGACAACTGGGACAACTGGGACAGTAGCCAAGATGGGAGGTCGTCATGGCTGATGATCTCCACAATTTTCACCAACCAGTTGAAACCCTGGCTGACGACTTGGACGGTAGCGATCCGGCGCTTTTCTCCCGGCTGCAAAACTGGCGCGAGTATCTTCGGCCTGGTGGACGATCTGCTGGTGGTGATGGGCCGGGCTGGGTGGGCCAGTACATCGCACTTCGGAATACCGACCAGAATATCGGTGCTACGTCTCTTGCGCGTCACTCCGGTCGGCGTGCAGATACGAAAGATGGCTGGCTTGTCGAGCGGGCAGTAGCCTCGCTGGGCAGCGAGTACGAGCGCGAGCTCTTGCGGGCATGGTACGTGTGGTGCTTGCCGCCATCAGTTATCCGCCGCCGGGCCCGTGTTCGTGGGCCGCATCTTCGTGAGGTCAGGTTGAGAGCCGAAAAAAATTTGCAGCAGGCTCTTGTCAAACTGGAGGCGCGGGACTAAAGTTACATCCAACAATTTTACGTCGCCGCCGTTTTGCGTGCCTTGAAGTGTCTGCCTTATGGCAGGCATTTTGGCGACCAGGTTAAGAAGAGCCCCGCCCAGCAATGGTTCGGGGCTTTTTCTTTCTCTGACAGGAGGCGCAAGCAGTTGCTATTATGGGGCCTCACTTCACCCGGGGGACGCATGAGTAATAGCACTAATGAACTGGATAGAAAGACTTACGTTCTCGATCAACTCGAGAAATTCTCGCGGCTCCACATTATTCGCAACAATTTAATTACGGCATTGTCTGTTGGTCAGTCGAGCGGAGACGCGATCGCGCAGGCTCGGTTTAGTGGCGAGGACGGCAGCTATCGTGTGATGCCCACTGTCCTCGGACAGATCCTTTTCGGGTTTATATCCTTTGTCGAGGATGGCACGGACGAGCCATCGTTTAAGCTAGTGTGCTATCACGATGATCATGTAGAAGGGAAGGTGCCCGTTTTCGAAATGATGTTCCAAGTTAGTGGTTCGCTGACAGCGACCTCGGACGTCGGCCAATTTTGCCAAATCCCTTCTTCTATTCATCCGGACTACAACGAATTCGTCTATGAACTGAAGGCTGCGGTATTCGCTTCTGTTTTGTTCGCAATGCGCAGGTAATCGAGAACTTCAATTGCTTTGAAAGCCCCGCCTCGTGCGGGGCTTTTGCTTTTGACCGAAATACATGCCCGTAACTGTCAGCCATCTAAGGCAAATCAACAATGAGGTTTTCGTGATCATTGCGTCCGTGAAACATGATCTGCTCGCCAATGCGTTGAAGTTCAAGAAGGCGGGTAAGCAGCTCCCCTTCGGAATTGCGAAGGGGCTGACTGCAACAGCGAAGGATGCCCAGGCTGCACTCGGGAAGGCGCTGCCCGAGAACCTCGACCGCCCGACCCCATTCACCATGAAGGCGTTTGGCGTTGAGCCCGCCACCAAGCAGAAGCAGTACGCGAAGGTCTTTATCAAGGATGATCAAGAGAAGTATTTGCAGTACCAGGTGGGGGGTGGAACGCGCACCCCAGCTCGTCGTGCAGTCGTCGTACCGAAAGGCGTCCGGCTGAACCAGTACGGCAACATGACGCGAGGTGCCATCAAGAAGCTGCTGGCTCGGAAGGACGTCTTCAGTGGCAAGGTCAAAGGTGTCGCGGGAATCTATCAGCGCAAGGGTACGCATGTGCAGCTGATCGTCAGCTATGCGGACCGCGTGCAATACAAGAAGCGATTCCCGTTCGGAGACATCGGGCAGGCCGCCGTCAGGGCGAGCTCTGCGAAGAATCTGATCGCGGCCATCGACGCGGCCCTGGCCTCGGCCCGGTAGGGCGGTGTTGCTCGGGTGACATTTTTTTCAAGGTACTTCCGGGACCTCGGCCGGCGAGGGTAATTCGCGCCTCGATTTCGCACTACTTACAAATTTTTCCCTAGGGGGTTATGTGATGGATCTGGAGGCCAAGACGACTCAGGCCGCGTTCGGCGCGCTGGTCGGAATCAGCCAACCAGCCGTCAGCGAACTCCTCACGCGCGGCATTCTTCAGCCCGGTGAGCCGGCTGGCGTCTGGCTGAAAGCGTATTGCACGAACCTGCGCGAGCAGGCTGCCGGACGGTTCGCCGCCGGTGAGCTGGATCTTGCGACGGAGCGCGCCGCGCTCGCGCGCGCCCAGCGCGAAAAGGTGGAGATGCAGAACGCGGTCACGCGACGCGAGCTGGCGCCGGTCGCGCTCCTGGAGCAGGTGCTCTCGAAGGTCGGCCGGCAGATCGCCGGCATCCTGGAAGCGGTGCCGGTGCAACTGAAGCGGCGCTCCCAGCTCTCGGCGGATGATCTGGACTTCATCACGCGCGAGCTGGTCAAGGCGCGCAACCATGCGGCCGCCATCAAATTAGCGGACCTCGACGACGAAGATGACAGCGAGGCCGCAGAAAGCGACCTCGAAGATGGATCTGAAGGAGATTGAACGCGCGATCGCAGCAGGCCTGGAATCGCTGGCGGCCATTGAGCCAATGAGGCTGTCGGAATGGGCCGCCAAGAATTTTTACCTGTCGGCTGAGTCATCCTATGTCGAGCAGGCGTGGGAAGCGTACCCCTACCAGGTGGCCATCATGGACGCGATGTCCAATGATGAGATCGAGGAGGTGACCTTCATGAAGTCGGCCCGGGTCGGCTACACGAAGATGATCCTGGCGGCGGTCGGCTACTTCGCCGAGCACAAGCGGCGCAACCAGGCGCTGTGGCAACCGACAGACGACGACAGCGACGAGTTCTGCAAGACCGAGTTGGAGCCGATGCTGCGGGACGTGCCCGCGATGATGAAGGTATTCCCGAGCTTCCAGGCCAAGAGCAAGGCAAACACCCTGCGGCAGAAGAAGTTCCTGACTTCGGTCCTGCACCTGCGGGGAGGCAAGGCCGCAAAGAATTACCGCCGGCTTTCGGTTGACGTGTCGATCTTGGATGAGGTGGATGGTTTCGACCAGAACGTGGAGAAGGAAGGCAGCCCGATCACTCTGGCGCGTAAGCGCATCGAGGGCGCCACCTTCCCGAAGCTGATTGGCGGATCGACGCCAAAGCTGAAAGGCCTCTCGCTGATCGAGGCCCGGCATGACCAGGCTGATCTGCAATTCAAGCGGCACGTGCCGTGCAAGCACTGCGGGGAGATGATCACCTTGCGGTGGGGGGGCAAGGATAAGTCCTTCGGGATGAAGTGGATCAATGACGATCCGTCGACCGTGATGCACATGTGTGATCTGTGCGACGGGCAGATGACCCAGGCGGACTATCTGGAGGTGTGGGGGCAGGGCCGCTGGATCGCGCAGGACGGCTCCTACATCGATGACGGTGATGGCAGCTTCCACGCGCCGGATGGCGCCCGGATCCCGGTACCGAAGAAAGTAGCCTTCCATGTTTGGACGGCCTACAGCCCGCAAACCAGCTGGGCGCAGATCGTGGATGAATTCCTTTCTGCGCAGCGCAAGGCCAAGGCCGGCGACAAGTCGGAGCTGCAGACCTTCGTCAACACCACCCTGGGCGAAACTTGGGAGGAGGATGTCGAGAAGGCTGACATCCATGCGCTGATGCAGCGCGCCGAGCCGTACCCGCTTCGTGTGGTGCAGATGGGTGGCCTGGTGCTGGTGGCCGGGATCGACGTCCAGGACAACCGCTTCGAAGTGGTCGTATGGGCGGTCGGACGCGGCGAGGAGATGTGGGTCGTTGACTACATGGTCCTGGCAGCGAACCCCGCTGTACCGGCTGACTGGGAGAAGCTTTCCTTCTATATGGAGACGCGGTTTCAGCACATGGCGGGCGGGACGCTGGGCATCGAGGGATACACCATCGATACCGGTGGCCACTTCACGCACCAGGCCTATGCCTGGGCGCGGATGCAACAGGCCAAGGGCCGGCGCTGCTTTGCCAGCAAGGGTGACTCTCGCCTCGGCGGGCCGGTCAAGGGCCGCTCGTCGCTGCAGGACGTCAACTACGCGGGCAAGGTAATCAAGAGCGGCATCAAGCTCTGGCTCGTCGGTACCGACACGGCGAAGGATCTGATCTTCGGGCGGTTGAATGTGACGCAGGCGGGTCCGGGATGCCTGCACTTCTCGCAGGATCTGCCGGCGGAGTTTTACCACCAGCTGACAGCGGAGGCGCGCGTCAAGGTGCGCACGGTCTCCGGCGAGCAATATCGCTGGGCAAAGATGCGCCTGCGCAATGAGGTGCTGGACTGCACGGTGCTGGCTCTCTTCTCCTCGCACATGCTTGACCTGCATCGCTATACCGAGCGCATGTGGGAGCGGCTGGAGTCCGCTGTCCAGCCGGCGGTCGCTGACATGTTTGCGTCACCGCCACCGGCACCTATGGCATCGTCCGGCCCTGCCGAGTCGATAGAAATCAACAATCCACCCTCGCGGGTGCAGACGTCTGCACCGTTGCCGCCGCCATCTGGCGGGCGGCGCGTGCGCTCGCGCGGCATTGAACGATAGGAAACGATATGTCTGGTATCACTCTGGATCAGGCCCAGGCGCAGCTGGCCGCATGGCTGGCCGCCAGCCTCGCTGTCTCGCAGAACCAGGAGTACACCATCGGCACGCGCAAACTGCGCCGCGCCGATGCGGCCGTGATCAAGGAGCAGATCACCTACTGGCAGGGCATGGTGGCGCAGCTCTCGGCCGCTGCTTCCGGCCGCCGCCGTAGTCTGAACATCAGCTATGGTGTGCCGCGATGAGCGCCCGAGGCAAGTTGCCGCTGGCGCCCAACATGATCGATAAGGTCGTTTCGTACTTCGATCCCGTAGCCGGCACGAGGCGGATGCAGGCACGCGCACACATGGCGATCGCCGGATCCTATGTGGGCGCGGATCGCAGCCGGCGGAGCTTTCGCAACTGGTTCACCTCGGGCAAGAGTGCCGACGAAGACCTGCTGCCGGATCTGGCAACGCTTCGGGAGAACTCGCGAGATCTGATCCGCAATGCCCCTCTGGCCGGTGGCGCGATCAATACCGTCGTGACCAACGTCGTTGGGACCGGCCTGGCTATGCGGCCGGCCATTGATGGCGAGGCCCTCGGGATGAGTGAAGAGCAAGTGCAGGCGTGGCAGCGCTCGGTCACCCGCGAGTATCTGCTTTGGGCTGAGAACCCGCTGGAGTGCGACTCGACTGCCACACAGAACTTCTACGATCTGCAGGATCTTGCCTTCCGCTCGGCGTTGATCAACGGCGATGCATTCGGGGTACTGCCCTCGAATCAGGTGGCACACTGCCTCTATGCGACGAAGGTGCAGGTCATCGAGGGCGATCGTGTGCTGACGCCACCTGACTTGGCCGGCAAGGGCAACGTCTTCGGTGGAATCGAGCTGGACGACTTCGGCGCCATGGCTGCTGTGCATGTCTGTGATCAGCATCCGGGCAGTGTGCGAATCGGGAAGAAGCCGTCCTTCACACGGATCGCCGCGCGTGGCTCGCAGACCGGGCGCCGGAATGTGGTGCATCTGTTCAAGCGCTTGCGGCCGGACCAGCACCGTGGCGAGCCGTATTTGGCGGCGGTGATCGAGCCGCTCAAGCAGCTGGATCGCTACACCGAGGCCGAGATTATGGCGGCCGTCATCTCGGGGATGTTCACGGTCTTCATCGAACATGAGGCGGACCAGGATCAGCCAGCCCCGATCTATGGTGACGAAAAGGAGAAGCCAGCACCGGAGCTGGCGCTCTCGTCTGGTGCGATTATTGACCTGGCCAAGGGCGAGAAGGTGAACACGGCCAATCCTGGGCGGCCGAATGCACAGTTCGATCCGTTCGTGATGGCCATCCTGCGCCAGATCGGTGTCAACCTGGAGCTGCCGTTCGAAGTGCTGATCAAGCACTACACCGCCAGCTACAGCGCGGCGCGGGCAGCGATGTTGGACGCCTGGAAGTTCTTCCGGGTACGGCGCGCCTGGTTGGCTGCGAACTTCTGCCAGCCGATCTATGAGACCTGGCTCGCAGAAGCGGTGGCCATCGGGCGCATCAGCGCGCCTGGCTTCTTTGCGGATGCCGGATTGCGCCGTGCCTGGTGCCAGGCGGTGTGGCTGGGCGACGGTCCCAGCAGCCTGGACCCGTTGAAGGAGGCCAGCGCCATCGAGAAGCGTGTCGACATCGGCGTGACCACGCTGGAGGAAGAAGTGGCGGCCTACGACGGCGGCGACTGGGAGACCAAGCACAAGCAGCGCGTGAAGGAACAGCGGATGCGCCGCGAAGGCGGCCTGTTGGACGCGGCGCCGACCGCGCCTTCGCCCGACTTCCCGCCGGATCCTGATTGATTCTTGAACCCTGACGGGCCTCGCATTGCGAGGCCCTTTTTACTTCCAAGCCATGAAACTGATCGAAATCCTCACCAGTCCCTGGGCGATTCAGCCGGAAAAGCTGAGCGAGATCCAGGGCATCTATGCCACGCATCTGCGCGGCGAGAAGATCGACATCGAGGCCATCGAAGCGCGCCTGAATCGGCCGCTGTCGAGCGAGCAGCAGGACTACGAGCTCCGGGATAACGGAGTCGCGGTCCTGTCGGTGGACGGCGTGATCGCGCCCAAGGCCAATCTCTTCACCCGCGTGAGCGGCGGCGCCTCGGCCCAGCTGCTCATCAAACAGGTCGAGTCGGCCATCGCTGACCCGCGTGTGAGCGGCCTGGTGTTGGCGGTGGACTCCCCTGGCGGCAGCGTGCTGGGCACGCCCGAATTGGCGGCCACCATCCGCGAGCTGTCGGCTGAGAAACCGATCGTCACCGTCTCCGAGGGCACGCTGGCCAGCGCTGCGTATTGGTTCGGCTCTGCGGCCAACGCCGTCTACATCAGCGGGCCGACCGTCAACGTCGGCAGCATCGGCGTGGTGATGACCCATGACTACAGCCCGCGTGCGAATGCTGGCCAGGCCACAGAGATCACGGCCGGCCGTTATAAGCGGATCGCTTCCAGCGTGGCCCCGCTGACGGCCGAAGGCAAGCAATACCTGCAGGACCAGGTGGATCACATCTACTCGGTCTTTGTGGATGCGGTTGCCGACCATCGGGGAGCCACCGCCGAGGATGTGGTGCAGCACATGGCCGATGGCCGCGTGTTCATCGGGCAGCAGGCGGTTGACGCCGGCCTGGTCGATGGCATGGCCACAGTGGACGCCATCGTGCAGCAGATGGCGGCCGATCCAAACCAGTTTTCAGCGCGTCGCGTCGCTCAAATCGCGGCGAAATCCAATACTGCAGCCGGTGCCGGTGGTGCGCTGGGCGGCGGTACTTCTCCAACTGTGGCCAGCGCCGGTGCTGCGACGAGCCACGCCCCTATCCATGAGGAAAATGAAATGCCCGATCCCGTTGCAACCGTTCTGACCCGTGAAGCGCTCGAGCGCGATCACGCCCCCTTGTATGCGCAGCTGCGTACCGATTTCATGGCCGAGGGTGCCACCAGCGAGCGCCAGCGCATCCTCGGCATCGAGGCGCACTCGATGCCGGGCCATGAAGCCCTGATCACGACCCTGAAGGCTGACGGCAAGACCACTCCTGACCAGGCCGCCGCCCAGGTGCTGGGCGCTGAGAAGACGAAGCTGGCCGCGATGGCGACCAATCTGAAAAGCGATGCACCTGCTCCTGTGAAACCGACCGACGATCCGCAGGCGACTTCGGCCAAGAAGCCGACCGACGTCGCGATCGCAGCGCGCGCGCAGGAGATCGTGACAGCGGAGCACGCCGCCGGCCGCCGTATCTCCTACGCCCAGGCCGCAGCCCGCGCCAGCAACGAGCTGACTTCTGCCTAAGCGGCTGGCGGTCTCTCCATCAACCCAATCGAAAAGGAAAAGACATGCGCGTCCCGAATGCCATTCTCAACTACACAGCCGAAACCGCACTGGCCAAGTTCCGCATCGTTTGCTTCGGCGCCACCGATGGCTCCGTGAAGCAGGCAGCGGCCGCCACCGATCTGATCATCGGCGTGACTGAAGGCTTTACCTACGCTGTGGGCGACCGCGTTGACATCGTGCGCAGCGGCCCGGCCGAGATCGAATACGGCGGCGCTGTTACCCGTGGCCAGCCGTTGACCTCGGATGCGGTCGGCCGCGCCATTGCCGCCGCGCCAGCCGCCGGTAACAACGTCCGCATCATCGGCTATGCCGAGGTTTCGGGCGTCCTGGGCGACATCGGCAGCGTGTACGTCGGCGCTGAGATGATCCAGGGCTGATAGGCCAGGGTTCATCTCAACTTTCATTCCCATTCCAATCTAGGAGCAAAGCATGAGTGCAGCAGCACCGTTTCCCATCAATCCGGCGCTCATTCGCGCCATCGTCATTGCCTACAGCAACACCAAGCTGATCGCCGACTCGGTCATGCCGCGCGTGCCGGTAGGTGCCCAGGACTTCAAGTACATGCGCCAGAACATGGCGGACCAGTTCACCGTCCCCGAGACCCGCGTGGGCCGCAAGAGCGCTCCGAACCAGGTGGAGTCGATCGGTGACCTGATCCCGGCCAGCGTGTTCGAATACGGCCTGGATGAAGTCGTCCCGGTGGTGGACATCAAGAATGCCCCCGATGGCGTGGATCCCATCGCCAACGCCGCCGAGTTCGTCATGAAGCTGATCCTGCTGGATCGCGAGGTCCGCGTGGCAAATACCGTGTTCGCGCCCGCCAACCACGTCAACAAGCTGACTCTGTCGGGCACCTCGCAATGGTCGGACTATGCCAACTCGGATCCGATTACCGCACTGCTGACCGCCCTGGATGGTCCGGTGATGCGTCCGAACGTGATGACCATCGGCCGCGCGGCCTGGACCAAGCTGATCCTGCACCCGAAGACCATTGACTACGTCAACGGCAAGGGGGGCATGTCCGGTGGCGTCTCGCGCCAGCAGTTGGCCGATGCGCTGGAGCTGGAAGAAATCCAGGTGGGCGAGGCCTTCGTCAACACCGCGAAGAAGGGCCAGACCGCAAGCTACCAGCGTGCTTGGGGCAAGCACTGCGCGCTGACCTACCGCGAGACGCCGACCGAGGCGAGCCGCTCCACCACCTGGGGCTTCACTCCGCAGTTCGGGGAGCGCATCTCGGACACGATCTACAGCAAGGATTTCGGTGGCCTGGAAGGCGGCTACAAGACCCGTGCTGGCGAGCGCGTCACCGAGGTGGTGAGTGCTCCCGACCTGTCCTTCTTCTTCCAGAACGTCGTCGCGTAAGCGGCGCACCTGGATCCACACTGTGGCTCGCCTTGGCGGGCCAATTTTTTATCCCTGAACAGGAGTCAACATGAAACTGCAAGTGAACTGGCAGCTGGAGCATAACGGCACCATCTACCCGGCCGGTGCCACCATCGAACTGGACGAGAAGAAGGACAAGGCCACCATCGAGCAACTGGCCGGCCTGGGTGTGGTCACCGCCCCGTCCGTCAAGCCTGCCGAAGCGCAGTAAGCAGCCGTGTTTGTCGAAGACCTGGACGTCTTCTTCGCCGATATGGGTAAGCCCGTGGTTTGGGTACCCAGCGGCGGGGCGGAGCAGACCACCATGGGCCTTGTTGATGCGCCGGATGTCTTTGCGCTGGCCGAGCACCTCATCGTCGCCAACGTCGCGGAACTGACGTACCCCGCCGGCAAGCTGGTAGGCTTGGATGAGGATGATTTCATCCAGGTCGGTAGCGTGCGCTACCGCGTGCGACAGATCCCCCGGCGGGTCGACGACGGTGAGCTGATGAAAGTGCTGATCTCGGAGGCCTGACATGCATACCCGCAAGAAAATCCGGCTGGCTGTGCAGGAGAAGCTGGCAGGGCATCCGCTGCTGGAGAAGCTCTTCTTGGCTCGTACCCGTGCTGCCAGATCGGAGGATCTGCCCTTCGCCAACATCATCACCGGTGCCGAGGTCACCGAAGATCTGTCGGACCAGTACCAGGAGCAGCGCACGGTGCAGGTCTACGTGCAGCTGTATGCCTTGAACGGTAAGGCTGTAGTCGATGAGTTGGACGACCTGGCCGATGTGGTCGAGCAGCGATTGATCACGGATCCTTACCTCGGCGGCATCTGCCAGTCGCTCCGGTACAAGGGCAGTCAGCCGGACTACGAGAGCGCGGCCGATCTGGAAGCGGCGCTCCTCACGATGACCTATGAATGCGTCTACATCTGGCAGCCGAGTATCGAAGGTGACGACCTCCAGAATGTGACTGTCCAGATCGACATGGCCTCGCCGCGCAATGATCCACCATTGCCGGTCGGGCCGGACGGTCAGGTTGACGCCTCCGCAACAATCAATTTCCCACAATAGGAGCAACGCAATGAAGATCTATCCCGTACCAGGGAGGACCGTTCGCGACCCCGTGACGCACCGCGAGATCGCGGACGAGACGGAGGTCAATGAGAACGATGCTTTCTGGATCCGCCGACTCGCCGATGGCGATGTCAGCACCGAGCCGCAGGCAGCAGGTGAAGCTGGTGGTGTTGCAGCTGATGGAGGTGAGCAATGAGCGACGGTTCCATTTCCTTCAATCAGATCCCGGTTGATCTGCTCACGCCAGGTCAATACGTCGAATTCGACAACAGCAAGGCGATCAACGCGCCGGTGAACATGCCGCAGCGTATCCTGCTGATCGGCCAGTCGCTGGCGACCGGCACTGGCGCCGCCAACGTCCCCCTGCAAGTGAGCGGCAAGACAGCGGGGATCGCTGCCTTCGGTCGTGGTTCGATTGGCGCTGCGATGATCGCCTCGCTTTTCGACGTGACCGACACGATCGAGACCTGGATCGTCCCGGTCCCGGACAACGGCGCGGGCACGGCGGCCACCGGCACCATCACGATCACCGGTGCCGCGACGCAGGCCGGGACGCTGAATCTGTATATCGGTGAAGATGTCGTGCAGGTCGCGGTGGCCACGACCGATACCGTTGCTGTCATCGCCGCTGCCCTGGCTGCAGCCATCAACGCCAAGCCGGATCTTGTCGTGACCGCTGCCAGCGCTGGCGGCGTGGTGACCGTCACCGCTCGCCACAAGGGCGCGCTGACGAACGATCTGATGATGCAGTTGAACTACTACCCGATGTCCGAGGCGACGCCGGCAGGCCTGGGCGTGGCCATCGTTCAGATGAACGGTGGTACGGCTGATCCGAGTATTGCAACCGCTCTGGCCAACATCGGCGCGGTGCAATACAACACCATCATCATGCCGTTCAATGATGCGGCGAACCTGGGGCTGATGGAAACCGAGGCGAACAACCGCTGGGGGCCGCTGTACCAGAACGATGGGCATTGCCATTCGGCTGTGCGTGGCACCGTGGGATCGCTCAACACGCTCTTGGCGGCGCGCAACAATCCGCACATTACGCTGTGGACCTGCGAAACCGGTGGTGAGCCTGGTCCGGTGTGGGAGAAGGCGGTGCTGGCCGGTGCCGTCTCGGCGTACTACTTGGCGATTGACCCGGCCCGTCCGCTGCAGACGCTGGTCCTGCCCACACGTCTGCCGGCACCGGCCGCGAAGCGGTGGCTGCGCTCCGAACGCAACAACATCTTGTCCTATGGCGGTGCGACGACGGTGGTGGACAACGGCGGCAACGTGGTGATCGAGCGTGCGGTGACGAACTACAAGACCAATGCATCCGGTACGGTGGATCCGAGCTATCGCGACATCGAGACCATGTACACCCTGTCGCTGATGCGGTATCAGGTGCGCGCGCGTATCGCCCAACGCTTCCCGCGTCACAAGCTGGTGGACGACACCACGCCGGTGGCACCGGGTCAGGCGGTTGCCGCGCCGAAGGACATCAAGGCAGAGTTGATCGCCCTGGGTCTGGACTGGGTTGACGCCGGCCTGATGGAGAACATTGAACAGTTCAAGGCGGATCTGCTGGTGCTCCGCAACAAGAACGATCGCAACAGAGTGGACGTGCGTCTGCCGCCTGACCTGGTCAACCAGTTCCGGGTGTTCGCAGCACAGGTCCAGTTCCGTCTTTAACAGGAGGCTTATATGCCATCTCAATTTTTTGGGCGCGCTTTCATTCGCGTCAACGGAGCGAGCATCGCCAGCCTGCCTGGCACGGCGAAGCTCAATCCGGGCGGCGTCAGCCGCAAACCGGTCGTGGGCGACCACGGCTTCCTCGGCTGGACGGAGACGCCGGTGCATTCCGAAATCGAGTGCGATATCGCGGTGAACGCTGATACGGATATCGTGGGCCTGAACGCCATGACCAATGGCTCGATCGTCTTCGAATGCGATTCCGGGCAGCAGTTCATCCAGCGCGGTGCTGGTCTGGAATCGCCGATCAGTCCCCAGGCGGGCGATGGTAAGGCATCGCTCAAATTCATCGGCGCACCGGTGGAGCAAGCATGAGCTACGATCAATTCTACGAGAGCCAACCGAACGGACCGACCGCCGGCCCTGTGCAGACGTCTGCACCATCGCCCACACTGCGGCCTTCCATGGGCACGCCGGCATCGGCGCCGGTGGGCGATGGGACCGCGCCGATCCCGGTCGCCGGTATCCTGGCCGTACTGGAAGATCGCTACGAACTGGCGTTCCCGATCAAGGCGGCGGACGGTTCCGATATCACCTTCCTGAAACTGCGCCGCCTGAAGGCGAAAGAGATGAAGGGCGTTGATCCGAAGACCTCGGACGGGAAGTTCGGTGGCGCGCTGAAGTTCATCGCGGAGATGAACGGCTTGCCGGCCGATACGCTGGACGAGCTGGACGCGGTCGATGTGATCGAGCTGGTGGGGAAGGTGGCGCCTTTTTTGGTACGTGGCACTGGCGTGACGCCATCGGCCTGATCGCGCACTTTTACCACTTTCCGCCGAGTGAGATGTGGGAGATGGATAGCTGGGAGTTGGACTTCTGGGCCAATGAGGCCAGTGAGGTCATCAAGGCGCAACAGCGGCTGCAGGGTTCGTCTTGACGGTCAGGGCATTCTGTTAGAATGGGCCGATGGAAAAACCCGCCCAATCTAAGAAGGAAGTGCCCGGTCGCATGACAGGTATGGTCGGCCTGCTGGCATTCGGTGCCGGTGCTATCGGGCTGATTCCTGCAGTGCTAGGGCTGATCTTGGTAGCCAGTATCGCCTGGATCGGTCTGCGCTTTGTGATTGGCCTCTTCGGTATCCTCTTCTCCTGACGTAACGCAACACTGACAAGCCCCGCCTGGGAAACCCGGCGGGGCTTTTCTTTTGCCCGAGAGAATCGAATGGGAACACAACAGACAAAAACGGAGCTGGTGATCTCGGCCATCGACAAGGCCTCGACCACCCTCAATGAGATCGGCGCCAAGCTGGAGGGCATGATCAAGCCAGCTGGTGATCTGCATTCGGCCTTTGGCAAGCTGTACGACGCTACCGGCCTGGGCAAGGTGAAATCGGCGGTCGGTGCGCTTTCAAAGTCCCTCGTCGGCCTGGGTGTGGCGACGGTAGGGATTGGCGGAGTGTATGCCGGCACCGTGGGGGAAATCCTTCACTTCGGGGTCGCAGCGGCCGAAGCCGCTGACAGCGTCGGCGACCTGGCCGAGAAATATCAGATCAACGCCCAGCGCCTGCAGGTGTTCGGCGAGCTGGTGAAGGAAGACGGCGGCACGATGGAAGACGCTGCCTCCGCGATGGGTAAGCTGAAGAAGGCGATGGGCCTGGCGCTGGCCGGCGGGAAGGAACAGCAGCAAGCCTTTGCTGGTGTCGGGATCTCGATGGCGCAGCTGAAGGGAATGAAGCCCGAAGAGGTGATCGAGCGCATGGCCGATGCCTTCAAGGGCTCTAACAAGGACATTGCCAAGCAGGCGGTCCTGCTGGAGCTGATGGGTAAGTCCGGCGAGATCATGATGGGCACCATGAACCGTGGTGCTGACGGGATCCGCGAGAAGTATGAGCAGATGACTGCAGACGGCCGGATCTTCACCGACGACCAGCTGCAGCAAGCCGATTCCTTCGACAAGATGTGGAAGCGCCTGCAGGGTACTTTCGAGGGCATCAAGAATTTCCTCGGTCTGAAGCTGGCCGAGAAGATCCAGCCCATGTTTGAGAACATCCAGAAATGGACGGTGGCCAACCGTGGCCTGATTGAGAGCAAATTCGACGCCTTCCTGGAAAAGCTGCCGGCGATCATCGATATCGGCGTGCAGCTCTTCCAGGGTCTCTGGCAAGTCGCGCAGAAGGTCGGGTCTGTCTTCAAGGCTATGAATAGCGCCTTCGGGCCGACAGTATCCACGCTGATGCTGCTGAGTGGGCTGATGTCGCCTGTCCTCCTGGCGTTCGGGCAGTTGGGCTGGGCGCTCGGAGTGGCTGCGGTGAAGCTGAGCGTCTTTGCTTGGACGATGTTGCCGGCGGCGTTGAGCGGGTTGCAGGCGCTGTGGGGCGTGATGCTCGCCAACCCAATCGGCCTGATGATCGCGGGTGTGGTTGCCTTCGGCGTGATCATCTACAAGAACTGGGACAACATCGTTTCCTACGTCAGCGGCGCATGGGACCGGATCAAGAGCGTCTTCGATGTCAACTTCTTCAGCGGAATCATCCAAGTGTGGCTGGAGGGATGGCAAGCGCTGGCCAACGGCATCCTGGGGATTCTGAAGACGATCTTGCCTGACCGATTGATGCCGGACGCCATGAAGGACTTCAAGTTCACCTTTGCCACCGACCGGGCCAGCAACATCACGGCCGCCCAAGCCGCCAGCGCCGGCAAGACGGAGGTGGGCGGCACGCTCAAGATCCAGCTGGAAGGCGCGCCGGCGAAGGTGACCGAGCTCAAGCGTGCCGGCAACGCGATGGATATCGATGTCACGGCCGGCCTGGCCATGATGATGTAAGGGAGAAATCACATGGCATGGCGAGATAACTTGCGCCAGGCGAGTTTCCGAGGCGCGAAGTTCAACGTCGACGGATCCAGCCTGAGCGCCGGCCGCCGCATTGCGCGGCACGAATATCCCCAGCGCGACATTCCCTATGCGGAAGACATGGGGCGGCGGGCACGTGAGTATAAGGTCGATGCCTTCGTGCTGGGCGACCCGGCGGGCGACAACGACTACATGGTCCCGCGCGATGCCCTGATTGCTGCGATCGAGAAGGCTGGCCCAGGCCAGCTGGTGCATCCGTACTACGGCACGGTCTCGGTGACCGTGTTCGGTGAGGTGCAGATTACGGAGTCGTCGCGCGAAGGCGGGATGGCGAAGTTCTCGATCACATTCCTGGAGGCCGGTAAGCAGGAAGAGCCGAAGACTTCGGTTGATACCGAGGCCAAGCTCTCCGAGCAGGTCGGCGTGTGCAATGCGTCCTTCGAGAAGGACTTCGCCGATAACTTTTCGGTGGACGGGCTGCCGGATTTCGCTGTCGACGATGCCCAGGGTCAGGTCGACGGCCTCATGGCGCTGCCGGATGTCGATCTCGGTGCATTGGACTGGATCCGGGCGGATCCCACATCGGTGCTCACCTCTCTGTTGCCGGAGAACTTGCGCAGCAGTCTAGATGCACCGCTGTCGTTGGCGAAGGGGGTGCTAGGGCTCATTGGCGGCGCGCAGCGCTGGCTCTCCTTCTTCAACTTCTCCGAAGGGCTGGCGTCATCCGCCTCTGCAGTCAACGCGACAACGGCATCTCGGATCGCGGTGGTGGACAATCAGATGGCCTTCAGTGAGCTGGTGCGCGGTGGTGCGACGTCCAACCGCATCTACGAGCTGGCGACAACGCAGCCAGCCACGACGGTGGAGGCGCAGGCGCTGCGCTCGGAGATTGTCCAGCGGGCAGACGCCATCCTCTTCTCGGACAAGGTCAGCCAGTCCACCAGCCAGGCGGTGGTGCAGCTACGCACAGTGGCACTGCAGCACCTGGCCAGCAACACGGTCGCGCTGCCGAGCCTGGTGTCGGTGACGCAGCAGCAGGTCCGTCCGGCCGTGGTGCTGGCGCATGACTTCTACGGGTATGGCTGGTATGCGCAGGGAAGAGCGGATGACCTGGTCAGCCGCAACTCCGTCGCGCATCCGGGCTTCGTGCCGGCCGGGCGTCCCCTTCAATTTGTATCGGAGTGACGATGGTGGATTCCAATTTGCTGACCTTGCGGGTCGGCGGCCAGATCTATGGCGGCTGGAAGGGCATCAACGTGCGGACCAGCATCGAGCAACTGGCCGGCAACTTCGAGCTGGCGCTTACTGAGCGCTGGCCCGAGCATCCTGTGGACTGGGTGATCGCTCCCGGCGAGCTCTGCGAGATCCTGATCGGAGACGACGTGGTGATCACGGGTTACGTCGATGTCGTGTCGGTGACGTATGACCAGGGCAGCCATGAAATCAAGGTGACCGGCAGGGACAAGGCCGGCGACCTGGTGGATTGCTCTGCGCCGACAACGGCCTTCGCTGGGCAGACGCTGGAGCAGATCGCCGAGGCGCTCTGCAAGCCCTTCGGTATCACGATCTTCGACGAGACGGTGAGCGGTAAGCGCCTGAGTACCAAGCAGAAGAAGGCCGGCAAGAATGGCACGCCGCCCAAGAAGACCAGGGTGAGCGGCAAGGTGCCGCGCCAAGCTTGCCAGGCCGGAGAGACGGTCTTCCGGACACTGGATAAGCTGGCTCGGACCGAGGGCGTGCTGTTCGTATCTGACCGCGAAGGCGGCCTGGTCATCACGCGCGCCGGGCTGGGCGGCGAATGCGAAACCGTCCTGCAGCACGGCAAGAACATCCTGCAGGCCTCGTTCGAGAACAGCCACGCGGCGCTCTTCAGTGAGATCACAGTGCAGGGCCAGGTAGGGGCGCCAGGCGCTGATCGCTTCGACGTGGTGCACGCTGCGCCCAAGGGTGCCGTGAAGCGGGCGCCGTCCAGCAAGACTGGAAACAGCCAGATTGGTCGCTATCGGCCGCTGATCGTGGTGGCCGAGACGCAGGCCGATGCAGCGCGGTGCCAGAAGCGGGCCGAGTGGGAGGCGTCCAATCGGGAAGCGAAGGCCAGGAAGGTCACGGTGACAGTGCAGGGCTGGCGTGAGGAGGTCACAGGCGAGCTATGGGAGATCAACAAGATGGTTCGGATCCAGTGCCCGTGGATGCGTCTGGATGATTGGTGGCTGATCTCCTCGGCGAACTTCAAGCTCGATGAGGGCGGCTCGACAACGGTGCTGCAGCTGCTCTCGCGCAACGCCTTCGACCAGTTGCCGGAGATCCCGGATCCTGCCGGTGGTGTGGCGAAAAACCGGTTCAACGTGTTGGAGAAATGATGGACATCTTTGCAGCAATTAGAGAGGCAACCGCTGACATGAGGGGAAAGATCAATCTCATGCTGGGCCGAGGCATTGTCAGCAAGGTCAACGATGCCGGCGCGATTCAGGTGATTCGCGGCAAGCTGATGGATGGCGAGGATTACGACCAGATGGAGCGCGTGCAGCAGTATGGCTTCACCTCGGTGCCGAAGGCCGGCGCCGAGTTTCTATCCACCTTCATCGGGGGAAATCGCGACCACTCGGTGATCGTCGCGGTGGATGATCGTCGGTTCCGTCTGCGCGGCCTGCAGGACGGGGAGATGGCGATCTATGACGATCAGGGCCAGAAGGTCCATCTCACTCGCAACGGGATCGTGATTGATGGCGGTGGCAAGCCCATCACCATCCAGAACACGCCCGAGGTGGATATGACCACGCCGCTGGTCAAGATGTCCGGAGACCTCCAGGTGGCAGGCAACATCTCTGCAGACGGCGATATCAGCGACCACGGCAACAAGAAAATGGCTGCGATGCGTGCCATCTATAACGCCCATGACCACAGTAATCCGGAAGGTGGTCGGGTCGGGAAGGATCAAGGCCAAATGTAATGGACATCGAGATCTTTTGGGACGCCGCCAATCACCGCGGCGACATTGCTGTACTGAACGGCGACCTGGCCACGGATCACGACATCAAGACGGCAATCCTGATCTCGCTCTTCAGCGACCGGCGTGCGGAGGACGACGACCCTTTGCCTGACGCCAGCTCCTCGAAGCGCGGCTGGTGGGGCGATGCCCTCGGCGGTGCTGGTGAGGGTCGGCGCATTGGCTCCCGCCTATGGCTGCTGGCGCGGGAAAAGCAGCTGGCCGAGGTGGTGGCGAAGGCGAGGGAATACGGGCAGGAGGCACTGCTCTGGCTCGTCCAGGATGGTGTCGTTGATTCTGTCCAGGTCGATGTGCAGATCGTTCGGCAGGGCTGGCTTGGACTCGGCGTCACGGTCACGCGGCCGAAGACGGCGCCCGCCAGATACCGCTTCGACTTCGCCTGGTCGAATATCAATCAAGGGAGGATGTAATGGCATTTGAGAGGCCAACTCTGAAGGAGCTGGTGGCCCGAGCGCTCGCCGATATCAATGGTCGGCTCACCGGCGCCGAGGCGCGGCTCTCGGTGGCCACGCTCAATGTGCTGGCCGTGGTGCAATCCGGTGCGGTCGATGGGCTGCATGGCCACCTCGACTGGCTCGCGGATCAGCTGATGATCGACCGGTGCGATGAAGATCACCTGGCGCGTTACGCCAGTATTTGGAAGGTGCCGAGGAAAGGTTCTACCCCGTCCGCCGGCTTCGCCTCGGTGAATGCCTTCGCGGCCTTGACGGTGGATGCTGGGACGCTGATTCAGCGCCAGGACGGTGTGCAGTACAAGACCTCCGCTTCGACGAATCTGGCGATCGGTGCCGGGGCGCTCCCGCTAGTTGCCGTGGTAGCTGGGACGGCCGGCAATGCGGCTGCCGGTATGGCGCTCAACCTGGTAACGCCCATCGATGGCCTGGATAGCAGCATGACAGTGGGACCTGCCGGCATCACGGATGGCACCGAACAGGAGACTGTCGATGCTTGGCGAGTTCGCTTGCTGGAGCGCATCCAAGAGCCGCCGAACGGCGGGACGAAATCGGACTATGAGGCCTGGGCGCTGGAGGTCGCGGGTGTGACCAGGGCATGGGTCTACCCGAACGAGATGGGCGCGGGAACGGTGACCGTGCGCTTCATGCGGGACAACGATGCGGTGCCGATCCCTGACGCTGCAGCGGTGGCGTTAGTGAAGGCCTATCTGGAGGCGAAGAAGCCGGTCACGGCGGAGCTGTATGTGGTACCGCCAACAGCTGCACCGATCAATTTCCAGTTCACTCAGTTGAGTCCGAACACGCCGGCAACGCGGGAGGCGGTCCGGGCCGAACTGGCTGACCTCCTGCGTCGGAAGGCGATCCCCGGCGGCACCATCAAGCTGTCGCACATGCGGGCCGCAATTAGCTCGGCTGCAGCCGAAGAGGACTATGTGATGGCTTCGCCGGCGGCCGATGTTGTCAACCCGGTCGGCAGCATCAGCACCATGGGGGCGATCACATGGCCCTAACCGCTGAACAGTATCAGGCGCAGCTCTTGGAGCTGCTGCCACCTGGTGCAATCTGGCCGCGTGACCTTGATACCGACCTGGCCAAGCTGCTCTTGGCCAAGGCGGATGAATTAGCCAGGGTTGACGGGCGGGCCGACCAGCTGATCGAGGAGGCAGATCCTCGGACAACCTCCGAGATGCTATCCGATTGGGAGCGTGTGGCAGGCCTGCCGGATGAATGCATGGATCTCGCGCCTACCCCTGACGAGAGACGGCAACGGCTACATCAGAAGTTGGCCTGGCAGGGCGGTCAGTCGGTGAGCTTCTTCATCAACCTGCTGGACGTGCTGGGCTATGCAGGTTGCACGATCAGTGAATTTCGACCGTTCCGGGCAAATTCGAAGTGCAATGCTGCGCTCAATCAGGGCGGGTGGCGGTACGCCTGGCGTATCAACGTTCCCAGTAGCGTCACCGTTCGCAACATGACTGCGACCAGTCCCTGCAACGTGCCGATTCGTCGGTGGGGCGATTCGTCGCTGGCCTGCATTCTTGCGCGCTACCGGCCCGCGCATACCGTTTTGTACATCTCATATGGAGCTGCAGCATGAAGAGAATTTCCACGGCTACGAAGGTGGTCGACAAGTTTGGGGCCGGTAAGCCTGGCTTCACAAATGGTAATGCGGTTACCGGTCTGGCCTCCACCGATCTGGAGGCGGACTGGTTTGACCATCTGCAGGAGGAGGTGGCCAATGTCGTCGAGTCGTCTGGTGGCGTGCCGGACGGGAGCGCCTATACGCAGCTCATGACGGCGCTGAAGGCCATGTTTAGCGGTGTCGTGGGTTCTGCCAGAAACCTGAATGCAAATATTGCAGTAGGAACGACGGCGAACTTTACTGCAGATGAAGTGGTGGTCGAGTCGGCATTGAGTGGTCTGCGTTTCTGCCTGGGCGCTCTTAACGCTTCGATCAACCTGGCGACGGTGGGTGCCGGCGGGATGGATACAGGCGCGGCCCCTCTGAATGGCTACGTGGCCATTTACGCAATTTTCAATCCGGCGACCAATACTCGCGCGCTGCTGGGCAGAAATGCTACCGGTGCAAAGGCCTCCGAGGTGTATGGCGGGGTGAACATGCCGGCCGGCTTCATCGCATCTTCGCTGTTGGCGGTGGTGCCGACGAACGCTTCTGGCCAGTTCGTGCTGTGCAATGTCGTAGACCGCAATTTGACGCGCGTCGCCGTTGCCCCGCTGATTGCCAGCGGGACTCTCAGCGCAAGCTTCATTTCGTTGATTATTGCGTCGGCGGTGCCGCTTAACGCTCGCCGCGTTGGCGGCTATTGCGAGTATACGAACTCTGTTGCAGCCAATATCTCGATGTCCGTCGCTGCGTCGGCAGCTGGGGTCGGCGGTATGAAGACAGCCGGAGTGATCACGACGAATGGCCAGCCGATCAACATTCCATTCTTCCTGGATCTGCAGACTGCCCAGACATTGTTCTATGCAACGTCGGTTTCCTCTGGGAGCCCGTCCTTCACCCTGGCGATCTCTTCTTACGAAATTTGAAAGGAATGAAATGGAAACTGTGTTTGTAAGCTTCTCCGATGAAACGGAGACTGTCATCAATGGAGGTATCGGCGGGCCGCAGCCAGTGGAGTCGGTCCCCTATCAAGGTGAGGTCGCGGTCAATGACCCGCGCTATGTCGCGTGGTTCGATTCGCTGCCGGAATGGTCGCAGATCTATCTGCCCGAGCCGGTTCGGACTTCCTAATAGAATCCTCCAATTCACGCAAATGCTAAGCCCCGCCTAGAGCGGGTTTTCTTTTTTTCGGGGACATAAATGCCAGAACCAACAACAGGGGCAGTGATCGGTGCCGGCTCGGGGGCCTTTGCCGTCGGCACCATCACCATTACAGGGTCATTCCTGGGACTGCAGTACGAGATGCTGCTGGCAGGGCTGGCCGGTGGTCTGGCCATGCTCTCCAGCCTGCCGCCGGTCTCCCGCCCACGTGCAGTAATGATCCTGATCACCAGCGCGCTCATGGGCGGTTACGTCGGGCCGATGCTGCACGCCTGGGCCATCCAGTCCGACGTGTTTGCCTGGTCCGGGAAGTACTCGGAGGCCACCAGACTGTGTAGTGGCTTTGTGATCGGCGCGAGTTCGCAGACCGTGATTCCGTTGGCACTGGGGTGGATACGTACGAAATTCGGAGGGGGCAACATCAACCAGGAGCCATCCAAATGATCAAGATCCTGCTCGCAACCGACTATCTGCTGGTCGTCAACTTGTTGGCCAGCCTCGCGCTCTTCCTCCATTGCGTCTTCGCGCTGAACCGTATGAACCACCGCAGCAATCATCTGGTGCGTGCGTGGTACGTCATTTCGGCGTTGGGGGCGTTTGGAGTGATCACAGGGCCCCTGTATGGCTATATCAGCCCGCAGCCGGCCGAGGTGATCTCGAACGTCGGGGTGGCCGGTCTGCTGGCCGGTGGGTGGATCTACCGCAACCGTCGTGCAACCGATACAGGAGAACCAAAATGATTCTCACGCTTGCCCAGCTCCAACGCATCATGCCCGCTTCCACGCGGGCATCGTTGTTTTTAGAGCCCCTCAACGCGGCCATGCGGGAGTTCGGCATCGACAGCGTTCAGCGCCAGAGCATGTTCCTGGCCAACGTCGGTGCCGAGTCTGGCCAGCTGTCCGCCTTGGTCGAGAACCTTAATTACAGTGCAGAGCGCATTCGCCAGATTGGGAATGCCTCGCCGGCAGGTTCGCGCTGGCGCTCACTGGTGTCGCGCGCGGCCGAGCTGGCTCGCAATCCCGAGCACATGGGGAACGCAGTGTACTGCAACCGCATGGGCAACGGGGATGAGGCGAGCGGAGAGGGGTTCTTGTATCGCGGCCGTGGCCTGCTGCAGACCACCGGCAAGACGAATTATATAGCCCTGATGATGGCTCTCGGTATTGATTGCGCCGTGCACCCTGAGCTGTTGGAGCAGCCAGATGGATCCGCCCGCGCCGCAGCCTTTTTCTGGCACGCCAATGACCTGAGTGAATATGCCGATGCCGGCGACTTCGACGGGGTCTGCGACATCATCAACATTGGCCGGAAGAGCGCCGCCGTGGGCGATTCGGTGGACTACGCCACGCGGCTTGTCCTGTACAAAAACGCGAAGCAGGTGCTGTCATGATGGCCGCCCTTGGAATGCTGCGCATCGTCCCGTCCTGGTGCTGCTGGATCTTGGCCCTGGTGGCGCTGTGCCTTGGCTGCGAGATCCACGGGGCCGGGCGCGTGCAGGCGAAGTGGGATGCTCAGGTGAAGCAACAGGCGGCCGCCGCCGAAGCAGCGCTAGAAGTTCGGCGCGAACAAAACCGGGCCACCGGTGCCGAGCAGGCGCTCAAGGCGGCCCAGATCCAGAAAGGTCACGATGATGAAATGGCTAAAGTACGCTCTGATCTGCGCAATTCTGAACGGCTGCGCCTCGGTGCAGCCTGGTGCGATGGGTTCACTCCCGGACCCGCCCAGGCCGGTGGCACCGGCGGCAGCAATGCAGCAAATGCCCCCGGCCGGATACTTTCGTCAGAGTTGGACAGAGCTGTTAAATCGCTGATTGAGCAGGCGGAGGAGGCCGCCGCCGCTGCACGCGCGGCGCAGGCGTTTATCCGAGAAAACGGCATGCCCCCGCCATGACGCATAGCCCGAGCATTCCATATAGATGCCCGGGAGACGTTGTTGCATCCGGGCAAAAAAACCTGATCTTTGCTATAGTGCCGGCGCCGACGGTGGTATTCCCGTCGGCTTTCCCCATCCAGTAGTCACTGGAATTCAGCCCGCATTGCCTCCCCTTCTCATGGCAATGCGGGCTTTTTTTGCTCGGATTTGCTGACGTCGGGCTCTGTTCGGCGGATTCCTGCCGGTTGGGTGATTCACGACTCCGGTTGGCTTAAGTTCTTTATATTTCTGCGCTCGATGTTTTTCGTGAGACGCCGACCAGACTGGAACCGGCTGCGCCATTTTGCTGCACGTGTTGAACTGCAGCAATGATCTCTTCTAGTAGTGTTGGCTTCCACAGAAAAGCATCGAAAATGCCGAGTGACCTCCAAGTCTCGTTCATCGGTGTGGCGCTCAACAGAATGATGGGTATGTGTCTCAGTTGCTCATCCGCTCTTACTGCCCGTGCAAACCTCACCCCATCCATGAGGGGCATCCGTAAATCCGTGAGGATGACGTTCACGCTTTGATGCTCTAATGTTCTCAGCGCTTCTCGACCATTGCCGGCGATCAGCACTCGATATCCTTCTCCCGCGAACACGTCGGCCAGTAGCAGTCGGACATCCACCCTGTCCTCGACCACCAAAATGGTGTTTGAGGCAACTTCATTACTCATATCCTAACCTTCCAAAAATCACACGGTCACGACAGGTGTCGGCACTCGTGTGAGGATTTGAGTGTATGTGGCAGGAAGCGCTGTCGGTATCAGGAAAGTCCTTAATCCTCACAGGCGGGGGGCCGTCGGACGCGTAGGATCCAGGAACGCACTGTCGCTGCGGTTGAGCTTGGAAAGCACCCGGTATCGCGCTTAAAATACTGTATATAAATACAGTATCGGAAAGATCCTCATGAGCTTCACTCAAGATCAGATGGAGCCGCATCCCCAGGCAGAAGATTTAAATTTGCTGCCAACAGTGGCAGGGCACGGAACGGGCTTTTGCCGGCCGCCGCGTAGGGGAGTTCTGGTGACTGTGCGTTGCCTGAAGAAACTTGGAGTAAATCTCTCGCCGGCGGAAAGGCGCGGCGTGGCACCCGTTGTGGGCGAGCTGAAAATTTCGCGCGTGCATGATCGGCTTGCCGAATTTCACTCGCTTGCCGAAATTGTGAGGTTCAACGACGAACTGGATGCACACCTGCGCTACTTCCCAGGCAGGCTATTGTGCCTCCTAAATCCGGAAATACTCTGGTTTGATGAGCGGGGTATGGTCATCTATGGAGTTGAGCGCATAGGCGGTACCAATGGTCCGCCTATTGCGTATTGGCAAACATGGCAGGTGGCGTTCGGCAAAGTCGAGCCTGGGCCACCGTTTTGATGCCCTGCCGGATGAGCTTGAAAATGGCCCCTAACATATGTCATAACGTGAGAATAATTAACTTGGTCTGAAAAATGGATCTCAATTACGACGGCCTGTCCGAGGTTCTGGCGGCGAGGGCACTATCAAAATTTACACGCAGTGGGTTGTGGCCTCAGTTCGTCCCCGATGAGCGGGACCCTTCCTCCCTTGATGCTTACGCGGACCTTCGAGACATCGTCCGCGACGCCTACGAACTGGGGTGGCGACGCCGCGCAGGCGAGATGACCGAAATTGACACAGAGCTTGACGAGTCCGATGAGCTGCGGGCGGCAGCTAGCAGAGCAGGAGATTGACGATGTGCGTCAATTACCGGGCGACTGATGGCGAGGTGCTTGAATCCATGACTGGCTTCTCGACCGCTGGTGATAGGTTGCAGACATCTTTCACCCAGCTCACGGTTAGGGCCGACGGTCATCCATTGATGAGTCGATTTCACCGGCCGACGCATGAGAAGCGCAGTCTAGTTGTCATTCCAGGTGAGCAGGCGGCTGACTGGCTCCAAGTGGGAAATCCTGAGATTGCTCGGAGCTACATGCAACTCTATCCAGCGGAGCTAATTTTGGCGCTGCCTGCACATAAGGGTTATGGACGACGTTAGCAGGGCCGAGAGAAAAAGGGCGCATTCGCGCCCTTTTTCATTCCACTTAAATGTAGAGCAGCCAGTTGGTAATGATCCACTGCTCAAGGTGCTCGCGGCTACGCAGATTGCCCGGCGCTAACGCCAGCATCCTGCGGACTTTTGCGCTGTCATATCCGTGTTTGATCAGCATATAGTTTGAAAAATGGTCAACTTCCCATTTTTCGTGACGATTTACTAGCGAGGGGTCGGGTTGGCCGCGAAGGTTCAGGTTGTCCATAATGGATTCCATATAAATGAACGGCAGAATTGGAAGCCTGAAATCCCGCTTTTTCGCGTTGACACGGCGACCGTACGGCCGCACACTTCGGTTTCCAGCCAAAAGGTGTCTTGCGTTGCAGGATTTCCTTGCCTCCGACGAGCGGGTCTCCCCGTTCGTCGGAGACCTCTCGATCCACTACATCTAGGTGCAAGTATGAGAAACGCACTAGGTCTAGTTAATTGCTGTAGTAGATAGCTGCAGGATACGAGACCTCAGCCATGATATGCAAGACAAGAGATCGAAAGATTTCCTGTTGTATATCCATTTTTCGCTTGACTTTTTTGAAGTCAAGCGCCCTCAAGCTATTCCGTCGCACTAATTTTTGACGTATTCGTTTGTAATGTCGTTTTTTTGCAACCAAAAGTGCGTGCTTATTGCAGTATGAAGATGTACTTTTAAAGAGCCTGCGCCGATTTTGTTCGCGTAATTATCGGTGCTAGCTTATAAACTCCGAAAATCGGCGATTTCCTATAATGCTCGCTAGGGGATTACTTGATTCGGAACGGTAGATAACGGACAAATCCCGCCCCCGCAACCAAATTGTTGAATTGCATTGAAATCTGACCCACTTTCTCAGGAAATTTGCATCCTAAGTTGACCCATGTTTAGACCACAATCCTGCTCATGACAGCGA